>JAFUAA010000019.1 GCA_017460915.1 Bacteroidales bacterium | reverse complement strand
CCAGCATGGTTTTGTGCGCTGTGATTTTTTAATAGTCTACTTTTGCCGTCGAAAAGCTTAAGCGAAAAATACAAACCCTAAAATCACAAAACTATGAAAATCACAAAACTATGATTGAATTAAAACAAATGATTCTGATGCTCTGCTTGATCCTTTCGGGAGCGGTCTGCTATGCAAATAGTACAGTAGGTAGGAAAAGGAAATGAGAAAGATGGACGTCCTGTGCCAATAGAATTAAAGGAAAGTACAGGCAGGCAACACCCCGTGCGCGACGTGCAGTTCACCCTCGACGGCACACGCGATGTACACAATCGCTTGAGGCTTTACCACAAGCCCGATATCGGCACCTATGACACCATAGTGCGCAACATGGAGGCTTTTGCTGCCGCCTTTCCTGAAACCCAAGTCAACCTGCGCATCCACGTCAGCCCTGGCAACATCGGCGAGTTCGAGAAGGTTTGTGCCGACATCGCCATCCTTCGCCAACGCTACCCTAACATCAACCCTTATCCAGGTTTCATCACTGACTACCGGCAAAATTGCGTGCTGCTCGACCGCCAAAAGGTAAGCGACTTCTTCTATGATATGTACAACAAAGGTGTCTATATGTCAGGGTTTTACCCAAAACTAAAGAAAGGTGGTTGCTGTGCCACGGCCATTAATTCCTATGTGGTCGGTGCCGAAGGCGAGCTTTACAAATGCTGGGTGGATGTAGGCGACAAACAACGCGCCATCGGAACCGTCATGGGAATAACGACCCTCAATGAGCCGCTTTTGGCCGACTATATGGTGGGAAGCAGCATGTACGACGACCCAGAATGCCGCCAATGCATGTTGATGCCCGTCTGCGATGGCGGCTGCACCATACGTCGCCTGCGCCGCGACAAGGACGGCCTCGCCACTGACCTGTGCCCTCCCTTGAAAAACGATCTCGAACGCAATCTCGAAATACACTACGAAACCAAGAAAAACGAAAAAAGACATGAAAGGCAATAATTTATTCCTAAAAATGATATTGCTAGCGACAGGGTCTATTCTGTCGCTGGCCGTACACGGACAAAGCATCAGTGGCCGTATCATCGATGAGACAGGCAAGTCACTGCCGTTTGCGACGGTGGTAGCCTACAGTCTGCCCGACACCGCAATGGTGGAAGGCATGATGAGCGACACGACGGGCTGTTTCCAAATCAAGAGCCCGGGCGAACTGCTGAAAGTGAGTTTTGTGGGATATGAAACACGATGGATAAACTATCCCAAAGGCTACTTGGGCGACCTTGTCATGGAAAAAGGGGAGGCCATGCTGAAAAGAGGTGAGCATCATAGCGCAAAAACCCACCATCACCAGCCTCCCCGACCGCATTGTAGTCAGTGTTGAGAACTCGCTATTAGCCAACACGTCAGACGGCCTTGAAATGTTGAGGCTGACACCTGGTGTGCTGGTGAGCCCGCTCGGCGACATTTCCGTGTTGGGCAGAGGCACCCCTATCATTTATATCAACAATCATAGGGTGCATTCCTTTGCGGAAGTGGAAAGCCTCGACCCTCAATTCATCAAGTCGGTCGATGTCATCGACATGCCATCCGCAAAATATGAAGCCGATGCCAACTCGGTCATCAGGATTACCACCATCAGGCGCAATGACTTCTACAACGTCAGGGTCGGTGGAAGACTGTCAAGGAGGAGAGATTGGAGTGGGCAAGCCTTCGCCGACATCAACCTCCAAAAAAACAAACTCTCCGCGAACCTATACTACCAGTTCATCGATTCAAGAAGTCATCCCAAACAGCACAACCACTATTACGGTGCCGATGGATACCTTATCAATTTCGATTATCTTGAAGACTACACACACAGCAACACCCACAACGTACGTTCCGGACTCGAGTACGCCATAGCCAAGAACCACGTCGTGGGATGGCAAGGCAATGCCTATTTCTCGGCCTCTAACGGCTCTATTGACAAGCTGGTGAGCAATGAAACTCCCAACACATACGACTTCAACGTCTTGAGCGGTTCGCAAGGGAAAGGCAACGATTACGTAAGCACCCTGTACTACAACTGGAATATCGACACAAAAGGCCAGAAACTAAGTGCCACTTTCGACTACACCCACGCCGACTTCGACGGTTGCGACACGTTCAGGAACGCTCCTGTCGGTGCAAGCTACCTTGACTATGTGCTGAACTCCAACCGAAACAACGGCATCAACGATGTCTATATTGGAAAAATCGACTACACCCTTCCCATCGGCAACAATCTGACGCTCAATGCAGGCTCAAGATACTCTGCAATTTTGGGCAATCAGGAGACAAAAATCAGCGGTTCGATGGACTACGCGAACACCTACAGCACCGACGAACGCAACCTCGCAGGCTATGCCGAGGCTTTTCTGACATTGTCGGAAAAATGGTCGCTCATGGCCGGACTGCGTGCAGAGCGTATGCACCGATCGAACAGCGAGAACGGAAAGCCGAAGTTCGACTTCACCGAGATAGGCCTCTATCCGCGAGTGAACCTGTTATTCAAGCCTGCGCCTTCTTACAGCATCAGGGTATCCTATTCTAAGACTGTAGCACGGCCCTCTTTCTCCGCCCTCGACCCCACACTCTCTATCGACTCGCTTTCCAACAACCATGGAAATCCCAACCTAACCAACTCGTTCACGCACAATATCTCCCTGTCAGTGAATCTACCACACAGCATCGGCTTCAGTTTCTATTACAACCGCATCATCAAACCCATCATGCAAGAGATCCAATCGGGAAGCGAAAATCCCAACATTCTTGAAGGTCGGTGGTACAACGGCAACCCTACCAATAGTTTTTTCGCATCCACATACGCCAACCTCAATCCTACTTCCTGGTGGTTCCTATATGTTGAAGCAGCCTATTCGCAACGATGCTACACCTTCGAGTCCGAAGGCATCACCATTATCAACGACAAACCCCAACTCACAGGGATGGTCGTCAACACGTTCTCGCTGCCCAAGCAATGGAGAATCAGCCTCAACTTCCAAGTTTCGTCCACCCACTCAAGCGGCACTGTGGTCAACAAAGACTCCTACATGATCTATGCTCAGGTCAACAAGAAGCTACTCAACAACGCGCTTGACATCACCTTAAGCTTCAACGACATCCTCGGCACCAACGCTGCAAAGCAACAAAGCCTTCTGAGGGGCGAGCGCTACACCTATTTTTACTCTGACATTAGAGGCGTTACGCTCTCAGCAAGCTACAAGTTCGGAAAATCGAAGAAGTTCTTCCGCTCGCGCACGGTAGGCGACGAAGAAAGGGGAAGATTGGAAAGGCAAAATTAACAAGGTGAAACGCTTCACTTTTGTCCAACAACCCGATGCTATGAACTGTGGCCCGGCTTGCCTGAAGATGGTGGCTGAGTATTACGGACGGCATTATTCGCTTGACACACTACGTGAGGAAACTTTTATCGGACGTGAGGGAGTGTCGCTGTTAGGCATCAGCCGGGCGGCGGAGAAGATAGGGATACGGACAGTAGGTGGCAAACTTACCTATGAAGACTTGAAAGAAAAAGCACCTTTACCCTGCATCGTCCATTGGAACCAGAACCATTTCGTGGTGGTTTACAAGATACGGAGAAAGAAGGTGTTTGTGGCCGACCCTGGGAAAGGGTTGATTACCTATACTCGTGAAGCGTTCTGCAATCACTGGATTAGCACCAGCACAAAGGGAGAGGACAAAGGCGTGGCTCTGCTGATGGAGCCGACCCGACTCTTTTATGAAAACGAGGGAGAGATATCGATAGAGAGCAACAAACTGAATTTTCTTTCGGGTTACTTTGTGAAATACAAGCGTTATTTCACACAACTCATCCTTGGATTGCTGCTTGGCAGTTTGCTTCAGCTGGTCTTTCCCTTCCTTACGCAGGCCATGGTCGATACGGGCATAGGCAACAAGGACATTGGTTTTGTGTGGACGGTGCTTATTGCCCAACTCATGCTGTTGCTGAGCCGCACGGCCATCGACTTCATCCGACGAAGGATTCTGCTTCACATCGGCACACGCATCAACATCTCTTTGGTTTCTGATTTCTTCATCAAACTGATGAAGCTGCCCATGAAGTTCTTCGACACCAAGCTGGTGGGCGACCTGCTCCAACGCATTGAAGACCATGGGCGCATCGAGCGTTTCCTGACGGTGCAGACGCTGAATGTGGTGTTTTCGGTGTTTAGCTTCATCGTATTTGGCGTGGTGCTGCTGGTATATAACCTGAACATTTTCCTTGTGTTTCTTGCCGGAAGCATCGTTTACGGCCTTTGGGTACTGCTGTTCCTGAAACGTCGGCGGTTGCTCGACTACCAATATTTCGAGAAGCAGGCTGTCAGTCGCAACATAGTGCTCCAACTCATCAACGGGATGCAGGAAATCAAGCTTCAGGGCTGCGAGCAACGCAAGCGTTGGCAATGGGAGGATGCTCAGGCTGATTTGTTTGACGTGAACATGAAAGCTCTGAGCCTACAGCAGAACCAGGAGGCGGGTGGCATCTGCATCAACGAACTGAAAAACATCCTGTGACCACGGTGTTGGCCGCCGCCGCCGTCATCCATGGTGAGATGACCTTGGGCATGATGCTGGCTGTGCAGTACATCATCGGGCAGCTCAACAGTCCCGTGGAGCAGTTGGTGGGATTCGTATATCAATGGCAAGACGTCGGTATCGCTTTGGAGCGCATGAACGAAATCCACACGAGGAAGAACGAAGAGAATGAAAACAGGACGGTCAGCACTATTGCGAATAACGATATCACTATAGAGAACCTATGCTTCAAATACGACGGGGCTTTGCCCAATTATGTATTGGGCGGCATCAGCCTGAAGATTCCCCAAGGCAAGGTGACAGCCATCGTAGGGGCAAGCGGCAGCGGGAAGACGACCTTGGTCAAGTTGCTTTTGGGTTATTATTCCCCTAATGAGGGACAAATCACAGTTGGCGGCGAGCACATGGAACGGTTCAATCTCGTATGGTGGCGAAGCGTCTGTGGTGCCGTGATGCAGGACGGCTATGTGTTTTCGGACAGCATCGCCCGTAACATCGCCGTTACGGATGATGAGATTGACATGGAGCGTTTGCGCCATGCCGCCCGTATCGCCAACATCGCCGACTATGTGGAATCGTTGCCATTGGGTTACAATACCATGATAGGACAGGACGGGCAAAGCCTTAGCCAAGGGCAACGGCAGCGGATATTGATTGCCCGAGCGGTGTATAAGAATCCGCAATTCCTGTTCTTTGACGAGGCCACCAACGCCCTTGATGCGAACAACGAACGGGCCATTGTGGAGAACTTGAATGAGTTCTACAAAGGAAAGACGGTGGTGATTGTGGCGCATCGGCTGAGTACGGTTAAGAATGCCGACAACATTGTTGTGCTGGAGCATGGAAAAATTGTCGAGCAAGGCATCCATGCCGAGTTGACGGCACTGAAAGGAAGGTATTTTGAATTGGTGAGAAACCAGTTGGAACTTGGTAATTGAATGATATTGTGGCAGAAGAAAGAAACATAGAGTTGCGAAGCGAAAAGGTTAGGAGCATTGTGGGCAAGATACCGCCAGCTGTGGATCGTTACGGCATTGCCGTCATCGGGTTGGTGCTGACGGCCATTTTGGTGGTCTCGATGCTGATCCCTTATAAGGAAACGGTGAGCTTTGGCGTGAGGTTCGACCCAGCACAATCCAAGATGGAGGGTGTGGCGACCATGGAAGCGAAACAAGCAGGATTGCTAAAAGAGGGAATGCCTGTTTCCATTGTGGTGATGGGCGAGTCGGTCGAAGGGGAAGTCGTTGTTGTTTCGGAAAAACGAGTCAACGGAAAATACGAGGTGAGAATCAGGACAAGCGATAATGACGAGATAACCATAGGGGATGAGTTGGAAGCGAGGGCGGTGGTTACGGAGAAGAGTTGGTTTGAGGTGTTGACGGGGAGGCGAAGGACAATAATCGGAAAGAAAAAGGGCTCTTCGTAGAGCGAATTCTTCCAAACCTTCTCACAGACGGAAATACACATGCTGGCTCCAATCGATACGACGGCCATGGACGAGGAGTTTTACAGGCGGATGCGACTGTTTGACTCGATGTTTCCAGACAGGGGTTTGGATAAGTGAGATGGATGGCGTTTGATGTTAATACTCACTTTTGACTCGCAGAGCAAGCTTGCCGATTTTCTTGTTGTTCAATAAACGAGACAAGAACTTCAAGGAAGTCGAATTCTGAAAATTCGGTTGACACGTGGTTGACACGGGAGGAGGACTTTGGGGAAAGAAAAATCCCTAACTCGTTGATTTTTCAGAGTTAGGGATTTGGAATTGTCGTACTCCCGCAGGGGGTCGAACCCTGGACACCCTGATTAAGAGTCAGGTGCTCTACCAACTGAGCTACGGAAGCATCGTTTTGTGGGTGCAAAAGTACACACTTTTTCAATACGATGGACAAATTTTATCAACTTTTTTCGTCACATTACTTAAAAAGCATTGTATCAAGTGCTTACAAGATACACAAAGCAACCGTTTCGGCCCGTCACAGTCTGCCTCAGTTCGAAAACCAGTGCTTGAACTCGGCCACACGGGCCTTGCTGACGATGATCTTCTCCAGTGTCTCGACGATGAGATTGATGGCCAACTTATTGCCAAACCACACCGAAACGTCTTTGACGGCCTGCCGCGAGATGATGAACTGACGGTTGGCGCGGAAAAACACCGACGGGTCGAGCTGGGCCATCAGGTCGTCCAAGGTCTGGCTGATATAATAGGTCTTCAGCTCGAGCGACACGATTTTTACCGTCTTGGTGTCGATATAGACATAGGCTATGTTGCTCACGGGCAGCGGCACCAACTTGTCGCGTTCGGGCAGCAGGAAGCAGTTCTTGAATTTCTTCCTTGCCCCCAATTGGGTTAGCAAAGCATCCAACTTCCGGGAATCGAATTGCTTGTCCACCAGGTTGTGATACTTCTTCATGGCGTGTTGCAAGGCTTCCTTGGTGATAGGCTTCAGCAGATAGTCGATGCTGTTCACCTCAAACGCCTTGAGGGCATACTCGTCGTAAGCCGTGGTGAATATGACAGGACACGTAATGTTGACCTGATCGAAAATGGTGAACGAAGAGCCGTCAGCCAAATGGATGTCCATAAACACAAGGTCGGGCGTGGAGTGTTTTCCCAACCATTCCACGGTTTCCTCGATGGTCTCAAGGACGGCCATGACCTCGACCTCGGGTTCAACTTCCTTCAGCAGTTTCTTCAAGGCCTTCGCGGCCAAAACCTCGTCTTCAATAATCAGTACTTTCATTGTTTATTTTCGTTTTCTTTGAGTGGCAAAGTTACTTTAAAAATCATTCCGTCGTCAAAAATTTCCACATTTTCGTTCCATTTCAGGCGATAACGTTCCAAAAGATTGGCCAATCCGATGCCGCTTCCTTCTTCCTTCTCGATTTTCGGCTGTATTTTATTAATGATAATCAAGCGGTTGTCGTCATCTGTGGAAACGCTGACCGTCAATGGCAGCTTCGACGAGATGACATTGTGCTTGATGGCGTTCTCCATCAATCCCTGTACGGAAAGCGGCAAAACCAGATAATGGTCGTAACGCCCGTGGTCGATATGATGGTCAAATACCAGATTGTCGCCATAGCGTATCTTCATCATGATGCAATAAGCCCTCACGCAGTCAATCTCCTCGGCAAGGGTGGCGACTTCCTTGTTCTGCAAGGTGTAACGCAACACCGACGAAAGCTGCTGCACAAAATCCTCGGCTTTTTGGGCGTCATCGCCAATAAGGGTCTTCAGGGTATTCAACGAATTGAAAAGGAAATGAGGGTCGATCTGGTTCTTCAAGGCCTCGTAGCGCGTCCTGATGTTCTCGGCCCGCAACGACGCGTTCTCAACGGCGACGGTCTTTTCCTGATAGAGCGAGCGCAACAGATAGCTCGTCAGCAGGGCCATGGCCATCAACGGCAAATCGCCTAGCCAGCCATGCATCACCCGATTGAAAGTGGTTTTGGGCGGGCCTGGAGGATTGGGCCATATCTTCAACTGCAAAATGGTAATCAAACTACTCATGACCAAAGCAATAAGAAACGAGCCCAAGACAATCGCAACCACTTCGTCACGCTGCCATTTGAACCGGACGGACATGATTTTGCGGTTGTAAAGAAACACGACGAAAACAAGGATGAACGTGAGCGGGATGTTCAGCAACAAGGTAACACCCAAGCCTGGCGGACTGGGCAGATCGGGATTGGTAAAATTCGGTCGACCGAAATAATGGATAAAAGTCCAAAGGACATAGAAAGAAGCGGTAATGGCGAACGAGAGAAGCACAATGCGCTTCACTGACAGGTATTGGTCGACATCGGTGCTCTTATTCGCGTTCATCATCTCTCCATTTATTTATTCGTATCTCAAAGCATTAATCGGATCGGTGCGAGAAGCCTTCAAAGCGGGGAAGAATCCGGCGATGAGACCCAAGATGGCGCACGAGACAAACGAAATGACCATCCACAACACGTTGACAACATAGGGCAACGACATGGCCATGGAAACCATATAAGACAGCAACAAACCCAACAGCAAGCCCAAAACGCCACCAATGAGGCTCAAAATCATGCTCTCGGTGAGGAACTGCATCAAGATGGCGGCATTCTTCGCGCCGATCGACATGCGCAAACCGATTTCCTTGGTGCGCTCGGTCACCGTCACGTACATGATGTTCATGATGCCGATGACACCAACGAGCAGCGAAATCAAGGCGATGGCCACCAGAACCGTTGTAATCATGCCCGTCATTGAGGTCATCATTTCGAGCATCTCCTGCTGGGTGCGCACGTCGAAGTCGTCTTCGCCTCCCTCTGGAATCTTGTGCGAAGCCCGAAGGATGTTCTCTATCTCGGCCACGGCAGCCTCGGCCACATTCTCGGAAGCTGCCGAACATACAATCTGCTGGATATAGTCGACGCCCAACATGCGTTTCTGCACCGTCGAATAAGGCATCACCACGAGGTCATCCTGGTCCATGCCCATGCTGTTCTGGCCTTTCTCCTTCAGCGTCCCGATGACCTTGAAAGGCATGTTGCCGATGCGGATGGTCTTGCCGATGGGATCCTCGTCGTCGTCAAACAGCTCTTTGACGATGGTTTGGCCAATCAAGCCGACTTTGGCGTATTTCTTCACGTCCTCATCGGTAAAATTGACACCCGTCGCGATTTCGTATTTCCTGATTTCCAGATAGTCGGACGAACCGCCATACACCGTGCCCGACCAGTTCTTGGAGCCGTTCACCAGCTGTCCCGCGCTGTTGACCACGGGGCTGACCATCGTGACATTTTTTGCCCCTTTTTCAATCAGTTCGCAGTCGCGCACCTTGAGCGACTGCACACTGCTGGAGCCCATGCTCACGCCGCCTCGCCTTTGATTGGCACGCATCACCATGATGAGGTTGGTGCCCATGTCGGAGAGTTGGTTGGCCGTGCTTTGCTTCAGGCCTTCACCCAAATTGACCACTGCGATGACGGCGGCAATGCCAATCACGATGCCGAGCATGGAAAGGGCCGAGCGCGTCTTGTTGCGCAACAGGGCCTTCGCTGATATTCTTATGAGGTTCAGTATGTCCACAATATTTAGGAGGTTGAAGTTTGGGTTAGTAGTCGTTATCAACGGGCAGGGCGGCTAAGGCTTCGGCCGCCGATTTGGTTTCCACGGGTTCGTCACGAAGGATGTGACCATCGCGGAGGAAAACAGTCCGGCTCGTAAATACTGCAATATCAGATTCGTGCGTAACGAAAGCGATGGTCTTCCCCTGCTCGTGCAGGCTTTGGAAAAGGCTCATGATTTCGTAAGAAGTGCGTGTGTCGAGGTTACCCGTGGCTTCGTCGGCCAAAACAATCACAGGGTCGTTGACCAAGGCGCGGGCAATGGCCACACGCTGCTGCTGGCCGCCTGAGAGTTGGTTGGGCATGTGCCCCATGCGGTCTTTCAATCCGACGAGTTCCAAGGCGTGTTGCGCCTTTTCGTGACGTTCACGATGCGACACGTCAGGGTTGTAAACCAAAGGCAATTCCACATTCTCCAAGGCCGAAGTGCGCGGCAAAAGGTTGTAGGACTGGAACACGAAACCAATCTTGCGGTTACGGATGTCCGACAGCTCGTTCTTCGTGCGTTCGCGCACGGAGATGCCATCAATGAGATACTCACCCGAGGTGGGTTGGTCGAGGCAACCGAGGATGTTCAGCAAAGTCGACTTGCCGCTGCCCGACGAGCCCATGATGCTCACGAACTCGCCCTGGAAGATGTCGAACGAGACGCCTTTCAGTGCGTGCACCTCTTCACTGCCGACGACAAACGTCCGTTTGAGGTTCTCGACCTTAATGATAGAATTCTTCTCACCCATGACGGAAACGCTTTATTTCTTCTGCTGGCTACTGTTGTTACGGTTTCTTCCGGGAGGACCTGGCATGAAGGGATTCTCGCCCGTCTTCTTGGCTTTTTCCTTCACGACAAACTGGGCCGAAAGCACCACCGAGTCGCCAGCCTGCACTCCTTGTTCGATAATCTTGTATGCACCGTCGCTCATACCCGTCTTGACGGGACGCGGCATCATTTGGTCGCCATTCTTCAGCCACACCATCGAGCGGCTCGAAGCCACGGCTTCGCCTTCTTCTCTTGAGGGATGCTCGCCTTCAGGCTTCCCGCCTTGGGGAGGTTCAGGCTTGCGCAAAGCCTTCAGCACTTGTTCGTCGGGCGTGAAGTTGAAAGCTTCGGCAGGCACGGCCAAACCCGTCTGCTCCTCCGTGACGATAGTCACGCTGGCGGTCATGCCAGGGAAAAGCTTCTGGTCGGGGTTGGGCGCATCGATGATGACGGTGTAGGTCACCACGTTGCTCGTCGTGGTAGGTTTCATTCGGATTTGGTTCACGGTGCCGTCGAAAACGTCGTCCATGTAGGCATCAACGGTGAAGGTCACCTTCTGCCCCTCTTTCACCTGCCCGATGTCGGCCTCGTCGACGTCGGCTTCCACCTGCATCTTGGTCAAGTCGTTGGCCAAGGTGAACAAGGTAGGTGTGCTGAACGAGGCGGCCACGGTTTGACCCACCTCCACAGCGCGGTCGAGCACGATGCCGTCGATGGGCGAATAGATTTCGGCATAGCCCAAGTCCACACGAGCTTGGTCGTAAGAGGCCTGGGCGTTTTTCTTGTTCATCTGCGCCTGCGTGTAGGTGTTTTGGGCGTCTTGGTAGGCTGCCAACGTGGCTGCATTGGCTTCATAAAGTTGCTGGGTACGCTCGTAGGTCAACTTGGCATAGTTCAACTGGCTCTCTGCCGAGGTCAAACTGGCCTTGGCTCGACTCAGGCTTTGGTTGAGGGTTTGCTTGTCGAGTTCGGCCATCAGCTGGCCTTTCTTGACGACGTCGTTGAAATCCACATAAATCTTTTCCACCTTGCCCGACACCTGTGTACCCACTTCGACGGTTTCCACAGGCTCGATGGTACCCGTAGCTGTGACGGTGTTTTCCACGGTATACTCTCCCACCACATGGGTGCGGATGACCAATTCCTTGTTCGCTGATTTTGTCACTCTAACAATCATCAGGATGGCGAATGCCACCACGACGACACCCAGGACCATCAGCCATATTCTTCTTTTCTTTTTCATATCTGTTGGATTCAAAACTCAATATTTAAGATTCGGCTGCCACGGTGTGACAGTCCTACGGCTATAACTCAATTTGTTTGCCCATATAAATGTCTAAGATTTTGCGCTTCATCACCAAGGAATATTTGTTTTGTAGGTAGGTGTTGAGGGCATTCAAATAGTTATTCTGTTGCTGAAGCAGCTCCACCGTTGTAATACTACCATGCTGATACTGAATATTATACGCATTAAAACTCTTGCCATAGGCATTTTCCCGCACCTGAGAGACCTTGTAGGCATTGAAGGCAGAAATGACATTGCGATAGGCCTGCACCACCATCTGACGAACCGTCAGTTGAGACTGTTCGTAGTCGAGTTGGGCTTGCTGCAACGCAATACGGCTCTTCTTGACGTTAGCCTTTGTGGAGCCTCGGCTATAGATGGGAACGCTCATCGAAACGCCCACCGACTCGGAGGGCTTGCCGTACCATTGCTGGTTGCCTTCGCTATCAAAAGAAAGTACGCCCATGCCTACGTTGGCATTGGCCGATATGGACGGAAAATAGTTGCCACGGGCCAAATCGACGCTCTTTTCGGCGAGGCGGATGTCATAATCGCCCAAGCGCAAGTCGGGCAGGTATTCCATCGCCAGGCTGATGGCCTCCTCTTCAGAGGGCAACGTTTCCCGCAGGCCATCAAGGTTGTCGGTATTGGGAGAGACGAGAGCCAAATCGTCTGTCGGCTCCATGGAGAGCAGCACCTTAAGGTCGAGTAGGTCATTCTCAATGCTGATGCGCGTGTCAACCACGTTGTTGGAATCACTATAGTATTGAGCCTCAAGCAGCAGCAAATCGCTTTCGAGGATAGTGCCTACCATATGCTTCACCTGCCCCTGTTTCAGTTGCTCGCGGCTGGTATTGAGCACTTCAAGTTGGTATTTCAGCAGCTCCTGATTACCGAGGATGGTGAGAAAACTTTGCAGGATTTGGGTGGTCAACTGGTTGTCGTACTGTTCAAGCCGCACCTTGTTTTTTTCCACGTTGAGGCGGTTTTGCTCGATGGTGTTGCTGATGTTGCCGCCTTGGTAAATCGTTATCGATGATCCCACTCCCACGTTACCCGAAACGCCCCAACCATTGGCCTTGTTCGAGAAGCTCTCGCCAAACGAAGCACTCAAATTGGGCAGACGTTGTTGTTTCGACTGCTCGTAGGTGGTCTCCAGGCTTTCCGAAGTGAGTTCCATCGACTGACGATCATAACTATTGGCGAAGGCAAACTTCAGGCAATCCCCCAACGAAAATTGGTAAGAATGGCGCTCCTGCGCGATGCTGCCCAAGGCCAGCACAAGCAACAGAACCAAAATATTAAGACGTTTAGTCATAGTCCTTCAAAGTTTTAGGCAGCAAAGATAGACTTTTTCTATTTTTCCAACAAAAAAATTGTCTTTTTTCAATTATTTCGTACATTTGCAGTGTCACATCAGAGCAATCTGAGCATGACACAATGTTTTGAATCCACCAAATTAATCTACTAACTAACTAAAATTTAAAAAGTTATGAAAACAAGCAACAAGTTTTTTGCCGAATTGTTCGGCACGTTCGTTCTGGTTTTCGGAGGTTGCGGTACCGCTCTCTTCGGACACGTTGGTTTCCTTGGCGTTGCCATTGCCTTCGGTCTCACCGTAGTGGCTATGGCCTATGGCATCGGTCACATCTCAGGTGCTCATTTGAACCCCGCCGTCAGCTTTGGCGTTTGGGCTAATGGCCGCATGACGCTGAAAGAAATGCTTTGCTACTGGGCTGCCCAAATCATTGGCGGTATCATCGCTGGTGCTTTGCTGCTCTGCATCTGGAAGGCTGCTGGCCTGGGCGAAACTGGTGTTTTCGCTGCCAACGGTTTTGGTTCCGACTTCGCTGCCGCTACCGGCAATGCTGACTATCTGAAGGTCTCCATGGGTGGCGCTTTCCTCACCGAATGCCTGCTCACCTTCGTGTTCTTGATGGTCATCCTCGGCGTCACCGACAGCCGCCATGCCAATGGCAAGTTCGGTGGTCTGGCCATCGGTCTCACCCTGGTGCTCATCCACCTCATCAGCATCCCGCTGACCAACACTTCGGTCAACCCGGCCCGTTCGCTCGGCGTTGCCTTGTTCTCCAACTGCAGCAACTGGAGTGCCATGGGTCAGTTGTGGCTCTTCATCGTCGCCCCGCTCGTCGGCGCCGGTCTCGCTGGCCTCGCCTACAAGTGCCTTGGCGGCTGCGAAAAAAGCAAGAAAGACTAATTTCAGTTAGCAGTTAACAGTTAACAGTTAACAGTTAGCAGTTGGGAGTTGAAAGCTTGTAGCCATTCAGCTCCCAACTTTTTATAACTAACAACTGATTTGGCTGGCATCTACATCCATATCCCCTTCTGCAAGTCGAAATGCGGCTACTGCGGTTTCTATTCGCTACCTTCCTTGAAACTGAAAGACAGGTTTTTGGAGGCGCTGAAAACGGAAATCGTGGCTCGGAAAAAGTATCTGCGCGGTGAAACCATCAGCACGATTTATTTCGGTGGAGGCACACCTTCCCTACTCAGTGCCAACGAGATTCAGGATGTGCTGCACCTCATTAATATACATTATCTTGTCGCGGAAAATCCCGAAATCACCCTTGAGGCCAATCCCGACACGCTTTCGTTGGACTACCTTAAAAACCTGCGCAACATCGGCATCAACCGCCTCAGCATCGGCATTCAGAGCTTTTTCGACAACGACTTGAAATATTTGGGCCGCAAGCACGACGCCATCCACGCCCGACAATGCCTCGATTGGGCCCGACAAGCTGGATTCAGCAACATCAGCATCGACTTGATTTATGGTCTGACCACTTCCAATGCCGAACAATGGAACCAAAACCTAGACATCTTTTTTGCCTATGGTCTCCCCCACCTCTCGGCCTACGCCCTCACCATGGAACCCAATTCCATCCTGACCAAGCAAATCGAGCAAGGAAAGGTGCCTCCAGTCAATGAGGAAGACGCCCTCCGCGACTATGACATCCTCTGCCGACGTGCAGCTGAAAACGGCTTCATGCATTACGAAATCTCCAACTTCTGTCAACGCGGAATGCACTCCAAACACAACGCCAGCTATTGGTTCGGTACACCTTACATCGGCTTCGGACCTTCGGCACATTCGTTCGATGGCGCTTCGCGGCAATGGAATGTTTCCAGTGTTGAACATTATTGTGAGGCTTTCACTGCCGTTTCACGTCATCGCGAGGGAGGCACGACCGAAGCAATCCAGAATAACAACGAGCTTTCTGGATTGCTTCGCTGCGCTCGCAATGACGCAAAGCGTGTCCAAGATCCAGTTTCAGAGATTGAACGATTGACTCCCGAGCAGCAATACGACGAATACGTCATGCTGCGTCTGCGCACACACTGGGGCATCGACTTGAAATGGATGAAACGCAAAATGGGCGAACGATTTTCCGCCTATTGCGAAAGGCAAGCCCAGCCGCTCATCGCCCAAGGCCGCCTCTCGCAAACACGAGAATTCCTCTACCTCACCGACGAGCAAATGCTCTTTGCCGACGGTATCGCCGAAGAATTATTCTGGTCCAACGTCAGCTTTCAGCTATCGGCAATTAACCTGTAACTATTATCATTTCGGCCCGCCAAATTTCATCCACCTCGCAAAGTCATCTTTCTCCTTTTGCTGTCGTCTTATAGAATCACGATACGCCTTTTCCTCACGGTTTATTCTTCTTTCTTCTTCCCAAGAGAGCGTTTTTACACTTGGGGCAAAGAGTGATCCGTCAAGAACACTCACAATGTAGCCGTATCCAAAAAAGGCCACAAGCAACAAAGCCCATTGAGTCAACAAGCCACCCCATACGGTGATGTAGAGGATTGGCAGCAGGAAAGGTGCGGCTATCAGTCCCAAAAGGTGTTCAGTGCCCCCGCTGTCGTCAAACAAAACCCAAACGGCTTTCACCGCAAACGCAGCGAAAGCGGCAGCCAAAATGAAGATAAGGTAGATCTTGAACTTTGAAGTGTACGCCTTCGGGTTGATGAACCAATAAGCGTCCCACCCACAATGCAGCGTGAGCCATGTGAAATACAGCAAAGGGACGATGAGGAAAAAGAATCCTATGCGGCTCGTCTTTATTGTGAGGAATGCGCCGAAGAGACCTATTGCAAGCATTGCGACAATGATTCGATAATTGAAAAGGTAACGGTGCTTTCCGTGCATGTCGAGTTCAAACAGGTATGGCTTGTTTTTCAGCATTCCATTCACGGCATCGGCAACGGTTCCCGTGGTGTCGGCAAGAATGATGTTTCTGGCGGCAGTGGTGTATTTCTTGCCGTCAATGGTAATTTCCACGTCTTTGTATGTCATGAAGTCGCGCAGCCGCAGCGAGTCGGTGGGAGCCGCAGTCACTTTTACGGTTTCGCCGTCGTGGAGATACTTTTTCCGCTTCGCGGTCATCTCTTCTTCCCTATTCTTGAATTTCTTCCCTTTGGGAATCACTGGCGAGCAAGCGACACTGTCGGCACCATACAAAACATCAATGACATAATTCTGGGCGAAAGCCGATGTTCCAAAGGCAAAACCCGTTATTATGAGAAAAAGGAGTTTCTTCATTCTGTCGTTTCGTCTGTTATGAAGAGCAAAAATAATTCTTTTTTTGAAACACCAAGCCAAAACCTTCAAAAACCACAAACAATTCTTCAAAGGCAATTCTTTTTTCCGTATTTTTGGACTTTCAAACACAGAAAACAATCATAAAAAAACTATTATCATGCTTAAAATCAAATCATTATTTTTGGCAAGCCTACTGCTTTTAGGCTTGAATGTGGCAGCTCAAGACGAAAACGAACGCCTCGTCGGCGCCAACTGCACGAGCATCATGGTGGGCAAGAAAGCCTCTACCGACGGCTCCGTCATCACCTCACACACCTGCGACGGCCGCTACCGCACCTGGATGCGCTGGGAATCCGCCGCCGACCACGAAAAAGACGAAATGCACAAGGTCTACAAAGGCACCATGCACACCGAAGATCCCTTCGACAACCGCAACGTGGAACTCGCTGGCGAAATCCCACAGGTGGCCCACACCTACGCCTATCTCAACACGGCCTATCCGTGCCTCAACGAGAAGCAACTGGCCATCGGCGAAACGACCTTCTCGGGTCCCGACACGCTGGTCAACAAGAAGGGTATGTTCATGATTGAAGAGCTGGAGCGCGTGGCACTGATGCGTTGCGACAACGCCCGCGACGCCATCCAACTCATCGGAAAACTCGTCAAGGAATACGGCTATGGCGATGGCGGCGAGTGCATCACCATCGCCGACAAGAACGAAGTGTGGCAGATGGAAATCCTCGGCGAGGGTCCCGACAAAATCGGCGGCGTGTGGGCAGCCAAGCGCATCCCCGACGACGAAGTGGGCGTTTCGGCCAACATCGCCCGCATCGGCAAACTGGAGCGCAAGAGCAAGGACTTCTACTGCTCCGACAACTGCGAAGCCGTAGCGAAGAAATACGGCCTCTGGGACGGCAAGGGCGACTTCTTCTTCTGGAAAGCCTTCCGTGCCGAATATGGCGGTGGCAAAAACTATAGCGACCGCGAGTTTTTCATCCTCAGCCAGCTGGCGCCATCGTTGAACCTCAATCGCGACATGCCCGAGCTGCCTTTCTCGGTGAAACCCGACGAAAACGTCGATGTGCGCAAGGTGATGGAACTCTTCCGCAGCACCTACGAAGGCACCGACATGGACATGACGCGCAACGTGAAGATGGTCAGCAAGAAGCGCACCGACGAGGGTGTGGTGAACGACACCATCGTCAGCCCCGTAGCCAATCCTTGGGTAGGTAGCGCCATGATGAACACGCTCAATTACCTAGCGCCTGGCACCATCAACTTCCAACGCACCGTGGCCGTGGCTTGGAGCAGCTACCACCACATCATCCAATGCCGCAGCTGGATGCCCGACGAAATCGGCGCCATCTGCTGGATGGCTTGCGACAACCCTGGCCAAAGCCCGCGCATCCCGATTTTCTCCGGATCCACCACCCTGCCCGAGGGCTTCGACAAATGCGGGCAACTCCGCTACCGCGACGAGGCCTGGATTTGGCACTATCGCAAAGCCAACAAGCTGGCCACCGTGCAATGGGGCCGCACCAAGCAAACGCTACTTGGCACTGCCAACCGTTTCGAGCAAAAGGCTTTCGACGAGATTCCTGCCCTCGAAAACAGGGCCAAAGCCTTGATTGCCGACGGCAAGACGAAAGAAGCCACCGAACTCCTCAACCAGTACACCTCCGACTTCTCCGCCTCCACGCGCCAAGCCTGGAAGGAGATGGAAAACAAGTTCTGGTATTGGTTCAGCTTCGGATTCTAATCAACCCCCTCAAGCACAAAAAAGGAAGGAGAGCCAAAGCCCTCCTTCCTTTTTTGGCATTATCTCCCATCAATGCTGTTGGCTCACCGTGACGGTAACAATCTTACCCGACGCGGCTTTCACCCTAATGGTTCCCGTTCGCGGATGCAGGGTCATCATCTCATCGACTGTAACTGTGACATCGCTATTGCCGAAGCCACTATCAGGAGTGCATCTGATCCACTCTACATCGGTAGACACCGTCCAGTTTTGATTTGACGTCACATGGAAAGTGAACTCTCCTCCTTCTGCCCTGACTTCCATTTCGGTAATGTCAGTTTCCAGCAAGTCGGGTTTGCCTTCCTGGACAATGACCACCTCGCCAAAGACTTCGCCATTGTGCGAGGCCCTAATATAACCCATTCGAGGTTCTTCGCCGGAATTGACATCAATAATTGTCGAAATGTTGGCATCGCCGTTGCCTGACATGGGCGACAGATAGGCAACGATATTCGACCCCTCAAGCATCCAAGTGGTATTGGAAGCCAGAGATAGGCTGCTAGATCCACCCGTGGAAGCCACATAAAGGGTATCAGGCGAGAGCGTTACATACAGTTGCTCCATTCCAGCAGCTTGAGTCACCGTGATTTCCCTTTCGATATTGTCGGAGGCAACGACAACGGACGTCGACCTCACCTCATTCAAGAGGTTGGGTTCGGCCGTGAGAACGACTGTGGCGTTTCCTGAGCCAAGGGTTTCCGACAACGACAGCCAATCAGCTGAGGCATCAGCCTTCCAATCGGTGTCGCAACCGATAGTGATTTCTCGATTGCCACCTTCATTACCGAAACTGATACTCGTGGGTGTAACATCCAAGAAATGCGGGTCAGGCGAAGCTTCCTGGATGATACTGACGATAGCCACAGCGCCCGTCGACGACCTAAAGGAAGCCATTGTGCGTCGCGACACATAAACAGGATTCTCACTCACCGAGATAGAAACCGTCTTGTCGCCCGAGCCTTGGGTCAAGTCAAGCGTCACCCAATCTTCGCTAACTTCAGCCGTCCACTCGCCCTCACAAACGACGTTTACGGTCTTGGTTTCGCCCTCACAAGCCATCTGAAGCTGGCTGGGAGTGACAAAGATGAGGGTTTGAGGTGCGGGGCCTTGAGTGACCGTCAAAACCGCCTCTGCTTGGACCTGTTCATTGCCAAACACCAACTCAGCAGTACGATGAGCAGAATACTCACTGCCAATGGGCAAAACCGTCACCACGACAGTTTCGCTGCCTGTTCCACTTGTGGCCGATAACGACAACCACGAAGGCACATCTGTAATCGTCCACTGAAAGTTGGAGGTTACGTCAACGGTGTAGTCTCCACCTTCCTCGCTGCTTTGAATCGAGGTAGGATTAATCATGATGTACTCGCCTCCGTTTTGAGTCAGGGTCAATTCGGCGGTGTTGTCTTTGGTTGTGGCAGTAACTTTGGCGGTGCGACTATCCGAGGTGGTGTTAGGCGATGCCGTCACGCTCAGCGTAGCATTGCCCGAACCCGAATTTGGCGTCGCGCTGACCCATTCCGCCGACGTAGTGATGGTCCAGTCGCCATTCGACTCAAGACCCAAGTCAAAAGTTTGCCCTTCCGAGGCCACCTCTTTTTCGTTGAAAGCGAAAGAAACCTCAACAGGCTTGCGGCAGCCAATCAAGGCCAAAGCCAAGGCTGCAACGAACATAAAGCATTTCAGTTTTCTCATTGGTTTGTTCTTTTATAATGTGATTAATCATCTTCAATTAATGATATAACGCTCGCCGGGGCATATTAGTATTAAAAGGCGAAAAAAGGTGCGCCGTGACTCATCCGACGCACCTGCAAACATTTAAAACAATTATCTATTGTCGAAACTAAAACTTCCTTTTAGAAGATCTCGGTTCTGTTGTCCTTGATCTTGGCCTGATTTCTCAGAGCGTTGTAGACACCATTGGTCACCTTATTGGTGAACTGGCTCGACTTTTCGCGAATGACATCGGTATAGTCTGTGGTGGCAGCAGGCTGAGCGAACCTCACGTTCTTGAGGATGAAAGCGCTGCTGTTGCCTGCGATGGGGCCCACTTCTTTGCCTTCCTTCATGCCCAGCAACGTACCCACGATGTCGGCCTCAACGCCAAAGTTACCCAACACACGCGAATCAATCGTGATGTCGGAAACGGTGGTCGATTCAGCACCCAATTCGCTCACCATTCTGTTGACGTCGTTGCCGCAAGCTTTCATCTTCTCAACGGCCACTTCGCCCTTCTTCTTGTTCAGGATTTGATATTTGGCCTGATCGACGACGACGTCCAAAGGAGCATAACCCTCATGGACGACACCCGTCAGAGCGGCCACAACCAACATGTTGTCGAGTTCGAAAATCTTCTCAGAAACATCGCCTTTCTTGGTATTGTTGTCGAAAGCCCAACGAACAATCTCACGCGGGTTGTCCAAACCAGCGATTTGGTAGGTCGACTTGTTCATTCTCGGCATGGTGCGCTTGGTGAGCCCTTGCTCTTCGATGGATTGGTTGAATTGGTCCAAGGTCCTGTTTTCGGTCACGAACTTGTTGGCCTGGGCATAAATGCTCTGGTAGGTTTTCGTGCTGGCCGAGATTTCGTGGGTCAGGAAAGCCAAACGAACCTTAGGCTGAGCCTCGGTCTTGCCGGTCACCTTCACGACGTGATAGCCAAACACTGTCTCCACCACACCCAACGAACTCACGGGGTTGTTGACCACAAACTCGTTGAAGGGAGCCACCATGGTGCCATCGGTGAACCAATCGAGGTCGCCACCCTTGTCCTTGGTAGCGTCAGTGTTGTATTCAGCGGCCAGCTCGGCGAAGAGTTCGTCATTGTTCTTGGCAGCTTTCAGCTGGGCCAGAAGTTCGTTGGCCTTGGCTTCGGCTTGTTCCTTGCTGATGGTGTCCTGGCTGCCATAAGCTTCCTTATAGCCAATGAGGATATGGCTGGCTTTCAATGAGTCGGGACGGCTTTGCATGTCGACGATACGTACCAAGTTGAAGGCGTCATCGTTTTCGTAGGGGCCAAACACATAACCCATGCCGTTGCCATTGTCGAAAATAGGCTTCTCAATTTGCTCAGGCACGTCTTTTCTGCCCATCCAAGTGCTGTCGTAACGCTGGTCGGAGTTCGCATTGACAAACGAGATGGGGTTCTCGGTGGCGACGAAGTCGGCTCTCAAATCCTGCACGGCCTTCAAGGCATCCTGACGGTCTTCCAGCGAAGGCTTGATGTCGAAGACAACATAGTCGATGTCGCGTCTTTCGTCGGTCTCATAACGATACTTGTTCTCCTCGTAGAAAGCCTTGTTGTCGGCATCCGTCACCACAATGGTCGAATCCGGGATGGTGGCATAACGCAAGGCGATAACATCGGCCGAAACCTTCAGGTTCTTGTTCTCGTAATACTTCTGGGCCAAAGCTTGAGGCAGGAAGAAGGAAGCCTTCACCAAGTTGTTGAACTTGTTTTCCAGGCGGTCTTGTTTCACTGATTTCTCAAAGTCAAGCCAACGATTGTAGTAATCGGCCGGAAGCTGGTCAAGGTTTTGGAGATATTCTATCACGCGATTCTTGTCGAACACGCCGTTAGCATCGCTGAAGCTCTGCACAACCCAAGCGTGCGGGTTGTCGCCCGTCAGTTGGTCGACCAATTCCTCAGTGGTGACACCAATGCCAGCAGCCTCATATTCCTTGGTCATGAGGTTTTCCTTGATCATCTCTTCCAAAGTGTTGTTGTAGATGCTGTAGGTCTCAGCCGAAGAGAGGTTGTTGTTGTTGGTTTGCATTTTTCTCGACTCGAGGTTCTTTTCCTTGAGTTGCTCATAGTCTCTCACCGAAATCTTGTCGCCATCAACAACGGCCAAGGTCGGGCCAGTGTTTCTTCCTTGACTCTGGAAAAGGTCTTGTAAGACAAACGCCAACAATGCGATACCGATGATTGCGATGAGCAATCCTGAGCGTCTTCTGATTTTTTCAATTGCTGCCATAATGCTATTTTCTATTTACTATTAAACTTCAATTTTGAGCGTGCAAATTTAGTAAAGATTTCAACTCAACGGGACAAATGTGCGATTTTTATTTTTCTGCCCCGCGATTTTTCCCTTTGTTGTTAATTTAATAATTTGTATATCAATTATTTATCATGGAGTTGCAATTCCACTTCGTCAAGTTTCATGTGCGAAGCCTTGAGGATTTTGACCCGGTAATGGCCTATTTTTATCACCTGCCCTTGTTCGGGAATGCTCTCGCAATAATGGAGAATCAGTCCGGCCAAGGTCTCATAGTCGTCGGAAGAGGGCAGGTCGAGTTTGTAAGTGTCGTTGAGATAGTCGATTTCGAGGCGGGCCGAAAAGACGAAAGTATTGTCGTTGACCACCTTCTCCACCTCGTCCTCCACGTCGTATTCATCGTCGATTTCGCCGAAAATCTCCTCCACCACGTCTTCCATCGTGACGATGCCCGCCGTGCCGCCAAATTCGTCGACCACGGCGGCCACACCTTGGTGCTTCTGGATGAAATGCTTCAGCAATCGGTCGGCAGTGTAGGTCTCGGGGAAGAAGTCGATTTTGCGGATAAGGTCGGCCAAAGCCACTTCGCGATGTTCGGCCTTGGCGCGTACCACATCGTTCAGGTGGATGTAGCCCACGATGTCGTCGATGCCCTCGCCTATCACAATCAGCTTGGAATGCTTGGTCTCTTCGAAACGGGCTTTCACTTCGTCGATGGAATCGGTCAGTCTCACCGACTCAATCTCATTGCGCGGACCCATGCACTCGCGCAGCTTCACCGAGCGAAACTCCATCACGTTTTGGAACAGCTGGATTTCCTGCTGCATGTCCTCGTCGGCTTCCTCTTGGTCGGCATATTCGGCGATGTAGTCGTTGAGGTCGACCGTGCTGAACTTGTATTCTTCCCTGTCGACTTTCAGTCCCAGCACATAGCGGATGATGAACTCCGAAATGCCTGTGTAGATGAGGATCAGCGGATACAGCAGGCAGTAACAGATGAAAGTCGGCAAGGCGAAAAACGACAGGATGGCATTGGGGTTGATACGGAAGAGCATCTTGGGCAGGAACTCACCCACCAGCAGGATGAGCAAAGTGGAAAGGATGGTCTGTACCAACAGAATCGTGAATTCGTTTTCGATGGAAGCAGGCAAAACCCGTTGTGCCACAGGCAGGAGCAACTCTGACATGCTCATGCCGTAGACAATCAAAGCAATGTTGTTGCCCAAAAGCAGCGAAGTGATGAACCGCGACTGGTTCTTCGAGAAAATGCTGATGACTTTGGCAGAAAACGAGCTTTTCGTCAGTTCCACCTCCAATTGAAGGCGGTTGATGCTGTTGAAGGCAATCTCCAAGCCCGAGCATAGGGCGGAGAAGAACAACGAAATCGCAACGATAGTCCAACTTCCCATAGCCTAATCCTCCTCGTCGACATCGAGCAACGCACTGCCCGAATACATGGTGTATTCAGAAAAATCCTCACGAGCCACCAAACTGTCGGCCTCGATTTGCTTGTCGGGGGTGACGATTTTCACGCGCGACCTCGTGTAAATCATTTTCTGTTCCTGGTACCAAAAGAGCTTGTCGGAAAACATGGTCTCTTCGCTGCCGAAGTTCTTCACCATCACGTTGCCGACGGCTTCGATCAGCAGGCTCTTGCCATAGCTTTTGCCATAGTCGGCATGAAGCTCGGTGGTCTTTTGGCCTTTGTCGAACATATAAACATCGAAGCCCAACGGGAACTCCATGATGTCGTCCTCAGTATCCATACGCACCATGCGCGGCGTGTGGAGTTCGAGATTAATCACGCCCGAATCGCTGCGATAGAACACGACGCTGTCGGCGATGATGCCCGACAATGTGTCGTCTGACCCTATGGCCTGGATGACGGCGTCGGGGTTGGCACACGAAAACAACATCACAGCCACGAAGGCTGTGATGTTGGCTATGATCCCTATTTTCAGGATGCGTTTCAAATTACTTCTTGGCTCTGATGGTGGTGGTTTCACCAATCCAGCCACCGACGTTGAAGCTCTGGCCTTCGCTGTAGTCGTTGAAGAAGATGGTCTCCATCGCCGGGAAGGCGGCTGTGTAGGAGCGAATCAGGCTATTGGCGCGGTCGGCGATTGACGGGTCGATGGCCTTGGCCTTGTTGCACTTGTCGACGGCAGCCCAATACACGGCGCGGCTTTCGATTTCTCCACTGAACTGCTTGGAGCTTTGCGCGTAGAGCATGGCGATGAGAAGGTAAGGCTCGCCGTTGGTCGGGTCGACTTGGGCGGCTCTTCTGTAAATGTCGCGGGCACGCGACAGGCTGCCCATGTTCTCGTAGCACATACCCAAGTTGCGGTAGGCACGGTATTTACGGTCGTTGTTCTCCGTCTTGGTGGCTTGGTCGAAGAAGGTGGCTGCATCGCTGTACTTCTTATCCTTGAAGAACTTGACGCCCAAACTGTAGGAAGCCTCGGGGCTGGGTTCCAGTTCGTTGAGTTTGACGGCAGCGTCCAGGAAGAGCTTCGAGTCGGTGCAGTCCTTCTTATCGAGAATGGTGGTGATACGCTTGAGCAGTACTACATCGTTGGGTGTCTCAGCCATCTTGGCGCTGAACACCTTGATCAGGTCTTCGCAAGAGGCGAAGGGTGAGAACAGGTTGTCGAGGTTGTTCTTCACGCCCTTGTTGATGTTGATGTTCTTTTCGTTCTTCTCGATTTGCTTGTCGAAACTAGCCACGGCATCGGCATCGCCAGAGGTCTCAGCCTCTTCCTTGGCGGTAACGAGTTCTGTCTCGGTGGTGGCCAAAGCCGAAATGTTGTTGTCGAGCACTTCGGAAAGCTCCTGATAGACGTTGATGATTTCCATCTTCTCGGCCTTGTTGTTGTTCACCATGTCGATGGTGGCCTTGAAGTAGGCGTCAATGTAGGCACCTTGCAACTGCGTGGCATCGAGGGCAACGGCCTCTTTCAGCACGTTGTAGGCTTCTTCGTAGCGGTTCTTGTTGTAGGTGTAGATCAACAGGCCTTTTCTGCCCATGATGTTGGCCACTTGCGAGCCACCCGTCTTCGCATCGGTCGGGAAATACTTGGCGCGGTTGTCCATCATCATGCAGATGGTGTCGATGTAGGCGTCCTTCTCGCTCGGATTGGTGCGGATGAAGTAGTCCATGATTTTCTCGCCTCTCGTATAGATCAACTGGCTGGAACGGGGGCAGTTGAGAAACACCTCTCTCCACGCACTGACCATTTCCATGCTGATGGACTCGGGCGAGAACTTGTTGGCTTCCCATTGCTTGTAGGCTTCGCCATAGATGGAGAGGTTGGTTACGCAGGCCACACTGTCGGCTCCATACTTCGACTCGGAGGCCTCTTGGGCGGTTACGTTCATTGCCATTCCCATTGCGACGGCAATCATCATTAATCTTTTCGTTTTCATCTCTGTTTATTTTTAGTGTTTAACTTGTTTCTTCTTCTTTCAAATATCATTCCAAAATCGAGGCGTGCCTGGCTTATTTGTACTTCCGCTTCATGAACCATAGCTCGTGCACCGAAACGCCTACGTCCATCTTGGCATAACGCTCTTGGATCAAACCACCGGAACGGGTGCCGTATTGGCCAATCTCAAAGGCCATATTGACCTTGGACAGCGTGCGAGGCAAGGGTAGCGACATGCCAGCCGTGATGCCTACCTTATTAATATTATGGTCTACGCCATCGTTGCCCGGCAAGTTGATGAAGCCCTTTTCATAGAATCCGCCAAAGCGGTAAGTGACGCGTGAGAAATAGCCCGTCACCGAGGTGTGGCGCGGCGTGAACTCGGCACCAGCTGCCACGCTCCAAGCGTCCCTCAGGCTCTCGGTAACGCCCTGGCGGGCAAACTGCGACCATTGCGTCCAGTTGAAGTCGGCGCTGACGGTCCAACGCTCGTTCTTCTGCAAAGTCACCCCGACGCCCAAGCCTTGAGGCATCGTGGTCTTCGAGTGGGTGATTCCGTATGCGACGGTATCAATCAGGTACTCCACATTGGCTTCCACGTCTTCTTCGATGGAGCGCACGAAAAGGGTTTGCTCGCCTTTGAGGTTCACCTTTTGGCTATAGGTGAGACCGACGTTCAGGCTCATGTCGTTGCTGAGATTCGTGTTGTAGAGCACGCCATAGTCGAACATGAAGGAATTGACCATCACGTCGAGGTTGCGGCGCGTGCCGATGTAATAGGACGAATCGGGGAAATAGAGCGATGTCTCGCTCTGTGTG
Source organism: Bacteroidales bacterium (assembly GCA_017460915.1). Lineage (GTDB taxonomy): Bacteria > Bacteroidota > Bacteroidia > Bacteroidales > F082 > Limimorpha. The sequence continues at coordinate 19,830 of JAFUAA010000019.1, read as the reverse complement.
TTGCCGAACACATAGTAGGCATTGGCGCCAACGGCAAAATGCTTCCCGATCTTGAAACCATTGCCCCAAAACACCTGGTTGAGGCCGCCCGACCCCTTGAAGCGCGTGATGGTTGAACCCATCTCGGGAACCAACTTGCTGACCCGCATCGTATAGCCCGACGAGCTGTAAGGCTGCACACCAAGCGCCATCTTCCACCAAGGGAAGAGACCAAAGGCCATCGAGACGTTGTCGAACGAAGCGTTGCGCGAAGGCTCGGTGAGGTTGGACGTGCTGAACGTCGATGACTTGAAGTAGAACCCGGCGTCGAAAAGGAATGCCAACGAATCTATCTTGGCATAGGAAGCCGGATTGGCGGTGTTGATCATGCCGCCGGCATACATCGCGTTGCCAACGCCTCCCATGCCTTTCAGCCTGACGTTCATCGACTTGCCACGCAATTGCCCCACTCCGAAGAGCGAATAAGGCGAATCCACATCGGCCTGCGCCAATGCGCCCAGGCCACAGCCCGCCAATAGGCAGGCCATCATCACATATTTCAGGAAAGAAGTTCTCATAACCATATCATCTTAGACACAAACCCCACCCTCCCACAAGGGAAACCAGGAATTTGAGCGTGCAAATATCCGATTTTTTAACTCATTGGGCAAATTTTTATTGCCCTAATTATATTGCACGGTTTTTATCATGCTGATTATCAACGAGAAATATTTTTTCAAGCGAAAAAAACGGTGTTTTTGAAGTTTTTTTCTTGCCGTGAAAGAAAAAAGTCGTACCTTTGCAGCGCAAAAACGGAGGTACCGTCGCTAAGTGGGTACAGCAACGTACTTAAAATCCTCGTGTCACTGGTTCGATTCCCGTCGGTACCACACCCCTGTAGAGACGCGACGCATCGCGTCTCTTTTTTTATTCACCATACAGCGCAAATTCGAGATGGTAAGTAACGGTTTGCATAATCAATTGACACGGGACTGCGGGACACAAGGCGGGGGCAATGAATCTACAAGGGACAACAAAAAAGGCACTTCCCGCAAGGAAGTGCCTTTTGCTTTCATTCATTGGATGCTAATGTGCTTTAGAGTGTAGCCGAAATGTTTTTGATCACGCCAGCCTTGATGCCATAGTGCAGGTTGTTTTGGCCAGTGTAGTCAAGAACGTGCGGTTCGTTTTCGCCTTCAATATACACATACACTTTGAAACCATACTTCAGGGCACCCGGACGAAGACCAACGTAGAAAGGAGTTTCAGTGTCGCCATTCAAGCCAATGCTGGGGCATTCGAGCGTAATGGTCTTACCCTCATTACCGCCAGCGACCGAGTAGCTCAACTCTTCCTTGTAGTCATTCCAAGCAGCCACGAAGTTGTCGTTTGCATAAGGATCATCATCGTTAATGTACATGTTCTGCAAGGAAGTGAATCTATCCATGTCAACGGCATGGAGTTTCATTCCAACGGTGCCGTTCAAGTTGAATCTCGAATCTTCAACAACGATGCGGGTCACATTACCTTCACCTTTAAGCTTCAATCTCAAAATACCGAAGATATGCTTCAAGGTAAAAGTGCCATTCAAGGAACCGAGTGTGCAAGCCATAGCCATTGACTCGAGATCGATGGTAGGATTGGCATTAAGATCCTTGGAGTACTGCTGCGTGGCGCTCACCGAGAAATTCTGGTAGTTGTCCTCTCCCAATTCGCCATCAAGCTTGGAAACCGGGTAGAAAACAAAATATCCGCTCTTCTTGGCCGAAAGTTGGTCGCCGCTCGCAAAAGAGAACCGAGCTGTTGCCTGACCAGCAGCGCTAGCCGTGGTTTGATAGATGGCTCTTTCGGAATTGGCGCCGTTTTGGGCATCAAGATTGTAAATCGCCACTTGGTCCTCGGCATTCCATTTAAATGCGCCGCCATTGGCGAAGTCAATATAAGCCCTTCCATCAGCTTTTTCCTCACACTGAGGCAGATTGATAGACACCTCAACGGATTCATTTGCTTTTTTGCACGACGACATGAGCAAGGCGAAGCCGCCCATCATACACATCGTGACAAACAATCTTTTCTTCTTCATCTTTTAGTACTTCTTCTGAATAATCTACTGCAAATTAATCTTCACCGAATCCATCTCCGCCACCAGCGGGAGTACCCGTCGTCGATTCCATCAGGACAGCAACGTTGTTGATTTCAATCACTTCAGCCACAGGGGCTTCGTACATTTTGTTCATCTTTTTCATTTTTTTACTTTTTTTAGTTAGACAATTTGTTGATTACTTGTTTTTCGATCGTTTAAAAATCGGCTGCAAAAATAAGCAATTATTTCATACGCAAGAAAAAAAAAACTTCATTTTTCCTTTTTTTTCTGCAGATTAATAATCCAAAACGGGAAAGGCAAGCTCAATCGTGTCGGTGGAAATACTTGCCCAGCCCATAGCGGAACGAGGTTTGCAATTCACGGAAGGCATGCCGAGGGAAGATCTTGACCAAGCGGAAGAAATCGACGAAGATGCAGAGAAAGGTATGGGCTTTGTGCCAAAAGCGTCCTTTCGGTTTGTTGCGGCGGAAGTTGTTGTCACGCTTGAAGTTGCCTTCCTCCATGATGCGGGCAAAGAGCTTTTGTGCCCTGCGATGGCACGAAGCTTCATAAAACGGCATTTGGTCATCGGGCAGGCCGAGATGCTCCACCATCAGGCAACCAAAGGTTTGCCAAGGGAGCATCAGATGCATGGAGGCGAGCCAGCGTTGCAGTTTGTCGAGGTCGAGCTGCCCATGGTAGGCATGGAGTGCCATGGCCACATCGGAGAGTTGGCGCAGCCCCACGCCTGTGGTCAGGAAATGGTGCCAAGCGTGGGAAAAGGTGAAGAATACCACGAATTCCATTGACGGGACCGACAATTCGAAGCCCTCCAAATCGACCTTCCGGGTGTTCTCGAACAAGCCATCTCGTTCAATGTCGGCATAGGCCAACTTCTCCTGCCTATCCATCACCTCGGCACTAACGCGGTGTATTTCCATCGGATAGGGGCCAAACTCGACATTGTAGTGCCGTCCCACATCCACTTCCTCTCCCCAATTGTAGCATCCAGGCATGCCACGAACCAGGGCACAGGCTTCATGGAAGTTGGCAAGGCCGACAAAAAGATCGGTGTCGCCAAACTGTCGCAAGTTCGGGTTGGGGTAAAGCATTGCCAATCCGAAACCTTTGAGCAGCACGGGTTCGATGTTGTGTTGACGGAGTTTTTGGACCACCGAAACCAAGATCGATTTCAGATTCATTTGATGGACCAGATTGGCGCGCATGCTGTCGCGCATTTTCGCCAGCGTCGTGGCATCGGGGCTGTTGCTGCCCGTCATTCTGGTAGCCACATCGCTCAACAGAGCCGCATTACCTTGATGGGAAGCTATGCGCATGACAGCCTTCCAATCGACGGGTTCGGCGAAATGGACGGGCTGGGTCCACAAGGCCGCGCGGAGCAGTACGAAATAGTGGGTTTCGGAAGAAGTCATCGAACACCTTATTAATTAATAATCCTCAACGATGTTGGCCTCCTTCCAGGTTCGGACAAGGCGGGCAGCATCTTTTTCGGCAACTTCGCGGTCGATATCGTATTCGCCCAACAAAAGGCCGGTTAATGTTTCGGCATCGAAATCCTTGCCTTCCACTTCTTTCCACAAGAAAGCGGCCGATGCGTTCATGGAGACCATTTTATTGACATCAGAGACCTCGAGACCTTCGGCGGTCAGGACAAACTCGTTGCCCAAGGTGCGCAGGTTGAATCCTTTTTTCGTTCTCATAAGGTATTATCATTGTGTTGTTTGCGAAACAATTTGTTCCATTTTCTGACGATTTTCAGCAAGATTTTCCTATCGGCAAGCGTGTTTCTCCAAAACAAGGCCTTGCGGGGCTTGCGAGAGCGTCCGGAAGGAGAAATGATGGCGATCACGGTTCCATAGATATCGCCTTCTTTCACCAGTTCGACGCCATTCGTGTTGCCATCACCCATCAAGGTGATACGTCGGGCATCCTTGTCATAGACGCGGTGCAAGATCCATTTGCCTTGGTGGAATGCCAACACGATGTTGCCCAGTCTTATCTTGTCTTTGCGTTGGACCAACACCTTGTCCTTTCCACCATGGATAAAGGGAAACATACTGTTGCCTTGAGGAGAAAGCTGGATGGTTCTACCCTCGAGCAGGTGTTGCACAATTTCGGAGTTCATCAATTCTTCCATCATTTCGAAACGTTGTTATAGCACAGCCAAGCGGCTTCGGCATTGGGCAAGCAGTCGAGGCCAAAGCAAGGCACGCTGGTGACAATTCTCTCATTAGTGGCATGTAGCCCGTCAGCCATTTCCTTGATAAACCGATAGCCAGAGAAGGACACATACATCGCCGCGTAAGCCTCAACGAGGGAGAGTTGGCGGATTGTGTTCGCCTTGGCCTGTTTCAGATTAACGATGGCACCCACGGGATAGTCCAGATTGCGGTAACACGGCGTCTTGCCGCTCCACGGAGAGCCATAGACGCGCACCTCGCCGTCATCCATCACGCGCAACACCGGGTTGTCGTCGTTAAGCAATTCGCATCCTGGTATATTCCCGATCCACAGCCGGCTATGCGTGCTCTTGCCCGTACCGCTTTTGCCAAGGAAAAGATAGCCTTTCCCATCTTTGACCGTGACTGAAGAATGCATCAGCAAGGTGCTCTTTTGGGCCGTACTGAAAGCGAACATCAACATCATCACCGTGCCAATGGAAAACCTGAGACTACCGAGCACGCGGAATTGAGCCTTCTTGAATGCCTTATCGACAAGAAGACAAACCCGCATTGGCGCCTCGGAGGTTGGAGCGATTTCCATCAACCAAATCCCATTCCAGTCATACAGCACGATACGAGGGGCATCGGGAGCTTCGCAGCTCACAGTGATCTTGTGCTTCCCGGATGTATCGGGCAACGCATCGACCATCTCGATCGAAAAAGCCAAGTCGTTGTCGTTCTCCACCAAAAAAGGCTCATAAGGGGTCATTTCGCCCCACGCCAAATGGCTGTCGGGCATGACAACCGAAAACCTGTGACCTGCCACTTGATATATCTTCTTCATTGGTCAAAAAATTTGTGGCAAAGATAGGGTAAAAAACTGTACCTTTGCACGAAATTTCAGAAAATTGCAATGAATAAATCAAAAAAAGGAGAAGGAAAAGCACAGCGCAACGCGTCGGGAAGCACAAGAGCCGCCAATAGCCCCAAGATTCGCAACCTCTTATTGTCCGTCCTCACCGGAGCTTTGCTCACGGCGGCATGGCCCACATGGGGCATCGCGCCGCTGGTTTTCGTCGGGTTAGTCCCCCTGCTGATGATGGAAGACCGCATCGCGAAAGACGGAAGCGGCAAGCTGTTCTGGCTTTCGTTCCTCGCCTTCCTCGTCTGGAACGTGGCCACCACATGGTGGATTTGGAACGCCACGCCAGCCGCCACTGCAGCATGGATACTGAACGCGCTCTTCATGGCTACCGTGTTTTGGTTTTTCCACATCACCAAGAAGCGTGTCTACAACAAACCGTGGGGCAACCTCTTCCTCATCCCCTACTGGATGGCCTTCGAGCTGCTCACCTACCATTGGGCCGCCAAGTGGCCGTGGCTCAACTTGGGCAACGTGTTCTCCTCTACGGTAAGTTGGGTGCAGTGGTACGAACTGACAGGCATGGCTGGGGGAACGTTATGGATTCTGCTTGTCAACATTCTGGTTGCCAACATTCTGCAATATTTCAAAACGAAAGAAACCAAGCCTTTGATGCTCAGCATCGGCTTGGAATTGATTATCCTCTTGGTGCCCATCCTGGTCAGCAAAAGGGTTTACAACCATTACGAAGAGCAAGGCGAGGACACGGAAGTCGTCGTCGTCCAGCAAAACTGCGACCCCTGGAACGAGCAGTTCGACAAGCAGTTCTACGACCAAGTGATCCAGAACAACATCAACCTTTCGCTGCCGTTGGTGACGCCCAAGACGCGCTTCATCGTCAGTTCGGAATCGGCCATCCAAGAAGGCATTTGGCTGCATGAGACCGACAAGGTGAGGGCTTTGCAACAACTCCACGATTGCATCCAACGCGTTCCGCAAACGGCCTTCATCATCGGCGGCACCACCTACGAATTTGTGCCCCAAGGCATGGAGGACGACTTCCCAGCGCGGCCTATTGGCGACGGGCATTATTATTACTGCCACAACTCGGCCCTGCTCATCGACACGATTAGTTTGCAGCACCGCAACAAGTCACAGCTTACGCCCGGCGTGGAGGCCATCCCCGAGTGGATGGGCTTCCTGAAGAACTACAGCATCACGATGGGCATCGCACGCGGCACCTTGAAGACTGATGCCGAAGCCAAAGTGATGAGTTTCGGCGACCACAAGATCGGTGCAGCCATCTGCTACGAATCGGCTTTCGGCGAATACGTCAGCACCTTCTGCAAGAAAGGCGCCGACCTGCTTTTCGTCATCACCAACGACGGCTGGTGGGGACACACGCCCGGCTATCGCCAGCATTTCGAGTTCTCGAAGCTGCGCGCCATCGAGAACCGCCGTTGCGTGGCGCGCTCGGCCAACACGGGTCGCTCGGGCTTCATCAACCAGCGCGGCGACGTACTGCAACAAACCCACTACTGGGTGCCCGACGCCATCCGCGAAAGCTTGAAAGTCAACAAGAAAGTGACCTTCTACGCCAAGCACGGCGACTACCTCGGCCGCATCGCCGTCTATCTCACTTTCGTCCAATTGATTACCCTTTCCGTCGTGGCGTTGTTGGGATTGGGCAAAGGCAAGAAAACCACCGAGACTCCGAAAACCAAGAAAAAGAAGCCATGAACCCGACCGTGCAGCTTTCTTTGGGTCCTTTCCAAGGCATCACCGATGCGCCGTTCCGCAACGTCTTCAAGCGGCATTTCGGCGGCATCGACAAGTTCTATACGCCCTTCTTCACGGGAATCCACAAAGAAAGCAACGCAAAGAACCTGCAAGGCGAGGAAATCGACCCACGCTGCAACGACGTTAAGACGCTTACGCCCCAAATCCTCAGCACCGACGCGGAGGAGATTTTGCGTTTCGCCAAGCAATGCGAACAACTGGGCTACAAGGAAATCAACCTCAATATGGGCTGTCCGTTCCCGAGGGTGGCCAACAAGAAACGCGGCTGCGGCCTCCTGCCCTATCCCGACATGGTGTCGGTGATGTTTGAAAGGATTTTCGATCAAATCGGCGACATGAAATTCAGCGTGAAATGCCGGTTGGGCTATTGCAGTCCCGATGAAATCGAGGCCATCATCCCGATTTTCAACCGTTTCCCGCTCAGCGAATTGATTATCCACCCACGCATCGGGAAGCAGCTCTACAAAGGCGAAGCCGACGTGGAGCGGTTTGCAGCATTAATACCTTATATTAATGCGCCGTTGGTGTATAATGGGGATATTTTTTCGGTGGACGAGTTTGAGAGGATTCTGGGGGTGATAGAATCATCGTCGCTCGTGAGATGGCGAGTCAAGCCCGCAATGACACCCATAGGCACAATGTCACCCCGAGACGTCATTGCGGGCGCAGACCCGCAATCCCCTGCGCTCATCAACCAATTCATGCTAGGGCGCGGCATTTTGGCGAATCCGTTTTTGGCGGAACAAATAAAAAACGGTGTTGCGGACGCACGCGGTGCGTCCCTACAGGAGAAAAACGAACGCCTGCACAATTATGTCCTCGACCTTTACGAGGACCGTCTGCGCCATGCAGGAGGCAGCCCGAAGGTGTTGGGCAGGATGAAGGAATTGTGGTCATACCTGATGAACGATTTCGAGGAGCCGCAAGCCGTTTGGCGCAAAATCAAGAAGATTAACGCGCTGAAAGAATACGAGGATGCCGTTGAAGAGATTTTCAAGAACAATAATATAATCCTATAAATCATGAAGTTAGCAGAAGCATTACAAGAACGTTCCGATTTGAGTCAGCGCATCGCGCAATTGCGCTCGCGCCTGACCGTCAACGCCACCGTGCAGGAAGGCGAGAAAACTGCCGAAGACCCCGTCGCCCTGCTCGATGAACTGAACCGTTGCATCGACCAGCAGGAGCAACTGATTGCACAAATCAACCTCGTCAACAGCCGCACCATGGTTGAAGGCCGCACCTTGACCGAACTCTTGTCCCGTCGCGACAGCCTCAACCTGCGCATCGAGGCCTACCACGGCCTCATCAACGACGCCAGCCGTTTGGCCCAACGCGCCGTCCGCACCGAAATCAAGATTTTGAGCGCGGTGGATGTGCCTGCCTTGCAAAAAGAGGTTGACCGACTGAGCAAAGAACTCCGCAAAGTGGACAACACTATTCAAGAAACCAACTGGTCAACAACACTTTAATGTCAATACATGCGTTCTGCGGGCGAATGCTCGGCTCCGTGGCTGAGGTGCAAGTCCACACAACTGGTAGGTGCCGAGGCAGGCACATCAACGCATCGTTACGCCTATACGCTTCACAAAGGCACGATAACAAATCACATTCACTACCAGAGCATTGACGCAGACGCATGTTTTTCAACAAAAAAGCCTTCCTGACGGAAGGCTTTTTTGTTCATTCGAAGGAGGCAATCGCCTTCTTGATGATTTCGATGGCTTCGCGGAGCTCAGCCTCGGTGATGACCAAAGGCGGAGCGAAGCGGATGATGTGCTGATGGGTGGGCTTGGCCAGCAGGCCAAGGTCGCGCATCTTGAGGCATACATCCCAAGCTTCCTTGCCATCCTTAGGCTTGATGATCACGGCGTTGAGCAAACCTTTACCACGCACTTTCTCAATCATCGGGCTCTTAATCTTGCTGATTTCCTCGCGGAAAATCTTACCCAGACGCTCGGCGTTCTCCATCAGATGCTCTTCCTTGATGACCTCAAGGGCAGCGATGGACACCTTGGCGGCAATCGGGTTGCCACCGAAAGTGGAGCCGTGCTCACCAGGCTTGATGTTCAGCATGATGTCGTCGTCGGCCAAGACGCACGAAACCGGCACCACACCGCCACCGAGGGCTTTGCCCAAGATGAGGATGTCGGGGCGCACGCCTTCATGGTCGCAAGCCAGCATCTTACCCGTGCGGGCGATACCGCACTGCACCTCGTCGGCCATGAAGAGCACGTTGTGCTTCTTGCAGATGTCGTAGCATTTCTTCAGATAACCTTCGTCCGGCACATAAACGCCAGCCTCGCCTTGGATGGGTTCTAAGAGGAAACCGGCGATTTCGTTGCCCTGTTCTTCGAGCACTTTCTCCAAAGCGTCGGCATCGTTGTAAGGAATGCGGATGAAACCGGGCGTCATGGGGCCGTAGTTGGCATACGACTCGGGGTCGTTGCTCATCGTGATGATGGTGATGGTGCGGCCGTGGAAGTTGCCTTCGCAGCAAACGATCTTCACCTTGTCGTTCGGGATACCTTTCTTGACGACACCCCAACGGCGGGCCAGCTTCAGGCCCGTTTCGTCGGCTTCGGCGCCCGAGTTCATGGGCAGCACCTTGTCGTAGCCAAAGTATTCGGTGACATATTTTTCCCAAACGCCCAGCGCGTCGTTATAGAAAGCGCGGCTGCTCAGCGTGAGGCGTTCGGCCTGGTCGGTCATGGCCTTGATGATTTTGGGGTGGCAGTGGCCTTGGTTGACAGCGGAATAAGCCGAAAGGAAGTCGAAATACTCCTTGCCTTCGACATCCCACACCTTGGCGCCCTTACCCTTGGCAAGGACGACCGGCAACGGGTGATAGTTATGGGCACCGTACTTGGCTTCCAGGTCCATAGCTTGTTGTGATGATGTGATTTTCTCGATCATGGTTGTTGTTGATTGTTGATTGTTTAACTGTTTAATTGTTGATTCAATCGGGTTGCAAAGGTAGGGTTTTATTTCAAGATTTCACATTTTAGCCCGATTTTTCCGAACAATTTTATAGGCAATCAGCACTGCCAAAACGAAAACCGTGATGGCCAACAGCCCACATAAGGCGAGGCGGTACTGGTCGCGTTGGGTTTGCAGCGTTTCGATTTGCCGGTTTTGGGAGTCGTATTGTTCTAACAATCCTTCTGTATGTTCCCTCAATTTGGTCAGTTCTTCGTCCAATGCGTTGTTCTCATTGATGATGCCTTTATAGTTATCTATCATCAAACCCAGCTCCTTCTTCATATCCATCAGTTGACCTAAACTAGCATAGTCCGCTATCAAATATGGGCGGACAACATTGGCATAAAGAATATTGCCTTTTGCATTAGCCAAGTCCATACACCTCCTTAAATAAATAGCCGAGGTAGTAAAGTCGCCTTTCTCATTATAATAAATCCCTAGGTTCTTATATGCATCTAACATACCACTTGTATAGCCCACAACTTCAGAGGAATGCAAAGCCGATTGAAACAAACTTATTGCCTCGCCATCCCTATTCAAAAGTTTGAGAACACCCGCCAATTCGAGTTCGTCTTCTATCAAAGTAAGCTGGTCGCCCACATTTTCGGCACAAACAATAGATTTATGCAAGTAATACATAGCAGAATCCAAATCGACATGACCTGAAGCATAAACCGTTCCCAAATTCTGATACGCATGAGCCAATGAAGCCTCGTCACCATAATGCGCAAATATAGGAATTGCCTTCACCAAAACAGCACGAGCTTGGTCATACTGCTGACGTTGAACATAAATATTGCTGATATTATTATCGCACTGTGCTGTAGATAAAGTGTCACCTAATTGAATATAACGATGACGTGCATCCTTAAAATAGTCCAACGATTTGTCCAAATCATCCTGATTGAAAAAGATATAGGCCAAATTGTTGATGACGTCAGCACAATTCGCCTCATCGCCTAGATTCTCTGACACTTTCATATCCATATCAAATGTAGATTGAGCAGCATCCATCTCGCCCATCAGCAACTCAACGCGTCCTTTATAGTTGAGCACATCCATCAATAATTCAGAATCGCCCCTGCCTTCAAGGATTTCCATAGCCTGACAAAAATTATCGTAAGCCAAATCGAACTCGTAATGGTTAAGGTAACGAAGTCCTATCTTCCAAAAAGCCTTGGCAACCAATTCGTCATTCTGCAATTGGGTTGCCTCTACAATTGCTTTTTCTCCCCAATGAATACAGTCGTCAAACGACACCTCTGCCAGCGCTCGCGAATACTCCATCATCGTCTCAACCTTCTCTATCCCCTCCTGCTTCGCCATCACTTCTTGAAGGCTGTCTATTTTGCGCGTCTCTGCCTGCCGACCATAAACAGAAAACGACAGTACAATAAAAACCAATATGATAAACAACCGCCTCATTACAAGTACATATTATACCGTTGTTCATCGAAAACCGTGGTGCTTTCGCCGTGGCCGGAAAAGACCTCAGTGTCGTCGGGCAAACGGAATAGTCGCCCTTTGATGCTTTCGCGCAGTTGGGCATAGTCGCCGCCGGCGAGGTCGGTGCGCCCGATGCTGCGGCAAAAGAGCGCATCGCCCGTGAAGACCCAACCCTCCATTTCGGCATAGAGGCTGATGCTGCCTCGGGCATGTCCAGGCGTGCAGATGACCTCCAGCGTGCTGTTGCCCACTTTAATGTTTTCGCCATCCTGCAAATCCACGTCGGGAAGCTCGCAAGCAGCACCCGTATTGAGTCCGAACAACATGGCTTGTTGACGAACGCTTTCGTAGTCGTTGCGCACATCGGGATGCGCCGCCACCTTGATGCCATAGCGACGTTTGACGGCTGCATTGCCGAGGATATGGTCGATGTGACCATGGGTGCTGATGACCATCAATGGTTTCAATCTTTGGCTATCGATGAAGCCAAAAAGTTCGTTCTCCTCGCCTGGCGTTGAGCAGCCTGGGTCGATGATGACGCAGTCTTTGGTATCGTCGTCATAAACGACGTAAGTGTTTTCCGCAAACGGGTTGAAGATGAAGGATTCGAATTTGAGCATAATTGTGATTTGACAAGGGACTGCGGGACACGAGACGCGGGACACAAACCCCTTTTTCGGGGCAAAGATAAGGTATTTTCTACAATAATCACAAGAATTTGCCTATCTTTGTCGGCTAAAACGTTTTTGATGCTTTCGAAGAAAACATACGCGATTCTTTTGTTGGCCCTGTTTTTGGCAGCCCCGATGGCTCATGCCCAGTTCTACAACGGGATGAACATGCCTTTCGGGAAGAACCGTGTGCAATGGAACGACTTCCATTGGTCGTACTATATGAACGACAACTTCGACGTATATTTCTACCAAGGTGGCAACGACCTCGCCAAATACGCCCAAGCCTACGCCAAAGACCAAATTCCTCGCCTTGAGTTGCGCCTCAACAGCCGTTTCGGAAAAAAGATCCAGTTCATCGTCTTCAACAGCATGGCCGACTTCAAGCAGAGCAACATCAACCTTGAAGAAGAAGAAAACGGTAATACGGGCGGCATCACCAAGATCATCGGGTCGAAAGTCATCCTTTACTTCGATGGCGACTACACCCACTTCGAGGCACAAATCCGCGAAGGCATCACAAGGTTGTTGTTCAGCCAAGTGATGAATGGCATCTCGGTGGGGTCACAAATCCGCAACTCGTACCGCTACGACATCCCGCAGTGGTTCCAAGACGGACTGGTAGCCTACATCGCAGGCAACTGGGACAGCCACAAGGAAGCCCAGCTGCAACGTGGCATCACATCGGGCAACTACAGAAAAATCAACCACTTGCGCGACAACGACGCCTTGATTGCAGGCTATTCGTTCTGGAATTTCATCGACGAACAATACGGCAGCAAGGCTTTCAACGACATCTTGACCTTGGCCGAAAACAGCCAAAACGTGAAAAAAGCGTTGCTCTACGTCACGGGCAAGGAATACAAGGCCTTGATTGAAGAATGGTATGCGTTCTACAAGAGCCGCTACGAGAGCCTGATGACGAGCCTGCCCAACGACGTGATGAAGCTGAAATACAAGAAATACCGCACTTTCACACAGCCTAGCATCAGCCCGAACGGGAAAATGATGGCCTACGTCAGCAACGACGAGGGCAAGATACGCCTTTGGCTTGAGGATTTGCAAAGCGGCAAACGACAGCAACTGTTCAGCGCGGGCTATCATTCCGACGAGAACATTGACACCTCGTTTCCGCTTTTGGCGTGGCACCCCAACGGCGAAATCCTGTCGTTCATCATCGAGGAAAAAGGCAAAATCCAACTCTATAACCTGGATGTCAACTCGGGGAAGAAAGCCAGCACTTATCTGTTTGATTTCCAGAAAGTCAGTTCTTTCTCATATGCTCACAAAAGTCGCAAAATCGTGCTCGCTGCCACCCGCATGGGCAAACCCGACATTTACGTCTACAACCTGTTCTCCAACACTTTGGAACAAATCACCAACGACTGGCACACCGACCTCGACCCCGTCTTCACTTACAACGACCACCAAATCGTGTTCAGCTCGAATCGCAACAACGACACCCTTAAGGCCGATGACGAAATCGGCTTCCAGAACAAACAGTTCGATTTGTTCGCCTACAACTATATTAATAAAGGTGTGGTCTTGCAGAACCTGACCCAGCAACGCTTCTCGAACAACGTCCGGCCCGAGCCGCTAAAAGACGGCAGCATGCTCTATCTCAACGACACGAGCGGCTACTACAACCTCTACCAAATCCGCTTCGACAGCGCCATCAGCCATATCGACACCATTGTCAATTATCGCTATTTCGGTAAGCGTGAGCAACTTACAAACTATTCCGCCAACATCATCGACTATAGTTATCAGCCCCGCGACCACAAAGCCGCGATGCTGATAGCCGAACAAAGCGGCGAGAAGTTCTTCATGTCGCCCATCCTACGAGGCCAAGAAGAACGCCTCAACCAATTGAACCCTTACGCCCAAAAGCGTTTGATTGAAAAGTTGAAAGAAGAGAAAAAGGATTCCATCATTGAGCCTATATCAAGGCACAGGTTCTCAACAAGTTACCGTTACGCCCGCCGCAAGAGGCAAATCAACGGACCCTTGGGGGCGGATTCGGTTCAATTGATGCAACAAGGTCAAGGTGCAGCCCCACAACCGCGTCCGAAAGACACCATCCAACGCCCTAACAACTACTATGTGGAACTCTTTGCCGACCAGCTGATGAGCCAAATCGACTTCACCAGCATGAACTACAGCTACCAACCATTCACTGGAGGATTTGCACCTATTTACCTCAATTCAGGCTTCAACATTTTCCTTGGCACCACGATGAACGACCTGATGGAAGACTACAAAATCGAACTCGGCGTGAAACTCAACACGAGCCTCACCAATAACGAATACATGCTTCGCTTCAGCGACTTCGGCAAACGCTTGGACAAGAGCATCACACTGCACCGTTTCGTCACCGACAACTACACCAATTACTATTACCGCACTTTCACAAACGAGGCTTTTTATACGTTGAGTTATCCTTTCAGCGAAATCCTAAGTCTGCGAGGCACTGCCATTTACCGCAATGACCAAAAGGTGAATTTGGCCATCGACAATTACAGCTTAGCCGACAAGGACGTTTTCGAAAACTGGGGTGGCGTGCGTGGTGAACTCGTTTACGACAACTCGAAGAAAATCGGAACCAATCTGCTTGTCGGTGCAAGAGGGAAGATTTTTGCTGAGTACCACCAGAAAATCGCCAAAAACACAGCCAACGTGATTGTAGCTGGCTTCGATTACAGGCATTACACCCGCATCAGCCGCAATTTCATCTGGGCCAACCGCATCGCGGGCAGCACCTCATTTGGGCAACGGAAACTCATCTATTACATGGGCGGCGTCGACAACTGGATTTTGGCCTCATTCGACACGGGCACGCCCATCGACTATACCCAAAACTATGCTTATCAAACTTTGGCCACCAATATGCGCGGCTTCAGCCAAAACATCCGCAACGGCAACAATTTCATTGTGCTCAACAGTGAGCTACGTTTCCCCGTGTTCAGCTACTTCATGAACCGGCCCATCAACATGAAATTCATCCGCGACTTCCAGCTTGTGGCTTTCGGCGACCTGGGCACCGCCTGGACCGGCTGGAATCCTTACGACCCGAGCAACTCGCTCTACAACACCCACATCAGCGACGGCAACCTCAACATCACCGTCACCGAGATGAAGGAACCCTTGGTCGGGGGTGTTGGCTTTGGCTTGCGCACCACCATTTTCGGCTATTTCGTCAGAGGAGATGTGGCTTGGGGAATACAAGATGGACAAATCGCAAAAAAGCCTAGGTATTATCTGTCGTTCAATCTGGACTTCTGAGTCATTGATTTTCGCATCGCGTGTCGAACAGTGAGGAAAGCCGAAGTGCAGCCTACAGCCAAAATTGTGGCAAAAATCAGCAATACATCCTTGACTTTCAGCAAGACGGGATAAGCATCCACGACATAATTGCCGCCTCCCGAGCCGAACTTCACGAAACCGAATTGCTGCTGCAAGAGCACCACAATGATACCCAACAGCAACCCGATGATGCCGCCCGCCACGGAAATCAACAGGCCTTCGTTCATGAAGATTTTGTGTATCAAGCGGTTGTCGGCGCCCATCGCCTTGAGGATTTCCGTGTCCTTCCGCTTGTCGATCATCAGCATCGAGAGCGAACCCACCACATTGAAAGTGGCCAAAATCAGGATGAAAGTGAGGATGACATACACCGCCCATTTCTCCGAACGCATGATTCGGTAAAGCGTTTCCTGCTGTTCCTGCTGGTTTTTCACAGTGAAGTCCTCCCCGATCACGGTCCTCACTTCCTTTTTCACCTTATTAATATCTGCACTGGACGCAAGAAAAAGTTCCACATTGTTGGCTTTGTTCTCATATTCAAGCAGTTCCGAAAGCCAATCAAAAGGTACGAGCACCAGTTTTTCGTCCTGTTCCTGCTCGGTGGAAAACACGCTGCGCACCGTCAGCACATCGGAGTTGAAGCTGTTTTCAAGGCTCATCAGGGAGGCGTTGCCGCGCTTGGGCACATAGACGCGCACCATCGCATAAGGGTTGTAGGCATTGATGCCCAAATAACAAGCCACGCCCGCACCTGGAACGGCAAAACTATGCTCGTCATCATCGGAAAGTTGAAGAGCGCCGTCACCAAAAATGATTTCATTCAGTCTTTCGATGTTCTGGTATTCAAGCCCCACGCCTTTCACTTGGCCGATATGTTGCTTGTCGTTGGCGCGGAAAAGCGCATCTTCCGTGATGGTAGGAATCACATAACCAACGCTTTGGATTTCTTGCAGTTGTCCCAATGGGAAAGCCTTCAGGTCAATGGTCTTGCCTTTCACAGGAGCGATTTGCAAGTCGGGTGTGAGGCGGTTGTTCATCGACGAAATCACCTTCTCCAACCCGTTGAAGGCGGAGAGCACCACGATGAGCGCAAACGAACCCACACTAATACCCAAAATGGAAATCCAAGTGATGATATTAATGAGGTTGTGGCTCTTCTTGGCGAGCAGGTAACGCTTGGCTATGAACAGCGGCAGTTTCACTTTTCGGGATGCAGCAGGTTGTCGATGTTTTCGATGTAATCCAGCGAGTCGTCCTCGATGAAGCGCAACTCTGGCACCACGCGCATCTGGTGACGGATGCGGTTGCCAAGCAAGCCACGAATGGCCTTGCCGTTTTGCGCCACTTCCTCGACGACTTTTTTCTTGTCGTCAACGCCAAAAACGCTCAGATACACCCGCGCATACGACAAGTCGGAAGTGACATTGACGCGCGTCACGGTAATCATCAGCATGGACACTTTCGGTTTCAGTTCCTTCTGGAAAATATCGCCCAATTCCTTTTGTATCAGTCTGTTTACTTTTTCTAATCGTTTTCCGTCCATCTTGTTTCAGTTGTTCAGTTATCAGTTGTTCAGTTATCAGTTGTTCAGTTGTCAGTTGAAAGATTTGTGCAAAAATAGGCAATTCTTTTGAAATCTTGCGTGTTTCATTTCTTTTGATTATTTTTGCTGTGTGAAACATTCTTATTGAAGTAACCAAAAAAACACATTTCCTTGAAAACCCTCCTCAAATCCGCAGCCATTCTAGGCCTAATGCTTTTGTCCGTGTGTTCCTTCGCGCAACAAATCCCAGCAAAGGACAAAAGCCAAGAGTCAGCCACTTATGTGAAAAACGAACTCATCATCTGGTTAGAGCAAGGCGTGGATGCTTCGACCTTTGCCGTCAATTGCAATGTTGGCATCACGCCTAAGAGATTGCTATCCAAAAGGCTGAATATCTGGCTTTTCGAAATCGCGAACGACAAAGAGCCTCGGGAAGAGAAAATGCATCGTCTGACTTACAATCCCGATGTCAAGGTCGTACAAAACAACCATACCAACATAATAATGCGTGAATCCATCCCCAACGACACCTATTATGACTTGCAATGGGCACCTGCCGTCATGAGCCTGCCGCAGGCTTGGGAGGAATTCACCACGGGCGGCGTCACTGCCACTGGCGACACCATCGTTGGAGGCGCTGACTGGACCCCACGAAGACTTGAACTGCTGGACCAACAACCACGAAATCCCCTACAACGGCATTGACGACGACAACAATGGCTATGTTGACGACTATCGGGGATGGAATGCTTACAACCACAACGGGACTATGGGCTGCAACCAGCACGGAACCCATGTTTCGGGCATCATTGGGGCTGTCGGGAACAGCGGGAAAGGGGTTTGCGGCGTCAACTGGAATGTGAAAGTCTTGTCCATTTGTGGAAGCTCGAGCAACGAATCCATCGTTGTGGAGGCCTATTCCTACGCCTTGGAAATGCGGGCACGATACAATGAAACCAACGGTGAGGAAGGGGCATTCATCGTGGCCACCAATTCATCTTTCGGAGTCGATTATGGCAATCCCGACGATTATCCCATCTGGTGCTCCATGTATGACGAAATGGGGGCGTTTGGCATATTGAGTTGCGGTGCCGGACCCAACATGAATGTGAATGTCGATGTGGTCGGCGACGTCCCCTCTGCCTGTCCGGGCAATTATCTGATAGGCATCACCAATACCACCTCAGCCGACGAGAAATACGGGAGTGCCGGTTATGGCATCAGCAACATCGACATTGGCGCGCCAGGCACAAGCATCTATTCCACAAAGCCCAACAATAGTTATATCAACTCGACGGGAACCTCAATGGCCACACCGCAAGTCGCTGGAACCATCGCGTTGATGTATGCGGCCTTGCCCGAAGAAAAGATGCTAGTCTGCAAAAACGACCCTGCCAATTTCTGCCTTTCAGTAAAACAAGCGCTGCTTGACGGCGCCGACTATCTGCCTTCGCTCGATGGACTGGTAGCCGCAGGCAGACGGCTCAACGCCTACGGTGCCATTGAACGGGCTTTGAATGACAGCATCACACCTTCTTTAACTGGCGAAATCAAGATTGTCGGGGAGCCTGTTTTCGGTCAAACCCTGACTGCCGAAGCCGATTTGAGTTCCATACCATCCATCTCCGACTTAGGCGAATTGACCTACCAATGGCGAAGAAACACGACGGATATTGAAGGTGCTGTCTTCCAGACTTATACTTTGACTGAAGATGATATTGACGAGCAAATTTGCGTTCAAGTCACTGCCGAAAACTGCACGGGAGCCGTAACCTCGCCATTTGTCGGACCCATTAAGAAGGCCGAACAAGCCATGCCCGAAGCCCCGTTGCTGGAAAGCAACACCGAAACGAGCATTACCCTCGTCGCCACAGAAGGGTACGAGTACAACATCAACGGCTCGGATTGGCAGCCATCCCCGATTTTTGAAGGACTTACACCGAGCACTTCCTACACTTTCACGCAACGCAAAATGGAAACGCGGTCGCATTACGCCTCACCGACAAGTCCCGAAGCCACATTCTGCACCCTCCCCTTTGACCAAGTATGCGAAAACCACAGAAGCACTTTCAAAGTCTATCCCAATCCCTCCAACGGACATGTAACAATTGAAGGCTATGGTTTATTGACCGTCGTCAACGTCCTCGGCCAAACCATTTTGACCAAGGAAGTCCATGGGAAGGCGAAATTGGAGTTGCTGCAAGGAATCTATTTCGTGAAAATGGGCGGCGAGACGAAAAAGATTGTGGTGGAATAACCGTGTGGTGTTTTTGTTTTTTATTATTTTTGCAGAAAATATCCGACTATGGCTGTATTGACAATGTTCTATGGAATCATACATTTCCATGTATTATTACGACAACCGTCAACATCATTTTCCTCATATCCATGTCAAGTGTCAAGACAAAGAGGCTGTGATTAGGATTCCTGACGGTGAAATCATTGAAGGCGAACTTCCCCAAGGAAAGAACAAACTCGTTCAGGCATGGTTGGAAATCCATAAGGAGGAACTGATGGCCGACTGGGATTTGGCCTCAAACGGAACCAATGTTTTCCAAATTGAACCATTAAAGTAAGAGAAAATGAACCCTCGTGTGAAATCAGTGAAAGCGGAAAGCAATTATATCTTGCTGCTGGAATTTGCCAACGGCGAAAAGAAGCGCTTTGATGTTTCGCCATATATTGGGAAAGGTGTATTCGCACCTCTTTCCGATGAATCGTTTTTCCGCAGGGTAAAAGTCTTTTTGGGAAGCATCCAGTGGCCTAATGGTGCTGACCTTTGCCCTGATACCTTATACTTGGATTCAACAAGTGTGTAACCTAACATTCTGATAACCAAAATCATTAGTGTCCACTAAAAAATTGGACGGTTTTAATTTGAATGTTTAACTTAAAATAATAACAGTTCACTATTATCAATTTGTTCTTTGACATTGTTGAAGTTAGATAAGCCGAACAAGGTTTTCAGGACGGTAGTG
>JAFUAA010000018.1 GCA_017460915.1 Bacteroidales bacterium | reverse complement strand
TTGAAGCCGCATTCCTTGCACTTGTATCTTTGCCTTCCGACAACCACACCGTTCTTCGTGTAGCGGGCACTTTTGCACTTTGGACAATCCATGGTATTTACAATATTGGTTCAAGCCGCAAAGATACATATTATTTCCTATGTTAGATTAACAATACCTGTTATCGTTATGTTCGGGAGATTGCGGATCAAGTCCGCATTGATTCCAAAAGGAGTGAGGTTTGTCGTTTAAGGTGAAGGTTAGGCTGTCAAAATACTACACCGCCTGCAGCTGGTCTTTTCGGTTGGTCTGCTCATAGTCGTTTTTATACAGCAGTTCCGAAATCAGCAACTGGCAGTATTGCCCATTAAACTCATCGAGGTCCTTGGCCTCTGGGCTAACCACAAACTCCTGCAGCATCGCAAAGGCGCTATCCGGCTGCCGCCACATGAGGCTGTCGATGGCAGCCAATTCAGGAATCGGCTTTCCCATCGGCTCCACAGCCTTCTCTTCAGAAGGGTTGCAAGCCATTATCACTGCCAGCAACACCACCGCCACCCAAATCTTGGTGAAATGTATAAGTTTTCTCATTCCAAGTTCAATTTTCAACACTTCTGCAAAAGTAGTTAAAATCCGGTTAGTTCTATCAAATAGAATCAAAAACAACGAAATACTTGCAATCAATCCAACGCTTAGGCTACTTGTTTGAGACCAAAACTATGTCGGTATGAAATGGTACGTAATCAATTGACACGAGACTACGAGACACGAGACGGGGACAATGTCTCGCGTCTCGAAGTCTCGCGTCTTAATGGTAAACTAATTCTGCACATCTACTTATCATTTGATTTAACGAGTTTTGCATTCCATAATAGTTTTTTTTGGTCCAAATAAAAAATCATTATCTTTGCAAACCTAAAATCAAACAATTGTGAGCACTATCCTTCAGATTTTGACCTTGTTAGGAGCCGTAACGCTCTTCCTTTTTGGCCTCAGCATGCTCAGCAACGGCCTCCAAAAAGTGGCTGGCGATGGTATGCGCCGCATCCTGGCCGCCATGACCTCCAACCCATTCAAGCAAATCCTGACCGGCATCGGCGTCACCGCGCTCATCCAAAGCTCGACGGCCACCACCATCATGGTGGTCGGCTTCGTGAATGCGGGTCTGCTGGAACTGGGACAAGCCATCGGCGTCATCATGGGCGCCAACATCGGAACCACCATCACCGCGTGGATTATGGCCGTGTTCGGTTTCTCGTTCAACATGGCCGATTTTGCCTATCCGCTGCTGTTGTTGGGTTACATATTGCTACAGATGAAAAAAAGCCAAAAGCGGCGCAACACGGGAGAAATCATCATCGGTTTTGCCCTGTTTTTCATCGGCTTTGCCGCCTTGCGTTCCACGGCGCAACAGCTCATCACGCCCGAACAGCTGGGGTTCCTGGCCTCGTGGTCCAATTTGGGCTGGTGGTCCATCCTCGTCTTCATGATTATCGGCATCGTGCTGACGGCCTGTTTCCAGTCGTCGGCGGCCACCATGGCCATCACCATGATTCTCATCACGACCGGCGTGGTTGACTTCCGTCTGGCCACGGCCATCATCATGGGTGGCAACATCGGAGCCACCATCGCGGCCAACATTGCCGCCTCGGTGGGCAACACCGCCGCCAAGCGCACGGCACTCTCGCACACCATCATGAACACCGTCGGCGTGATTTTCGTGCTCATCATCTATCCTTGGTTCCTGCAACTCATCGGCTGGATGGTGGAGCTTTTCGGCCTCCCCGACCCCAACACCGTCGATTTGGCCGCCAACCTCAACACCGCCGCCGTGCAGACCTCCTTATTATATAGCGTTTGCGTGATGCACACTTTATTTAATGTGGTGATCACCTTGATTTTCGTGTGGTTCGTGCCACAATTCGCGAACCTGCTCTGCAAGATCTTCCCTCCGAAGAACGAGGAAGAGGAATACCGTCTGCTCTACATCAGCGGAGGCCCGCTTTCCACCGCCGAGCTTTCGCTTGACGAGGCCAAACAAGAAATCTCCAACTTCTGCGACGTGTGCTACAAAGGCTTTGGCCATATCCGTGCGGCAGTCAACGAGACCCAACCCGAAAAGTTTGCCGACCGTTTGGCAAAACTCGTTAAATATGAAGAGATTACCGACAAGATAGAATACGAAATCGCCTATTACCTCAACGAGGTTTCGAAAGGCGAGATTTCGAGCAACTCCGCCAAGCGCATCAAGGCAATGTACAAGATCATCGGCGAGATGGAAAGCCTTGGCGACTCAGGCGAGTCCATCAGCCGCATCCTGAAACGGGCCAACGCCCACAACCGGCATTTCGACAAGGACATGATCGAGCGGCTCAACATGATGATGGACAAGGTCGGCGAAGCCTACTTGGCCATGAAAGAGAACCTCAGCTACCCCTATCACCAACTGAAGGAAATCAACAACGCCAAAAACGCCGAGACCCGCATCAACCTCTACCGCGACCAGCTGCGCGACGAGCACATCAACAACATCGAGAACCCTGAATACAACTACCAGACGGGCGTCTATTACATGGACATCGTGGCCGAACTGGAGCGCATGGGCGACTTTATCATTAATGTGTCGGAGGCGATTTTGGAGGAGAAAGAAGGGTAATTCCAAATTTCTTTTTCAAGATAAAATATTGTTTCGTACCTTTGCGCCCAAATCAACCTTCATTTGCCAATGGCACTGAACAACCTTTTCACTCGGGGCGGAAACCGCGAAAAGCACTTCTTCCCCACCTATTTGCAGCAGGCGGAGGCCGCACAAGTGGCAGCCAAATACCTCAAGGAACTGGTCAAAAGCGACGACCAAAACGAGCGTAAGCTGCTCTCCCGCATGATCAAGAAACAGGAAACCACCGGCGACGAGCTGCTGCGCGAGTTCTACATCGAGCTCAACGAGGCTTTCGTCACGCCCTTCGACCGCGAGGACATGAACGCCCTCGCCATGGACCTCGACAAGTTCATCGACTTCATCAACTTCTCCGCCAAGACCATCCTGATGTACAACCCCAAGAAAATCGACAAGCAAATCAAGGAAATCATCGACAACATCCACGAAGACGCCAACCTGATGATGCAGATTTTCAGCCTCATGGACGACATCGGGAAGAACCACCAGGAGCTGGACGACCTCTGCCTGAAGGTCACCAACATCGAGCATACCGTCGACGACATCTATGGCGACTACATCTCCTACCTCTTCAGCAACGAGCAGGACGAAATCGAGCTGCTGAAATACAAGGAGATAGCCCAAGCCATCGAGGACACCACCGACCACGCCAAGAACGTCACCGACACCGTGAAAACCATTATCATAAAGCAATCGTGATGAACCTCCTGACCATAGCCATCATTTTGTCCATCCTGTTGGCCTTCGTTTTCACCTTCCTCAACGGCATGAACGACGCGGCCAACTCCATCTCGACCATCATCGCCACCAAGGTCATGACGCCTATCCAAGCCATCATTTGGGCATCGTTTTGGGAATTTACGGCATTCATTATCATCCGTTTGGTGCTCAACCAGCAGTTCGCCGTGGGCAACACCATGGCCAACTTCGCCGACCAGCACGTCATCGACCCTTACCTTATCCTTTCGGCCCTCGTCGGGGCGGCCATTTGGGTGGCCGTTTGCACCAAAAACGGCATGCCCATTTCCACCTCGCACGCCCTCATCGGCGGCATCATTGGGGCGGCATGGTTCGTCAACGGCAGTTCGGTCCTACACATGAAGCCTATCCTTATCACCTTGGCGTTCATCGTCTTATCGCCACTCATCGGGCTGTTCTTGGGTTTCTTTTTGGAGTGTATCTTCCTGAAAATCTTCAAAAACCAACCGCGCAAGCGTGTAGATAAGATTTTCAAGGTGTTGCAGCATTTCTCGACGGCGGCCTTCTGCATCGGCCACGGCTCGAACGACGCGCCCAAGACGATGGGTATCATCGCCGTGCTGATGGCCAGCGTGTTCACCACGCAGGGCGTCAGCTTCGAAATGAAAGAGTTCATCGCCAACTTCTACGACAGCAGTCAAGCCTTCCATATCCCTGACACTCTGGCCGTTATCTGCTACATCATCATGTCGCTCGGCATCCTGATTGGCGGCAAGAACGTCATCAAGACGATGGGCGGTGGCTTGGCAAAAATCACGCCTGTGAGAGGCTTTTCAGCCGAATTCGCTGGTGCTACCACCTTGATTGCCACCTCATTCCTCGGCATTCCCGTGAGCACGACGCACACCATCACGGGCGGCGTCATCGGCGTGGGCCTCACCGACGGCGTGAAGTCAGTGAAATGGGTCACGGCACGGCGCATCGTCCTGTCGTGGATCCTCACCATCCCCGTGCCGCTCGTCATCAGCGGCATCTTGAACCTGTTGTTTCACTTAATCAAGTAAAGCCATGAGTCTCAACAGTTTCTTCCAATTTTTCGTCCCCAAGGAAAAGAAGTTCTACCCGCTCTACATCCATCAGGCCGACTACATCAGCAAAGCTGCCAAGTTGTTGCGGCAGATGATTACCGAGACCGACCTTCACCAACTTGAGAGCTTGAAAAAGGAGATTAAGGCTTGCGAGACCCAAGGCGACGAAGTGCTGCGCGACTTCTACAGCCAGCTCTTTGCCACCGTGCTCACCCCTTTCGAGCGCGAAGACGTCCACGAGCTGGCCGAGATGATGGACACTTTCCTCGACCACATCGACGACTCGGCCAACATCATCCTCACCCGCCGTTTCACCGACGTGGACGAAGACCTCGCCACGATGACGGACAACATCATGTTCGCCGCCGAAAGCTTAGGCACCATCATCCGCGATTTGGAATACCTGAACAACAAAAGCAAAGCCAAGGAAATCAGCCGTTTGTGCCACGAAATCAAGACTTTGGAGCACGATAACGACGAGCTTTATGCCAGTTACATCAGCAAACTGTTCACCAACGACTACAGCCTCACCGAAATCATCAAACGCAAGGACTTGGTGCAAGTGCTTGAAAATACGACCAATTCAGTGAAGTATATATCGGATAAAGTTAGGAGTATAATTAGCAAACTATAATATGCGGCGTTTCGACAGGCTCAACGACCGCCAGAGTCCCTGAGCTTGTCGAAGAGACCGCCCAAAACAATAAAATCATGCGACAAATCATCAACAGCCTATTAGACAACGACCTCTACACCTTTAGTGTGTGCTATGCCTACCTCCAGAAGTTCCCGCGCGCCATCGGACAATACACTTT
The DNA here is from genome assembly GCA_017460915.1 of Bacteroidales bacterium. Lineage (GTDB taxonomy): Bacteria > Bacteroidota > Bacteroidia > Bacteroidales > F082 > Limimorpha. The sequence goes on along the minus strand of JAFUAA010000018.1, from coordinate 48,045 downwards.
CGTTGACCGCAACAACACGGTCTATCCCGAAAGCTTCGCCGAGAAGCTCCGCGAACAATTCGACAGCTATGCCAACCTCCACATCACCGACGAGGAGGCACGTTTCATGAAACGGAAATGCTACTACTTCCCGCTGTGGTTCTTCACCTTCCTGAAAGGCTTCCGCATGAAACCCTCCGAGGTGGAAGTGAGCCAAGACGCTGAAGGTCACCTCCATATTACCGTGACGGGACTGTTGTGGCGTACCGTGTTTTGGGAAATGCCCATCTTAGCCACCATTTCGGAAATGATGCACGAACTGAAAGGTGAATTTGAGCATTACGATGCCGAAAAGGAATACAAGAAGTCCTACGACAAAGCCATACGTTTGATTGGCAACGGAGTGAAATTCAGCGACTTCGGTACACGCCGTCGTTTCTCCTTCGAGCATCAGGACCTGGTGATTCGCAGTTTCATCGAGGCGCAAAAACAGTTCACGAAGACCTGTTTTGTGGGCACGTCCAACGTGCTGTTGGCCATGAAATACGACCTCATCCCCATCGGCACGATGAGCCACCAGTTCATCGAGACTTGCTCGCTCTACGGCTACAACGAGGCCAACTACCTTGCCATGGACTATTGGCAGGACGTGTATGCCGGCAGCCTCGGCGTGTTCCTCTACGACACCTACACGCGGAAGGCTTTCTTCCAGAATTTCACCACTTTACACGCCAAATTGTTCGACGGTCTGCGCGTGGACAGCGGCGACAACTACGAGGCTTTGGAGGAAATCATCGCCAAATACAAGGAACTCGGCATTGACCCGGCGCAGAAGTCCATCATCTTCAGCAACGGCCTGAATGTCGATGAAGCCCTCGCCATCCACGAAGCCGTCAACGGCCGGATGCAAGACTCGTTCGGCATCGGCACCCACCTCACTTGCGACGTGGACAACGTGAAAGCCATGAACATCGTGGTGAAACTCACGGCAGCCAAAATCACCGAAAAACGCAACTGGAAGAAAGTGGTCAAGCTCAGCGACGACCTCGGCAAATACACCGGCGACCCCGAAGAGATTGAGATTTGCAAGAAGACGCTGGAAATCGAGTGAACGTTAAGGGGATAGAATTGAGAGAAAAACAGGCTGCGAGACTATCCCGCAGCCTGTTTTTTCGTAAGTCCTGACCGACCTTAATTATAGTATTTGTCGTAATACAAGCAGTTGGACAATACTTCCTTGTGGTATTGGGTTCCTGCATACAGGTCAAACTCATGGTACTGCTCAAGAGGAAGCACCTTTGTGTAATCCCATGACGAGACGTTTCCTTCCATCACTTGCTGGACGTTCTTGGCATGGGCGAAGACGATATGCGCCTTCAACTCACGGTCAGTGGCGGTCTTCTCGGCCTTCTCCAGATAGGCCTCCGACAGTTCCAAGGTACTCTTATAGACAGCATCGCTGCCGAATTTATAGTCGCTGAAGCCATTATTGTTGTCGAAACGGAGGTATTGGCGGAAATGGCCAGTTCTGCTTACATTATAGAAGAAATTGGCAATCAGGTAGTTGGCCTTTGCAGCCTCGTCGCCTTTCTTTTCGCCTATTTTCTGGAGCTGCATCAAGGCATCGGTCACTTCAAGTTCGTTCATGTTGTCGTGGATAAAAGAGAACTCTTCGATGTAGTCGTCGTGCATGATGACACGTTCAGCGCCGCTAAACCACACATTGATGTTGTGTCCAAAGATGCGTCGTGAGACTGAAAGACGCGTCTGTTTTGCAAACAGTTTATTTGCCTCTTTGAAGTCGCCGTCGGTAAGGCGCAGCACACCTTTCACGTAGGCGATATAGTTGTTGGGATTGGCCATGTCACTGGTGCGAACGTCGGCAATATATTCTTCCAGCGGGGTTTTCTTTTTCTTGTTGAGGAAACGTTCGATTTCATCCAAAAGAGCCTCGTTGGGGGTATTCTCGATTTCGCTCAGGTGGTTGAGCGCCAAAAACGACTTGGCTTTCTCGCCTTGCAACTCGTAGCGGTTGGCCAGCACCAAATCGATAAAGTTAGGATAGGCGGAATTGAAGCTATACGTTTCGTTCCCCTTAACCAAATCGGCATATTTGGCGAAAATGCCGCGTTCGACATCAGCATTGATGGCTGGCTGGCGGCAGATATCGATATAGGCGGTCAGGTTGCGCACCATGGTCATGTAGAGGTCGTCGTCCGACTTCACCTTGCCCAAATAGTTGCTCGACAGCTCGAAGTCGTGGTTCATGAAATGCAGATATGACGAGGCGAGGTTCCAGAAGTTCTTGTCGGAGGCCTTGTCGCATTGTGCATCGCTGACCTTGAGAGCTTGACGGAAGAATGCCTTGTCGTCAGTAGCGTCGGGCGACCATGAAGGATACCGTTGTCCTTCTCCCCAAGCGTAATAGACATTGAGCAAACGGTGTTCCATCATGTTGATGGCACGCACCATCAGCACCTTGGCTTGAATGGCATCTGGATTGTTAGCCACGATTTTCTCGATTTCGTTGACGGGGTTGTTGAAGTCGCCATAGCCCATCATGAAATAGATGTCGTTGCGTTCGTTGATGTCGGCGGCACCGGCCACAAAGTCGGCAAAGTTGATTTCGGGGTCCCAACCCAAGGTCAACGAACTGTAAGCCACGGTCTTCAGGTCGACGGAGTTGGAAAACACGTGAATGAACTCGCGGTTGGCGCGTTCGGTCTCGCCCATGCCGCGCAAAGCACCCGCTTTTTGGCTCAGTGCGTAGTAATACATCTCTGTACGCAGCTTCAACGGCTCCACATATTGGTCGAAGAGTTGCACGGCTTCCTGATAACGGCGCGTGTAGTGTGCCAAACGCACCAACTGATAGCCATAGCGCAACTTCAGCTCGGCATCGCTCTCGGCGTTCCAACTCTTAGTAAGCACGGTTTTCACCTTCTCATAGTCCAAGTCGCCGGCATTATACTCGTATTCCGGGAGGTCCCAATAAAAGTCGGCATTTTCGCCAGGAATGATGCGCATGTAAGGCTCAAGGTATTTGGCATATGCCAAATAAAGCAACGCCTGTTTGTGTCTCAGCGCAAACTCGGGTGTGACAAAGGCCAGGTTCTTGTCGGAAGCGGTCTTGCCCTTGGTGAGGTTTTGGAGGTCGCTGCGCGACGAGCTGAACACCAAGTATTTGGTGTCGTCATAGCTCAAGCCCAAATACTTCTGCCATTCTTCGATGTTACCGTTGCGCAACGTATCGCCAGGGTAATACTTACTGGCGTAGGTCAGCAGGAACGGACGGTAACGCGCATCTTGCATGATTTCTTGGGCAAAGAGGTTGTGATAGCCTCCATCGAAGTCGTCCCAGCCACCGCAAGCGATGGACTTGCCACAAAACACCGTCAGCACGACGGCCACAAGTAAGAGTTTCTTTCGCATATGCATAACAATTTGTTTCATTTAAGTTCGTCAATAGCAAATCGGCTAAGGAAGCCCCGGCTCAGATGGAAATACACCCAGCAAAAATCGCGGTCAATCTGACGGTCAAGGTATTGTTTGGCCTCGGCAAGGAGCTCGGGCGTGATGGTCTCAATCTTCACCGTGAAGCCAGCGTTGACGTACAAACCTTGCAGGAAGCCTTCCTCCTTCACCAAATACAGGTTGTCGTCCTGTTTCTCGAACATGGGCGTCTCAAGGTCGGCAGCGGTCAGTCCGTTGACGAGTTTCACCTGGCCGAAATGATTGGTGACGATGCCCCACGAATAAATAGGCAGGATGACATCGAAATCCAAGGGATAGTCGTTGATGTTGGTGGTATAAGCCTTCAGCAGCTCCATGTCAAGGATGGAATTGCGCGTCATGCCTTTCTGGGGATTGGAGGTGGCATAACACATCAAGCTTCCCCTTTTGACTGGTGGCACCCCCGTGCGTTCGCGGTCGTGAATCTGGTGCAGACGCAACGTGCAACTGACGCTTCGCTGCGACAACTCGGCCAAATTGGTAAGGAAACGGAAATAGGCCGAGCGTGTGCGTTCGGTCCAATCGCAGTCGATTTGAATCTCACCAAAATCCAAGCCAGCGTCGCCCATAAAATGAGCCACTCCATTGATGACGTTGGTAGCCAGCCTGGTGATGGCCTCATTATCCGCATTGGCAAGGAATGTCTCATTGGTGATGAACACCACGGGAACGACCTCGACGTCGCAGGAAGGCAATTGTTCCTTGCCGAAACCTTGTATCTGCCCCACTGGGACAGCCACGCCACCTTCCACATCCACATCGAAAAGTCTGACAAACAAACGTTTGCTTTCCAATTGACCGAAATACTCGCGCTCGATCTCCCCTATCTCACACCTCGACTTCCAATAATAGAAATCCACGTCGTGAGTGCGCTGAGGCGAGCAAGTCGAAAGCACAACGGCAACAAGCGCACAAACAAAAAACGGCAGGCGTTTCATCTTAACCCATGGATTTGTCGGCGCAAAGGTAACGAAATAATGATTCGTTTGGAGAAAAAGACAGAAAAAACGCAAAAAAAGCTCAAAACGCTTTTCGCCACCCGCACCCACTCCGCCACTCAGAGCAGCCGTAAGCGGTTTTTCCTTTAATAATATGCCCCTTGCCGCAAAGTGGACAAGTCTGGCCGATAATGGCATTACCGGAAGGCTTGTCTTTCCCGCGTGAGGCTGTGCGTTGGCTGGATTCTATGCCTTCCGAAGCTTTCTTAGAAATGCTTTTCTTTGTAGCCGCTTTTTTTGGCGCGGATTTCTTTGGCTTCTCCTCCACTGCCGCGGTCACGCGGCGATTGATATTGTCTAACATCACCGTGGTAACGATTTCCCTCACCATCTGCTTCAGTTCGTCAAGGAATTGTCGGGCTTCGTATTTATGTTGCTCGATTTCACGGAGTTTCTTTTCCCAGATGCCCGTCAGCTCGGCGCTTTTCAGCAGGTCCTCGCGGATGAGACCAATGAGTTCGATGCCCGTGGGCGTGGGTTCGAGGCTCTTGCGCACCTTCTTGATATAGTTGCGCTTAAACAAAGTCTCGATGATAGCCGCCCGGGTGGAGGGTCGCCCGATGCCGTTCTCCTTCATCACCTCGCGCAGCGACTCGTCATCAACGAGTTTGCCCGCCGTTTCCATCGCGCGGAGCAAAGTGGCCTCGGTGTAAGGTTTTGGCGGTGTGGTCCACTTCTCGGCCAACTGCGGCTGGTGCGGCCCGTGTTCGCCTTTCACGAAGACAGGCAAAGTCCGCTCCTCGTCCTCTTTTTCACTCTCCCCCTCCTCCTTCCAACTTCCTACCTCATCCTTCATACCTCCTACCTCTTTTGCGGGTTTGATGACCTCGCGCCACCCCGGAACCAAAATCTGCTTGCCCGAAGTCTTGAACTCCACTTCCTCCACCTTGCCCAACACCGTTGTCGTAGCAAACTGACAATCAGGATAGAACACGGCTATGAAATGGCGACAGACCTCGTCATAGACCTTTTCCTCGGCAAACGACAAGCCCTGCGGCACCACACCCGTCGGGATGATGGCGTGGTGGTCGGTGACCTTGCTGTTGTCGAACACCTTCTTGCTCTTGGGCAATTTTTTGCCCGCCAATGGCGAAGTGAGTTCGGCATAATTCGTCAGACGATGCAGAATGTCAGGGCATTTCGGATAGATGTCATCGCTCAAGTAGGTGGTATCCACACGCGGATAAGTGGTGTATTTCTTCTCGTAGAGGCTTTGGATGGTCTGCAAGGTTTGGTCGGCGGAGAAGCCGTATTTCTTGTTGCACTCCACCTGCAAAGAGGTCAAGTCGTAAAGGCGCGGCGGAGTTTCCTTGCCTTCCTTCTTGCTGACATCGGTCACGGTAAACTCTTTTCCCTCTACGCTTTGCAAATCCTTTTGGCCTTCCTCGACGGAACCGTATCTGCCTTTGGTGGCAGTGAAAGTCGTGTCGCGGTAAACAGTCGAAAGTACCCAATAGGCTTCCGGCTTGAAGTTGGCGATTTCGTGGTAACGATTGACAATCAGCGCCAAAGTGGGCGTCTGCACCCGACCGATGGACAACACCTGACGGTTTTGTCCGTATTTCAAGGTGTAGAGCCTTGTGGCGTTCATGCCGAGCAGCCAGTCGCCGATGGCGCGCGACAGGCCCGCCTCGTAGAGCGATTGGTATTCCGACTGGTCTTTCAGCGACTTGAAACCCTCACGGATAGCCTCTTCCGTCAAGGAGGAAATCCAGAGGCGCTGCACGGGACAATGCACGGCTGCCTTCTGCATCACCCAACGCTGGATGAGCTCGCCCTCCTGCCCCGCATCGCCGCAGTTGACGATGCTGTCGGCTTTCTGGAACAAGGATTCGATGACTTTGAATTGCTTTTCGTAGGTCGGATTGTTCGGAATCAACTTAATGCCAAAGCGTTGCGGAATCATCGGCAGGCGGCTCAACGCCCAAGCCTTCCATTGGTCGGTGTAGTCGTGCGGCTCCTTCAAGGTGCAGAGATGGCCGAAAGTCCAAGTCACTTGATAGCCATTGCCTTCCATGTAACCTTCATGGGAAGTATTGGCGCCAAGGACTTTGGCGATGTCGCGGGCGACGCTTGGTTTTTCGGCGATACAGACAATCATTTTCAGTTGGCAGTTGTTCAGTTGGCAGTTGTTCAGTTGGCAGTTGGCAGTTGGCAGTTGTTCAGTTGAGCGGCCTTCCTGTCCGGTCGTACATCGGCGGCACGCATCCGCATTAGGATTTCGGCTTTGTCCTTCTGCGCCACAAACCACACTAAATCAGCGGGTTGGAAAGTAATTCGCGCCGAAGGATTGAGGATGAAATGTCTGCCACGCTCGATGGCAATCACCATCGCGTCGTATTTGTCGGCAAAACCGGAATCCATCAGGGCGACATCAATCAGTGGGCTGTCCGACTCCACCTCCACCTTATATATATCCACTTCGCTCTCCTCGCGGTCGGGAATCAGCTGGTCGTCAAAGACTTCCACCTTCGGCAACATCAGGCGCAAATGGTCCTCATGCCCAACAAAAGTGATTTTATCGAACGGAAACAGCTGAAAATCAGCCTTAGGCAGTTCAATAATTTGCTTGCCGCGCTCCACACTCACCACGCTCACGTTGTAGTTGTCGCGGAAATCAGTTTCCTTAACCAGTTGACCCGAATACACACTGTCGGGACTCAACGTCATCTTCTGCAAATGGCAGTTCTCCTGCAAAATCTCAGGAACGGTGAACACCTGCATCGACTGGCGTTTGTTGAGGTTGTCCATAAAACGCTCCTCAATGCGTTTGTAGAACTTCATCGCAGGGCTCATCGCACGCAGCATAAACGTGTAAATCAGCGCAAAAGCGATGTTAATCCAATGGTACCAAGGCGACCCGACACTCAGCCTCGACCAGAACAATCCGTTCAGGAAGTGCTGAATCACGCTGTAGGCGATGGCCGTCACAATCACAAAGCGCAGAATAAAAACCAACAGGATCAGAGTCTTATTGAACTTACTGACTTCCATCAACTTGCGCGTGGTATGGGCCAAAGTATGCTTGAAGCCCATCGCCCAAAGGAAAGGCGAAACCAGCATGAGGCTCAACGCCGTGCTGATGGCCGAACTCCAGGGACGCGACACATATTCCATGATAAACGAGCAGATGAAGAAACTGATGAGCACCACGGCAATGATGATGGCCAGATAAATGACGATATTCTTGAACTGCCTCGAAAGGAAACTGCCCATATTGACCTTCTTGCCGCTCCTAACCTTGAGGCCCGAGTCCTTGTTGGTCAGTTTTTCCTTCCACCGCTGCGGGATACGTTTCACAATCAGATTATAGCCAGGAATGGCTGATTTGATGGAATACGGCGTGAGGAAAGTCGTGATGATGGACACCGACACGATGATGGGATACAAGAACTCGTCGATGACGCCGTAACTCAGTCCCAAAGTGGCGATGATGAACGAAAACTCGCCGATTTGGCTGAAGCACATGCCACCTTGCATGGCTTGTTTCAGGTCGAGGCCAGCCAGCAAACGCCCAACGATGTTGCTCAAAGGCTTGAAGAACAGCAGCGCCAGCGTAATGACCAGGATTTGCCACCAATAACCGACCAAAATATGCGGGTCGACCATCATACCGACCGAGACGAAAAACACGGCACCGAACAGGTTCTTAATCGGTGTGGTGACCTTATGAATCGCCTCTGCCTCAAGCGTTTCCGCCAAGATGGAGCCCATAATGAACGCGCCCAAAGCCGAGGAATAGCCCGCGATGTTGGCCAAAACGACCATCAAGAAGCACAAGCCGACCGCAAAAACCGTCAGCGTCTCCTCCGACATGAATTTGCGCGACCAGCGCAATACCGTAGGCACCAGGAAAATACCGCCAAAGAACCAAACCAGCAGGAAGAAAACTAACTTCAACATACTGGTAACCAGTTCCATACCATTGAACGATTGGCTGACTGCCAAAGTGGAAAGAATGACCAAAAGCAACACCGCTTCCAAATCCTCCACCACCAATTCGCCGATGACATTGCCACTGAACTTCTCACGATGCAACTTCATGTCGTCGAAGGCTTTAGCTATGATCGTCGTCGAAGAAATGGAAAGCATTGCGCCGAGGAAGATGCAGTCCATCTGCGACCAGCCCAAGGCCTTTCCGAGCATGAAGCCCATCATGCACATGGTGACCAACTCGGTAAGCGCAGTCACGCCGACCGTCCCACCCACTTTCTTCAACTTCTTGAAACTGAACTCCAAGCCGATGCCAAACAGCATGAACACCATACCGATTTCGCTCCAAGTCTCCACGCTCGTGTGGTCCTTGATGACCGGAAACCACTCAAAATTGGGACCGATGAGGAAGCCAGCGATGATATAGCCCAACACAACGGGCTGTTTCAACCACTTGAAAATGACCGTAGTAAGACCCGCCGTGACCAAAATCAGAGCGAGGTCGGAGAATAACGCAGGTAGGTTTTCCATAAGGATGAATTTAGCGTGCAAAAGTACAAAACAAATCGGAACTCGACAAATGAGTTATTTGATTGGCTTCAAATGGAAATTCCGCAATCACTTTTTCTGTGAAAAATGTGTATTTCTTACGGAGATTATAAAAATTCTCCGTAGAAAAGTAACGAATCAAAGAAATTTGACTACTTTTGCAACTGAAAAAAGGTTATATATGGAAACGGTCTCTGAACAAATAGCGACTAAAGGAGGCGTCATCTCCACAAAGGATTTGGAGGGGAGGGCTGAGTATGAGCGGCTGCGCAGAGCGGTTAGTAATGGTAACATAGTGCGTCTGCGTCATGGCGTGTATGCCGAGCCGACGGCCATGCTCAACACCATGATCGATGTGGAGCGCATCGTGCCCGGTGGCATCGTCTGCCTTTACACCGCATGGATGCACCATCAGCTTTGCACCACCATTCCACCCGCCTTTTGCATCGCCATCGAAGCCAAACGAAAAGTGGTGCTTCCCGAAAAATTGCCCATCAACCTCTATTACTGGAAGAAGGAAAACATGGAATTCGGCATCGAGCAGAAAGAGATTTCTGGTTTTCAGGTGTGTATGACTGATTTGGAGCGTAGCGTATGCGATGCCGTGAAATACCGCAATAAAGTGGGACTGGATGTGTGCGCCGAAGTGATTAGAAGCTACGCCCGCCTGAAGGAGCGCAATCTCAGCCGTCTCTCCGAATACGCCCAAAAGCTGCGCCTTACAAAAGTGATGAATAACTACCTTGAAATTGCAATAGAATGACAAAACCTATCAAGAACTACGGCAAGTCGGTCAAGACCAAGTTACTCAATCTGATGAACACATCAGGCTACAAATATATGTATCTGTTGGCTCGTTACTTCAACGAGCGCCTGCTATACCCATCACAGGCTCAAGTAGGGAGAAACTCACCAGCGTCAAGGCCAGCAAAATGGCCGCATACAGCACCATGTGTTGCACCTGACTGAGGACGAACGCCTTCATTGTCACCCGATTGTCGCTCTTCTCTTTCAGGCTCTTTTCCTTGTTTCCGAAGAACGAAGTCCAACTTGCGGGCACCTTCCCATCAATCGAATGGAACAACGGCTCACCGCCTTTAATCAAATAAGGAGTGAGGAAAGTCGTGATGATAGACACCGAGACGATGATGGGATACAAAAAGTCGTCGATGACGCCGAAACTCATACCCACCGTGGCGATGATGAACGAAAACTCGCCGATTTGCCCGAAGCACATTCCCGCACGCACGGCGTTGTGAAGGCTGTCGCCCGAGAGTAGCATGCCCACGCCCGAACTCAACGATTTGAGCGTCACCACAACTAAGGTAATTACCAAAATCTGCCACCAATATTGTACCAAGATGGCCGGATTGACCATCATACCGACCGAGACGAAAAACACGGCCCCAAACAGGTTCTTAATCGGCATGGTGAGTTTGTGAATCAGCTCAGCCTCAAGCGTTTCGGCCAAGATAGAACCCATAATGAACGCGCCCAAAGCCGACGAGAAACCCGCTTTGTTGGCCAGCCAAACCATCAGGAAGCACAAGCCCACGGCAAAGACGGTGAGCGTCTCCTCCGACATGAATTTGCGCGACCATTTCAGGATGGTCGGGATAAGGAAAACACCGCCAATGTACCAAACCAAAAGGAAAAAGACGAGCCGCAACACACTGAACATCAATTCCTTTCCATCCATAGCCGTACTCACCCCAAGACCAAAGGTTGCTTCAACCTCTTGAACAATACGGTAGTGACGCCTGCCGTGACGAGAATCAGGGCGAGATCGGAAAATAATGCGGGGAGTTCTGACATGGTTTTTGTATTTTGCGGTGCAAAACTAGCTAAAAAGCAGGAAAAAACCAAAAGTTTTCAACCAAATGCGGAGGAATTAATGACGACCTTGAGAGTTTGTCAACGAGAAATGTCACTCACACCTCTCAATGCAGCATTCGAAATAGGGGTCAGAAGCAATCTCTGGAATCCAGCATTGCCAATATTGATGTTATGCAACCATGATGTTCTTGATTTTGGCGCAAAGACAGGGAAAATTTAGGATTTTAGGTGAGATTTATTGAATTCATGGTAGAACCATTACTTCAGCCTCCAATCATTCCACATCACCTGACTTTCCACCTTTTCTTCTTCTTCATCAGGTAAGTTGCAGAACAAATCTATATCAAGTATCGTTTCCAATTCATCCACCGTAATGGCACACTCCTTAACCGAACGGTTTTCACCCCCATTGCGCATCAAGAACGCAATTGCCGAATAGCCTTTGTCTGTCGAAATAAGCAGAGCCTTAAAACAGGCATCTGGCACAGCCACGCCGTTATGGCCAATGTGCAGAGTATCTTCATTGGTGAATATAGGGCCACAAACGACATAAACTCGTCCATAATCCCGAGCCAAATCTCGAGTCTTCATTTCCAACTGGTTCCATCGTCCATTATTGAGTTCCTTATCCTGAGGAAAACAATTGGTAAAATAAAAACTCTCCACCATCGCCATGCTGTCCCATTTCATATCGCCAGCCGGGGCAAGATGGCCACGCGTATAACCAGAGTTGCGATAGTCATCGTTGTCGGCCTGTTTGCTTTTGCAATCTGGGTCAGCCACAAACCGAAGCCCCTTTCGCGACCATGGGCCGTTGGTTTCTTCAGCAGTGAGTTCGTAGGCAACCCAGTTAGCGATAAGGGTTTGGGAATTGAAGGAGACAGTGTAAGCGGTGTGGAAAACAAGAATTTCAGATGATGATTCATGAGGTAACTCTATAGAACAATAGGATTGCTCAAACGTTTGTTCTAAAACATCAACTGACGCAGAAGGACGATGCGGGATGCATGACAACATTGCCAAAAAAAATATTGCCATTTCCAACACTCCGAAACACTTAATTACCTTCATCGCTCTAATTCATTGTTGCTTTTACATTTCCAATCATTCCCGGTTTGGGAAGAATTCTGATAAGAAAACGTTGGTTGTCCTCGTTTTCGTATGCTCGTGGCTTACCATCCATGCATCCTGCACCCGCAATAATCACTTCACATGGCAAATCGAAAAAACGCAGGTTGGGATTTTCCTCGTTATCAAACCAAAACCTGAATAACGACAAGGCCCTGTTGTAACTCAACTCATTATTATATCTATAATTATCCGTCGAAGCTTGGCCTTCAATTATCAAAAGGTAGGTTGCGTTTGGCGTTTTCTGGCAAAAGGAAGCCAAAGAATCTCTAAGCATATCCCTAACAGCAAACAACTCATGCTTGGTTCCTTCAGACAATACGGCCATATCTGCCTTCCCTCTCTCGAATTTCACTTGGGTTCGTAAGATATGCGTCTTATACTCAGCATTATAAACGAAATAGGTTGTGTCAATGTTCTTTATCGACTCTTCCAATTCCTTGATTTTGTCCAACTGTGCTTGGGTGGCGCGTCTTTCTTCTTCAATCCTAACCATTTGCCTACGCAAAATGGCAATTGTGAGCACAAACAGCATCAGCATGACGAAAAATAGGTTCGTCATCAAGTCGGAATAACTCGTCCAAAAATATGATTCTTTCTTCTTGCTCATTTGAAGAACAATGTATAAACCTGCAGTCCTAAAAAGCCCATAGCAGCCAAGCAAATGATTACCTCTACGACTGCTTTCCACAACGGGACTTTGGTCTTGACCACTGGTGATTTGACATTCACTTCGACGGTTTTCTCACTTGACTTGACAACCGCCGCTTGCAGTTGGTCCAATCTGGTGTTTTGATTTGTAGCCGTAGCTGCAATTTTGTTGACGCACTCCACAAGAGCTTTGATTTTTTCGTTTTGTTCCGCCGAAGCATTTACAAGTGTTTCAATCTTGGCGTTTTGACTTTGCTCAGCTAGGGCAAGTTGCTCCATGCTCTCTTTGACGGCGGTAAGGTTTTTGAGTTCCTGAACCAGTTGTGAGGTTTCCTCCAACTTCCTGTTCAAGGCTTCCTGTTGCGCTTCAATTGCTCTAAGGAATTCGGCGTGTTTATTGGCCAAAGCATCGCCAAGCTGCTGATATTCTCTGTCGGTATGATCGCGCAACTGTCCAAAGGCGCGTTGCATATTTGCGTCAATATCGGCCGTCGAGTTGGCAATGGCCTGTTTCCGCTGTTCAATTTGCGTCACTTCTTCCCTGAAGAATTGCCCCATGTTCTCAATGAGTCGTGTCCTGTCCAAATGGCTCGAAAGCAAACCGTTCAAGTTATCTACTTTGGTAATGTATTCTGTGGAATTGGAAACGAGTAACCCAAGTTCCTCTATCTCATCTGTACATTCTTTTAACTCCTGAAGAACTCTGATATTTGCGGTTGCTATCTCATCAATCTTGAGTTTTTCAACAGCTTTTAACAATCGCGTCTGATCCTCATAAGTCGTGTTTATGCCCTTTAATACGCTATCAAGCTGGCTCGTGTTGGCCGCAAATGTGTTATTGAACTTAGTTAGGTTGCGTTGCATTTGGAAGATAACCTGACCCAGGTCGTTGCTCATTTGAGGCAACAACTCCGCCTGCAACCAACTTAAGAAACCGTTCTTCTTTTCTTCATTTACCCTTGACGACCTTTTTGAAGACCATGCTCCAACGATGGTAAATAAAACACCAAACAAGGTGGTGAGCATCGCTATACCAACGCCTTGCAGTAGGTTCTTAATTCCTTCTTCTCCTGGATTTTTATAAAGATTCCATTGGCCGCTGGAAAACTCATAAACATTACCGTCATTCGTTTTTACTTTCGAACCTTCTGTCCGCAACTCGGTGTTTGCTTCGGAAAGTGACTCAACCAAAACAACTGGTGTCGTATCAAATAGTGCATCAATTCCTCCTCTAAAGCCTAAGACAGCAACTCCAAGCACAATGCCTATAAGCGTACCGCACAAACCAATATAAACCGGTATGGAAGCGGTTGCCTCAATCTGTGCCTCTACTGCATCACAATTACGGTCAGTAATGTCTTTCAAAATGGCATAGTCAGCCGAACCTTTGTTATGGCTCAAGTAACGGTTTATTGTCTTGATGATTTCATCAAACACCTTGCTGGAATGAACGTTTTTTCTAACCAAAATCTGTTTGCCGTCATCCCCACTGTCAACAAGGGACATTGCCTGATCAGATCGTTTTGGAAAAATCTTCCTTAACTGAATTCTTTTCTTAAGCGTGTCGGCAAATGCAAGTCCTTGAAACACAATGCAAATGCCAACGAAAATCAACAACTTCCACATATAATTATCAACTGAATTTAAGTTTCAATTTCTTTTCCAACATCCACTTTCCATCCTTGCAAACAGCGAGGCCTTTTTCCAATGTCAGCAACCCGCTGCCACCGCCTTCAATGGTACAGCAGTCTAGAAGGAGGTTCTTGTCCTGTATAACCTTTTGCACATCATGCACATCGAACCAAACTTTTTGCTCATTCTTCGGGTCTGTCGTAAAGCAATAAACCGTGGTATCGGTTGGCGTTTCGGTCAGCACAAACGAATCCTTTCCATAGAAACCATACCTTTTTCGATTCGGTTTTGATTCCTCTTTTGCGCCAACATTTTCTGTTTGCCGAGACACTTGATGCAAAGCCTCGCTTACCATCTTATTAATCTCTGGCTTTAATCGTTCAAGCACTTCCTCAACAACTTCATCCTTTGAGACCATAGTCTTCTTTGGCTGTTCTTTGTTTGTTAGCCTACTCTGCACTTTGTCAGAAATGATTTTTTCAACCCTTACACTTTCGTTCACTACCTTTACCACCTTATCCCTGATTTCTTTTTCATCCCAATGGTCTTTATTGTGGTTATGCAAAATAGGAACAAGAACAGAAAGGATTATTGCTATGGCACTCAAAATCAAAGGCAAGTATGTCATCATGGCTTATTGGTTTTTAAGGTTATAGATTTCCAAGGCCAATCTATTGAGAACAGCGACAAGCGGATAGAAGAACAAAGTCTCCTCTATCTCCACATCTCTGCCAGCCCCCCATGCGTCAAGGTCTTTCTGCTTGGCTTCCAAGCCCTGCTTTGTATATTCTTGGAGGTCCTTCTTGCAACATTCCTTTGCCTCGGCGCTAAACTTCCTACTTGCGTTGAAGGTATTTGCAAAGAAGCTCTTCTCATTGCCGATTTCAAACAATTCGTCAACAAAGGTTGATACCATTTTGGCGACTTCCTTCAGGTGGCTCTCATCAAGTGCATTGTACTTGATTTCTGAGGCAAAAGTATCGGCATCCGTTCCAAGTAGCGAAGTTTTCATTTCGTCTATGGTATCAAACTCAATGGATTCTTTCGGAATAATGCCTCCTTTACAGGTAGCGAGTTTCGGATTTTTGTCAAAAACAACTTTCAAGGAAGAGCTACTGTATTGCTCTCCATACACTTTCTCGAAAATCTTGGAAGCGAAACATGCTATGCTCTTGTCGTCATCAGAAAGGGCGAACAAGGTTCGCGAGCCATTCCCGCTGAAAGCAAGTGTTTGCGGCATTTTGTAACCCTTAGATTTCATCATAGTGGCCACATAATACAAGATGGCGCCATAGAACACGATGAAAACATACTTGAAGTCCTCATCGCGCGACAAGGTTTCCAAGTAGTTATAGGGAATCTGATTGTCACTAATAACCCTGTTGCCTGCTAAAGAGAAGAAGAAGTTGACGACATCGGTCGACTTCTCTGACTCGAGAATCGCTTTATACGCATTTTGTAAATCAGGAATGCCATCTTTATCCTGGTTATTCTCAAAAACCTTCTCCGCCTCACTCTTGAAAGCGTTGACAAACCCATTCTCGTTTGACGGAAAATTATACCCGTCTCCGAAAATCGCATTGGCTGCAAAGCGGAAAGACGAAAGCATTCTTTTTGAACCTTGCATCCCATCTTCAACGATAAACACATCAGTAGTGCCGCCTCCAATGTCGATGGTCACCACATTCGACATAGCACCTTTCTTCTGCTTGTAATAGTAATAAGGAGCGATGGACTCCGACATCATCTCCAACCCCGCACCGCCAAAATAACGGTCGTAGAGTCTCTTCCAAATAGACTTAAACTCATTGCACCGCGCCCGAGTCATGCTGGCTGGGTAGAACCAAACAATTCGCGTGGCCTGCAAGTCACCATCATTGAGTAACACCTTGTTCCTAATAAGCAAGAAGATGTTCTCGAGATACATTTCGACGCGCTTGGCATTGTCCTTGTCGTTCGACCATTTCAGATCGGTCACTGGCTTGTTGTTGTAAATGGGGTCTTGCGACTTGCCGTATCTGAAAGGTATGTTTCCATCGGCCAAGGTGTATGTCGGAGTGCTATAGTTGATTTTCTTGTTTTCGGCAAACACCGTCCTCATCGGGAAAGCATATTGGTCTGCGTTGCCGATGGTATCAGGAACGAATGCATCGTCAAAGGCATATTCTATATCGCGATCGCCAGCGGCAGAATAGCTTTTGTGCATTCGTTTCATTTGCTGGTCTTCTTTACCTATTGTGAAAGGCATAGTCCTACCTTGGTCGTCTTTTGTGTATTCGATGTGAGTGTTTGTCGTGCCAAAATCAATGGCGAAGACGAACCGTGAACCGCCACCAGGCTTATAGAAACGAGGAACTATCACATTGCTGATGTCATCAAACAGAAACTCGATGTGGTCAAACGTCTTTTCGACAACGTATGACTCAATGCTACATACCCTGTCGGCATCACGCCTGACAACGTGTGCCTTATAATCAGCCACATTCTTTCCGCTTACAAATCTCAATACATCACCTTTTGTTTTGCCGAAAAACGCGATACGGTAATATGGTGCCGTTTGTCCCATGCTACCAAAATCGACCAATGGGAATACGCCCAAACCAAAACGTCTCTCGACAACCACTCCTGATTTGCCATCATCGACCGCGCTCTTGTAATACATTCTCTCGTATTCAATCACACGAGACTTTTGGATGGGTATCCTAAGAACAACCAAAACCGCGCCATCGCCAACAGGCTTCAGTTCCACCATCTTTCTTGATTGATGACCATCTTTCACCGTTCCCATCAAATCTTCTACATTGAAATACTCGAAGAACCTCTCCGTCAAAGGCAACAAGAATGTTTGGTTGTCATCGTTGCTATTCCCGTCAAAAAACGAGTCAACATTCAATTGGTATGGCATGGAAACTATCGAAGGACTCAGGAAATCACCGATAGTCAGATACGGGTGTTTCTCGCTCGTCTCTGGTAATACCCTATCCTCTAACGACCTTGTATCGAAATATGGGGCATGATAGTTCTTATTCCAGTTGTCATTGACATATTTCAGGCTCACATACTTGTCGCCTGCTTCAACGGGAAGCACGAGAGGCTTCTTCCCAACATACACCTTTGAACTTATGGCAAAATCACTCTCGATGCCACCTTGATTTACTGGAGATTTCCTAAGTGGCATATCGTTTACGTTCACCACATTGCCAATCAAAGACAGCTCATCTAACTCTTCTATGGAATTGGCATCCAACGAACGGACTTCCTCTTTTTCTGCATCGGAGAGATACTCATGATTCTTTTCAAGGTATGCGTGGATTTCAGGGAACAGCGAAGGGAATTGCGGGAAAGATTCTCGCAACGCATACAAGTATCGTTGAAACTTGAAATCTCTCTTGTGCAACGCTGCAAATACATTGTCAAAGGGGCGGTAGTTTCCGCCAAAACTGATAAGCTGCGACAGCCGACTCAAGTCATTGGCAGTGCTGAAGAAAATGGTCACTGGTGATGTGGCACCAACAATATCGATCGGTTTGTGTCCTGGACCAATATATTTCAACAGATATAATCTCTTCAAGGCATCGAAATTATATGTCTTGGCATCTTGATTGAGATACATATCCAATGTCTCGCCAAGAATACGATGCTCTTTCAGTTTGCTCTTTTTCAGGATTTCAATTTCGTTTTGCCTATCCCACACTACAATCTCAAACATCGGCTTGTTTTTGTGCGTCACGGAATCTTCATAGGTAAGCTTGTCAAAGTTGAAGAAAATCTCACCAACATCAAAGCAGTCGGAAACGATTTTATGATATATGGTATTGCCGTCAAGATTACCCGAATCCACCACATACTTGAAAGCGGTCTTGGCCAAGTCGATTCTTGCAAACGGAGATGGAATGGATGTTATTTCCTTTTTTGCAGTGAGTCCTGCTGGGTCTTGGATTTTCTTTATGACATCGGAGCCATATTTCTTTGCCTTGCCCCAATCGTCGGAAGTCTCTCCACCTTCCTCGTATATTCTCAATATCTTGCTCATAGTTTACATGTTGTATTTTTCATTTACCAATTTTTCTGTTGCCCTATAGAAAAGTTCCATGAATTTCTGCTCTCGTGAAGCGGCACTGTTCCAGCCCTTCCAATTGGAATTAAGTGTAGCATCAAACAAATCGTAGTTCTTTTTGCCGAGGAAACTCGACTTGGGCTTATAGCCATTGACTATTTCAAACAGAGGGTTGACCTTGTCCGCATCAAAAGGCATGAATGCACGCTTGTTTCTTGCCATCTCTTCCAGCCATTGATGGAAATCCTGATGGAATGACTGCACCTGCTCGAAGAAGTAACCTGAGAAGAAGTTGTCGTCCAATTGGTTGTCTATGGCCCAAGGTTGGGATTTGCCACCTTTCTCGAAACCATAGTTCAGATACCTGTTCATCAATACGAACTGCGTCAATGGGACCATGATGGTTTTTTTGGTTTTCTCACACAAATTCTTGAATGTCAATTCGTTTCCATTATTATCATCTTTCAGTCCATACTCATAATGCTTTGTGCCGCCATCAAAGGCTTCGTTTGGCGTATTGGCAAAATCCAACACGGCAAGGGCAGAACACAATTCGATGAAATGAGCATCGTTCCTTTGTCCCGAACCGCCTTCACGATTCTCATACGACGCTGTAACCAAATCGCCAATGTAATATAGCGCATCCAACGAATTGTTACCGCTGATATTTTTCTCATAATACGCTAATGCCGATTTTGTCTTTGATATGAAAGTTGAGGAATCAACTTCACTGTTGTCATCTTGGGTCACTCCAAAATACGGCATCACTGTTACTGCCCCTATCTTGCATTCACTGATAGCCTTCCACTTTGGGGAGTTCTTGTCGTTTCTAATCGTTTTCAACAGTAATGGGAAACCGCTTGCACCTGTTCCGCCGAAAATTGAACTGATGATAAAAATCCTGTCTTTCCCATCATCTGCGAATCCATTGGCAAAGTTCTTGTATTCCTGTGAATCCGCGAACTGGTTGAGCACGACGCTACCAATGTTAGGATTGCCTTTGAAGCCAACCTTCATGTCGGATTCCAAGTTCTTTTCTGAAAAAAGCATCTTCACAAGTGCCTTCGACGAAGGGTCAAGCTGATCCATCTTTATAAAGTCCTTGAACTTACCGTCATGCGTGTTTTCT
Source organism: Bacteroidales bacterium (assembly GCA_017460915.1). GTDB lineage: Bacteria > Bacteroidota > Bacteroidia > Bacteroidales > F082 > Limimorpha. The sequence continues at coordinate 28,640 of JAFUAA010000018.1, read as the reverse complement.
AAACTAAAGATGAAATCCTGCATACCATCGACGGATTGCAATTCTGTCTTGAAGAACCTGTTTTTGTTGGCATCGGCAAACTCAAGGTATTTGTTGTCGCGGATAGCCTTGTATTTCTTCATCAGTTCGACTGTACGAGTCATGTCTGCGGCAGAATCATCAGGGTCGATGATGACAGGAACGATGTCCATCTTGCATTCAACACCTGAAGCAAGCAGCAATACCAACGATTTCAGGACTCGCGATCCGGTTCCACCTATGCCAAAAACATACAATTTGCTCATTTCTTCTTATTGTTTAATTTAGTTTTCAATAATACCCACGGCGAGTGCTTGCAGTTCCTGCTCCACCTTCTGAAAAGCAAAGTGAACATAAAGTAGAATAGCACCGCCAGCATCATATTGTAAATACCAAACATCAAAGCGCTATTGTGACCAATGTATGGTTGCAAGCTGGGCGTAATAATCTGATTTCTTACCTCAACATTAACGGTTCTGAATCCGACCCAACAGGTCAGGCCTGCAACAATAGCCAACGAAATCAGCCAATGCCACCATTTAGCAAGCCTTGGCGAGTTGATGATGTAATAATACAACACGAACACAATCACTACAATTCCTATCGTCCATAAGAATAGCGAAGGAAATTGATTGAGGTCAGGATTGTAATCCATAAGTGCATCATCATAACCTCTCATGTGTTCAAACAATTGAGCACCATAGAAGGATTTCCATCTGTAGAAAAAGTCAAAAAAGTCCATATTGTCAATTCATTTTGAAATTCATACTCGAATAGTAGTCGCCACACTTGGCTGAATAGGCTCGCACAATACCGTCGAAGATAATGTGCAACCCGTAGGTTTTCATTTGGTTGGACTCGCTTAATACGCGGTCGTCCATGTCGGAATACTCATCTGCCCATTTCGGTTTATTTCTGCAAATGGCCAATTCAAAATCGCCTTTTGGTAGATTTCCTTTTGTAAATAGGCTGATATTATGCGTTGCCGGAGATGTCGGGATAGTATTTGGCGAAACGGTAATATACCAGTCGTCTGCTGTATGTTTGTTGATAATCCTTGCATAATGATTCGTGTCAAGCAGATAGTTGTTTCCCAAAATCGAATCCAACACACCAAAGTCTGCTCCAATGGTAAACATGAACTCCCCTTGAGTGTCTTTTTTCATTTTATTCATTCTATCTTTGCCCAACTTGTTAAAGCTACCTTTCTTTGGGTTTGGCAATATGGCATAGTTCTCAATATTTGGCGAAAGCGATGTGATACTCCAAAAGTTCTCCACTTTGTGCAGAAACTTGTTTTCGGGAATGGCAACTCTCATTTCGGCTACTTTTAACGGATGTCCAATTACCCATATATAATAAGGTCTCCGTCCTTCGTAATCCTTGTGGGGTGTATTCAAATAATCGTAATAGGTTCCCTTGAAATTTGAATACAACTGATACACTATAACGGCAAGATTGGGATTTTGATTCAAGTAATTCTCAAAAGCCCTCTTGATTTTCACCTGCTGTTCGCCCAAATAAGCCTCTGGATTGTTCTGCGTTCCAGGAGAGAAGATAAAGTCAGATATCAAAATGGAGACGACACTATCATTTCCTTGCTCCAATACCTGCCTGAACAAATCGGCTATATCTGTTGTCAATGTATTTCCGCCCGAACTCTTGAAATCATTCGGAGTCAATTTGCTGATGTAATCATTGAGATTGCTCCCTTTAGGAATGATTTTGCTATTGATAAAAAACAAATTAAGCTGCGAACCAAGCCACTGTTCGACATCATCAAGATAGTTGAATACATTGTGCTGGAAATCTGTTTTGCCAGCATCGACATATCCATTCATACTTCCAGAGTTTTCCAAATACACATTGACTTGGAAGGAAGTTGAAGTTTGGCTCGTAGCATAGCTTGTTTCATCGGCATTTCCATTATAGCTCATACCGGGTGCTTTCATTGGCATTTCGGGGACTCCGTTACGTTGTTGTTGACTCTCAATTCTTCTGTTGTCCTTGGCATTGCAGCCATTCAACATCAAACATACGATAATTAGCAACAAAAAATCTCTCATTTCTACTTGTTTTATCTGTTATACCATATCATCCAATTGTACAAAAAAAGCGTGAAACTCGACTGTTTCCCGCTGTTCTAGGTATTTGGCGTAACCCGTAATCTCGATGAAATAGTCCAGCTCACGCCTTGCGTGAGCATATTGAACTAAATCTCAAAGATTACTCTCCATTAAAATCGCCAAATTTTAGAACAGATGAAATTCGTCTCTATGCTTGCCTATTTAATAAGGTGTAAATCTTCTTACTTTTATTTGTTTTTAGTGATACAATCCGTTAATTCAGGTTGCAAATATACGACAATTTCATTCCAAAACAAAAAAAACGATAAAAAAGTTCAAAAAACAATCCAAATTGGATTTAAAAAACAATGCAAATATAAGAAAAACAACAATATAGAACTCTTTTTTAAAAAACACATTTTGGAGATAACTTTTGCGATGTTTCAGGGTCACTTTCCAAACACCAAAGTAATGCGCCCATCACTCCGCAAACATCCCTTCAATCAAATCGCTGAAATGCTCGGCGATGACCTTGCGGCGGATCTTCAGGCTCGGGGTGATCTCGCCCTCCTCGATGGTCCACTCGCGGTCGACCAGCTCGAAGCGCTTCACCTTCTCGAAATCGCCGAAGTACTTGTTGTAACTATCCACCTCCCTGCGGTAGCGGTCATTCACCTTCTTCTCCTTGATGATTTCGGCATTGGTGGTGTAGGCGATATGGTTTTCTTCGCACCAAGTCTTCAAATTCTCGAAGTTAGGTACAATCAATGCCGCGGCAAACTTCTGGTTTTCGCCCACCACCATGATGCTGTTGATGAGCGGCGACTCGGCAAAGCGGTTCTCAATCAAGGCGGGAGAAATATATTTGCCCATCGAGTCCTTGAAGATTTCCTTCATACGGCCAGTGATTTTCAGCAAGCCATCCTCGTCAAACTCGCCAATGTCGCCCGTGTGGAAATATCCGTCCTCGTCAATGGCAATCTTAGTCTGCTCCTCGTCCTTGTAATAGCCTTTCATCACGGGAGAGCCTTCCACCAGAATCTCGCCCGTCTCCGGGTCAATCTTGATGTGGACACTATCGCAAGGCACGCCAACGGATCCTGCCTTCACCACATTCATGGCCAGACTATTGGTGCAAATCACAGGCGAGGTCTCCGTCAGGCCATAACCTTCGATGATGGGGATGTTCATGGCGGCGAAAAGGCGCACCAAACGCGGTTGCAAGCTGGCACCGCCTGAGATGATGAACTCCAAACGCCCGCCAAAAGCCTTGCGCACATCCCTGAACACCAACCTGTTGGCGATATGCAACTTGAAACGATAAGCCCTACCGTTGTGGCGTCCCGTCTCATCGTAGCGTTCAGCCAACTGGAATGCCCAATGGAAGATGCGTTTCTTCACGCCTTTCAACTTGTCGCCTTTGCGCATGATGCCGTTATACACCTTTTCAACAACGCGAGGCACCGTGGTAAAATGCTCTGGTTTCACATCAACGATGTCGCGCATGATGGTGCCGAAGTTCTCCACATAATAGGTCGAGTTGCCAAGATACAAGTGGGTATACAGCACGGAACGCTCATAGATATGCGACAAAGGCAAGAAACTCACCACCTTATGCGAACTCGCCACAGGGTAATGCGGTCCGTAATAAGCAATGCAGCTCATCAGGTTATGGTGGGTCAGCATCACGCCTTTGGGAGTGCCCAGCGTGCCTGAAGTGTAGATGATGGTGGCCACATCCTCGGGGGCAACAGCATCCTTGTGCGCCTGCAAGGCGGCAAGGCTCTTCTTGTCGACCTTCACCGAAACCATCAAGCCACGGAGCGTCATCAAGCCCTCCACGGGATTGAAAACAAACTCCTTGGGCGGATTCGGCATGGCCTTAAAGATGCCGTCGAGCTTCTTGTGAAGCAACGAGCCTTCCACAAAAATCACCTTAGGTTCGGCATGGTCCAATATATGCTCGAAATCGCTTTGGCGCACAGTAGGATAAATCGGCACCAAGATAGCGCCAATCTGCTGCACGGCAAAGTCCACCATATTCCATTGCGGACAGTTGTTGGAAACCACCGCCACACGATCGCCCTTCCCAACGCCGAAGCCCATCAATCCTTGGCTGATGGTATCCGTCATCTTCAAGAAGTCGCGACCGTTGTATTTCTTCCAATCCCCGTCCGCCTTGCAGGCAAACATCACCTTTTTCTTGCCGAATTTCTCAACGAACCTCGGCAAAAGGTCGAAAGTGCGGGGCGGAATATCCGGATAAGGCTTCACCGAACCCGTTTTGAAACTATTCTTTTCCATATCCACTGAAAAACTGCTGCGAAAATACGTTTTATTTCAATTAATTCAAACAATTATCCAAACGAATGCCAATTTTTGAAAACAAAATGCTATATTTTCTCAATGAAAAAAGAAGCTACATGGATTGGTTTCTCAAAGAATGATTACCTTTGCATCCGATTCAATCCGTTATGGTAACCCTTTTCGACGATATGACCCAAGTCAGCGAGGCCGAGGTGCAACGGATGCTGCCCCTTGTCAACGGGCAACGCCGCAATGAGGCTTTGCGATACAAGCATCTCTTTGGGCGGTTTGCCTGCCTGAAGTCGTGGCTGATGCTGCAGGAGTTGCTGAGGCCGCTTGACATCATCGACTTGGAAATGGGGCGTAACGAGCACGGCAAGCCTTTCTTGGTACACCATCCACAGGTGCATTTCAACCTCAGCCATTGCAAAAACGGCATTGCTGTGGCGGTCGACTTCTCCCCTATCGGCATCGACATCGAGAGCTTCAGGCAGGGCAGCCTCGCCCTCATCCGCCGGACGATGAACCCCGCCGAAGCCGAATGGATTCGCACTTCGCCCGACCTCATCGAGACTTTCACCCAATATTGGACCAAAAAGGAAGCCGTGGTGAAACTGCGCGGCACGGGTCTCTCCGACAACCTGCACCGTGTGTTGGACGGCGAAGGCTACCGTCTGGAGACGCATATTAATAGAGAAAAACGCTATGCGTTCAGCATAGCGTTTTCCGAAATTGTGTAATTCTACACTTTACGCGATAATTCTCGTGCCGCAAGTCGGGTCGCCCAAACGTGTGGCCTCGGTGATGATGGCCTCGTGGCCCGTGGCTTCCACAAACAGGATGGCGGCACGCACCTTGGGAGCCATACTGCCCTCGGTGAACTGACCGTCGGCCAGGTGCTTCTTGGCTTCAGCCACGGTGATGGTGTCCAAAGCCTGCTCGTTTTCCTTGCGGAAGTTGATGTAGACCTTCGGCACGTCGGTGAGGATGTAAAACTCGTCAGCCTTGATGTTGATGGCGGTCATGGCCGAGGCCAAGTCCTTGTCGATGACGGCCTCAACACCACCCAAGCTACCGTCGGCCTTCTCAATGACAGGGATGCCGCCACCGCCCACGGTGATGACGATGTTGCCCTGTTCGGCTAACTGCTTCACTAGTTCAACGTTCTGGATGGCGATGGGCTTCGGCGAAGCCACCACCTTGCGCCAGCCGCGACCTTTCGGGTCCTCCTTGTAGACGGAGCCCGTCTCAGCGGCATATTTCTCGGCTTCTTCCTTGGTGTAATAAGGGCCAACAGGCTTGGTCGGGTTTTGGAACATGGGGTCGTTCTTGTCGACCACGACCTGCGTCACCAAAGTGACTACGTTGCGCTTGATGCCTTCCTTGGCAAAAGTCTTACCCAATCCCATTTCAATCATGAAACCGATAAGTCCTTGGGTTTCAGCCACGCAGAAGTCAATAGGCATACCCGGCACGCCAAACTGATGGTGGCCAGCCTCGTGTTGCAGCATCACATTGCCCACTTGAGGGCCGTTGCCGTGACCAATCACCAGGTTATAGTCATTCTTCAAAAACGGAAGCAGTGATTGGCACGTCTCCGTGACGTTTTCCATCTGTTCCTTATAAGTTCCTTTCTGTCCGCCTCTCAACAGTGCGTTTCCGCCAAAGGCGATTACAGCCAATTTCTTCATAAATAATTGATTTACAATATTATATAATTAATTATTTTTTCTGATACGTCACCGAATAGCCATCTGAGCCAACGATGAGCTTTTCCTTGTCGATGGAAATGATGTCCAAAGTGTCGGCAAACTCAGAGGGTACCGAGGAATTAATCACACCGCTGATAATCAGCCTCTTGCCTTTTTGTTCCCAGCGCGTATACTCCCTGAAGCCCGTGTTGATGGATTTCACCTCGCCATTTTCGAGCAATGTGAAGCCCACCTCGCCCAAATAGCTTCCTTCAGCGGCGGGTTCAACCCAAGTTCCCACCAACGAATTGTTGCCGCATGAGGCCATGACAAGCCCCATAAGCGACACTAAAACGATAGTAATCAAATGTTTACTCATTTCTTTACCCTTTCATTTTGGAGCGGCAAAGATACGAACTTTTCTTTCACAAAAGCAAGACGGTCAACTCTTTTTGGCTGTTTTCAACTTTTTCAGCCATCGGCCCATTTCCCCGAACCACAGAATCAGCGAAGTGAAACCGATGATGCGCAACCAGTCGCCGAAAGGCAAAGGCACCACGCTGAACATTTCGCCGCCGAAAGTGACAATCAGGATTTGACCAACCATTATTATTAATAAGGTAAGGCCAAAACCACGACGCACGTCCTTGTCCAGGAAACCTTTCAAGGCGGATTGCCCTGTGTGATAGGCCTTGGCGTTGAAGATGTTCCAAAACTGCATAAACACAAAGATAGTGAAGAGCAACGAGACTTCCTTTGGCGTGAATTTGCCTACCAAATGGTTGAAAGTGAAATAACTGGCGCAAAAATCACGCAACGAAAACTCGGCCAGGGAATCCACGTCAAAGTGCATGAAGTATTGGATGAAGCCAAACAGCACCGCGACAAACAGCAGTCCCACGCCAAAGATGCGGCGCGCCATGTCCTTTGTGATAATGTAGGCCTCGCGCGAACGAGGCTTGTCGTTCAGCACCGCCGCGTCGGGGGGCAACGAGGCCAAAGCCATGGCAGCAAAGGTGTCCATAATCAGATTAATCCAAAGCATTTGCGTCACGGAAAGCGGCAAGCTCGTGCCCACCATCGCACCAATCAGCACGATGAGGCAAGCAACCACGTTGACCGTCATCTGGAAAAGGATGAACCGCTGGATATTGAGATAAAGCGAACGGCCCCACATCACAGCACGGACGATGCTGCGGAACGAGTTGTCGAGGATGGTGATGTCGCTGGCCTCCTTGGCCACCGTGGTGCCGTCGCCCATCGAGAGGCCGATTTGGGCCTTGTTCAAGGCAGGCGCGTCGTTGGTGCCGTCGCCCGTAACGGCCACCACTTCGCCTTGCTCTTGAAGCAGGCGCACAAGGCGTTCCTTGTCGGAAGGCCGCGCCCTCGACATAATCTTCAAGTCGCCAATGCGTTCCTTGAGTTGTTCGTCAGTCAACAGGTTAAATTCCTTGCCCGTAATCATTTGTCGCTCAGGGTCGTCTTCTTCGGTCCACAGTCCCACCTGCCGACCGATTTCGCGTGCCGTCCCTGGCGTGTCGCCCGTCACGATCTTGATGCCGATGCCGGCGTTGAGGCAGTTTTGCACTGCATCCGATGCATCGTCGCGAATCGGGTCGATGATGCCGACGATGCCCAGGAAACACAAGTTTTCAACCGTCAACTTGCCGTTTTCGAACACGGTCTTCACCTCTTCCTCGGTGAGGTATTTGTAGGCAAAGCCCAAGGTGCGCATGGCCTTGCTTTGGTATTCTATGAGCTTGCGTTCCACCTCGTCCTTCGCCCATTGGATGCCCGCCTCACGGTCAGCCAGTTTCACCGTCGCACAGCGTTTCAACATGATTTCGGGCGCTCCTTTCACATAAAGCACATACTCTCCCTCGAAAGGTGTCTTCACAATCGTGGCCATATACTTATACTTCGTTGTAAACGGCAACTGTTTGACAATCTGACCATTGTCGCGAATCCTCACAAAGTCGATGTTGTTGTCGAAAAGCCAAAGCAGCAAGGCTCCTTCCGTTGGATTACCCACCACTTTCACCTTCTGCTGGTCGCTGTAATCGAGGAACGCGGTCGAGTTCACGGCTATGTTCTCTTGCAGCAAATGCGAGACCTCGCCATCGTCCAACTTCCCGCCTCGCAAACCAAAGAACAAGCTTTCGCCAAGGCTCATGCGGTTTTTGGTCAGCGTTCCCGTCTTGTCGGTGCAAATCACCGTGGCGGCACCCATCGTTTCGCAAGCATGCATTTTGCGCACCAAATTATTGGTTTCCAACATCCTGCGCATACTCATCGCCAAACTCAGCGTGACGCTCATCGGCAAGCCTTCGGGCACGGCCACCACAATCAGCGTGACCGCAATCATCAGTGTGTTAAGGATATAGCGAACAAAATCCATCCAATCGATTGGGGCATCGCCGGCATAGATGAAATACATCAAGACCCGTAGCACCAAAATCAGGCCGGCAATGACATAGCTCGCCATCGTAATGCCGTGGCCAAGACGGTCAAGTTGTTCATTTAGCGGCGTTTTCACCTTATTGTCAATCTGAGCGCCGCTGTACACCTTGCCCCATTCCGTGGCATCGCCCACCTTTTCGACAATGAAAATGCCATGACCTTCCATCACCGTGCTGCCACGGCAAACATAATTGGAAGGATAAGTCGCGTCGGGCTTGAACTCGGACTTCACCGTAGTCTTGCTGCATGAAGGCTCGCCCGTCAGGTCGGATTCGTTCACCCGCATCGAGATGGCCTCTATCAGCGTGCCGTCGGCGGGCACTTCATCGCCTGTTGAGAGCACCACCACGTCGCCCACCACCACGTCTTTCCGCTCGATGCGCTGCACCAAGCCATTGCGAAAAACGGTCACCATCTGCTCGTCCTCAGTCTGATTCAGGATCTCAAACTTCTTGTTCGCGTTGAGTTCGAAAACGAAACCCACCGTCGTGGCCAACAGCACCGCCAAAAGGATACCAAAAGGCTCGAACAAGACCGCCCAAGTGGCAGTTCCCACAATCAATTGATATACTGACACGCCTATCGACAACAACAAGGCAATCAATAGAATACGGATAATCGGGTCTTCAAATTTCTCCAAAAACTGTTTCCACAGCGGCGCTTTCTCGGGCAGTGTCAGCACATTGCAGCCATGTTTCTGTCGGCTTTCCTCGACCTGTTTGGCGCTTAATCCTCTTTTATTATCTTTCGCCATTTTTGCTGGTATTGAATTAAATGGTAATTTTGCGATTGAAAAAAACACGGCAAAAATACAACCTCCGCACAAATTGGGAACAAGTTGCAAGGTTACAACCCAAAATTCAATAGATAAAACAATGAAATTCAACGAAAAACACAAAATTGCATTGGCAAAAGTCTTATCCGATTTGGTACAGTGTGACGGCATCGTCAACCAAGGCGAAATAGACTATCTGCAAAGGGCTTATGAAGTGTTCGGCATCACCCTGACCAGTCGCCAGAAAGCCATGCGTCTCAGCCTCTCCGACGCAGTGGCGGCCTTGCACACCCTCGGTCAGCACGAAAAATCGGCCATCCTTTGGGTGTTCCAACGCATTTCCGTTTCCGACGACTCGCTGGACGCCACCGAGAAACTCCTCCTGACCGCCCTGCTCCTCGCCATCGGCATCGAGCTCCCGCAAACCCAAGGCATCAACGCCAAACTGGTCTCCATCGCCACCCTCGACTTCGAGACCCGCAATGCCGTCCTTTACGTGGAAGCCGACTACGACGCCGAAGTCAACGCCCGTATCGAACGCGATTACGAAGCCCTATGCAAGCAATTGCGCAAATCACATCGCGAGTTTTTCTACCTGCCCCATGTCATCCGCGACCTCGAAAGCAAGAAACAGACCTTCCGCAACACCCTCAGCTACATTGAGCCCAGCCTCACCGAGCCCCAACTCGACCATATCGACCATAACCTCTCCGAACTCAGTAGCGTCTTCCTTTCCAAAGAGATTTTTCTCAACTATCTGAATGCCAACGTACTGAAAATCGAAAAACCTTCTTTTTTGATGAAAATAGGCAACCTGAAGTCGGGACCAAGCCAAGATTTTCTCATCGTGGAGACCACAAACGACCCTCTGAAAACCTTAAGGCGCATCTCAAGGCTCTACACGAACATCTTGAAAATCCATCCCGTGCTCACCGATGCCAAGGAAAAGCAACTCGTAAGAAAAATGGCCTTGAAAACGGACAAAAGGCCCAAAGACGAACTCAACTACACAGGTCTTCACAAAATAATCCTCGACACCTTATTGAAATACAACGCCAACCGCGAACTGAGTCGCCTTTACATCACCAAGAAAGGCGAGGTTTTCCTCATCGACCGCAACAACACCGAAGTGAAAATGCCCGCGCTCTGCAAGGTGTTGTATGTTTTTTTCCTCCTCCATCCCGACGGCGTGCTGCTCAGCCATCTCAACGACCACAAGGCGGAGCTTTTCAAAATCTACCGTCAGATTTCGGTCTACAGCGACGACGACCAGCTTCGCAAGGCCATCGACAACCTCACCGACTTCGTCGGGGCGACGATGAACGTCAACCTTTCGCGCATCCGCAAGGCCTTCCGCGACCTCATCGGCGACGAGGCCGCCATCTACCTCATCAAAGGCGAAAAAGGTGGACGAAAAATCATCCACCTTGACCGTAGCCTTGTCGTCTTTGAAGACGCTAAGGCGTTTGAAAATTAAGCCAACTGCCCTTCCAGCAGGAATGTCACATCTGAATTGGGCTCGATTTCGACTGGTTCCTTGCCGTAGCGCATCACGACCATCTTCTTTCCACCCTTGAGCCACATCTTGTTGTCGGTCACCCAAAGTGCCGTGGCCTCACGCAATCCAACCACTTTCATGTCTTGATTCACAGCAAGATACTCGTTGATGCGGTCTTGTCGCGTCTCACCGCCGTGTTTGATCATCTTGTCGATTTCAGGGTGCGGGTCGAGATAATGTGGGTTGATTTGGAAAGGCAACAAATTGAGGCACTTGAACGAAGCCGGCTCCACGATAGGCATGTCGTTGGTGGTGCACAGCGTCGGGCATGCCACATTGGAGCCCGCGCTCCAGCCCATGTAAGGCACGTCGGCCAAGGCGCGGTTGCGGATGGCTTCCATCAGGCCGTAGCGATGCATCTCAGCCACCAAGTGGAACGTGTTGCCGCCACCCACCACGATGCAGTCCGCCTCGTTGACGGCCTTCACCTTGTCGTCGAAATGATGCACAGAGGCGAAGTTTTCCAAGCCGAACTTGGTGCGGAACACGTTCTTCACCTTGGCCTCGTAGGCATCATAGCTCTCGGGATACACCATCCCGCCGATGTTGACGCCTGCAAAAGGCACGAACACAATACGGCTCTCCTTATTAATATGGTTCTGCAAGCAGAAAAGCTCTATCTGGGTGGAAGCCCAGGCCAAATAATTCTCACCGAAATTGGTCGAATTGCTGATAAGTAATAGTCTCATGACGAAAAATGTTTGATTTAATGATGGGCAAAAATAAAGAAAAAACGGATGCAAAGCTGCAAAGGCAAAAAAAAGACGCCGTGGAAACACCTTTCAATGGAAATATATTCATTTATAAATCAACAAATTGAAACATAAAAGAAAAAAAATATCATTTTTTCATTGCCAAGAATGAAAAAAGCTGTACTTTTGCAGTGTCAAAAACGATTGGACTAGTAGCTCAATTGGATAGAGTCCCTGACTACGGATCAGGCGGTTGTGGGTTCGACTCCCGCCTAGTTCACCAAGGTTCCGCAAAAAGAACCTATTTTTTTGGCCCATTCGACTAGCGGTTAGGTCGTAAGTTTCTCACACTTAAAACAGCGGTTCGATTCCGCTATGGGCTACAAAATCAACCCCTAATCGAGACCTTTCGGTTAGGGTTTTTTATTGCAAGTATGGCCGCTCCAATAACCAACACCACCCATCATCGACCACCTGTCATGCCCATTTCCCTCGCGATTTTGGCTGTAGGCGTCGTGCTCTTCGCCATGAACCTTCGCTATGGCTCAGTGTCCGTCCCTTGGGCTGATTTCTGGGAGGCGCTTTTCGGCGACAGCACTTCAACCTATCGCGCCATCATCCTTGACTACCGCCTTCCGCAAGCAACTACAGCACTTTTGGCCGGCATCGGGCTTTCCGTGTCGGGACTACTGATGCAGACCTTGTTCCGCAATCCCCTCGCCGACCCTTCCCTACTGGGCATCAGCAGCGGCTCAAGCCTCGGTGTGGCTTTTGTGGTGCTGGTGGCGGGTGGCATTGGCGGCATTACATTCAACACAATCTCGCTGTGGTCGACCTTTGGCATCACCCTGGCCGCGTTTGTGGGTGCTTTTGCAGTGCTTTTGCTGATCCTCGCACTCAGCTCGCGGCTGAAAAGCATGGTAAGTCTGGTTTTGGTCGGCATCATGATTGCTTACATCGCTGGCTCGGTCACGGATATTTTGAAGTTTTTCAGCCAAAAGGAAGGTCTTCATTCGTTCGTCATCTGGGGCATGGGCAGTTTCTCCAACGTGGGCATGACGCAAATGCCTTTCTTCGCCCTCGCGGTAGCGGTGGGTATCATTGCCTCATTCCTGCTTTTCAAGACGCTGAACCTCTTGCTTTTAGGCGAGCGTTATGCCGAAAACCTCGGTGTCAACATCAAGCGGAGCAGCATGCTCATTATCTTGGTCTCGGGCTTCCTCACCGCCATCATCACGGCGTTTTGCGGCCCGATTGCCTTCTTGGGTTTGGCCGTGCCACACATCGCACGGTTCCTGTTCCAAACCAGCGACCACAAGCTGCTCATCCCTGCCACGGCCTTCCTCGGCATGGATTTGGCGCTGTTCTGCAACCTTATCTCGCGCCTGCCCTCGTTCGACGGCAACCTGCCCATCAACTCGGTCACGGCGCTGATTGGTGCGCCTATTGTGCTTTGGGTCATCTTCCACCGCCAAAAAGTCCTGAAATGAAAGAAGTTCTCCATGCCAATCAGCTGCTCATCGGCTACAAGAAAGCGTTGCTGCCCGAAATCAATGTCAGCCTCAATGAAGGCGACATCGTGGCGCTGGCCGGTCCCAACGGCTCGGGCAAGACGACCTTATTCAAGACCCTTTCAGCCAACATCAAGCCCATCGGTGGAGAGATTTCGTTGTTCGGGAAAAGCCTACGAGACTACTCGCCTAACGAGCGATCCTCGCTGTTCAGCCTTGTGCTGACCGAGAAACCCGATGACTTATTCCTGAAAGTCTTCGACATCGTCTCGGCAGGGCGCTATCCCCACCTCGGACTTTTGGCCAAACTGAAGCCCGAAGACGAGAGCCTCATTGCGGAAAGCCTCGAAACCGCGGGCATCAGCCATTTGGCCGACCGCAATTTCGTCTCGCTCAGCGACGGCGAGCAGCAGAAAGTGATGATTGCCAAGGCCTTGGTGCAAGACACGCCGCTCATCTTCATGGACGAGCCTGCCGCCTTCCTCGACTATCCCAGCAAAATCGAGCTGGTGAACATCATGCACAAACTGTCGCGAGAGAAACGAAAGACCATCCTCTTCAGCAGCCACGACCTCGACCTTTTGCTCCGCCACGCCGACCGTATGTGGGTGATGGCACCGCAGCAGCCTTTGCGCCAAGGCACGCCGAAAGAACTTGTTGAGCAAGGGATTATCGATGAATATTTCAAGCCGATTGTCGCCAAGGAAGAATTCTTTTGGATACAGTAAATTATGAAGGACAACTCGACAAGAATCACTTCCTCTTTCCCGATGAGTGCGATGATAATCATCATCACAACACTCTTTAATTTCCTGATTTTGTCCATGGTCATTAGCGCTTTTCGGTCTGACATATTAGTGCTGGAAATCCTTTCATTGACATTTCTGATTGTACCAGCACTTTTTATTCCTTTGCGCTTGATAGTCAGCGAGAAAAGTCTTAGAATCTGGCGACCCATCGGAAAGGTTGAAATCCAAATTGCAGACATCGAAACATGCAGCGTAATTGAGGACAGCCGCAGTATCTTCGACAAAACCATTCGCACTTTCGGCAGCGGCGGCGCGTATGGCTTCCTCGGGCGTTTTCGTCACGATACTTTAGGCAAAATACGGATGTTCGTCACCCACACCGACCAATGTTTTCTCATCAAGACGAAAGATGGGAAGAATTTTGTTGTTAGTTCGCCGAAACGGGAGGAGATTGTGGAGTTTATACATCTAAGGCTCTCTTAAAATCCTTAATTCGCGTTGATATTGTCCTGTTAATTGACTCATAATCAAATTTTCTCAAGGCTTCCAATTCGTTGGTCACCATTTTAATCCATTCATTAAACCGAATGACAACATCGGTATGGCTTAATTCCGCTACCGACCATAAAGATAGCCCCAATTCACCCGTTACCTTAAAAACCAACTTTCCTTGAAGATTTCGGGAAAATCCGAGAGCAAAACAACCATTCCAGCCTTTTTGGATTTCATTTACAACTGCCCAAAGAATTGCAAAAAAGGCATCTTCTGTCGTGATTTTTCGTCCCGTTTTCTCACAAACATAAGCATAGTTTGAAGGATTCAACCTGCTTTTGTCAACTTTGTCGGCCTTCCCCAATCCCACGAGCAACCTGACATACGCAACACTTTCTATCCAGTCAACAGTTTCATTCTCAAAGAATTCCTTTTTCTCATTCAGATAATCCTTTGAGGCATACCTCTCAATGACTTTCAACAATTTGTAGTTTTCCGTATCACTTTCCCAATAGGACTTCACAACACATAAGTATTCCTCTTTCCAAAACGATTTGCCCCAATATTCATCCACGAAATACTTCGAACACCAAATGACATCCTTTTTTGTCCCTTTTCTCATAAACGCCTCGATAATCCTTGCTTGAATTTCAAACGATTGGTAATCAAATCTTTTTTGCAATTCCAATCGTGATTGACCAACTTTTCCGCTTTTGTTATCGCTGAAATCATCAAGCAACACTTGAATTGGCAGGTTCGGTTTCTTTGGCTTTTTGATAGCCTCTTTGGGTTCAAGTCTGCTATCAATCAGAAACGACAGTCTTTCCTTCTGCAAGGATTGTGTATCCGCACGGCATAATTCATCGTGAACATTTGCCAATTCCTCCATTGACAATGAATGGATTACATGTTTCAACACATCGTAACTGGTTTCAACATTTTCAATTAGGTATTTTGCGAGTTCCATCTTGTCTTGTTTTGATGACGCAAAACCAAAACAGGCTTCCGCAAAAAGGATGTGGAAGATAAAAACTATAATTTGATATCATTGATTTCTACAAATGTATCACATACCTCTGCAATCAAACGCAACAATTCATCCGTTATATTCATCGACAATTGGTTTGTGTGTATCAATAATTTAGGCTGTTTTCCTTTGTGAACATTATACCAATTCCTTTTGAGTTTTTCATTTTCTTTCCTGTCGATGGTTTTCCCATCCCACTGTACACCAAATAGTTTTTCCAAATCAATTCCAAGTTCCTTTGGATAATGACCTGCGGCTACTATTACGATTGGGAATTGCTGATAAAACGGCAAATTCAATAATTCTGTAGTTCTTACCCTAATAGATTCTTTTCTCTGTATAGGATCTGCTTCTTTACTGTATTTTGCAGAAACAAAACTCAATTCTGTTGAAAAGCAGTATTCATGAAAACAAATGGTTCTTTTCCTTTCTCCATTCAACGAAATTGAATCCATATTGTTGATAATTTTTTGATAATCATACCAAGTGGAACTTGTTCCTCCACATCCAATTTCAGTCCCATTCTTCTTCTTTCTATATACTGCAAACCGCTGTCCTCTATAAGGATACATCGGATTTATAGAAGCATTACCGTCTTTCTTCCAATGTTCATCCTTGTCCGCGTCCAAAAGCGCTACATTATCTTTGATATTATGCAACCAATTTGTAGCATTTCTCAAATGTTCTATCTCATATTGAAGTTCTCCATCCTCTGTTTTTGTATCAATTGCTGATTCCTTCCCAATAATCAGTATTTTCGCATTAGGATTGCCGACTCCGATATATTGGCCATATTTACTCGCTGAATTGTTTACCTTTTTAACGAGTTCAATAAAATCCTCTGAATAATTGCTATAGTTTTCCATTTCATCAATGTTTATTTTTTCTGCAAATCTAAACAATCTCCTTCAACTGGCAGCCAAAAACTTAATGGCTTCCCATTAATAATCACATCGTCATCAAATGCTTTTTTATGCACTTGAGCCTTTTTGTTTTTGATAAAGACTGATTTCAAAAGACTTACACGAGGCAAAAGCGCGAAAACCAATATACTGCAATGAATCAGGAAAGTCTATTATCCTTAAGCGCACACACAACTCAAAAGCTTGAGACTCTATGCGTTCCAATTTTCTCGATAGTATGACTTTTTCCAGCATACCACAATCGATAAAGGCGCATGATTTAATCTGACTCACGGATTCTTCCATCATTATAGTTTTTATCCACGAACCACGAAAGGCATTCTCACCAATTCTTCTCACATTTGATGGAATAATTATTGATTCCTTTTTATTGCCCTCGAAAGCCCCTTCGCCTATTTCTTCAACCGTATTTGGAATAATCGTATTAACACATGACACCAACAAAGTGTTTGATCGGGTTTCAATTATAGCGTTACAATCGTTTCTACTATCGAAATGCATGTTATCCTTCGAAACTGTTATTGAAGACAAACTTGGGCAAAAAGCAAACGGATTAATCCCGATTCTTTCTACTGATGCGGGTATCGTTATGTTTTTTAAGCATTTGCACAAGCGAAACGCATCACCCTCAATTTCAACTACAGCATTAGGTATAACGATGTTCTCCATCGCGCATCCTTCAAATGAGTTTGCTCCTATTACATTTATAGAATCGGTAATGACACTATTATTGCATGCACAAATCAGTTTGTTGGTTTTTGTTTCAATGATTGCATTACAATCGTCCCTACTATCATAGTATTTGTTGTTTTCTGACACTTGGACTCTCGTTGTAGGAGAATTAGGAGTACAAGTAAAAGCATAATCGTCGATTTTGGCAATCGATTCCGAAATATAGATTGATTCCATACTTTTGATGAAAGTGCATTCGCCTATTTCTGTAACTCTATAGTTTTCTCCGTTGATTGGTATGGTTTCTGGAACAATAAAATCGTCAAAATAGGTGATTTTCAAAACCCCATCTACACTTTCCACCCAATCATTACACAACCTTAAATTTTGTTCTTCTAAAAAACTAAAACCCACATCACATTTTGTCGACATGCTTTTCCGAGAACTATTCTGAAATAAATTTCCCGCTTCGATTTTGACCTGTTCTTTCTTTGTCATGGTATTAAATATTAGTTTATCATGTGGCAAAAGCAGAATATGCTTATGCAAAACCGATGTGGAAGCAAAAACTATTCGTAAAGTTTCCTCATCCTTTCAATCTCCGCCTTAATCTCATTCCTGAACCAAAGTGGCTCTATGACCTCGACATTTCCCAGATACGAAAGGATTTTCTGTTTGAAATCGAATGTCGGGCGAATGTAATAGGAAAACAGGTTCCATGCCTTTGTGGGATTTCTTTTCATCAGCAGTAAACTTCTGATATTCAAAATCTATCGTATTGCCGTTATTCATCGCATCGAGGATTTCTATCAGATGTTCCTGCCCTGCTGGTATTTCTTCAAGCCCGATTCGGTCTTTGAGGTTTTTGCTTTGGCCAACGATGTCATTCAAATTGAAAGTTTCCACCAACCATTGCAAGATATGGTTTCGATTTTCCAATTCGTCCCTATCGCTGATAATGTATCGGTTAGTTCTTCTGTCACAATCAATTAGGATGTTGAAGATTTCCTCGATGTTCTGCTTGTGGCACTCAAAAGTCCTTTTCGGATAGTTTCTCCCTTCCGAAAGCAAATCATTTCGTTCCCATTTCTCATTGATTTCCTCAAAAGTGACGCCTTCATCACCCGCCCGATAAATCGTGTCGAGCAACCAAAAATAGCGTTTTATGACCTCAACTCGCATATTCTCTTTTGTTTGAATAACACCTATTTCTATATTTGAATGAACCTGCCAGCATCATACCCATTAGTCAAATACTCGCCGTGCAAAATGTAACCTAACTGATTAGAAATGATGCGGGTTTTGCCAATTTGTGCATCAATATTCCGGTGAGAATGGCCATAAATCCAATAATCAATGCCTGAATCGGCAATATAATCGCCCAACTCTACTGTAAACGCTCCATTTATATTGCTGTCTCGAAACTCCTCCGCTGTGCAAAGTTGGGTCGGCACATGGTGTGTAAGCACTATTTTGGTTTTGGCCTTACTCTCTGCAACCGCCTGTTTCACAAATCGCAGACATCGCTCATGTTCACTATTGAAATGATCGCTTGAGAGGCGGTATCCGTTGTATTTTATCCGATAGAAATCGCTCACGCCATGTTCCGTTATATAAGCATTGTACGGTTCAATGTGTGACCACAATGTAGAAACAATAATATCCGTATCCCCAAGATGCACTACGCTGTTGTAATAGGCGTGGACATTATGACGAATTTGCTTACTATAACCATCAGTCATAGTGGATAGGTCATAATAACCGTAAAATTCGTGATTACCAAAACATACAATCACTTGATCATAATGCTCTGATGCCCAATCCCAAAACTCATAACCTGAATAGTTGTCCTGTCCAGAATCAGGCAAGTCAAGATAGGCTGCGTCACCCGCAATGAGAAGAATGTCACCCGTCACCTCAAACTGATGTTTGGCAAGCCATGCCCTGTTTTGTGGAAACTCAAGATGCAAATCGCTGACAAACTGTATTTTCATCGTCGTTGGATGATATTCGGCTATAGTTTTCATAAGTTCCAAAACCATATCCGTGCGTTCAATTTCATCAGAGGCAATAGCACATTCTATTTCTTCAGAAATGTTAGGGCGATTCAACATATTGGCAAACTGTTCGGAAACATCCGATTGCACTTTTACACCCTCTGTCTTGAACTTCTCCATAAAATCTGAACAATAATTGAGCACATAAATGATGTCCTCGAAATCCTTCGCGCCACGCCAATCACCACCGCCACGCGAAAGAAGCGCATCAATTTTAGTGGCTATGTAATAGGTGGCTGAAAGTCGATAAATGATTTTCCAAGAAGGTAGACTAAATGGTTCACGATTGACAAACCCTGGACGGTACCATGGATTGCCAAAAGAGAGCACATTCTCATCCATCGACATCACATCCACTTTTTCGCCATTGTATATCCATCGACAAAGGGGAGCATCAGGCGATTGGTCGTTCTGGAAATGCCTCGCGCGAAGTTCTTCCTCAAAGGCGGCATGTTCTCCATAAGATGTGGAATTGACAACACAAACCACATCAATCGTAGTGCGAGGTTCGGTAGCAGTTGGGTCAGTTGCATACAATCCAGCCATTACACCGCCGACATAGACAATCCTTTCGTTCAAGTCTTGCATTGCATCCGCAATTTCTTGCAGGCGTTCATTATTGGTTTTCGGCATAAGCGTTCAGTCTTTTGGAAAGCTCTTCTATAGCAATCACTTTTTCACGAGCACGTCCCATGCGCAAAGTGTCCACTATCACCAGCAATTGGTAAAGTTCCTCATCACGCAATGCGGCTTCAGGCACAGTCGGATAAAGCGGCTCTATTTGTTGTCCACGACTCGTCCCCTTTGCATAGTGCCAAACATAGCTTTCCGAGCCTCCTGCCAAATGCTCTTGGATAGGTGAAGCATTCACATAAGTAGGGATACCACGCCCCAAACGCCCTGCCTCGACCGGGAAAACGTATGCAATGCCATGAACCAAGAATTCCTGCAATGCCAATACATTGACCTTTTTCTTATGACGGTCAACCAACTGCGCTTTTTTACATCGTTCAAGACTTTCGCTGACACTCGATGCACTTATTCCCAACGACTCTGCCAAGCCCCTAATAGAAAGGCTTTCCCCTTCTAAAGTTAGTTTTTTCAACAAAATAAGAATATCTTGTGATTTCATATTCAATTATTTATAATTAAATGTTCGCTGTTCGCGAATTGCGAACAATTCGAATGCAAAAGTAAAACTTTTTCCATTACTCGTCATGATTTTCATCAGTTTTATTATTTCTAATTCAATTCTATCGCGTCTTTTTTGTATTTTTGCGCCTTAAATTCAAAAGTAATTTAATACTAAATGCAGAATATCAGAAATATAGCGATTATCGCTCACGTTGACCACGGCAAAACCACCCTCGTGGACCGTATCCTTTACCAATCCCAACTCTTCAAGGAATCGGACGAGGCCCCTGGCCAACTCATTTTGGACAACAACGACCTCGAACGCGAACGCGGCATCACCATCCTTTCGAAGAATGTCTCGGTGCGCTACAAAGACGTGAAAATCAACATCATTGACACTCCTGGACACGCCGACTTCGGCGGCGAGGTGGAGCGCGTGCTGAATATGGCCGACGGCGTGCTGCTGCTTGTCGATGCCTTCGAAGGCCCCATGCCACAGACCCGCTTCGTGCTGCAAAAGGCCATCGAACTAGGCTTGAAGCCCATCGTGGTCATCAACAAGGTGGACAAGCCGAACTGCCGTCCCGACGAGGTGCAAGAGGCCGTCTTCGACCTGATGTTCAACCTCGGCGCGACAGAAGACCAACTGGACTTCCCGACGGTCTACGGTTCCTCGAAACGAGGCTGGATGTCGGACCACTGGGAGAACGTCACCGACAACGTCTCCTACCTTTTGGACGTCATCATCGACACCATTCCGCCCGCCAAATTCGAGGAAGGCACGCCACAAATGCTGATTACCTCTTTGGATTACAGCTCCTATGTGGGCCGTATCGCCGTGGGTCGCCTGAAACGCGGCACGTTGCAAGCCGGACAAAATGTTTCGCTCGTGAAGCGCGACGGCTCGGTGACCAAATCGACCATCAAGGAACTCTATACCTTTGAAGGCTTGGGCAAGGAACGTACCAAGAAACCCGTCGAGGCAGGCGACATCATCGCGCTGATGGGCATCGACGACTTCGAGATCGGCGACACCGTGGCCGACTACGAGAATCCCGAGGCGCTGCCACCCATCCATGTGGACGAGCCTACGATGAGTATGTTGTTCACTATCAACAACTCACCATTCTTCGGCAAGGAAGGCAAATACGTCACCTCACGCCACCTGCGCGAGCGTCTTTACAAGGAAACCGAGAAGAACCTCGCCCTGAAGGTGGAAGACACCGATTCGCCCGATGCGCTGATGGTTTACGGTCGCGGCATCCTGCACCTCAGCATTTTGGTGGAAACCATGCGCCGCGAGGGCTACGAGTTCCAACTCGGACAGCCCAAAGTGATTGTCAAGTACATCGACGACGTGAAATGCGAACCCATCGAAGCCTTGACCGTCCTCGTGCCCGAGGATTTTGCCGGTCGCGTCATCGAACAGGTGAGCGCCCGCAAAGGCGAAATGACACAGATGGAGCCCAAGGGCGACCGCATGTGCCTCGACTTCGACATCCCGTCGCGCGGACTTATCGGACTGAGAAACACACTATTAACCGTCACTGAAGGCGAAGCCATCGTTTCGCACCGCTTCAAGGACTACGAGCCTTGGAAGGGCGAAATGCCGAGCCGCAACGTCGGTGCCTTGATTTCGATGGAGACGGGCCAAGCCATCCCTTACGCCATCTGGAAGCTGCAAGACCGTGGCACCTTCTTCGTCAACCCGAACGAAGACGTTTACGCTGGCGAGGTCATCGGCGAGAACACGCGCTCGAACGACATCGTCATCAACGTGTGCAAGACCAAGCACCTCACCAACGTGCGCGCCTCGGGCAGCGACGAGGCCATTCGCCTCATCCCGCCTGTACGTTTCTCGCTGGAGGAATACATGGAATACATCCGCGACGACGAATATCTTGAGGTAACGCCCAAGAGCCTGCGTCTGCGCAAAATCATCCTCGACGAGCTGGAGCGCAAACGCGCCTCGCGCCGTGGCGAGGAATAAACGGAAATATTTTCCACAAAGTCGGGCTACGTGTCTGACTTTTTTCGTATTATTGCAAATTTGAAAACGAGCAGGATGCTCCACTTTTACGGGATTCCTATTGGCTCATTTAAATGATTAAAAATTAAAATGTTATCATATTATGTCAAAAGTCAAGAGAACACTTATCATCCTTTTTGTCGCATTGGGACTTTCATCATGCGAAGTACTGAACCAAGTCGCGCAGATGGCCAATTTCGCCAACTGCACCTTTAATTTCGACAGCGTCAACCAAATCCAGATGCTCGGCGTCAACCTGAGCAAAGGAATGCAGAAAACCGACCTCAACGCTGCCCAGCTGCTCACTTTGGCCAATGCCATCATGAACAAGCAACTGCCCGTGACCTTCAACGCCAACGTGAAAGTCGACAATCCCAACTCCATTGCCGCTTCGATGGCCAAGATGGATTACATCCTGAGCCTCAACGGGAAACAAGTGATCAGCACTACCTTGAACCAAGGCATCAACGTGCCAGCCCAATCCAGCAACATTGTCAGCATTCCCATCACCACCGACTTGTTCCAACTGTTCAGCGGCGAGTCGGCTGATGCCATCGTCAACTTGGCTTTCAAACTTGCCGGCGCCAGCAGCGACCCCGTCAACGTGGGCCTGAAGGTGAAGCCCTACATCAGCATCAACAACCAGCAACTCGCCTATCCCGATTTCATCACAATGAACAAAGTGTTGAACTGACCTCCCGAAAGCATACGGAAATGGATTTTAAGGAAAGGCATTTTAGCATCGACCCCGGAAAGGGGAAGAAAATGGACGGTTGTCCCTATTCGACTTTCGAGGACGGACGTGATGTGGAAGACTACATCATCCCCCCGAAAGGCTACGTTTTCGTCGGCTTCAAATTCGACCCCGAGGCCAACAACCAGATATATGATGGCAAGCTCATCGCTGAATACGAGAAGGAATCATTCATTGAGGTCCTCAGATCGAACCTATGGAAATTCCTTTTGGCTATTGGCATCATCGTCATCATCGCAGTTGTGGCGATATTGGCCGCCAACGTCTTCAAAGAACCGCAACCGGCCAAACCCATCCCCAACGAGCCAAAAAACGAAGTCTTGGCCTCACCCTCCGACACGACAGAAAAACCCGTAGAAATTTCCGTTGACAATACGAACGCTTCAGTTGAAAAGTCCGTGCAAGAGACCGTCGAGGCCGAACAACCCAACCCAGAGACACCTCAACCCACCAACGACCCGAGCGCCCAGTTCAAGCAAGAATTCTGGAACCTGATTCATCAGCGTACCCTTATGATGGACTCTTATCACGACCTGTTCTTCAACAACAAAGGCCAAGTCTCTGGCGAAGAATATGACTACCTGAGGTTGACCATACTGCAAAACACTTCGGCCTTCAAGGAATGGTCGGGCAAGTTGCGCAAGGTTCCAGCCTCGGAAATCGAAAAAATCGAGACTATTGACGACTTGGTCAAGAAACTCAAAGAATACAATTAAGAAACAACATAACAAATTCAAAACGAATCGTATATGATTAGAAACAACTTCATCAAACGCCACAACGGTCCCACCGCATCCGATGCAGAGAAGATGCTCAAGGTCATCGGCGTGGCATCGCAAGAACAACTTGTCGACGAAATCATCGCTCCCGAGATTCGTCTGCCCAAAGACCTCGACCTGCCTGAAGGCATGAGCGAATACGAAGTCATCAGCCACCTGAAAGCCATCGGCGCCAAGAACAAGCAGTTCCGCACCTACATCGGCTTGGGCTACTACAACACCATCACCCCAGGCGTCATCATGCGCAACATCCTTGAAAATCCGGGCTGGTACACCTCTTACACTCCCTATCAGGCTGAAATTTCGCAAGGCCGTTTGGAAGCCCTCGTGAACTACCAAACCGTTATCAGCGACCTTACCGCGCTGCCGTTGGCCAACGCCAGCCTGCTCGACGAAGGCACCGCCGCCGCCGAAGCCATGCTGATGTTCTGGCACGCCCGCAGCCGCGCCCAAGTGAGGGCCGGCGTGAAGAAGTTCTTCGTGGCCTGCGACGTGTTCCCGCAGAGCATCGAGGTCATCAAGACCCGCGCCCACTTCCAAGGCATTGAAGTCGTGGTGGACGACATCAACAAGTTCGATTGCAGCGAGGAATATTTCGGTGTACTCATCCAGTGCCCGAACCAATTCGGTGAAATCGTCGACAACCGCGCCAAAGTTGCCGAATGGAAGGCCAAAGGCATGCAAGTGGCCGTGGCCGCCGATTTGCTGAGCCTCACCCTTATCACGCCTCCTGGCGAATGGGGTGCCGATGTGGTGCTCGGTTCCAACCAACGTTTCGGCCTGCCGATGGGATTCGGCGGTCCTCACGCCGGTTACTTCGCCACCACCGAGGCCTATAAGCGCGAGATGCCTGGCCGCATCATCGGTATCAGCGTCGATGCCCTCGGCAATCCCGCTTTCCGTCTGGCTTTGCAAACCCGCGAGCAACACATCAAGCGCGAAAAAGCCACGTCCAACATTTGCACCGCGCAGGCTTTGTTGGCCATCATGTCGGGCTTCTATGCCGTGTATCACGGTCCCGATGGCCTGATTGAAATCGCACACCATATTAATTGCCTCGCCGGCAAACTTTGCGGTGAGCTGGCCAAACTCGGCGTGAAGCAACTCAACCAACACTTCTTCGACACACTGCTGTTCGAAATGCCTGACGACGTTTGCACCTGCAAGGTGAAGGAAGCCGCCGAGAAACATGGCATGAACTTCCGCATCATCGACAAGCAACACTTCGGCATCAGCATCGACGAGACCACGACCAAGGAAGACCTCAACGAAATCGGCATTGTTGTCGCCGAAGCCCTCGGCAAGCAGCACGAAGAGTTGGTCTGCGACCCCAACTGCAAGAATTTCTGTGGCATCCAACCTGAGATGCGCCGCACCAGCAAGTTCATGCAGGCCCCGCTGTTCTTCAAGTACCGCAGCGAGACCGACATGATGCGTTACATGAAGAAACTCGAGAACCGCGACCTCAGCCTCAACCGCTGCATGATTCCACTCGGAAGCTGCACGATGAAGTTGAACCCCGCTACCTCGATGTACGCCCTCAGCTGGCCTGAGTTTGGCAACATCCATCCTTTCGTCTCCGCCGACCAAGTGGAAGGCTACCTCGAACTCATCGCCGAGATGGAGAAAGACCTCTGCGAAATCACAGGCTTCAAGGGCATGAGCTTTATGCCTAACTCGGGCGCCAACGGCGAATATGCCGGATTGCTCACCATCCGCCGTTACCAAGAGGCCAACGGTCAAGGTCACCGCAACATCTGCCTGATTCCTGCTTCGGCCCACGGCACCAACCCCGCTTCGGCTGCCATGGCCGGCATGCAAGTGGTAGTCGTCGCCTGCGACGAAAACGGCAACATCAACCTTGACGACGCCAAAGACAAAGCCGAGCAATACAAGGACAATCTGGCCGCCTTTATGGTCACCTATCCTTCGACACACGGCATCTACGAAGACGGCATCCGCACCCTCGTGAAGATCGTTCACGACAACGGCGGCCAAGTCTATATGGACGGTGCCAACATGAACGCCCAAGTCGGCCTCACCAGCCCCGGCTTCATCGGTGCCGACGTGTGCCACCTCAACCTGCACAAGACCTTTGCCATCCCGCACGGCGGTGGCGGTCCTGGCGTGGGTCCCATCGGCGTGGCCGAGCACCTGAAACCCTATCTGCCTTCGCACATCCTGTTCCACTGCGGTGGCGACAAGCAAGAAGGCGCCGTTTCGGCTGCTCCGTTTGGTAGCGCACAAATCCTGACCATCACCTATTGCTACCTCAAGATGTTGGGCGGCGAAGGTCTGAAGAAAGCCACCTTGGGTGCCATCCTCAACGCCAACTACCTGAAGGACAGACTGAAGGACTACTACCCGATTCTGTATACCGGCAACCACGGTCATGTGGGCCACGAGATGATCCTCGACATCAACGGCATCAACAAGGCGACGGGCGTTGCCGCCATCGACATCGCCAAGCGCCTGATGGACTTCGGCTTCCACGCTCCTACCGTGGCCTTCCCCGTGCACGAGACGCTGATGGTGGAACCCACTGAGAGCGAGCCTCTGGCCGAACTCGACCGCTTCGTCGACGCAATGATCCAGATCCGCAAGGAAATCCAGGACATCGAGGACGGCAAGGCCGAGAAGGGCAACAGCATCATCAACCACGCGCCTTACACCGCCGAGATGCTGATGGCCAACGAGTGGAGCTTCCCCTTCACCCGTGAAGAGGCCGGCTTCCCGATGAAGAGCGATGTGCAGGACAAGTACTTCCCGCACGTCACCCGCATCGACGATGCCTACGGCGACAGGAATCTGGTTTGCAAGTTCAGCGTGGAATAAGGATTTGTTTCACGCAGAATGCGCAGAAAACGCCGAAATTTGTAGAGACGGTGCATGCACCGTCTCTACTTTTTTATTGGATTTTGACAAAAAACTGGCATATTATTTCTTGGATTTCGACAAATTTTTGATATATTATTTCTTGGATTTCGACAGAATATTGTATTTTTGCAGCACGAAATCAATATTTTATACAATGAAAGAATACTTTACCAGAATCATAGACGACTATCTCATCGAATGGAAGAACGATTCCACACATAAACCATTGCTTTTGCGAGGAGCGCGTCAGGTGGGAAAGTCGTCCGCTGCAAAGCATTTGGGAAAACAATTCAAGTATTTTGCCGAAATCAACTTTGAACGCCAAAGGGAGGCCAAGGCTTTCTTTTCTGGCGACTTTGACGTGAAACTGATTGCCGGCAAAATCTCAAACTACGTCAATGTACCAATTGAGCCAGGCAAGACCTTGTTGTTTTTGGACGAAATCCAAGAATGTCAGGAGGCGATTATGGCATTGCGTTTTTTCAAGGAAGACTATCCCGATTTGCATGTCATTGCCGCCGGCTCGCTTCTTGAATTCGCCCTCGAAAGCCTATCCACTTTCGGTGTGGGCAGAATCCACTCCTTGTTTATGTATCCCATGACCTTCGACGAATTCCTTGTTGCCACGGGCAACCAAGGCCTTGCCAACATGCGCGACATGGCCGATAGCCAACATCCGTTAGACTTGCCTTTTCACGACAAACTTGTTGAAATGTTCCGCATCTACCTTATGGTAGGCGGTATGCCCGAAGCCGTGGCCACATGGGTAAATGACAAGGATTTCCTGCGTTGCCAAAAAGTCCACAACGACATCATTCTCACCTACGAGGACGACTTCAACAAATACAAGAAAAAAGCCAATCCCGACCTGCTCCGTGTCGTCATGCGCAGCGTATGTCACCAAGTTGGCAAACCTGTCTCTTTAACCAAAATTGCCAGAGACGTAAGGAGTCAACTTATCAGGGAAGCCCTACGGCAACTGACCCAAGCAAGCATTATCATCCCCGTGATTGCCTCTGCTGCCAATGGCATCCCATTAGATGCAGAAGCCAAATCCAACCGTGTCAAGTACCTTTTCCTTGACCCAGGCCTGTTGCTCTCAGTGCTGCAACTCGACCAAGCAGAATCGCGCCAACTGATGGAACTCATCATGCTAGGTTCGCCCCACGACCTTGTCAACAAAGGAGCCATTACGGAGATGTTTGCCGGACTTGAGATGGCGCGCCACAAAAGCCCCATCCAAAGGCCCAAAATGTATTATTGGGAGAAAACAGGCAACAGCACCGCTGAAGTGGATTACCTGCAAATCAAGGACATGGAAGTGCTCCCCATCGAGGTAAAAGCCAGCACACAAGGCGGGATGAAAAGCCTTTGGACCTTCATGCGGGAAAAGCATTTGCACGAGGCTGTACGCTGTTCGTTGGAGAACTTTGGCGAATTCGACTATTCCAACCCACAAGACAACGGAGAAATCCGCCATGTGCGCATTGTGCCGCTGTATGCGATGGGAAAGATTTGATGATAAACGATCCTTGATCGGATTTTGAAACCCAAAGTTTTATATCTTTGCACCCAATAAAACACACGAATCATGTAAGCAAAACAACATATTGACATAGAATAAATAGCGTTTGTAGCTTTTTCTTGAGTTCAAAATTTTCCACACGCCCTCTTTGAGG
This sequence comes from Bacteroidales bacterium, assembly GCA_017460915.1. Taxonomy (GTDB): domain Bacteria; phylum Bacteroidota; class Bacteroidia; order Bacteroidales; family F082; genus Limimorpha. The sequence continues at coordinate 390 of JAFUAA010000018.1, read as the reverse complement.
GCACTACCGCCAAGAATTAGTTATGAAATGCCGTACATGGTATGGCGTGGAATAATTTGTTAGGCGGTGGGGCGTGGAAACCTTTGAACTCAAGCAAGAAATAAAGGCGTATGGGTCAAATTGCAGGCTAAAAAACGAGTGTTGTTGTTCAATGGGTCAAATTGCAGGCTGAAAGATTGAGGTCAAACGACCCGGAAGTCTGATGTTTGATTACCTTTGCGCCGTAGCTGAAGCATAGCGGGGCTCTGCTGGGGAGCAACCCCGTGAGGAATAGGCTGCGAAGATATGACGACAGGTCAGGGAGCCGACCAACCATCAATGGCCGGCTTTCTTCTTGTCCTGACGTGTTTGATTTTCTTCCAATGCCAAGAAAAACCCACTGATGAACCT
>JAFUAA010000017.1 GCA_017460915.1 Bacteroidales bacterium | reverse complement strand
CGCAAAGAACGTCGACGGACTCTTCACGAGAATCATCGGTAAAATCAGCGCGTTTACCGTTCTGCAATACATCAACAAAAACAACAACAAACCAATTGGCCAAATTAAATATGCGCTACTTTAATTCCGCCAACGAGTTATTCTCTATTTTTGCAAAGTCTATAACAATACAAAGTATCAACAATGAAAAGTATCTCAATCGTTAACCATAATGTTTTGGATCCCAAAAACAATTTGTATACTCATTTAACGACAGCCCCTCCTAAATGGTGGAGTTCTCTCGTACATGACCCCAATTTGTATATAGAAATTCGAAAGAATAATATTGTAGAGGTATATTATCAAGGAGGCACTCTTGCGAAACTAGTGCATGACAAAGATACGAATCAAATAATACCAATAGCCCACCCAAAATATATAGGACATACTGATGTCAACGACATAAGATACTATAAAGACAACGAAACACACACGCCCATTTATGGAGATTGTTCAGAGTGGTTAGAGAGGAAAATAGAAAATATGAAAAAAAACATCCGTTGTTGGTACACCGAAAAACATAAGAGTATTGAAAGTGTTTCAGAAAAGAAGATACAAGGAGAGTTGGTTGTAAAGAATAGGGAGAAGTATCTTGATTCAGAGTTCTCGCACAGATTATATGAAGGTGAGAGAAAGGAGGTCCGCATTGACCTTGTAAAGATCGAAGACAATCAAATAGTGTTTGAAGAATTGAAAAAGATCAATGATTCTCGACTTCATACTACCAAAGAATCTGGTCCTGAAATCTTAAAGCAAATGAGCGATTATGAAGCCTTTATTTCTAAAAATCAAAAACCCCTGTTGGAATACTATTCTAAATTGATTAAAATAAAGGAATCGCTTGGTTTGCCATTGCCTAAGAAAAAGGACTCGCTTGTATTGAACACGAAACCCGTATTGATAATTGCGAACAATTATATGAAAATGACCTCTGAAAGAGCAAAAAGAATAGAATCTATCAAGCAGACACTTGAAAAGGCTTCAATAAAATACCGTATTTTTGATTATAATGGATGAAAAATATCTACGGGCAGCATTAAAACCGCCCGTTTTATTTCAACATTACTTTTGCATTGTTGGATGTGCTATCTGCCAAATGCTTCTTCCTTGCTCACTTCCTTGAATTTTATAATGGAATACATACTACCTTTTTCTCTTTCTGGCTTAAATATGCTGATAGGAACAGCCACTCTTTCGCGACTGCCAAACAATTCTTGGAGGATGTAATAGTTATCACCAGAAGTGTAAAAGTTTTTGGCATCGCATAGAAACTGATAATATCTACCCGCCAGGTCGCAATAATACCGTGTCTTTGGCTCAGGCGTGGACATTATGCCATTAATGCAGCGTTCGACAATATCCTCGGGGCAGGCAATATCGTTCGACAAAGCGTCGTGGATGACTTGCTTCATCATATCCTTGCCAAGAATATACTGGCTTTCAATACAAGCAAGCTCAACATCCATCACAACTGTGCTGATGCGTTTGATGAGAAAGTTAATCTCGTCGGCGTTTTGCCCGTTGTGGTTGTGCGTATCGGCTTTCACCAATCTACTTTTCTCATTCCAATCTTCTTTCTTGATAGAAACGCCTAATGTGGATTGGCAACGCTCGCCCATAAAGCTCCATGAAAGCCTGATGGGACATTCATCATGCAAGTTGGTGCGTTTCTCCAAGGTAAAACTTACAGACATATTATCGGTGTTTTGAGTGCAAAGATAGAGAATTATTCTGTTACGCACATAATTTACGCACTTATATTTTTACTTATTAGTTTACTGTCTTTTAACGGTTTACAATCAAATTGATTTCGTTGTTAAGAGGCTATTCGTATTAGTACCCAGTTTCAAAAACTTTGTTCTTTTAAAATCATTGTGTAACAAAAGCAGAAAAAAACATGGCAAATTGCGAATGGTGCGGGAGGTACTTTCCCGACGGTGAAGGGTACAGAGGCGGCCCACGTTGGAACAGGCGTTACTATTGTTCCAAGAAATGCGCCTTGGAAGGAGAAAACAATCTGACGAGTGCAGACGAGGCCGAAGACAATCTGAGCTTTACGCAAAGGGTTGGCAGATTCATCAAGAATCTGATCATTACAGTAATCATCATTGTTGCAATCATCATTATCATAGGGCTGCTATCATGAAAGTGAATGACATCTTTGAAAGAGAATTTGACGGAAAAGCCTTGCGCTTCCAACTGACAGAACTTGCGCCGTTCACTGTGGCCATTAAAGCGTTGGATGAATTGCCTGAAGTAACGAGAACCGGGAAACTGCCCCAAGCCGTACTTCTTAAATTCGCTCTTGCAGTCGAGAAGGATGGCGAATTTGTCACTACCGAAATTGGTGACAATTGGATTAGAAGGTTCACTTATGACATCAACAATAGAATCAATGCCCGAAACAAGTCCTTGCGATGGCTTGTCGAGAATAAGGACATGGAGGTAGGGGCAGCAAAAAACCTTGTCTTGAAACTGGACAAGAAATTCAATGATTGGGAAGTGAGATACCTGATGGCTATCGTCAGATGGGCTTACTACGGGGAGATTGACCCTAATAGCGAAGACGATATAAAACTAGTGAAGGAATTGTTGTCATCATATTTTGTCTATCTCAAAGAGCATAAGGTAGTTGATGATGAAAAGCTAAGGTTTGCCAACATTTGCTTCAGAATCACGAGAAATGGCGAACGGGACAGGTATCTGTGGTCAATGAAAGAGGTTGGGTGGTATCTTCATTCTTGGGAGAAAAAGAGAGTTCAAAACATCTGAAAAGTAAAACTATGACTAAAACAGAAGAATTATTTGAAAAGTACGCCAAAGAAGGCGAAACGATGAATGCCCTTGAAGCTTTGCGCTTGCTGACAAAGGCATACATTCAGGAGTGTGGCGTCAGCATTGGGATGCGCACCACGGTTTACACCGCAGCAGAGCAATGGCTTTATCATCGACTTCCTGAACAAAGCGACAATCCGCTTACAGACGGACAAACCGAAGAGCCGCTCATCAACTTAATGCCTGTCTTTTGTGAGGATTACGACCCAGATTATCACGGACAATGGGATATTTGCGGTGGGCTATCGCTTGCACAAGATGGTGAAACTGCCGAGGATGCTTATAAGCGTCTTTGTCTTCTTGCTATCGAAGAAGAGCGTTATGATGAGCCTACTTTGCGAGCTTTTTGTTGGGGCATTTGGAAATATCCTATCTTTGTCGAGCGATGGATGGATGAGTTTCTAAATAGCAGAGATTCTTTTACGCACAGGATTTACGCACAAGGCTTTTTCTTTTTATTTTGCTGATTTATATGGAATTACATTCGTTTTGTAGTTGATATGCAAACCCCAATCGTATTATATGGCGTAACAATTCAAAAAACATCCCGCTATGAGTAGCAGAAAATCACACAAAGAACACGAGAGAATGAGAAGAGAAAAACTGGAGGCTCGCGCCAACATCGACGCTTTCCGCACCCAACTTGAAATGAAAATCAGGTATCGTTTCCCCGAGCTAGGCGAAGACCACCCCGCCGTGGTCGCCGAGATGGATGCCATCTGCGCTGCAGGACTGGCCGAGGGGATGATCGCCCTAGGCAAAATGGTGACTGGAATCCGCACGGAAATGGGTGTCACCCCCGAAGCCGACAAAGGCTCGCTCATCGGAGCCATCGTACCCTACGTGCTCGGCGTCATTGTGGAAAATCCCATCGAGAACGGCCAACTTGACGCGACCCTTGCCAACGCTACTGAAATCAAGACCCCGCTGCAGGTGAAGCTCTACTTTGACAACGAAGTGCGCAACCAGGTGGTGGAATGGGTGAAAGCCAACAACTTCGGTACTGTGACCGCGCGGCTCGGCCAGCCCATCGTGAAGCTGCCCAACGTGGTGGTCGAGTTCAAGAAAGTGGTCAAAGACCCGGAATTTCAACATCTGCTAGAACAATGAAGAATAATCAAAACAATATACAGTTTATCATCCACAGAGGTTCCCACCAGATTGGTGGGAACTGTGTGGAGCTTGCGACAAGCAACGCCAAGATCCTAATCGATTGCGGTCTGCCTTTGTACTTTGAGGAACAGCCTGAAGAGACGCAAGAGAAGATTATTGAAGACGCGAAAGGATGGACGCATAATTGCGATGCCATCTTCCTCAGCCACTACCATGCCGACCATTACGGCCTATTCAATGTGGCTCCTGAGGGTACCAAGGTTTACGCCACGAAGGAAACCGCCGAGCTGATGAAAATTTCGGGTGTCTTCGGTGAAGACCTCACGAAGCATCTTGACGTTCGGCCCATTGATGGCACTGTGATGGTCAAGGATTTCCGCGTTACAAAGTTCGACGTTGACCATTCGGCATTCGGGGCTTGCGCGTTCCTCTTTGAGGTGGGCGACAAGCGAATCCTCTACAGCGGCGACATCCGACTGCACGGGAAAAAGGCGTGCTGTATAAAAACTTCCCCAAACAAAACGTGGATTATCTCTTTCTGGAAGGGACGAATTTAGGCAGAAGCGGGAGGCAGAAGACGGAAAAGTCTATAGAGAAAGAGTTTGTCAAACAATTCCAAGCGAACAATGATTGTCTTCATTTGGTTTGGTGTTCGTCACAGAATATTGACCGAATTGTGGCCTTGTATCGAGCTTGCCAAAGCACCAGCCGCATATTTGGCGTTGATCCCTACACGGCATACGTTTTGGAGCTTGTACAGCATTGTCGCACAAGCATTCCAAACAAAACTTTCCAAAACTTTCAGGTTTATTTCCCGCCTAATTTTACTAGCAGGATGGAAAAGGATTTGGTTTATGATATACGTAGAGGTGCCACCAAACTGGACCAAAAGGATTTTGCAGTGAATCCCTCAAGATATGTGTTGCTTTTCCGTCCAAAATTGCTGCGAGACCTCAATATGTATATCGCCAACACGAAAGTCGGCCTTACCACTTCTATTTGGCCGCAATACTGGGAGCAGGACAAGCCTGAAATAAAGCGGTTGAAAGCATGGCTGGCCGCCAAGTCAGAGCTTAGGAAAAGGCTGCCGGACATCCATACCAGCGGACACGCAGACGTGGAATCGCTTCAGCAAATTGTGGAGCACATTCAGCCTAAAGTTATTATCCCCATCCACACTGAACATTCAGAAAGTTTTAGTTCGCTTTCCCCTAACTACAGTGTGATGGAAGTCACCGATGAAATTCACTATTCAATGACGGACTAGACAATTTACAAAACAACTTATTCTTATGCGAATTTTACATATCTCTGACACTCATGGCAAACATGAGCTACTAATCAATTTGCCTAAAGCAGACGTTATCGTTCACACTGGCGATATTACTGAAGATGGCACCGAAGAGGAAGTCAAGGACTTCATCGAATGGTTTAGCGGCCTTTCTTATGCCCACAAGATTTTCATTGCCGGGAATCACGACAACTGCCTTTATGGTGCCAACATTGAAGGTTTGCCAGATAATGTGCATTATCTCTGCAATGAAGGCACTACCATTGATGGCCTCAAGTTCTATGGGGTGCCGATGTTCGTGCAAGATGACCTTGACGGAATCTTTCCCGAACTGTTTAGTCGCATCCCAGACGATACGGATGTGCTGCTCACCCACCAGCCACCTTTGGGCATCCTTGATGAGCAGGACGGCATCAATTATGGCGACCATGCTCTTTACAAGCGTGTGATGGATGTAAGACCGAAATATCATCTTTTCGGGCATCTTCACCATACGGAAGAAACCTATGAGGTGTTTCGTAGAGTGCGGTTTTCAAACGCCGCTGGAGGCAAATACGGTCGTTATGCATTACTAAAGATTTAAGTCATGGAGAAATATCTATTCCTCGACTTTGATGGCGTGTTGAACACGGATCGATATGCCAAACGACTGAGAAAAGAAGGCATCGACCCTTTCGATGAGTTTGGTGCCATGTTCGACCCAGATGCCATCAGCAATCTTAAAAGCATTGTTGAGCAGACAGGCTGTAAGATTGTGCTATCTTCAACTTGGCGCAACGAAGGAATTATGATGATGCGAGCATTGTGGGACAACCGTAACCTCCCCGAATAGGATTTACTCCATGACCCCTGTCCTGCTGAGCACGACCTACAATGATGCCAGGAATGGTAATTTGTTCACCCTTCCGGAGCGCAATGCTAAGGCTCTTGAAATTCAGGCATGGTTACAAAGGAATGCTAAAGAGCCATTTGAGTACGTCATCATTGATGACGAAAACGTCTTCTTTTATGGCCAACAGGAACACCTGGTGCAGACAGATGAGTATGATGGCCTTACTATAAAAAAGGCACAAGAAGCGATTAGTATTTGGGCTTGAAATAATCATTTGCTAATGGAAATCAAACAACTAGAACCCAAAGAAAAGATTATCACTTTCTTTGGCGAAATAAAAAACACAACGGTTGAGGCTGTCATCAAGGATATTGCTAAAATCAACGCAAACGACCTTGACTATTCAGAGAAATGCCGACAATGGGCTATTGAAAACCATCAGGAGCCAGCTGCTGTACTTCTTACGCCAATCAGGTTTTACCTTTCCACTGGCGGAGGAACTTGTTACGACGGTATGACTCTCCACGATGTGATTGAGGCTTCAAGAACGCCAATAGAAATGGAAGACACGGTGGCCTAAGCCTCTCGCATCAATGATATGCTTTTCCGAATCATCAAGGAAAAGACCAGCATCACGGATGCCCAGCTCAACGATGTGGCCTAGAATCGCAAGGACTGGTTTCTCACAACTGAGGAAGCATTGAAGTTAGGCATTGTTACGGAAATCATATAAAATTCGGAGTTGTATTCCGAATTTTACTATTTTTGCAGCAAAATTCATCACCATGATTGAGCGTTTTTTGACTGCGGAAGCCCTTGGCGAAGACAACACTTTCTTGTTTGGCGCAAGGCAAACCGGAAAAACAACCCTGTTGCTGCAATTGTTTCCCGATGCAAGGTTATACGACCTGCTTGAGAGCAACACCTTTGAGCGACTGCAACGCAATCCCTCGTTGCTACGTCAGGATTTGGAGATGTGCGAAAGCGGCACTTTGGTCATCATCGACGAGGTTCAGTCGCTCCCCATCTTGTTGAATGAAGTGCAATGGCTTATCGTGCGCAAAGGTCTCCGTTTCATCCTCAGCGGTTCGAGTGCCCGCAAAATGAAGCGTGGCGGTGCCAATATGCTTGGCGGTCGGGCCATGCAGACCAACCTTTATCCGTTGGTCAGCATGGAAATCCCTGATTTCGACCTGATTAAGGCCGTCAACCAAGGCATGATTCCGAGGCATTATTTGGCCAAGACGGACAAATACTGGGCTATGTTGCAGGCCTACGTCGCGGTCTATCTCCGCGAGGAAATCAAGGCGGAGGCATTGGTGCGCAACCTATCCACCTTCACGCGCTTTTTGGAAGCCGCTGCCATGACCGATGGCGAAATGGTGAATTACAGCAACATCGCTCAGGATTGCGGCATCGATTCCAAGACGGTCGCAGCCTATTTTTCCATTTTGGAGGAAACCTTGATTGGCTATATGGTGCCCGCCTACGCCAAAGTGGTGAAGCGCAAGGTGCGGCAAGCGCCCCGATTCTATTATTTCGATGTCTCCATTCCCAATTATTTGCTGGGTCGTCGTGCGTTGGAACCCGGTTCAACGGATTTTGGGCACGCTTTCGAGCACCTTATTATACAAGAGATTATCGCTTACTTAGGCTATCACGGCAAGTTGGACAAGTTGTCGTATTGGCATACCTACAACGACAATGAAGTGGATGCGGTTTTGGGCGATGCAGAAGTGGGTATTGAAATCAAGTCGACGGAAGAAGTGCAATCGCGACACCTGCACGGCCTGAAAGCCTTCAAGGAAGAACATCCCGAAGTGCGAATGATCATCGTCTCGCTCGACCCCAACCCGCGATTGTTTAAAGAAGTGGAAGTTTGGCCCGCCAAGCAGTTCCTTGAACAACTTTGGGCCGGAAAAATCTATTGAAAAACAGCGAAAATTCGGAATTGAATTCCGAAAATTTCAATAAAATTCGGAATAGTATTCCGAAAATTCACTCAAAATTCGGAATAGGCTTGTGCCTTTTCTTCATCGCCATTAAGAGCGTACAACTCACGTAAGTTACGTTGCACCTCTTCGCGAACGTGTTGTTCGGCCTCGGTCAGCGGGTCTTCGCCCAATTTCGCGAGCACGCGCTCGTATTCCTCAATCAGTTCAGGGCCTTCTTCGCCATTGGCTTCCATCGTTTTCGCATTGTTGAAGGCAATCATCCAGTCTTTTAGTGCCATTTTACTTTGTTTTGCTTGCTATTGAATAATAATTCCTATCTTTGCGCAAAAATACAAAATCTTCAAATACAAATTGAAATGGATTCAAGAATTGCAATGAACCCCAATCGTCTGGTGCAGTACCTCCAGAAGCCTGCATCGGAATTCACTCGCGCCGACATCATCCGTTACTGCGAGGAAAACCAAATAGAATTCGTCAACTTCCACTATTGTGGCTGGGACGGCAAACTGAAGACCCTCAACTTCGTGATCCACAGTGCGGAACACCTCGAGAACATCCTCACCGCCGGTGAGCGCGTCGATGGCTCCAGCCTCTTCCCCTTCATCGAAGCCGGAAAGAGCGACCTCTATGTGGTGCCGAAGTACCGCACGGCCTTCCGCAACCCCTTCACGGATGTACCCACTTTGGACATCCTCTGCTCGTTCTATAACCGCGACGGCGAGCCGTTTGAAAGCTCACCCGAGCACATCCTCCACAAGGCGCACGAGGTCTTCAAGAAGACCACGGGCCTGCAAATGGAAACGATGGGTGAACTGGAATACTACATCATCGCCGACGACGAGGAAATCTACGAAGTGCCCGACCAACGCGGCTACCACGAGAGCGCCCCGTTTAACAAGTTCACCGAGTACCGCGTGGAGGCCATGCGCCTCGTCGCTCAGGCTGGTGGCTTGATTAAGTACGGTCACTCCGAAGTGGGCAACTTCACCCACGACGGCAAAATCTACGAGCAAAACGAAATCGAGTTCCTGCCCACCAACATCGAGGATGCCGCCGACCAACTCGTTGTGGCCAAGTGGATCATGCGTCAACTGGCTTACGAATACGGCGTCACGCTGACCTTCGCCCCGAAGATCACTGTGGGCAAGGCCGGTTCGGGTATGCACGTCCACTGCAAGTTCACGAAGGACGGCAAGAGCGTGATGGTGACCAAAGGCGAACTCAGCGACTACGGCAAGAAAGCCATCGCTGGCTACATGGATGCTGGCACTTCGCTGCCGGCCTTCGGCAACCCCAACCCGCTGTCGTTCCTGCGCCTGGTGCCGCATCAGGAAGCCCCGACTTCGCTGTGCTGGTCCTACTCGAATCGCAGCGCCCTGGTGCGCGTGCCGCTCGGCTGGATTAATAATGGCAAGGACATGGCTGCCAACGCCAACCCATTGGAGAAGAAGTCGAACAAGGATTTCAGCGAGAAGCAGACCTTCGAGTGGCGTGCCTCCGACGGTTGCGCCGACATGTACCTGCTGATGGCCGCCCTCTGCGCCGCTGCCCGTCACGGATTCGAGATGCCCAACGCGCTTGAGGTCGCCGAAAAGACCTACGTCGGCCTTGGCGTCAACATCCACGACGAGAAGAACAAGAAATTGCAGGAAAGCCTTGAGCAACTGCCCGACAGTTGCGTGGCCGCCGCCAAGGAATTGGCCAAGGACCGCGAAATCTACACCGCCAAGGGCGTGTTCTCCAACGCCATCGTCGATTATATGATCAAATACCTCACCAACTTCAACGATGCCAACCTCCGCAAGGAATTAGGCAACGACACGGAGAAAATCCTAAAACTGGTGAAGGATAACATTCATGTGGGATAACAAACTCATCTGGTAGAGACGTAGCGCGCTACGTCTCTACATTTGCATACGAAAACGGCCATGACAAAGGACAAGATATTCAATTGGAGATTTTGCCTTTGTTGTGGCCTTTTCGTTTGGTTCATTATCAACCTTTTGCAAGGCATTTTCACCGAGATACAGGAGGACGAAGCCTATTATGCCCTCTACGGCGAGCACCTCGCCTGGGGTTATTTCGACCACCCGCCGCTGGTGGGGCTGATGACGTTTTTGAGCAGCCTCCTTTTCTCAGGCACCTTGGGTGTGAGGTTTTGCACCATCATCGCCTCGTGTTTGTCGCTATTCGTGATATGGAAAATCGCAAATCTGAATTGCTTCGTTCCTCGCAATGAAGCAAAGCGGCAGTCCGATATCAAGGTCCCGGAGCCTGTCGAAGGACCAACCTATAGAAATGTTTTGATTTTCTTCACAATATCCTGTTCCATCGTGATGTTCAACATCTACGGTTTCGTCACCACACCCGACGCTGGATTGATTTTGTTCTCGGCCTTGTTTTTGTTGGTTTACCAAAACTACCTCAAAGACCATTCTTGGAAAAACGCCCTACTGATGGGCTTGATGACGGCCTTGATGGTTTATAGCAAATACCACGCTTTCTTGCTGTTAGGGATCATTGTGCTTTCCAATTCGCGTTTGCTGAAAGATGGTAAGTTTTATGGAGCCTGTCTGCTGGCGTTGGTCTTGTTGACACCACACATTTTGTGGCAAATCAACAATGATTTCCCAAGCTTCCGCTACCACCTTTCGGAGCGCAGCGAACCGTTCCGTTGGAGTTATTTCCTCGAGTATCTGCCCAATCAGTTGTTGATTTTCAATCCATTCACGTTTGGTGCGGTGGTGTATGTGTTGGTGAAACCCAGCCCTGAAAGGGCGGCCCGAACAGAAGCAAGCGGTGCAACCCTTGCGGAAAACCAAATCTTTGAACGCGGCCTACGCTTCATTCTCATCGGGTTCTTTTTCTTCTTCTGGCTGATGGCGTTCCGTGGGCATGTGGAGCCGCATTGGACCATCGTCGGTATGATTCCCGCCGTGGTTCTTGTTTATCGCAAAGCATTGGATGATAAAAAGTTAACAAAATACATCCATCGTTTTGTGATGCCTTCTCTCCTTCTCATCTTGGTGGCGCGCATCGCTTTGATGACGCCTTTGGCCTCGCGGTTGGGCTTCAATGACAAAGAAACATATTACAAAGCCATCGAAAACGTGGCGGGCGACCGTCCCGTGGCCTTTCGTGGATCGTTCCAGCAGCCTGCTCTGTATCATTATTTTACGGGCAAACCCAGTTCGACCTTGCGGTGCTATTACGACCGCATGACACAATACGACCTTTGGCAATTTGACAAGGATTGGATTGGGCAACAGGTGTTTGTTTGTGGTTCCGACGGCAACAGCTCCGAGACTTTCAAAGTCGGGAAAGTGGAGGTCAGCGGCAATCTGAGCGAGCTCTTCCAAACGGCCAACCGATTGGTTACTGAGTTCAAAATCACCAATGCCCAAGAGACAAAAACGCCTGTGTTTCACGTTGGCGACACCATCGAAATGGACTTTTCCATCCATAATCCCTACGACCGACCCATCGATTTCCACCACAAGGAATTCGACATAGGTCTCAAAGTGCTCTTCTTGAGCACCAACGGTTTCAGCTACGCTATCCATCAAGAAATCCACATAATAGAGCCTCACCAGACTTACGAAGGACATCTTTCGGCCCTCGTTGGAGAAAACGCGAAATCGGGGAAAAACCGCATTGCCTTGGGGGTTAGCGACAGGATTGCCACTTTTGCGACGGCAGGCAATGAAGTAGAGATTATGATTGAGCAGCCCTAAGGGCCTCGAATTGTGCCTGTTGTTCCTTGAGCTGCTTGCGCACCTCGTTGATGTTGTTTTGCCTCTTCTTCCTAATAATCATCTGTTGCTCGCAATCGGCGATGGTTTCCAGCACCTGCCTGAGACCTTTGTCTTTTTCAAGCACAAAAGCATGCCCAATACCGTCAATGGAGCGCAATTGCCCCATGATGTCGATTTGCCGTTCGGCAGAAAGGTGACCTTGTATGAGGAAAAGATAGTCCAATCGCGGCTTGAAGGAGAACAGCACCCTATCCTTGTAGGCAAGCGAAACAAGATTATAGACATTGTAATTCTCGCCCACAGTGTAATAGAAGAAGGAATAAGGTGCGCCTTCGAAAACAAGGTCGTCGTAACGAACCAAATCCAAAGAGAGCGTGTTGTTGAGGTTCCATGCCAACTTGTAGTCGACCAAACCAGAATTGATGCCAACAACGGTTGTATCATCAAAAGAGGCAATCTGTATTTTCTTGTCTCTGGCCATCATTGGTCCTCCGTTTCCGTCAATGTGTGATAGGTTTTCTCGGCGGCCAGCTGCTCGGCGCCACGAATGGAGCGGTCGACGGCTTCGGCATAGGGTTGCTCTTCGATGAAAACCTGAACGTGGTATTCCTTTCGGTGAGCCTCTCCTTTTTCGTCAAGGAGGCGGAACTCGAGTTTTTTCCTGCGTTTCTGCGACCATTCGATCAGTTTGCTCTTGAAATTGACATCGGTATGCACCATCTCGTCCATGTCGACGTGGACCTTGATGATACGTTCAATGATGATGTGTTCGGCAAACTCAAAGCCTCGGTCGAGGTAGATGGCGCCCATCAAGGCCTCGAAGGCATTGCCGCCCACCGAACGGGCGTTGCTGCTCATGTCGGGGGCATGTCGGATATAGGCGTCAAAGCCCAACTTTTGCGACAGCTTGTTGAGCGAAACACGGCTGACGAGGCGCGAACGTTTCTCCGTGAGGAAGCCTTCGGCCTGAGTGGGATAGGTGTGGAAGAGATAGTCGGCCACGGCGAGGCTAAGTACGGCGTCGCCGAGGTATTCCATGCGTTCGTTGCTAACGTGGTAGCGGCCAATCGTCTCGCCCAACATCGATTTGTGCGTGAACGCCACACGATAAAGGGCGATATTTCTCGGATAGAAACCGAAGATGTTGTGAATATAATCGTAAAGTTTCTTGTCTTGAGGGTCTCTGGGGCGAGAAAGCGGAAAAATGGCCATCTTATGATTTGAACTTTTTGAAAATCAAAGTGGCGTTTTGTCCGCCGAAACCGAAAGAGTTGGAGAGTGCGTAATGGATGTCGCGCTGGCGAGCCTTGTTGAATGTGAAATCGAGGCGGCTGTCGATTTGCGGGTCGTCGTCGAAATGGTTGATGGTGGGCGGAACGATGCCGTTCTTGAGTGCCAGCACGCTGGCAATGGCCTCTATGGCTCCTGCCCCACCGAGGAGGTGACCTGTCATCGACTTGGTGGAGTTGATGCTAATGTTGTAGGCATGTTCGCCAAACACCTCTTTGATGGCGATAGGCTCGGCCAAGTCGCCCGCTGGTGTCGAAGTGCCGTGCGTGTTGATATGGTCGACGGCTTCGGGCTGTAGGCCTGCGTCTTTCAGGGCGCGTTGCATACTCAAAATGGCGCCTTTGCCTTCGGGATGTGGCGCCGTGATGTGGTAGGCATCGGCAGAGGTGCCACCACCCACTACTTCGGCATAGATCTTTGCCCCACGGGCCACGGCATGTTCATATTCCTCAAACACCAAACACCCCGCACCTTCGCCCATGACGAAACCGTCGCGGTTGAGGTCGAAAGGACGCGAGGCGGTCAGCGGATCGTCGTTGCGTGTCGACAAAGCTTTCATCGAGTTGAAGCCGCCAATGCCTGGCACTGTGATGGCCGCTCCGGCACCGCCAGCCACAACTGCCTGACACCTACCGTAACGGATGTTGTCGAACGCATCAATGATGGCGTGTGCCGATGAGGCACAAGCTGACACGGTAGCATAGTTAGGGCCACGAAAACCATATTTGATGGACACCACACCCGCTGGCATGTTGACAATCATCTTCGTGATAAGGAATGGACTGAAACGCGGCACGCGGTCGGTGTCGGCATATTCCATCATCTCGCTGTAGAAATGGTTGACGCCACCGATGCCCGAGGTAATCATCACCCCAACTTCGTCACAATCGGTGTTCTCGGGGCTGAGGCCCGAGTCGGCAATGGCTTCGTCGGCAGCGATGAGATCGAACTGCGCGAAAAGGTCGTACTTGCGGACCGTTTTCTTGTCGAAAAAGTCGTCGGGGTCATACCCTTTCACCTCGCAGGCGAAATGGGTCTTGAACAAAGTAGAATCGAAACGGGTAATCTCACCAGCTCCGTTTTTCCCTTTCACCAAGCCTTCCCAGAAGTCCTTGACGGTGTTTCCGATGGGGGTGATGGCACCAAGGCCCGTGACGACTACGCGTTTCGATTCCATGAATAACTTTATTCTTTAAACCGATTGAAAATCAATTGTTTTCAGCACGCATCTTTTCGATGAGTCTGACAACGTCACCCACAGTTTGGATGCTTTCTTGTTGGTCGTCGGGAATGGAGAGGTTGAAGCTCTTTTCAAATTCCATCATCAGTTCGACGGTGTCCAATGAATCGGCACCCAAGTCGTTGGTGAAGCTGGCTTCCATGGTGACTTCCGAAGGATCAACGCCGAGTTTTTCAGCAATGATCGGAACAATTTCATTCAAAATTTCTGACATAATTTTCTTTTTTTAGTTGATAAATGAGCCGCAAAGATAGGACTATTTTCTTTTCAAAAAGCAAAATTTTTATCAAACCATTGACAATCAATTGCCTTCGAAAAACCAAAGTCGGTACTTGCGACCGATAATTACTCGTTTTCGACGGCAAAGGTACAACTTTTTTTGATAACAACCGTTTTTTGGTATTTTTCATCAAAAACCCTTATTTTTGCCCTCAAAACCGACTGCAATGGAAAACACCGAGAAAAAACTCTTCCTTTTGGATGCTTACGCATTGATTTACAGGGCTTTCTTCGCCTTGAACAAGAATCCGAGAATAAACTCGAAAGGTGTCAACACCTCGGCGGTGATGGGCTTCCTGAACTCGCTTTACGAGATTCTGAAAAACGAAAAGCCCACCCACATCGGCGTGGCCTTCGACGTGGCCGGCACCGACCAGCGCCAGGCCGAATACGGCGAGTACAAGGCCAACCGCGAAAAGATGCCCGACGACCTGCGCGACACAATACCTTATATAATAAGGCTTATCGAGGCTTTCAACATCCCGATTTATGGCGTGGAAGGCTACGAGGCCGATGACGTGATTGGTACATTGTCGAAAAAAGCTGAGCATCAAGGCCTTATCACCTATATGATGACTCCCGACAAGGACTTTGGGCAATTGGTCACCGACCGCGTTTTGCTCTACAAACCCGCCAAGTTCGGAGAGCCAGCACAGATTTGGGGTCCCAAGGAAGTCTGCCAACGCTACGGCATACAAGAGCCCAAACAACTCATTGACATTCTGGGACTTTGGGGCGATGCCGCCGACAACATCCCTGGCATTCCAGGCATTGGTGAGAAGACCGCCGCCGCCTTGGTGCAGAAATACGGCAGCGTGGAGAACCTTATCGCCCACTCCGACGAACTGAAAGGCAAACAAAAGGAAAATGTCGTCAACTTTGCCGAGCAAGGGTTGATGTCGAAGATGCTGGCCACCATCAACTTGGAGGTGCCCGTCGAGTTCAACGAAGAGGAACTGCGCGCCAAGGAGCCCGACCTGCCCGCGCTGATGGCACTGTTCGAGGAATTGGAGTTCAAGACCTTCGCCAAGCGGTTTTTGGAAGATTATAAGAAAACCCATCCCCTGACTGCCACTCCCGAGCAGGCTTCTCTGTCATTGCGAGGAACGAAGCCATCCAGAGAGACTGCCGGAGAGCAAACTCCCGATCTGTTCTCATCATCGGGCAGCTTCGACCTCTTCCATCAAGACGGCAACGAAGGCGGCCTTTTGGATTTCAGCGACAAAGCCTCTGCCCAAACCGTCACCCACGATTACAAACTCGTTGAAACCGAAGAAGATATCAAAGCTTTGGTGGAACTTTTGTCAAAGCAAAAACAATTCGTCTTCGACACCGAAACAACCAACATTGATGTGTATTCCGCTGAGTTGGTGGGTGTTTCGTTCGCCATCAAGGCGCACGAGGCTTGGTATCTGCCTATGCCCGCCGACCGCGAGGCATGCCAAAAGAAACTGGAATTGCTACGGCCTTTGTTTGAAGATGAGAGCATTATGAAAATCGGGCAAAACCTGAAATTCGACATCTCGATGCTGGCACAATACGGCATTGAGGTGAAAGGCCCGATGTTCGACACGATGCTGGCGCATTACCTACTCGAACCCGAGCAACGCCACAACATGGATTACCTCGCCGAAGTTTATCTCAACTACCTCACCATCCCGATCGAGGACCTGATTGGCAAAGGCCGCCAGCAGAAGTCGATGCGCGAAGTGCCCATGGAGACCGTCAAGGAATATGCCGCCGAAGATGCCGACATCACGCTGCAACTCTATGAGAAACTGATGCCGCTGCTGAAGGAAAACGGGGTGGAGCAGCTGTTTTACGACATCGAGATGCCATTGGTGCCCGTGTTGGCACGCATGGAGGCCAACGGCGTGAAGATCGACAGCCGTAACTTGCAGCAAATCAGCGAGGAATTTGGCGACGAAATCCACAAAATCGAGGAAAAAATCTACGAGCTTTCGGGCACGCCGTTCAACATCGCCTCGCCGAAACAGTTGGGAGAAATCCTTTTCGAGCGACTGAAAATCGACGAGAAAGCCAAGAAAACCAAGACGGGACAATATGCCACGGGCGAGGAAGTGCTGCAAAAACTGGCCCACAAACACCCTATCATCAACCAGATTTTGGATTACCGCTCGTTCACCAAACTGAAATCGACCTATTTGGATGCGCTACCAGCGCTGGTCAACCCGAAAGACGGGCTGATTCACACCTCTTATAATCAAGCGGTCACCGCCACGGGACGCCTGAGTTCCAACAATCCCAATTTGCAGAATATCCCCGTTCGCACCGAGAAAGGCCGCGAAATCCGTCGTGCCTTCGTGCCACGCAGCGCGCAATATACTTTGCTTGCCGCCGACTACAGCCAAATCGAGTTGCGCATCATCGCCCATTTGAGTCAAGACCCGGCCATGGTCGCCGACTTCAACCTCGGTCACGACATCCACGCGGCCACGGCCGCCAAGGTGTTCCATGTGCCGATGAACGAGGTCACCAAGGAGCAACGCAGTCGCGCCAAGGCCGTCAACTTCGGCATCATCTACGGCATGTCGGCTTTCGGCTTGGCCGAACGCATGGAGCTCTCGCGCAGCGAGGCGGCGGAAATCATCAAGAAATACTTCGAGGAATATGCAGGCATCAAAGAATACATGAACCGCAGTATCGCTTTAGCCAAGGAGCGCGGCTATGCTGAGACCATCCTAGGCCGTCGCCGCTACCTCCGCGACATCAACGGCTCGAATAGTGTGGTGCGCGGCTTCGCTGAGCGCAACGCCATCAACGCGCCCATCCAAGGCAGCTCCGCCGACATGATCAAAATCGCGATGATTGACATCCACCAAGAGATGCAGCGACTGAAGATGCAATCGAAGATGATTCTGCAAGTGCACGACGAATTGGTTTTCGACGCCCATTTGGACGAACTCGATACGCTGAAAACCATCGTCAACGACAAGATGGTGAACGCCTTGCCGCTGTCGGTGCCAGTGGTCGTAGAGATGAACACGGGGGCGAATTGGCTGGAGGCGCACTAATTTTTTTCGGCAGGGGTTTACACCGCCTGCCTCGAAAGCTATCACCCCTGCGGGGTTTAACGGAACCCCGCAGGGGTGACAGTAAATCATCCTACGCTGCAGCCAGGGGCTACCAAATCGCTCGGGGTGAGCAGCACGAGGCGACCGTCTTTGTCCTCGGCAGAGAGGATCATGCCTTCGCTGACCACACCCTTCAGCTTGCGCGGCTCGAAGTTGGCAATGAAGCAGACCTGCTTGCCCACCAGCTTCTCAGGCTCAGTGTAATACTTGGCAATGCCACTCACGATGGTGCGCTGTTTCACGCCGTCGTCGATGAGAAACTGGAGCAACTTGTCGGCCTTCGGCACCTTTTGGCATTCCAAGACGGTACCCACGCGGATGTCCACCTTCATGTAGTCGTCGAAACTCACGGTCTGTTTCACCTCGGCGGGCTTCCAAGCGTTGAGTTCGTTGGCTTTCTTGATTCCCTCCAAACGCTTCAACTGGGCTTCCACCACGCTGTCTTCCACCTTCTCGAACAGCAGTTCAGGTTGGTTGATGATATGGCCTTCGGGCAGCAAAACGGTGTTTTCGGCATCGTTCCAACCCTTCACTTCGAGGCCAATCATCTGTTGGAGTTTCTTCGCGCTGAAGGGCAGGAATGGCTCGCTGAGGATGGCCAAATGCGCCACAATCTGCAAACTCACCGACAACACGGTCTTCACGCGCTCGGGGTCGGTCTTGATTTGCTTCCAAGGCTCATTGTCGGTGAGATACTTGTTGCCGAGGCGAGCCAGATTCATCAGTTCGGAAAGGGCTTCGCGGAACTTGTAGTTCTCGATGAGGCCACCGATTCTCTTCGGGTAGGCGTTCATCTCGGCGATGGCGTTTTGGTCGGCTTCGGTCAGGTTTTCCAAAGCGGGCACGGCACCTTTGTAATACTTGTGAGTCAGCACCAAAGTGCGGTTGACGAAATTGCCGAAAATGGCCAGCAACTCGTTGTTATTGCGGTCTTGATAGTCCTTCCAAGTGAAGTTGTTGTCCTTGGTCTCGGGTGCGTTGGCGGTCAGCACATAACGCAGAACGTCTTGTTTTCCAGGGAATTCCTGCAAATATTCGTGGAGCCAGATGGCCCAGTTGCGTGAAGTCGAAATCTTGTCGTTCTCAAGGTTAAGGAACTCGTTGGCGGGCACGTTTTCGGGGACGATGTAGCCGCCGTAGGCCTTCAACATGCAGGGGAAGATGATGCAGTGGAAGACGATGTTGTCCTTGCCGATGAAGTGCACCAGCTTGGTCTCGGGGTCTTTCCACCACTTTTCCCAATCCTCGCCGCGCTGTTCGCAAATCTCCTTGGTGTTGCTGATGTAGCCAATAGGCGCATCGAACCAGACATAGAGCACCTTGCCGTCGGCACCGTCAATCGGGACGGGCACGCCCCAGTCGAGGTCGCGGGTGACGGCGCGGGGTTGCAGACCACCGTCGAGCCAACTCTTCACTTGGCCGTAGACGTTGGATTTCCATTCCTTGTGGCCTTCGAGGATCCACTCGCGGAGCCAGCCCTCATATTGGTCGAGGGGCAGGTACCAGTGCTTGGTCGGCTTCTTCACCAAGGCCGCGCCGCTGAGCTGCGAGTGCGGGTTGATGAGTTCGTCGGGGCTCAGGGAGCTGCCGCATTTCTCGCATTGGTCGCCGTAAGCGCCCTCGGCACCGCATTTCGGGCAAGTGCCGACGATGTATCTGTCACTCAGGAACTTCTGTCGTTCTGGGTCGAAATATTGCTCGGTCTCCTTCTCGATGAACTTTCCTTCGTCGTAGAGTTTCTTGAAGAACTCTTGAGCCGTGGCGCGGTGCATCTTCGAAGAGGTGCGCGAGTAGATGTCGTAGCTGATGCCCAGCTCTTCGAACGACTTCTTGATGATGGCATGATAACGGTCGACGATATCTTGAGGCGTAACGCCTTCTTTTTCAGCCTTAATCGTAATCGGCACGCCGTGCTCGTCGGAACCACCGACAAACAGCACCTCAGCGCCACACATTCGCAGATAGCGGACGTAAGTGTCGGCGGGGATGTAGACGCCGGCTAAGTGACCGATGTGAACGGGGCCGTTGGCGTAAGGCAAGGCCGTGGTTACCGTGTAACGCTTGAAGTGTTTGTTCGTTGATTCCATAGTGCTTGATGATTAAAAACGGCTGCAAATGTACGGAATATTGTTGAAATGCCGTATTTTTGCGGCACGAAATCACAAAACTCTTCATCCTAAAATGAAACACAATCTCCTTTTCCTAACGTTTGCGCTCTTGCTGGCGGCAAATGCGCGGGCACAAGTCACTACTGAGAATGACGAGAACGAGGTGAAGCCACTTGTCGTCTACACCGGCCATAGCAATGTCCCCGTCTGGCTCAAAAGCGGCATTGGCTTCAACGTCGTGGAGAGCTACGAGCAGGGCGCCTCGCCTTTGCAATACCTCGGCGCTGGAGGAAACCTCACCGCCGGCGTCGTCGTTGCCTTCGACCGTTATCAAGGCGAAGCGGAACTCAGAGGATTGGCCAACATCATCACCAACAGCGCCCAGTCAGCCACCGACTACGCCTTCGGCATCGAAGGCAACATCCAGTTCCTTTACCGCTTCTACGATGCGTGTCGCGACCGCCTGCACTTCTGGGTCGGCGGTGGCATGCAGCTCTATCTCGACATCAAAGTGCTCTCGCAACTGATGAACGCCTCGGCCTGCCAGTCCAACTTCTTCGACCTCAGTCCCGTGGGCATGGTAACGTACGACTTCGCCCCTTACAAGCACAGCTCACATCACCTGCTGACGGCCTACGGCAAGCTTTCGTTGCCGCTCATCGCCTCGGCCAGCCGTCCTGGCTTCGCCTACATGGACAACTACACTTCGGACCTCAACACCGTCAACACCGTGATGGGGGAATACGAAGACCTCTCCCTGTTCTGTCCTGGTGCCAGCACCGACATCGGCCTTTGGCTCAACCTGCCTTACAACGGCAACAAAATCGGGGTGTCGTACCGCTGGGACTACCTGACCACGGGCAAAAATGGCATTTACCGTTTCGACCAAGCCTCGCATTGCATTAACCTTAATTTTATGTTTAATATCAATTGACGCAAGACGCGGGACTGTATATCTCATCAGAAAAAAATCTAATTCTAACTAATGATTATCATGAAAAAAACATATCTCCTTTTCATCGGCTTTTTGGCACTTTGTTTCGCCTCTTGCGAACGCATCTTCATGGAACCGGGTGTCGGCTCCGGCCCTGTCGCCACTTTCGACTATCTCTGGGACAAAGTCGACCAGCAATATGCCTTCTTCGACATCAAGGGAGTGGACTGGGACTCGGTGCGTGAGGTGTATCGCCCGATGGTAGACGACGACATGGACGGCGACAGCCTCTTCAGCGTGTGCGCCGCCATGCTCAACACCTTGCAGGACGGCCATACCAACCTCATCTCGAGCTTCGATGTGTCGCGCAACGACTCGGTGTATTATCGGATGATCGTAAACAAGAACATTGACGCCCAAGTGGTTACGATGAACTACCTGACCCTCAATTACCACTCGACGGGTGGCTTCGCCCACAACGCCATCCGCGATGGCCGTGTGGCCTATCTGCGTTATTCTTCCTTCGAGAACACCATCGCTGACGGCACCTTGACCTACCTGCTCGACCGTTACAAGGACTGCGATGGCATGATCCTCGACCTGCGCCAAAACGGCGGTGGCAGCATCGCCAATATCCAAACGTTGCTGAGCATCTTCGACAACCACGGACAGCCTTTGTACCAGACCCAGATCAAGTCGGGACCCGCGCACGATGCCTTCACTGAGCTGAAGGCCGTCTGTGCCGACACCACCTGCCTCGGTGAGGAGCCTTACACGAAGCCCTTCGCCGTGCTCATCGACAGGGGCTCGTATAGCGCCACTTCGTTCTTCTCGGTGTGCACGTTGGCTTACGACAACATCCGTCTCTTCGGTGATTACACTGGTGGTGGATTGGGATTGCCCAACGGTGGCGAGCTGCCCAACGGTTGGACCTACCGTTTCAGCATCACGCGCACCCTTACCATGGATGGACAAAACTACGAGAACGGCGTGCCGCCCGACGAGCGCGTCCTCCTCGACCCCGCCTACACCGCCCAAGGCATCGACAACGTGATTGAGGCGGCGGCGGACTGGATTTTGCAGTGATTTTTTTCCAATCCTTTTTTGATTCAAAAATTTCTGTAATTTTGCATCAACAAGTGCCGAAAAATGTATAAAACACACACAAATCGGCAGTTGTTTTTGTTAAATTAGCAATATTATGATCATTAGGAGAGAAATTATTAATCGCTTCAAACGGTGGAAAGATGCACCACAACGAAAGCCTATTTTGCTGAAAGGGGCCCGTCAGATTGGCAAGACTTGGGTGATGGAAGCCTTCGGAAAGGAGTGTTTCGACTATTGCGCCAAATTCGACTTCGATCGTCAACCCGAAGTGAAGTCGGCTTTTCAGGTTTCGAAAGATCCGCAGAGAATCCTCAAGGAATTGGCCTTGTATAGCGAAGTCCCCTTGCTTCCAGGAAAAACCTTGCTGGTTTTCGATGAGATACAGGAATGCGAAGAGGCCTTCAACAGCCTAAAATATTTTTGCGAGGAAGCCCCCGATTATCACATCATTGCTGCGGGCTCATTGCTGGGCGTAGCCGTCAAAAGACGCCGAATGTCTGTTCCTGTAGGCAAGGTGGAATTGGAGTTTTTGGTGCAATGGAACGACGAAATCGTCCCCGTTGAGGTGAAGGCCGAAAATTGCGTCAGTGGCCGAAGCATCACGGTTTATAACGAGAAATATCATCCCAAATACCGTATCCGTTATTCATTCCTCAACTTGCAATTCAACTGTGGTATGCTTAGTTGTCCCTCACCTTTGGCAGAATGGTCGTGGAAATGGCTAGAATAATATTTACTTACCGCAATAAAACGAAAATCCCAGCGTTAAAGCGTCAGAATCAAGTTTTGAATTGACGCAAACCCAATCATTATGAAACATCATTTCTTTCGCCGATGGCTTGTCGCCATCGGCTTGGTGCTGGCCTGTGTGCCCACCTTCGCGCAACGGCGCACCATCAGCGGCTATGTGATGGATGCCGCCAGCAAGGAAACCCTCATCGGGGCGACCGTATTCGACAAAAACTCCGGGAAAGGATGTGCCACAAACAGTTATGGATTCTACACTTTGACGCTGAGCCAAGGCGACGTTGAACTGCAAGTCTCGTATGTGGGCTACACGCAGCAAACCAAGTCCATTGAACTCAAAGAAAACCTCAGCCTCAACTTTGCACTCGAAACCAACACGACTTTGGACGAAGTGGTGGTGGAAGGCACACGCGCCACGGTAAGTGCACGCAGCCCGCAGATGAGCGTGGTGGAACTGCCCGTGCAGCAAATCAAGAGCATCCCGACCCTCTTTGGCGAGGCCGACGTGCTGAAAGCTATCCAGCTGCTGCCTGGCGTGCAAAACGGCTCGGAAGGCTCGGCGGGCATGTACGTGCGCGGCGGCGGTCCCGACGAGAACCTGCTTTTGCTCGACGGCGTGCCCGTCTACAACGTCAACCATGCGTTGGGTTTCTTCTCGGTCTTCAATCCCGACGCCTTGAAAAACGTCACCTTATATAAAGGGAGTTTCCCGGCGCATTTTGGCGGAAGGCTTTCGTCGGTGGTCGACATCCGCATGAAGGAAGGCGACATGCAGCAATACCACGGCAACTTCAGCATCGGACTTATCTCCTCCAAATTCAACCTGGAAGGCCCCATCGTGAAGGACAAGCTTTCGTTCAACCTCTCGTTCCGTCGCACCTACGGCGACCTGCTCATCAAGCCCGCGCTTTGGATGGCCAGCATTTACGATTCCGACATCGGGAAGCTGAATGTGGGCTACCATTTCTACGATTTCAACGGCAAACTGAACTGGAAAATCTCCGACAAGGACCGCCTCTATTTGAGTTTCTATACCGGCGACGATGCCATTAACTTTGGTGTTCGCTATCGGGACTATTCCATGGGCGACGATGAGGACTTGACTTCCACCACAAGACACAACGACAACATGGGCATCAACTGGAAATGGGGTAACAAGGTGGCCTCATTACGCTGGAACCACGTGATGTCGCAACAGCTCTTCATGGACGCTTCGGTCAACTATACGCAATACCGCCACCACCTCGGCATGGACATGAGCGAGGAAACCATCTACACTTACCAAGGCCAGTCGTCCACGACTAAGGATGCGTTTGAAATGGCTTACAAGTCGGGCATCAACGACCTGACTGCCAAGGTCGACTTCGACTATACGCCGCTGCCCAACCATGAAATCCGCTTCGGCGGAAACTACACCTACCATCAATTCCGCCCCGAGGTGCAGTCGATGAAAATCACCACCAGCAACGAATTGGATATGGACACCGTCACGGGTGCTTCCAACGTCTTCGCCCACGAAACCGCCCTTTATGCCGAGGACAACATGACCTTCGGCGACATCTTCCGCGTGAATGCGGGTGTGCATTACTCCACCTTCACCGTCGAGGGCAAGACCTATCACTCGGTGCAACCCCGATTGAGCGCCAGCGTGATGTTGGCCTCCAACCTCTCGCTCAAGGCGGGCTATGCCAACATGACGCAATACGTTCATTTGCTGTCAAACAGCAGCCTCAGTCTGCCCACCGACCTTTGGGTGCCCGTCACCAAAAACGTCGTCCCGATGAACGCCCATCAGGTGTCGTTGGGTGCCTTCTATGAGTTGCCGCGCCTGTTTGACATCTCCGTTGAGAGCTATTACAAGACGATGGACAACCTGATGGAATACAAGGACGGAGCTTCGTTCTTCGGCTCCATCGAGACTTGGGAGAACAAAATCTGCCTCGGCAAAGGCTGGGCCTACGGGGTGGAGTTCCTCGTGCAACGCTCGTTCGGCAAAACGACTGGCTGGGTCGGCTACACTTGGGCACATTCTGAGCGCCAGTTCGACCGCGAGGGCATGATGATCAACAACGGCGAGGTGTTTCCCGCCAAATACGACCGCCGCCACGACATCAGCATCACCGTGCAGCACAAGTTCAGTGACCGTTTCGACCTGAGCGGCACTTGGGTCTTCAGCAGCGGCAACTGCGGCACGCTCGGCACGCAGATTTACGAAGGATTGCTGCCCAACAATTGGGGTAGCATTTCCGACATTCAAGCCTTCGAACGCAACAACTTCCGTATGCCTAGCTACCATCGCCTCGATGTCGGCATGAACTTCCACAAGCAAAAGAAACACGGCATCCGCACCTGGAACATCAGCGTCTACAATGCCTACAACCACAACAATCCTTTCATAGTTTACACCGATTACCAATGGGATGCCGCCACCGACACGGAGCGCAAAGTCCTGATGCAGGTGAGCCTCTTCCCCATCATTCCTTCAGTTTCATATAGTTTCAAATTCTAATCCGACTATGGCCAATGGCTGATGACTATGGCCGCTTCAACCCATAGTAAAAGCGGCCATAGTCACAGGCCATAAGCCATAGTAAAAACACAATACCACAATGAAAACCAACATCTTAAGCATTATCACAATTGTCACCGCATTATTTCTATCTTCCTGCGAGAAGGAAATCGAATTCAACGGCAAGGAAACCGACCCGAAATTGGTCATCAACAGCCTCGTGAGTGCGGGCGAACCTGTCAAGGCAAACATCAGCAAGAGCTATTTCTTCCTCGACAACAATGGCACGACCCAAGCCCCCGACGACGTGGCGGCTTCGCTCTATGTGAACGGCAGCCTCATCGGCGAAATGACATCTCATTTCGATACGGTTTGGAACAATGGAGTTTGGCATTATGATGAAGATGGCAATCCTTACCATCCTTATCGCTTAACTACCATTTTCACCAACGACTATCGTCCGCAAATCGGCGATGTGGTGAAAATCACTGCCTCGGCCAACGGCTATGATGAGGTGGAAGGCACGACAAGCCCGTTGCCTAATGCCGTGACTTGCACAGTCGTTGGCAGCAAAATCACCAATTGGTACTCTTGGGGCGATGATTATGGCGATGATAATGAAAAAGACAGCGTCCTTCACACTGACTACAATCTGGAGGTGACCATCGAAATCACCGACCCGAACCCTGGAAAGACGGATTTCTTCCGCATTAGCGCTGATAGGGGAAGCCTTTACGCCGATGATGGCATGAATTATGCCTCCTACTTTGCCCAATACAACGACCCGATTTTCACTTCGTTGACCTCGACCGACAATGATTTTGTCGATTTCAGCGATTTGAACTTGACTCCCGAGGGCGTTTTTACCGACCTGCTTTTCGACGGCAAGTCGTACCAACTGAAGATTCCTTTCTCCGTTTCCATAGTAAAATACGACGATGCCGACCCCGACTTCTTCCGTATTGCCTTCACGGTGGAGCACCTCAGCAGGGAATACTACAACTACCTGAACACCTGCAACCAAGGTGATGATTTTATGCAGATTTGGGCCGAGCCCATCCAGACCTATTCCAATGTGAAGAACGGTTATGGCCTCGTTGGCAGTCGCACGGTGGACACCTTGTGGGTGCCGTTGCCAACGGAAGAATAGACTTGTAGGGCTGTCCCATTGTGGCAGGTTTGGATAAGAATGCGAAAATAGCGAAAAAATAGGACAACAATCGGAATTTTTATAATTTTGCGGTTCAATTTGACGTTTGGAGACGCAAGATTTTGCGTCTCTACAGCAACCATTAAACAATCAACAATTAAACACAATAAAATGGACTTAACCAACATCTTAGGCGCACTGACGGGCAATGACGCCGCCAGCACTGTCGCACAAAACCTCAAACTCGACCAGAAGCAAGTGTCTTCGGTTATCACCGCTGCCCTGCCGTCGCTCCTTGGCGCGATGCAGAAGAACGCCTCCACCGAGGCAGGTGCCGCTTCGTTAGCCGAGGCCCTCGGCCAACATGCCGGCAACGCGGGCAACATCCTCAACAACCTGAAAGGTGCCGACCTGACCGACGGCAGCAAAATCTTAAGCCACATCTTCGGCGGCAATCTTAGCAACGTGCTGGGCGGCATCTCGCAAAAGACTGGCGTAGCCTCCAATGCAGTGGGCAACATCCTGTCGAGCATCGCTCCCAGCTTGTTGGCCATCTTGGGCAAACAGAACGGCAACTCGGGTGCGGCTGGCTTGGCCGGCTTGTTAGGCAGCCTCCTTGGCGGCAGTCAGCAAAGCCAAAGCAGTGGTCTGGGCAGCATCTTCGGAAAGTGATGCCTCCCACAAGAAAGTAACTAACCCTAAATCGTCATAGCGGGCTTGATTCGCTATCTCCCAAGCAAAGGGCACTCCTTCATGCTTGGGAGATGGCGGATGTTCCTCCGCCATGACGGTTTAGGTGTTTTTTGTCTTTTTAGGTCTGTATTAGGGACTACTCCACAATCGTCATTTCGTCAATCAAGTGCCCTGCACCGGCGAACTTGTCGATGGATATTTTTTGAAGAATGCTTGCATATATGAAAAAATGATATATATTTGCAGCGTTAATTAAAACGATGCCAATATGAAACATTTCAAATCACTCATCATTGCTGCCTCTTTGGGATTCGTAGCACACGCTTCAGCACAGACCTATACACCTTGGGTGCTGGGGGGCAACAGCCTTTCATCCACAACGCCACCGACCACGGCTGTTTTCGGAACCGCCTCCGACAACCCCATTGAAATCCGTACATACAATCTGATGAGGATGTACATTGATGGAGGTAATGGTAAAACCAGCGGCTTCATTGGAGTGAACACCAACACGCCTCGGCAAATGCTCCATGTGAAAGGAGGCAACTTTCTCATTTCGCGTACGGCAGACATCACCAACAAGGCTCTCGGTTCGACCAATGGATCCATCCTTTTCGGCGACGAAACTTCACAAACATACCCCTATGGCTCGTGGGGCATTGAATATGTCAACGACAGTTCTCAAGGCCATGGACTCAACTTCTGGAAGACTTGGGACCAGAACGGTGGTGGACTTAATAATGTCGTTTTCCTTTGTGAAGAAAAAGATTACAAAGGCTATGTCGGCATCAACACAAAATGCCCCAGTTCAAGGCTTTCCGTGGACGGGACAATCCGCGCAAAAGAAGTGGTCGTTTCTTTGGATGGGTGGTGTGATTATGTATTCCTTCCCAACTACAAGTTGACAGGACTTTATGAGTTAGAGGCTTACATAAAAGAGTACAGCCATTTGCCAAATGTCCCTTCAGAATGCGAGGTGCTGGAAAACGGAGTGCAATTAGGCGAGATGAACGCCGTCCTTTTGGAAAAAGTTGAGGAACTGACGCTGTATGTCATCGAACTTCAGAAGCAGATTGATGAGCTGAAACGACAAAACGAGGAAAGGGTATGAAGCCATGAAAAAGTATCTTTTTATGATGGTTTTGACTACATTTGCCTTGGCATGCTGTAGTAAAATCAATAGTTGCCAGCAGCCCTATTCCCAGGAAGAAATACCTGAACTGACTGCAGAGGGCTACAACACCTGCGAAGCAGTCATTAGAAACTACACTTATAGAGTTTGCGATGGCGATTTAAGGAATTATCCCCATTGGTCTCATGAGGGGGACTCTATTCGAGTGTGTGGATATTTCTATGAGGGGTGGGATGGTGACCATCTCTTGCCATTATTTGATTATCCTGACAATCTTAATGGGCATGATTTTTTATATATAGATTTGCTTGGACCGCTTCCGGATGGTTTCGACATTTCCAAAAAATGTTATATGGAAGGAGCGTTGTTTTTTGATCCTCTTTATACAAGTTTCGGTGATTATTATATAGAACCAAGTATTTGCTGTGATGCACGATGCATTCGTTTTGAATAATGAAAAAAGGTTGGTTATGAAAAGATTATTTTTTTTCAGCATTATGGTTTTTACCCTTATTGGGATAACTAATGGCCAACAAGTATCACAACAGGAGGCGATACAAGCAGCTGTGAATACGATGAGATATTATGGAAAGAACAATATTTCCATCAATACTGTTGATACGGTGTTTTCTATAGTGAATCAAGTTGACACGCTGCTATACGAAGTGCATTTTGAAAACAGGAGAGACCGTGCTGCTTTCTGGTCATAAGGCCTGTGTGCCTGTGTTAGGTTATATCACTGAAGGTCACGGCGAGACTATTTTGAATCAATTTAATCAAATACCCGATGGGTTGCGTGATTTCGTTGAGGAATATGCTGCATATTCGCAGTTTTGCTTTGACTCAATTTCAGAGTTGGAGCCTCTGTCTGATTGGGAAGCACTTCAAACTTACGATCGAGACATGGAAATTCACAGAGTTGTTGAACCTCTGACCAAATCAGAATGGGGGCAATCACAGACGAGGTTAAGGTACTATCACCCAAATGCAAATGGGCATGGAAGCGTTTTCTTTTCTGAAAAAATAAACCATGCATACAACAATTCTATTCTTGATACTTGTCAGGATTGTGGGGATGCAATTTATAGCCCCGCTGGTTGTCCTGCCATTGCCATGGCTCAAATTATGTATTATTGGAAGTACCCCGTGTATATGGAAGACAGTATCAAACAATATGATTGGTGTAATATGATTGATGATCTTGGCAATTATGTAAACATGGGAACGATTGAACCGACATATGCAGAATATTTATTTGCCACCCATAGGGATGCTATTGCTATGCTTATTTTTGATTGCGCAGAGAGGGCTGATACGAATTATTGTGCCAGTAATCAATGCCAGTCCAGTTCAGGTCCCGTTAGGACAAAAAATGCGTTCAAGAAATTCGGTTATAGTAATGTTGATTTAAGATGGAAAACTTTTAATCAAAGAACATGGAAAGAACAATTAAAAGATGAATTAGACAAAGGGCATCCTATTTGTTATTCTGCAGGCAGTATCCATGCTAATAATTTCTGGCCATGGAATTGGAATAGTGAAGGCCACACTTTTATTTGTGACGGCTATAATAGTGATGATTTATTTCACTTTAATTGGGGATGGAACGGAAATTACCAAGGGCATTATTATTCCGTTGATAGCTTATATGTTATTCGAAGTTATGACACTATTGATCTTAGCAGTTTTCATTCTGCTATTTTCAACATCGTTCCTGATGAAAATGACAATTATTGTGATTTTACATCTAACTTATATGACTACTATCTCAACCATACAGATAAGATACCTTATGAAATCACACCAAGAACCTTTACACGTTTAGAGAGCGTTACCCAAACAGAGGATGCAACAGGCTATTATCGGACAATTCCTCAAAATGCCCAAGCTGAATACACTGCCCACAAGACTGTTTTGCTGCGGGACGGTTTCCGAGCAGAGGCAGGCTCGGAGTTTCGAGCCTACATCACCCCATGCGAACAATGCGAAACAACCTTGCGCGGCAATGATGAAAGCCCAAAAGAAACAGCTGAAGAGCAAGGCATCATGCCTATAGAAAGCGTTACGCCAACCTCCTTGTCAGGCCAGGGCATGACCATCCACCCCAACCCCAACACAGGGAAGTTCCATATAACCCTGTGCGACAAGCAGGACATGATGAAACAAGTCGCGGTTTTTGGCATCCTTGGCAACCCAATGGTGATGAAGAACAACCCGCAGAGCGAGGCTGTTGACATCTCACGTCTCCCTTCGGGAATCTACGTCGTCAAGGTACTGACCAACCTAGGGAACGTGTATTTCGAAAAAATAGTGAAAGAATAAGAAAAAAAGGCTCCCATCGTTGGAGCCTCCTTTCATTTGCGTTCGACAACCCCTATTCCACAATCGTCATCTCGTCAATCAAGTGCCCTGCACCGGCAAACTTGTCGATGATGAAGAGCACATAGCGGATGTCGACGCTGATGTTGCGGCAGATGTCGGGGTCGTAGATGAGGTCGCTCATCGTGCCTTCCCAGCAGCGGTCGAAGTTGAGGCCGAGCAGCTGTCCGTCGGCATTCAGGATGGGACTGCCCGAGTTGCCGCCTGTGGTGTGCACACTAGCCGTGAAGGCCACGTGCATCGTGCCGTCCTTGTCGGCATAACGGCCGTAGTCTTTCTTGTTATAGAGTTCCTTCAGGCGGGGTTCCACCACATAGTCGTAGATGTCGGGATTCTCCTTCTGCATAATGCCTTCGAGGGTGGTGAAGTGCTTGTATTTCATGCCATCCTTGGGTCGGAAGCCTTCCACCCTGCCGTAGGTGACGCGCAACGTGAAGTTGGCGTCGGGCGAGAAGCGCTTCTCTGGTTGCATCTCCATCTGGCCTTTCATATAGATGCGGCGCAGGCGGTCGTTGTCGGCAGTTATGCTTGCCATCTTGCCGTGCACCTCGTTGCGGAAGAATCCGATGAGGCTCTGGTAGACCTTCATGGCGGGGTCGTTGGCCAGTTTCTTGGCATCCTTGGCCTTGAAATTGTCGAGCAAGGCCGTCACCTTGGCTTCGTCAGTGAACATCGTCTTGTCGAAGAGCTTGTCGACATAGCTGTCCACGTCCTTGATGTCGTTAAGGAACGTGGGGCGGAAGTCGGTGGACTGGGCCTCCAGGTATTCCTTGAGCAGCATTTTGGCCACGTCGCGGTCAATGGGTTCGTAATAATCCTTGAAGAAGTTCTCGGAGGTGCCCTTCAGTTGGTGGAGCATCCGGTCGATGTCTTCTTGCGGCGTGTCCTTGGTCACCTCGGAGAGACGGGCAAAACGTCCTGCAAAGCTGACGAGTTCGATGCGCAGTCCGGCCTCAGCCACATAGGTGTAGGCCAACTGATAGGGTTCCAATTGCTTGTAGTTGTCCTTGAACTGGCGCAGCAGGTCGATGTACATATAGCGATTACGTGCCGCCAATGCCCATTCCTGAAAGCCCTTTTCGTAGGCTTCTTTCTTCTCGACGCCGCGGAAGTGGTTGATGCCCTCGGTGACGCCCATCCACTTCTTCCAACCGTTGCCGATGCCAGCGTGCTTGGAGGCGTATTGGATGCGCACCTTGGGGTCTTGTTCCTGATAGCGGTTGTAGATGTCGAGTACCTTGCCGCGCAGGTCGACCGTGACGGGGTCGATGAGGTTGGCTTCTTGGTCGACGGCCACGGCAGGCAGATATTCATTGGTGCGGGCGGGATAGCCGAACACGAAGGCAAAGTCGCCTTCTTCGGCACCTTTCAGCGAGATGTCGAGATGCTTGGCGGGCTTGTAGGGCACGTTGTCCTCGCTGTAGGCTGCTGGGTGGCCGTCCTTGTCGGCATAGACGCGGAAAATCGAGAAGTCGCCCGTATGGCGAGGCCACACCCAGTTGTCGGTGTCGCCGCCAAACTTGCCGATGTTGCTCGGCGGGCAGCCCACGAGGCGCACGTCGGTGTAGGTCTCGTTAAACAGCATATAGTATTCGTTGCCCAGGAAGAAGGGTTTGATGCTGACCTTGTAATCGGTCTGCTTCTCGAACTCTGCTACGAGTTTCTTGACGTTCTCGTCGATTTTGGCCTGACGTTCGTCTTCGGGCATATCGATATCAATGTTGTGAAGGATTTTCTCGGTCACGTCGCGCATCTCGCGGAGGAAGATGACGCTGAGGCCGGGGCAGGGCAGCTCTTCTCCCCTATTCATGGCCCAGAAGCCGTTGGTGAGGTAGTCGTGTTCCACGGAGCTGTGCTTCTGGATGTAGTCGTAGCCACAGTGGTGGTTGGTGAGCAACAGACCTTGGTTGCTGACGATTTCGCCCGTGCAGCCGCCGCCAAAGAGGACGATGGCATCCTTCAGGCTGCTGTGGTTGATGCTGTAGATGTCGTCAGCTGTGATGCGCATGCCCATTTCCTGCATTTCTTTCTCGTTGTATTGCAGCAACATGGGAATCCACATGCCTTCGCCGGCGAAGAGAAAGGACGGGAAGATGACAAAAAGTAGGGTAAAAATATGTAATCGTTTCATTTCTAATGTGTTATTGTTGGTAGAGACGCAATTCATCGCATCTTTACAAGGTGTTCTAATTATTCCAATCCTTTCCAGTCGGCACTCGAGTCGAAATCAATCTCTTTGCACTGGGTGAGGATGGCGGGACAATTGGCGACACGATAGAACTCCTCTCCTTGTTGTTTCACCACGTCAACGTTGCGCCAGGGGTTGTCCCAGCCGTCGCTGTAGAGTTGGACATACTTCACGACGCCTTTCAGGATTTGCGAGCGTTGGTCGGTCTTGGTCGGATCCATGCGCAAACGGAGGGTGTAAGGTTTGTCGGGATTATAGCCGTTAGAAGGTTTGGCGCCTTTGAAGCAGGCCGCGACGATATAAGGACGGGCATAGGTGTCGTTCTCACGATAGAGCTCGTTGAGGCGGTTCGTCACCGAACCGAGGTTGGTCGTAGTGTTGTTCAGGCTGAGGCATTCCCTACCGACGACCTTGTCGCGACGGTACATCTCCATGGCCACCAACTGTAGCATGACGCAGCCTTCGGGGGTGGTACCGATTTCGGCTTGCAGGGTTCTGAACTCCTCAACGGTGGCCGGAATCTTCTCAATGCTCACTTTTTCGGAGACAGTCTTTGATGCGGCGTTGCTGACGCCCGATTTCACTTTTTCGCCAATGCCACGGATTTGGGCATCAACCGAGGTGCTACCCACCAGCATAGCGAGAGCTAAAGCCATGAGTGTGAACAAGTTTTTCTTCTTCATTGCATTACGATTTTAGTTATTAAATGGATTGATTGTGTCATTACGGAAGGTAAAACCCTGCAAAAGTAATGCCTTTTTTTGGAAAAACAACATTTCGCCCCCCTTTTTAGTCCCAAAAATAAAAGAAACTCACCACGCAGCAAAACCATTCGCGCCACCACGGCTGCCGCAACTCGAGGTCGACGTCGTGGGTACGACTGCGGAACACGTGCAGCATATAGAACAAATTGTGCGCCCGCCATTCCCTGACCTGCGACTCCATATCACGTTGGCAAACAGCCATTTCTGGTGCTGCTGCATCGCGAACCTGTGCCAAAAACCGACGCATGTCGGCCTTGGTCTTCACCAGGCACGAGTCCACGATATGGGTGTTGGTAGGGGTCGTTATGGCATTGGTGGTGTCCATTGTTTGATGGTGGCCCTTCGACTCCTTCGACAGGTTCAGGAACCG
Organism: Bacteroidales bacterium; assembly: GCA_017460915.1. GTDB lineage: Bacteria > Bacteroidota > Bacteroidia > Bacteroidales > F082 > Limimorpha. The sequence continues at coordinate 1,854 of JAFUAA010000017.1, read as the reverse complement.
AGGGCTCAGGGGCCTTATGTTGTTTCTTTAAATACGTGTCGTTGCGAGAGCATCAGCACGAAGGCCAGCACCGCACCGAGGAAGTCGCTGATGGTCATCGAAGCCCAAACGCCCGTCAGGCCAGTCGCGCCCGCGTTGACAAACAAGGGCGGGATGATGTAGATCATCGGGGTGAGGAAGAGCACCTGCCGCGAGAGACTGGTGACAATCGCAATCCAAGGCTTGTCGATACTTTGGAAAAAATTGGAGTTGGTAATGGTGAAGCCCACCAAGGGGAACATCACCATCATGAAACGCATGGCGGGAATGCCAATCTGGATGAGCTCTTCCTCCTTGGTGAAGAAGCGCAGCATGGCATGAGGCAAGGCCAAAGCCAGCACCGCCCCGACGAAGCCCACCAGCACGTTGAGTTTCATCGTGAGGGAATACACCTCGCGCAAACGATGCGGATGCCCCGCGCCGTAGTTATAGCCCGCGATGGGCTGCATACCTTGGCACAGACCCACCATCAGCATCACGCTGAGGCTGCCGAAGGTGTTGACGAGACCATAGGCCCCAACGGCCAAGTCGGTGCCGTAACGAATGAGCTGGTTGTTGAGCAATGCCACCACTGCTGAGGCGGCCAAGTTCATCGAGAAGGGACTCAAGCCAATCATCAGGATGTTGCGGAAGATGTAGAGTTTGGGAACCCAAGCATGGCGACGGAAACGGATGAACGAGCTCCTCTTGACGAAATGCACGATAGAAATCACGCCCGTGCACGACATCGAGATGGTAGTGGCCCATGCCGCTCCGGCGATGCCCCAGTCCAATCCGTAGATAAACAGCGCGTCGAGGAAGATGTTGAGGATGGCGCCACCCGCCACGATCCACATCGACTTCTTGGGATAGCCCGTGGCGCGCATCAAGCCGGTGAGGTTGAACGACAGCGTGGTCATGAACATACCGGGAAGCACGATGTCCATATACTCGCGGGCATAGGCGATGGTGTCAGCCGAGGCGCCGAAAAGCGTCAGGATCTTGTCCATGAAGAGATAGCCGCCCGTGACGAAGAGAAAGCCGAAGAAGAAAGTGAGCAACATGCTGTTGCCGAGGATCTTCTCCGCCCAGTTGTAGTCCTTCTTGCCGAGGATAATCGACATGCGGGCCGCCGAACCGGTGCCCACCAACGATCCGAAGGCATGGATGATATTCATGATGGGCATGGTGATGGCCAAGCCCGCGATGGCCAGTGCCCCCACATACTGCCCCAGAAACACGCGGTCAACGATGTTATAGATCGAGGCGATGATGTGGCTGACGATGCTCGGCAAGGCATAAGCCCAAAGCAAAGCAGGTATATTTTTGGTTTCCAGTTCTTTCGTCCTGTCAAATTGTTCCATTGGTGTGATTTTGAGCCTGCAAAAATAGCAAAAAAAAAGCCAGCAGCAAGCGCCACTGGCTCACCAACAAAAATTAAAAAGAAAGGTTTTCTCAACGTGGAGTTTCCCGCTTTGCGGGGAAATCGAAGATTCTACGGAGTCAATGGAGGTGTTCGCTGTGGTGTATTGCGCCGGCAACACTGGTTGGTTGCTAGTAACCATTGCAACCGCCGCATGAAAACTTAACGTCACCTCCATTCCCGCCGTGAACCTATTACTCCTCCCTGCGCTTCTTGCCCACCAGGTAGGCTGCGCCAAGGCCCAGCAGCACGGCGATGCCGCTGCCGAGAGACCCTGAGGCGTCTTCGTTCGTGATTGAGCCGTGGTTGGGCAGCATGGGCGTGTTGCCATCGCGATTGCCGTGGTACGCTTCATCGCTGACGGCACCGCGCTGGAACAAGCCGCCACCCTGAATCGGGTCGGCGATGGTCGG
>JAFUAA010000002.1 GCA_017460915.1 Bacteroidales bacterium | reverse complement strand
TATTTACCTTTGTGCATATTGCCGTCGTTTGTTTTGACGGCAAAGATAAATTCAAATCGGCGCGCTCGAAAAACCCTTGTAACTTTCTAACTTACAGTAATTTCAAAGAACTATTATGATTTTTTAGTGGACAGCAATGAACCAAAATAGTAAAAACAAAGAAGAATAACACTCTAACATATTAAACCATCGGGCTTTACGCTCTTGTTCTCTCAACTGAAAACTGGACACTTTCATAATTGGAAGAGAATGAGTGGCTAAAGTTCACGCAATGGCGTGGACTTTTTTCACTTATCCTTCCAATCGGTAGTCCAGAAATAAACCGCAGTTGAGGATGATGCAAAAAGTTTCCACGCTTTTTTCATTGTCTTTCGGGAAGGGCCAAAGTCCCCAACCGAAAACAATATGGGAAACGAAAAACATACTCCTCAAGTGGAATTCCACCTCGGCAAACTCATCAAAGCCGAACTGACGCGGCAAGGGCGCAGCATCACTTGGCTAGCTGGCCAAATCGACTGCACGAGGGAGAATCTCTACCAATTGTTCCGCAACCCGTAGATTCTCGCCGAGACCTTATACAAAATCGGAAAAGCCTTGGATTACGACTTTTTCAAAATCTGCTCCGACTACCACAACGCCCAAAAAGAGAAGAAAAACTGACGATGTTTCGATAGGATGTTTTACGGTTTTCGATAGAAGGATTTACGGGAAATCAGCATTATCCAAAGAAAGAAGAACTTAATTTTGCCACATACAAATCCCTTGACAAACAAACTCACAAAATACAGTGTTCAACGAGATAAAACAACAAAAAATCCAACAAAATGAAGAAGCTCTTCATACTTATCACAATGCTCCTTTTTGGAGTAGCTGAAATGGTCAATGCTCAAAACAATCTCCACATAAACATCACAGAAATTGATGAATTTCAAATTTTCAATTTCTGTCATGATGAATACGATGGAATAGTGCTGAGTGAAGATCCAACCTGTAACGATGGGGCTGATTGGATTGTTACGGATCTCTATACAAACGAAGTGTTACTAAATACAAACTCTGATGAAATAATCATCTACCCAGAGTTTGAACATTTGTACTTGCAGATTCGATATGAGGATTTCTGCGACATCAATATCAGATGGTTCTACATTAATTTCCATACCTTCCATGTTCAGACCCCCTTGTTTACACAGGACTACATCTGGAAACGAAGTGGTAGTTCAGTCACCATCGAAGCTCCTTATGCAGAGGATTGTTCCTACCTTTGGTCAAACGGTTCACACCAGACATCCATCACAGTCAGCCAGCCCGGTACCTACTGGGTCCGTATCTACAATGACTGTGGAGAGGTCTCTGACACCATCCAAGTCCGCGATAACGTGGAAACCGCCCTCGCCACCTGCGACCTCGAGACCAATCACAACCTCGTCACTTGGCCCGTCAGCGCGGCGCAAGCCGAGTACGTCAGCCAAGTGGAGGTGAAGCGCAACGGCCTCACCGTAGGCACTACCCCCTATACGGATGGCCAGTTCATCGACGCCATCGGCAGCGACGCCACCTCGCGCACCTACACCGTCAGAGGCATCGCCACCGACGGCACAAACTGCCCCATCGTGAGCCAGCCCAAAGAGACCATCCACATGGCCTACCTCACCGGCATGAACAACACCATCGAGATGAACTGGAACAAGCCCACGGGCTACAACATAACCGGGTTCTACATCTGCGAATGGAACCCCGTCATCAACGACCTTTCGGTCATCGACTATGTTGGCCCCAGCGTGACGAGCTACACCTGCTCGGAGTCCATGTTCGACAACGGCTACATTGTCATCCAAGCCGTGACGTCGGGCAAGAGCGAGAGCCGCCTGCTCTCCAACCGCAGCACTGAGGTCATCGTTGGCATTGGCGAGAACGCAGCCGAAAAAGGTTTCAAGGTCTATCCGAATCCTGCAAACAGCGTCCTGTTTGTGGAGACGTTGCGCGCAACGTCTCTACCGCAACCCACCGAATACCGCATCCTCAACCCCATGGGCCAGACCCTCCTGCAAGGCGCAATCGCGTCCGAGAGACAACAAATCGACGTGCGCGACTTGCCGAGGGGAATGTATTTCATCACCGTGGGCGGAATGACGCAAAAGATTGTGGTGGAATAATCGGCGTCAGGTTGTAGGGCTGTCACATCGTGGCAGCCGCATACTACAGATTGCGATACGCGGCTGCCCTGATAGACAGCCCTACACCCCCCCCCAACCTTCGGGTTTGGGGGATTTTCCCTCCGCTTCGAGTCCATCAAAATCGTCACGGGGCCGTCGTTGAGCAGTTCCACGGCCATCATCGCGCCGAATTCGCCGCTTTCGAGAAGAATGCCTCCACCGCGTAAAGAGGAATGTTCTCCATCCAGTCCTGGTCGACGTAGGATTTCATACTACATCGCAATCCTTTCAGGTTCAACGACTTGAAATCCTCCTTAATAAAAGTTGAAAGCGACTTGGATTTGACATTCTCCTCGGCCTTGACTTCCAGAGGAACAATCCTGTCAGGACACTGCACAAGGAAGTCCACTTCCTGTGTCGAAGCGTCTTTGCTATAGTAGTATGTAGGAAGCTGGGATGAAGCCATAATCTGTTGAAGGACAAAATTCTCCGCAAAAGCACCTTTGAACTCGACGAAAGCATTGTCGCCCAACAAAATGTCGGATGGCTGCGTTTCGCAAAGCGTGGCAAGCAACCCACAATCAAGAAGATAGATTTTAAAAGCGGAGTGGTCCATATAAAACTTCAATGGCTGTCGGGGCGCATTGCAACGATTTACCTTGATGACGAGGCCCGCATCGACCAGCCATTGTATCGCCGTCTCAAATTGTGCAGCCCTCGCGCCTTTCTTGACCATGCCGAAAATGAACTTCTTGTTCTCTTTGGCCAACTGTGAAGGAATGCTGTCCCAAACCATTCGAATGCGTTGCACCTCCGTCTTTGTATGTTTCGAAAAATCCATATAATATGCCTCAAGAATCTCCTGATGTATTCTCCTCACAGCAATGGGGTCGCGAGTCTCAAGCCATTTCGCCACAGCTTCGGGCATCCCACCAGTGAAGAAGTATTGGCGAAGCTTTTCAATGCATTCAGTATCCAAAAGGCGCATGCTGTCGTAATCAAGATTGCCAATGGCTTCACCAAGCATCTCTCGCTGCGAAGCGGACAGGAACTCTGAAAATGTCATCGGGAACATCCTCAGCGTGTTCACCTTGCCGACAGGATAAGACTCGTTTTCCTTCAAAGAAATCCCCAAAAGCGAACCAGCAACCGCCACATGAAGGTTTGGCCTGTCCTCACAAAAGTATTTCAGGCTGGCAATGCCATTACGAACCTCTTGAATCTCATCGAAAACGAGGAGCGTTTCGCCTTCTATGATTTGCTGCTCGGCGTGTATGCCGACTTGATACACAATCCTCTCCATATCGAAATCGGAGAAAAGATTTGCCGCAAACTCGTTGTTATGACAATTGACATAAACAAGATTCTTGAACTCTCGGTTCCCAAATCGCTTTAATATGTATGTCTTTCCCACCTGACGCGCTCCAAGAAGCATCAACGGTTTGCGTCCAACGGCATTTTTCCACTCCACAAGTTGGGAATAAATAGTCCTTTCCATATTGATACAATGTGTTTTACGCTGCAAAAATACAATTTTATGAGGGAATAATCACATAATATTGACATTTTTATGAGGGAATATCAATATAAAAATGACATTTTTATGAGGGAAAGAACCTATTCCCTCCGCTTCGAGTCCATCAAAATCGTCACGGGACCATCATTGAGCAGTTCCACGGCCATCATCGCGCCGAATTCGCCGCTTTGCACTGGCCGGCCTGAGATTTCGGCGAGGCGCTTCAGGAACAGTTCATAGAGCGGAAAGGCCTGCTCGGGGCGGGCAGCGCGAATAAAACTCGGACGGTTGCCTTTCTTCGTCAAGGCGTGGAGGGTGAACTGGCTCACCACGAGGAACGAGCCGCCCACTTGGTTGATGTCGAGGTTCATCGCATCGTTCTCATCGCCGAAAATGCGCATCTTGGTAAGTTTCTGGCAAAGCCAATCCACATCTTCTTCGTTGTCGGCTTCCTCGATACCGAGCAAAATGAGCATCCCGAGGCCGATTTCAGATTTCACCTTTCCGCCAATGATGACGGAAGCCTTTGTAACTCGTTGTGCAACAATTCTCATTTTAATCTTTTTGACGCGAGACTACGGGACGCGGGACGCGAGACCCAACTCTCACGAAACTATATTCTTTACCTCTCCACATCTACCTTTTGAAATCCTCAAATAGCGAATCATCATTGCATCAGAATTATACTCCGACCCTTCAGCTATGTTGTTCGATATGGAAATCACAGCCCTTTGAATTTGGTCTCTAAATCCATAATCCTTGACATCTTTGAACATTTGGTAAATCTCCAAAGCAATTGTTTGGGCATCCTGCCAAATCCGTAAATCTTCAAACGCTTTCATATTGCTTATTCTATTTGTGTTGCTAAAGTCCCGTGTCCCGCAGTCTTGCGTCCCGCGTCCATTAATGCATTAACTTAAATATCACTTCCCTATACAAATCCTTCTCGCTCACCTCGCCGCTTTCGTAGCCTTTCGATTTCAGGTCGAACTCGCGGAGGACGGAGATGTTGCGAATGCACGTTTGCAGCGGATAGTTGCGCGCGGCGTTAAGGTAATCTTTGACAAAAAAAGGATTGACACCCAACACGGTCGCCAGATTGCCCTGCGACTTGTCCTGCGAACAATGCAACTTGATGAGTTTGGTGAAATAGCCATAAAGCGTTATCGCCGTAACCAACAGCGGATTATCCTTCCCATTGTCGCCGAAATAATTCACGATGCGGTTGGCTTTCAGCACATCACGACTGCCGATGGCGTTTTGGAGTTCGAACACATTGTAATCCTTCGAGATGCCGATGTTGCGCTCCACGTCGGCATCATCGATGCTGCGGTTTTTGGGCAAGGCGATGGTAAGTTTCTTCAACTCGTTAGCGATTTTGTGGAGGTCGGTGCCGAGAAAGTCGGCCAACATTTGCGTGGCTTTCGGCGTGATGGAATAGCCTTCAGCCTTCAGATAGTTCTGAATCCAGCTGGGGATGTTGTTGTCGTACAGCTTCTTCGACTCGTAGTAAACGCCTTTCTTGTCGAGTTTCTTGGCGAAGGTCTTGCGCTTGTCGAGTTTCTTGTATTTGTACACAAAAACGAGGAGTGTCGTCTCGGGAATTGTGTCCAAATACTTCTCAAATTCCTCGATGTTCTTCACGTCCTGCGCCTCTTTGACGATGACCACCATGCGCTCGCCCATCATCGGGAAACTGCGGGCGTGGTTGGCGATGGTTTCCACATCCACATCGCGACCGTAGAGCACAATTTGGTTGAAGGCGCGGTCGGCTTCGTCGAGGGCTTCGTTCTCGATGGTGTCCGAAATCATGTCGATGAAATACGGTTCCTCGCCCGTCAGGAAATAGACCGGCGCAAACTGCCTCTTGTGGATTTCGGAAAGGATTTGTTCGTAGGTTTTCATGTTCGCCTTTTTGAAGAGGGACCTTCGACAGGCTCAGGCACCCTCAACTGCTGAAAAGCCAAAGTCCCTGAGCTTGTCGAAGGGCCGACTCAGAATTTCAAATGCTTTACCGTTATTCCATTATTAATGAGTTGCCTGAGCGAGTCGATGCCAATGCGCAGGTGCTCGCCAACGAAGTTCTTGCTGACCAACTTGTCGCTTTCCTCCGTCTTGACGCCTTCGGGCACCATTGGGTTGTCGGACACCAAAAGCAATGCACCCGTCGGGATTTCGTTGTGGAAGCCAACCGAGAAGATGGTTGCGGTCTCCATATCGACCGCCATGCAGCGGATTTTGCGCAAGTAGTCCTTAAACTCCTCGTCGTGTTCCCACACGCGCCGGTTGGTGGTATAGACCGTGCCCGTCCAATAGTCGCGACCATAGTCGCGGATGGTAGTGGAGATGGCTTTTTCGAGGCTAAACGCCGGAAGCGCAGGCACTTCGGGCGGGAAATAGTCGTTCGAGGTACCTTCGCCGCGGATGGCCGCAATGGGCAAAATGAGGTCGCCCACCTTGTTGATTTTCTTCACGCCGCCGCATTTGCCGAGGAAAAGGACGGCTTTCGGATGGATGGCACCCAACAAATCCATGATGGTGGCCGCATTGGCGCTGCCCATGCTGAAATTAATAATGGTGATTTCGCCATCGGTGGCGCAAGGCATCGAGCGGTCGCGCCCCACCACCTTCACGCCCTGCCACTCGGCAAAACGCTCAACGTAGTTCTGGAAGTTGGTCAGCAGGATGTATTGCCCGAACTTCTCCAACGGCAGGCCCGTATAGCGCGGCAGCCAGTTTTCAACAATTTCTTTCTTCGTTTTCATTGTCGTCAAATATTTGCGCAAAAATAAGAAATCTCGTCCAAATACTACAACTTTATTTATCTTTGCAGCGCAATGACCCACTACCCCATCAAAATACTAATGGCCTTCGGCTGCACCTTCGAGCCAGGGCAAGGCGACGAGTTCTGCGACTGGCTGATGCGCAACGGCTATCCCGAATTGTGCGCCTTGAGCCAAACCATACAAGGCGACACCAAAGCCAAGGACTGGCTGATGGGACACGGTTTTCCACATCTGGCCGCCATCGACAGCGTCATCGACAAGGAACTGAAAGCAGAGGAATGGCTCGTCAGAAACCACTATGAAATCAACCTCGCCTTCGCAAAAGCCGTCAATCGTGACGATGATGCCATCAATTGGCTCGCAAAAACCGAACTACAGGTTTTCATCATCATCGCCGACAAAATCCGCAAATATTTGGATGACAAATACTTAAACTTCCACAAAATCCATTTTTAAAATCAAAGAAAAAAAATTGCCACACATAACGGAAAAAATCCTAACTTTGCCGCCACAGAAAAAGCAAGTAATTAGAAAAACCATACGAACATGAAAAAAGGATTAAACATTGTCATCAACATCGTGTTGTTAGCCATTATTGTGTTATTAGCCATGCAAGTCGTCAAAAGCATCCAGGCTCCCATCAAGTTCAGCAATGAGCAGAAAACACGTGAAACCCAGGTCGTTGAACGCCTCATTGACATCCGTAATGCCGAGGTGTTCTACAAGAATGCCACCAGCCAGTACACCAACAGTTTCGACACGCTAATCAAGTTCTGCCAAACCGCCGAGATCCCGATTGTGAAGATTGTCCCCGACCCAACCGACACCACCTTCACCCGCACCATCAACGACACCCTCGGCTTCGTGAAAGTGATGGACTCGCTGCAAGGCAAGAGGACGAATTTCAACATCAACGACATCAAGTTTGTGCCATTCAGCCAACCGCAGCAACAGTACGAACTTGAAGCGGGTACGATTGAACGTAACGGCATCAAGATTCCCGTTTTCGAGGCTCGCACGCCTTACGAAGTCTATTTGGCCACGCCTGGTGCCGCCTTCAGCGAGAAGGAATGGAACCAACGTCGCGACAACGCCAAAGCCGAAAAGGAAAGCATCAACCGCTATGCCGGCCTGAAAGTCGGCTCGATGGAAGAAGCCACCACCGACGGCAATTGGGAGAAACTCTAAACCGTTAGGATGAATGGCGGCATCACTGAACCCTTATATATCGCAATGCAGCGAGGCATTTGATGCCGAGAAGTCATCGCAATACAGAATGGCCATCCAATTCTCGTTGGGTGGTCTTTCTTTTGCCCTTCTCGACTGCCAGACAAATGCTCTCGTCGGCTTGGAGTTCTACCAATCCGATTGGCTCGTCGATAGCGATGACCTTTTCCACACTCTGGAACGCGCTCTGGCATCGAAAGACTTGAATAACAAGACATTTCGCTCTGTTTCATGCCTTTTCGACAACCGTTTCTGCACCCTTGTCCCCAAGCCATGGTTCAACGAAGTCGACCAAGCCAAGTACTTAGAATTCACATCCCAAATCCCAGAAGGCTTTGCCATCGGCTCCGAAAAACTTGAAAAAGCTGGATGCCACAACGTATTCGCCTTTCCCAAGGCGTTACAAGACAAGGTGTTGGCAAAATGGAAAGACACACAAATCAGGCATACGAGCACCCTCTTTATTAATAAGGTGATGGAAAACCAGCCCGCGACAAGGGCTTTTGTCAACGTGCGCAACCGCGATTTCGACATGGCAATCCGCAAAGACGGGAAGTTGCTTTTCTTCAACAACTTCAGGTTCAACACGAAGGAAGACTTTGCCTATTTCCTGCTCTTTGCGATGGAACAAAACGGACTTTCGGGACAGGACACTTCGGTCTGTTTCTCAGGTCTTATTCGTCCCGCTTCCGAAATCATCGCCCTTTGCGGACGCTATGTCAAGGACATTCATTTCGTCGAAGCACCCGAGTCGCTCAACACAAACCAAACCTTCAAAGAAGTTCCATTTCAATACTATTTCATTCATTATCAAGCATTAAGATGAGAATCATCAGAGGAAGATACCAACGGAGACAAATCACAGCACCGAACAATCTGCCCGTGCGTCCTACCACCGACATGGCCAAGGAAAGCTTGTTCAACATCATCGAGAACCACTTCGACTTGGAAGAGACCGAGGCGATGGATTTGTTTGCCGGCACGGGCAACATCTCCTATGAGCTCGTGTCGCGCGGCTGTCCCAAGGTGGTCTCAGTCGACCATGACTTTGGTTGCGTGAAGTTCATCCGTGAGACAGCCAACAAACTCAACATGAAGGAATTGATGGCCATCCGTTCCGATGTGTTTCGATTCCTCGAAAAACATAAGATGCAATATGACCTCATCTTCGCCGACCCGCCCTACGACTGCGAGCATTACAGCACCTTGGTGAACCTCATTTTCGACAACAACCTTTTGCGCGAAGGTGGAATGTTCGTGCTGGAACACGACAAATACCAAAATTTTGAGGAACACCCGCACTTCATGGAGCAACGCCATTACGGGAAAGTGAATTTCAGTTTCTTCGCCCAGACGATAGAGGAAGAAGACACGGAGGAATGACACTCCCTAATTAATATACCCAAAGCGTTTCCTGACGATTCCCTTTTCCTCGTCGCTGCTGTCGCGGAACAGTGGCATCACCTCATCTTCCGGAAAGTCGGTGAAGGTGAGGAAAAGCAAAGCATCAAGTGTGTCGTTGAAATCGGGGTCGACATTGAAGCAGAGGAACTTGGCGTTCAGTTTTAGGTACTTTTTGAACAAAGTGGGCAAACGATAAGTGCCATTGCTCAGGCGAAACATGAACTTGTCGAAACGGTCGATTGAATCCATATTGTTGCGCAACAAGACATCGGCATCCACTTTCAGGAAATCGGGGTGGAAAGGCGTGATAGGCGTAGCCATATGCGTCAACTTGGCTTCCACAGGATGCTTTTCGGCCACGTATTTGACAATCATGCTTTGGTAGAACTTAGGCATCCAACTGCTTATGCTGACTGGCCCGATGAAATGTCGGATTTCGGGATAGCGCACCACCACGTCGGCAAGGCCGCGCAACAGCAACATCAGAGGCAGCACTTCTTTTTGGTATTCCAACGTAACAAACGAACGCCCCAACTCGATGGTATGCGCCAAATGGTCGGAGAAAGCCTCATCAAACTTCACTAAAGTATTGACATAAAACCCTTGAATACCATATTTCGGAATGATTTCGCTGCCAATGCCCAAACGATAGCAGCCAGCTACCTGTTGTTTGGCATTATCCCAAAGAATCAGATGTTTGAAATGCAAATCAAACCTATCCTGGTCGAGGCTCTTGCCTGTGCCCTCGCCGATGGCACGGAAAGTCTCCTCGCGCAATCGGGCTATTTCGTGCATCAAATTGGGAATATCATCGTAATCAGCAAGATAGCAGTCGAAATCAGAGGCGGAATACAGGAATGACTTTTCGCGTATGGCATTCAGTTCGGCCTGCATGAGCGACAACTCCCTCGGCGCTTCGATTTCGGCAAGTCGAGTTTCCTTCTTTTCAGTCATCGGCACGGGGAGGTTGGCTTCGAGCGCATAAGAACGGCTACGCAAGTAGGCCGCCAAATCCTTTGGATTTTCGTAGAGCGCAACTTCGGTAGGCAGGATTGGCTTGCCGATTTGCAGGTTGAAACAAGTCCCTTTTTTGTTGGCCAACTCGCGGCACAGCCGTGAAGTCCCCAACATGCTGTGAATCTTGTCGACGGCATAGAACAGCTTCGAGTTACGGCCTTCCCAAAACACAGGAATCACAGGGACATTGGCATTCTTGATGATACGCGCAATCGAGGTGCTCCAAGGCAGGTCCTCAGGATAGTCGTTCCCATGATAGCGCGACACTTCGCCCGCCGGGAAAACGCCCAAGCCATTGCCCGCAGCGATATGCTGGATGGCGCCCTTGATGCCACCCACGCTGCTCTTCCACTCTGGATTTTTCTCGAATGGGTTGACGGCAAAGAAGTTTTCCTTGAGGTTGGGGATATGCGAAAGGATGAAGTTGGCCATGATCTTGAAATCGGGGCGGACCTTGGCAATGGCACTCAAGAGCATCACACCCTCGATGCCGCCGAAAGGATGGTTGCTGACCACCACGAAACCGCCTTCTCTCGGGATACTTTCCAACTGATCGGGACTCACATCGATGGTGATGCCCATGTTTTCCAACAGATGGTCGGCAAACTCACGGCCTTGATAATCAGCAGCACTGTCAAACAAACGGTTGATTTCGCCCAGGCCAATTAAGCCATAGGCCATTCCCGCCACACATGTGCCGAAGAATCCCTTCAAGCCGAAGGCCTTTTTTAGATCCACGTTGGTTACTACTTTTCGCATTGTCATATCAGAGCGCAAAAATACGGTTTTTCCCAATCAAACCGATTTTTCCATCAAGAAAAGTGTACCTTTGCATCTGATTTGCATCAAAACCCATGGTGATTCTTTTCAACAAACCTTATGGCGTACTCAGCCAGTTCACCCCCGAAGCCGGACATCGGGCTTTGGACGAATTCGGCTTTCCGCCCAACGTGTATGCCGCCGGTCGCCTCGACCACGACAGCGAAGGCGCCCTGCTTCTCACCGACGATGGGCGGCTCATCAAGAAACTGCTGGACCCGAAATTCGAGCATCCGCGCACCTATCTCGCCCAAGTGGATGGACAAATCACGCAAGAAGCTGTCAACCAGTTGAAAAAAGGTGTCATCATCAAAGGTTACCGCACCAAGCCTTGTCAAGCGCAAATCGTAGAAGCTCCCCAAAACCTTTGGGAGCGCGTGCCACCCATCCGCTACCGCGCCACCATCCCGACCAGTTGGGTATGCCTCACCCTCATCGAAGGCAAGAACCGACAAGTGCGCCACATGACCGCCGCCGTTGGGTTTCCCACACTGCGGCTCATCCGCGTCCAGATTGGGAACATCGCCTTGGGCAGCTTGCAGCCAGACGAGTGGCGCATCGTCAACGAGCGGGTGATTTGAAATTTTTTCCGAAAAAAGTGTAAGATTTCGCCTTTTGCTGCGATATAAAGTAAACGAACGACAGCAAAATGACGATTGAGGACTTCAAACGCGACATCCTACGCCTGCAACCGCGACTGCAACGAACCGCCGAAAGGATTATCGGCAACGCCGACACTGCGGAAGACGCCGTGCAGGAAACGGTCATCAGCCTGTGGGAACAATACGACCAACTCCACGATGCCCGCGAGATGGAACGCCTCAGCCTGACCATCGTCAAAAGGCGTAGCATCGACCAATTGCGAAAACTGCAGCCCACCGTCCCCATCGACGCCGAAAGCCTCATGCTGACCGAAACCTCTGACGACAGTTTGGAGGAACGCTACCAACTGGCGCGTCGGTTAGTCGAGCAACTGCCACAGCGTCAGCGCGATGCCATCCTGATGAAATACGAGGAAGGCATGAGCAACCCCGACATCGAGAAGGCCACGGGGATGAGCAGCACCCACCTCTACGCCACCCTGTCAAGAGCCTATAAATCACTAAGAAACGCCATCGAACACCATAAAAACGAACTACCATGAACGAAGAAAACGAAATGAACACCGAACTCAAGCAACTGCTTGATGCGCTGGAGCAACACGGCAAAAACGCCCGTCGGCAAAAGCAACTTGGCGAATTAATCGATAGTTTGGAGGCATTGGAGGGATCATTGCGAGGAGGAACGACGAAGCAATCCAGATTGACCACAATACAGACAACACAAACTGGATTGCTTCGCCACGCTCGCAATGACGCAAAGCGACGCAAACTATATCCACTTTGGTGGGCATTGGGTGCGGCAGCAGCCTGCCTCCTGCTTTGGCTCGTCATCAAGCCCTCGGCATCGACGACGCAAGAAGAAAACGAACCGATTTTGGCCGAGCAAACCCAAACCAACGATTCGGTGGCCATAAAAATTGAGGAAAAAACGCCTCAACAAGAAACGATAATAGTTGAAGAACCTATGGCTGAAGTTGCTCCCACCAAGACGAAACAACCGAAAACCAAGGTTGAAAAACCGATGGAAAAAGTCAAGCCCATCCTTTCGGAACGACCGCTCATCGCCGAAGCGAAAAAGACGGAAACCATTGATTCCATATTGGTTACGCCAATCGAAACCGCGACGGAAATTCCAAACGAACCTTTGGCCATGGAAAGTCAAAAACCATTGCGAAAAGTCATCAAAAGCGAAAGCCTGGTGGGTTATGGCAAGTTGGAAAAACAACCCGAAAACAAACCAACAAAACGACCTGTTTTTGAGGACAAAACCCTCTTCGGCCAGCCGCAAGACCCGAACATGAAAAACGGCATGCTGGCCTTGGAAATTAAATTCTGATTATCAACAAATTAAAATCTAATACGATGAAACGCATCACCTTATTATTAATGCTACTTTGCCTGACCGCGTTAGGCTTTGCCCAAGAAGAAGTCGCCATTGAGCAAACTATCAGCCAACCAATTAGTTATCTGAACATTGACGCAGGTTGGGACGTGCGCCTTATGCACCGCGACACCGACACTTATCGCCTTGCCGTCATCATCCCTGAACGCTTTGCTGGCATTGCCGCCGAGGCCCAAGTCTGCAACCTTAGTGGCGACACGCTGACCATCCTCGAGAACATGATGTTACCTCAGGGGACGATAATTGAGTTGGAAGGGAATCTCAACTTCAAGGCCATTACGTTATTCAGAGAAGCCAAGGCCTCCTTTGACCATCTTAGTGTTCCACAGGATGTCGAAACCAAAGACTACCTCTATCTGATGAGAAAATCAGAGGCAAACATAAATCAATTGATTTCCGGTGGAGAGTTTTTAATTCACCTAAGCGACGAAAGCAAGGTGAGCATCGACACCATCCAAGGAAGCGGAAAACCAATCATTGAACTTTACAATGCTGATTTTCAGTATGGAACAAGCCTTTTGGACGGAGAAATACTTGTAAAGGAATACAAAAGCCCAACTTGGTTCTACGAGAAGAAGAATCCCAAAGTCATCAAAACAGAAATCGTTGACGGACAACCCGTTACCAAGGAGTGTTATAAGACTTGGAGCCAAGACCTCGCCTTCAATGCAGGCATAGGTTTCAGAAAGTACCAAAACCCAGTTGACTTCAACAGCCCGTTCACCAACAATGGCGTACTCACCGTTTCGTGGGGCATGCTGACAAGTTTCCGTTTTGGCGACCGTTGGACACTTTCGACAGGATTGCGCTACAACTTCAATCGATATTACATGGTACACCAACTGAAACTCAACGAGAACGGGTTGGAAACCATTGACGGACAGACACCTATCCAACAAAACCAACTAACCAACGGTTATCTTGGCATTCCTGTCGAACTTTACTTCCATTTTGCTGAACCCTTGAAAAGCAGTCTTTCATTGGATGCATTCTTCGGTCGCCGCCTGCACGGTACGCTCGACACCCGTAGCCACGAAAACAATTACAAAGGCTGGACTGGAGAAAACGCCCCATTGCTTTTCAACCCGTGGAAATTGGAGGTCGGACTGAGCATCAACACTGGTTTGATTGGCTTCGTTCACGGCTTTAGGGTTTATACCAACCTCCTGCCTGAGTACAACAAGGCTGTTACCACGGAAAAGTTCAGGAGCATTGGCGTGGAAATAAAGTTCTGATTATCAACAGAAAGAAAACAACACTTTTGGATTTCCGAAAGAATCGAGTCCCAACGGATTCGGTTTTTTCGTATTTTTGCCGCCGAAATTGTAGGCGACCCAAGATTCATGGCTGATTGTAGGTGACCGAAGATTTTCAAGGCTTGGAAGAGCCTGAAAAAACTCCGCTTAACCTAAACGACAACACATCATGCAACAAAAAACGAATCGTAGCCTCACCTACACCATCCTTTCCATTTCCTTGCTCACCGTTATGGCTGGCGCGGCCATGGCTCCTGCTTTGGGCGTCATCCGCGAGCACTTCACCGCCTATTCCGACCTGATGGTGCAATTCATCGTCAGCCTGCCCGCACTGTTCATCATCGTCACCAACCTGCTGTTTTCATGGCTTTGCAAACTAATGAAAACGAAGACCTTGGCCATCGTCGGGCTGAGCCTTTATGTGCTGGCTGGCGCCGGCGCGTATTTCATCGACAACATTTGGCTGCTCTTGTTTTTCAGGGCTTTATTGGGCGTGAGCGTGGGCATGGTCATGCCGCTTTCGACGGGGCTGTTAGCCTATTATTTCCCGCCCGAGCAGCAAGCCTCGCTGATGGGCCTCTCCGCCGCCATGAACCAGATGGGCGGTGCCGTGGCCACCTTGCTCAGCGGCTTCCTCGCCGGCATCAGTTGGAACTGCGCCTTCCTCGTCTATCTGCTGGGCTTGATTTCACTGGGTTTGGTGGTGGCTTTCCTGCCCAACGAGCGTTTGGCGAAGGACAAAGTCGAAAACGCTGAAAAGCAATCGATTGGAAAGCTGATGAAGAAGTTCCACCCTTCCGTGGTCGGGATGCTGCTTGCCATGGCTTTGTTCTTCATCTATCCGACCAACTTCGCCATCACTTCGTTGAGCAACACGGCTTTGAGCAGCAACACCATCACCTTGATTATGGTCGGCTTGGACCTGATTGCCTTCGTGGGCGGACTATTTTTCGGCCAACTGATGCGGCCATTGCGCAAGTCTATGAAATATGTGGCACCTGTCGGGTTTCTGTTGGGGTATTTCTTCCTTTCCTTGGACACCACTATAGGCCTCCTTATCCTCGGTTCGGTCTTCATCGGCATTGCCAATGCCATGAGCGTGCCTTACCTCAACACCATCGCCTCCATCAAAGGCGGCAAGGACGCGGCCACCACGGTGATGCCCCTGATTTCGGCGGCATTGTACCTCGGGCAGTTCCTCTCGCCTTTGGTCGTCAACCCGTGCAGCCGACTCCTTGGCGGCGTGACGGCACCTTATCAAGTCGGCGTCATCATGGCGGTTTTGTTCCTGATTCAGACGATTTGCACGCGAAAATATCAAATGCTGCCGCCAGAGGAACGATGATTTCACTCGTTTGAAGGCACAACATTCCCTCGTTCTTTCAAGAATCGTTTCAGGAAGAAGGCCAAAAAATAAGGGAAAGTGAAGAACTGCCCATTCCAACCGATGTTCTTGTAGCCCAACTTGATGCCATATTTGACATCAGGGTAGGAATACCATTTGATCAAGTTGTTGAGCGAAGCCGTGGCCCCATCCTTGGCTTTCACCTCGACGGGAATCAGCGAGTCGGCATCCCGCACAAAGAAATCCATCTCCAACGCGGGATTGTCGTGCTTGTAAAAATACAACTGCTCGTATCCCGACTTAATCAGCATCTCTCCGACAACATTCTCATAAATGGCCCCTTTGTAAGTGCCGAAGTTCTTGTTGGCGCGCAGGTCTTCTTGGGCTTCTTCATCCAACGACGCAATGAGCAGGCCTGTGTCATGATAGTAAATCTTGTAGCAATCGGCATCATAATTGCCCTTCAAGGGCAGTTCCACATTACCCAAACAATAGCAAACATTGACCACACCAGCCTCGCTCAGCCAGTCGACTGCACCAATGTATTCGCGATTTCGAGCACCTTTGGCAATCTTCGTGATCTGGTATTTCTTGTTTTCCTTAGCCAAAAAAGAGGTGATGTGCCGATATACCGCAAGCACCTTGGCTTTGTCGGTCTCCTTGGCGTATTTGGTGATGTCCTCTTCGTAATCCTTCAGCAGCTGGCGCTGAAGTTTCAGCGTTCCACCGAAATGCCCGTTGTCGATGTACATTTTCACCACCTCGGGCATACCACCGAGGGTCATGTAGTCGCGGAAGATTTGCGTCATCGTGTCCATCGTCACTTGCGAAAGCGGTTTCAATGCAATCATGTGAGCATATAGATCTTCGATTTGCTCAGGCGAATAGCCTTTTGCCCACAAGAATTCCTCGAGATCCATCGAATGCATCTCGTAATCCTCCTTGAAACCGACGGCGTTCGACTCTATTTCCTCGTAGTAAATGCCCATCAGGGAGCCAGAACAAATGACATCGAAACGATTGTCTTGACAAAATGACTTGAGCGAGGTCGCACAATCAGGACATTTTTGGAGTTCGTCAAAAAACAACAACGTCTTATGTGGGACAAACGACCATGAAGGCTCCAACATTGAAATGTTCTTGATGATGTCGTCCACTTCATAGCCGTCTTCAAAAATCGTCCTGAATTTCTTTTGGAGCGCGAAATTAACCTCGATGACCAAATCGTAGTTGGCGCGGGCAAACGCCCTAATGGACTCGGTTTTCCCAATTTGCCTGGCCCCTTGCACAATCAAAGGCTTTCTCTCAGGATTGTCTTTCCATTCCAACAAAAACTTATCTATCTTTCTTTTAAGGAGTTGTGTCATATGCAATCACATTTTCTGGCGCAAAAATAAGCATAAAATCACATTTTCAGACATAAAAACAATGAAAAAATCACATTTTTTGAACAAAATCCTAAAAAGGAACCTCCTCAACTAAAACCAAGATACCCAATTAAGCCTCATTCCCCACTGGATACCCTGCTTCATTCCAAGCGATTTGGTAATGCTCGCTGAAATACTTCCTGGCATGGCGGTTGGCGCGGGTTTCGGTCCAAAAACGGCCGTGGTCGTTGTGTCCGTTGGCACTCAAAAGGCTGGGCAAACCGATGACGGGCAGATAGAGCCATCCAAAGCGTTGGCTGTCGACTGTGTGACCGAACTCGTGCATACAGAGTTGGTCGCCGAGAACAAAACGCTCATTCTCGCCTTGCATAGTGTGCCACAGCCACAAGTCGACAAAGGTGCCCAACGACACGCCACCGCCAAACGAACGCGCCTTGCCCGAAGCGAAGGTGATGCCACCCAGCACATCCACCCTATCGACCCGTCCCGCCAAGGCGCGAAACAGGGTGAAGAGCCAACCCACCAGCGTTTGCGGCAGTTCCCAAGTGAACCTCGAAACGAGTTGCCACACGCGGCCCATCGCCGACCGATTCGGGTCGGCGAGAAAGAGGCCTCGGGTGATTTGGAGGGAGAGACTGTGACGATTAACTAAACGCATTCATATTATGCTAATACTGCCCTTAGGTTCGTATCAGTAAACGTATGCCAAATCATAAGTTTGATGGGTTTATAATCATCGAAAAGTTGTTTTACGAACTCTATTTCGAAAACAATTCGGATGTCATTCTCATCACAATCCTGATAAATCTCATGTTTTGTCCCTACACGTGCAACTTTGATAACATACAAGTCCCGAATACCCTTCCCTTTTGTATACGGCATAAAATAGTATAGTTTATTCAGCTTTACAGTGGAAGGAAACTTCTTTCCAGTATAGTAAATTCTTGCATTTTGATGATTGAATGGGTCTAAATTCTCTTTTGTCACCAAGCTCACAAGCACATTCTTGGAATCATCCAAATCGCCATTCTCGCCTTTTTTCCTTTTCCTATAAACATTCCTGAGGATTCCTTCAGGATAATTCCTCTGTATTTCTACCATATCAATCGCAAACAATTCTGGAGGCAACATGTCATGAGCAATTCGATTAGCTTCATCAAACTGAGATTGTTCGGGAGTCATAGCATCAATGTCGTTAAACAATCTAATCAAAGACCGTCCGATCGCATAGGCAAGGTTTACAGGTACGGCATTGCCAATTTGCTTGTATTGGTCAGCTACCGCTCCCTCAAACACCCAATCGTCAGGGAAAGTTTGAATACGAGCATATTCGCGAACCGTCAAAGGACGCGTTTCTATAGGATGGCAGCGCTCAGTCTGTTTTTGGGCTGGAGCACAAGTTAAAGTCAACGATGGCTCATCCATTGACAAACGGCGTGCCATACCTGTCTTACCACCTCCTAAATAGAAGCTACCACCCATGTAATCTTTTTGCACATCTTCTGGCAAATCTCTCCAATCACCGCCTTCTGGAACCATAGCCATTATACGGGCTTTTTTTTTCCGGGTAAGTTTGACCTTCTGACGAAGGAACATCACAATCGAAAAGGTCGCCTTTATAGAAAGCATCACGTAACGTCATTACCCTACGGTAGGGATCAGGCCATTTGAAACGAACACCTTTCTCATAAATGTCATTACGAATAGCTATCAAAATAATTCTCTCGCGTTTTTGGGGAACTTGATACATAACAGCTTTCAACACTCGCGGCTCTACCAAAGTATATCCCAATTCAGCAATAGCATTACGAATAATTTCGAGCGTCCGTCCATCATCATGCGACAACAAGCCTTTCACATTCTCTCCCATAAAAACTTTGGGCTGAATTTCACGCACTGCTCGAGCCATCTCAAAAAATAAAGTTCCTCTAGTATCGTTTAGTCCACCCTTTTTCCCAGCATACGAGAAAGCCTGACAAGGGAATCCACCTGAAAGGAAGTCAACCTTCCCTCTCAACGGCGTAAAATCAACCTTATGAATATCTCCCTCCAGCACATTCCATTCTGGATGATTCTTGCGCAAAGTCTGACAAGCCATAGGATCAACCTCGTTAAGCAAGACGTGACGAAATCCAGCCATATGCATACCAATAGCTAAGCCTCCTGCTCCTGCAAACAACTCGACCGAGGAGTAGTCGCGTAAAGGAGCCACATGAAATTCCTCATCCCAGTTGGTGTTGAGCATCATTTTGACA
This sequence comes from Bacteroidales bacterium, assembly GCA_017460915.1. Taxonomy (GTDB): domain Bacteria; phylum Bacteroidota; class Bacteroidia; order Bacteroidales; family F082; genus Limimorpha. The sequence goes on along the minus strand of JAFUAA010000002.1, from coordinate 88,913 downwards.
GGCTCTACATCCATAAGTTCTTCCATGTAGAAACCTTCTTTGCCATTTTCGTTCTTACGATAAGGGTACATTCCACTTTCGCCCCATTTTTGAGCCGTTGCAAGCGAAGTCCCAGTAAGATCAGCTAAATTAGTTGCAGATAAAAAAGTTGGCATTAAAGTCCTCCCCTATTCTTTATTTCATCAGCTATTTCTTTCACTTTTAATAAAATAAGCTGACTACCGTCGATATTATCTTCTTCAACCACCTCACCAAAGGCTTTTGCTAAACGGTGATAAAAGAGGCAATCGCCTGTGAGATGTTCCCAGAAATCAGCACCACATAAAACGGGATAGGTGGTTGCTATAGTCTTATAGTTCGCTGAAAGCTTGTTTGGTGAACCATACAATACTCCAACTATAAGGTCGTCATCAGACACATGTAATTTGTTGGTACGAGCAATTCCTTTGAACTGTTTAAAATGAGCGAGGATGGTATCAACATCATCATGATTGATTGTTTGAGGGTCAGCTTTGCATTGGCAATACTTTTTCCGTCCGTCAATTGCATCCTCAAATTCAATGTCAATTCCAGGAATGGCTGATCCTTTGCTAACTATTGATTGTATCTCAGTTATAAACAATTGTAGGCTGGTTCCAAATGTAGTGTTAATACTGGTACCTAACACCCTCGGATAAACCAAAGCTTTTGCAAGCGATTCTGGTTCTGTGTTTCCACACAAGAACGCTGCAAGATAGTTTATCAGGAAAGGATTAACATTAAAATCCCTAAATTTCAGGTTATTAAGATTCTTCAAATGTGAAGGGATAATATTCTTTCGAAAAAACTCCTTTCCACTCTCGATAATCAATTGCTTTTGCTTATTTGTAACCATATTTTCAGTAACATTCATTTCTCAAATAAAAAATGCAGACACTCTATGTACTACAACGCCGCAAAGATAGAAAAAAAACAGCAAAGGAAACATCCTCCCTTCAATAATACACCCCGCAAACCAATACAAGGTATTCAGGGATGCTGCCGTCGTAGCTCCACTTGATTTCGAGACCCAGCAGGTCGCTGGCGGTCTTGCTTATATCAAAGCCAAAGGCCTCGAGCGAAGGACGCACCTTGTCGGGATGACGACAGGGCAGCCCATCGATGCGGGCGCAAGGCGCCTCGCCGCAATAGGGGCACGAACCGGCAAAACCGAAAGCCATGCCGCCCAATGATTTCTCCAACGCAAGCAATTCATCGTTCAGCCCGAGTATCACAGGCAGCATCAGCGTGTTGGCCTCACTCAAAGGAAGATTTTCATCGTGAGGGACAATTTTCACACCGATGATATGTATTTTCCGATAAGGAGCGATGACCGACAATGGGTCGTAGTCGAAGTGCGGACAGCCGTGTCTGCGACCGTAATTACCACACTCGCGGCAGAACTGCATGAAATAGTCCGCCCTGCGGAAATTGGCAATATAAGCGGCGGCATCCATTTCCGCGCAAAAGCGTTCGGTCGTATAGGTCAAGTCGAGGGGCATGAGGCGGTGAAATTGGAATGAAAAACGAAAAAAGATTCCCAGGCAGGCCGAGAATCTTTTTTCCAACTGATAATCACTCAGTTGATAAATTAGTATTCATCTTCGTGGAAAAAGAAGTCGTCCTTAGTGGGATAGTCGGGCCAGAGGTCTTCGATGCGCTCGTAGATTTCGCCCTCGTCCTCGATTTCCTGAAGATTCTCAATGATCTCTTCCTGAGCTCCGGTACGCAAGGCCCAATCCAACAGCTCGTCGCGGGTGGCCGGCCAAGGAGCATCTTCCAATTTTGAGGCTAATTCTAGTGTCCAATACATAGTCTTTTTCGGTTTATTTTGAGCGCGCAAAAGTACAAGTATTTTTGGAACTAGCAAGGGGTTTTAATTAAAAAATTACGAATTTTTATTTCGTTGATTCCCAATTATTTTCATCGACATTGTCTAAAAAGCCAAAAAAGCGAGACAAAACGAAGAAATAATCCGAAAGACGGTTCAGATACTTCAAATCGATAATATCTATTGGGTGTTGCGAGGCCAAACGCCAGCCCTGACGCTCGGCGCGACGGCACACCGTGCGGCACACATGCGCGTGACTCGCCTTCAGGTTTCCGCCCGGAATGACGAAGCTTCTCAATTCGGGCAACTGCTCGTTCATCTTGTCGATTTCGTGCTCCAAAAAAGCCACATCGTCGAGGGTCAAAACGGGAATCATCTTCTTCACCTCGGAGTTTTCGTCCAAGGCGAAGTGCGACTCGATGGTGAACAATTTGTTTTGGACAGTGTCGAGTACAGTCTTCATCTCGGCAGTGACACCGTCTTGGTCGTAAAGCACACCAATGAAGGCACTCAATTCATCGACAGTGCCGTAGGCCTCCACACGGTCGTCGTATTTCGCGACGCGTAGGCCGCCAATCAGTGAGGTTTGGCCTTGGTCGCCAGTTTTCGTATAAGTAATATTCTTCATAGTACTGTTTTTTTGAACTACAGATTACACAGATTTTACGGATTCGAGTCCCAGAATTTTGAGAACGCAAGCGCCCGACTTGTACAGATGGGCTATCGCCCAGTAGGAATCTATTTAATAGGCACTTGTGCCAAACAATTTCGAAATGCTTTTCTGTTCCATCTGTATAATCTGCAGTTTCCCAATTATCAATATTTCAAAATAAAATCCTGTTTTTCAATGCCTTCGCGGAAGAAAACCAACCCGACGGAATAGACATCGATGCTCAGAGTGACATCCTCATCAGCCTTGATGGCTTCCCATGCGGCTTCGGTGCGGTGGGAATGGTGGATGCCCTCGAAGATGAGCACGGTCTCCTCGTTAGCCTGCGCGTAGGCTTCCTCCAGCTTGTTCCAAGTGTCCTCGCCGAAGTCGTTCAAGCCAAAGAAAACAAAGTCGAGGACCAGTCGTTCCAGCTGTTCCTGCTCGGGCTTGTCGCGGCGCAACAGGTTCACATTCACCACGCCCATCGAGTTCATCGTTTCGAGGAAGTCGGCGGAATGGTCGAGATAGACCTTGGTCTGCAAGTTACCCAAGGCCAACGCCGTCGTATTGAGCGCCGAAAGCGTGCCAAACGACACTACGGTCTCGGGTTCGAGGTAGTTCACCAAACGATAGAGCAAACGGCCTTCCTTGCGGCGCGGACGTGTAGCATAGCGTTTTCCGTCCAACAAACGACTGATTCTCAGCATCGTATCATAATCGCGATTGGAGCCTTTGTCGTACAAAACCTTGGTCATAAAGTCGTACACAAAAGGCGAATGAACCGAATACTTGCTCTTGCGCTGCACCAGATATTTCAGATAACTCCACAACATAACTCAATCATATTGAACCTTTTGCAGATAGAACACCGTCCGCCTCGGCTTGGGTTGGGTGCTGTTTTGGATGATCTGCGAGCCGAAAATGAGATAGCGGTTGCCGTACCATTTCGCGATTTGGGCGAAATACTCGTCTTCCACATAATCCGCGCCGTGAATCGGGTCGATTTTCGCGTTTTGCTGGTTCATCAGCTGCTGACCTTGTGCATCAAACGCTGTGTAACGCAGGTGGTTGCGATACGGCGAAACCACTACCAACTCGTCATAGCACACACCTTCTGAAGCGTGCGGCGTCAACTCGTAAGTCAGCTCGTTGTCAAACTTCACGGATTGCTGCCATTGCAGATGTCCGTCCTTGTCGAAAGCCAGCAGAATCTCGCTGAAGAAGTCGTAGCCATCGAACACGGTGTAGGTGTAAGGATAGCCGCCATAGTAGCCGTAATAGCCGTAACTCATGCGGGTTTCGGTATGGTAATAAGGCATGAAGGCCTCTGCCGAAAAGACTGTCAGGTCGCCGAAATCAGTCAGGCGCGGGGTAAGGAACTGGAACGCGATTTCGCCTTGGGTCGCCTTTTGGTTTTTGCTCAGCTTCAGTTTTTCTTCGCGCAATCGCACACGGTCGGAGGCGGTCAAGGCGTGCTCGATTTCGGGCATGTCCTTGAAAAGAAACACGCGACTGTTGGGCGCGCCTGTCTCAAATTTCATCCACACCACGCCGACGCTCTCCTTGTCAAAGTTCTCCGTCACGCCTTCCAGGTTAACTTTGCGTCCGCTCTCGCGCTCCAAAGTGCCGATAACCACCAAGTTATGGTTTTCATCGAAGCGGAAACCCATGCGACCCAAGGCCGCATTGGGGATGTTCTCGTAGCGGTAACTGCCTTGCAAACTGCCGGAAGTGGAATAAACGAGGAAGGAAGTCGAGGCAAAACGTTTGTTTTCAAACTCCTTTGCGGCTACCACAAAGCGATGCTCCTGCGGAAAAGCCGCCGTTTGGAACAAGACAAAACTACTTGATGACGAAGGCGTTACTTCACGATTGGAATCGCCCGCCAAGTCGTAGAAACGCAAGCTTCCATTGCCGCTTTTGTTGTTCAAGGCCAGCAGCATTGTGCCATCAGCGACGGCAATGGAAAGCGGGACGGTCTTTTCGGGCCATTTGTCCCAAAAGGTGCGATAGCTCCGCTCCTTCCGGTCGTAAGTCACCACGAGGAAATCCAGCGAATCGGCCGCTTTTTTGTTGCCGTCATTGACGAACAAAAAAGCCGCAAAACGCGCATCGCTGCCCGAATCGAAGTAGGTCAGTTTCTCGGGCAGGGGGATGAGGTCGCTGCGGGTCTCGTACAAAGTGCTGTCGAGGCAGGCGAAACTCCAGAGGCGGTGTTTCTCCTTGTCGGTCTTCTCGGTCTCGACACACATCAGGCCGCCTTGCTCGCCGAAGGACTCGAAGTGGCAGCCTTGGGCCTTGTTCCAGCGGTCCACCTCATAGCGCACGGGCTCCACCGGCTGGGCGAAGGCGAAGCAGGGAAGCATCAGAAGCACTATGAGTAATCGCTGTTTCATTGTTTCATCTTGTCGTCGCTTTGCGTCATTGCGAGGAACGAAGCAATCCAGACAATAAAGTTGATTCTCTGGATTGCTTCGCTCCGTTGCTCTTCGCTCGCAATGACGCCGACGCGTCTGTATTAGAACTTCACGAACTTGGAGACAGCCGTGGTGCCGTCAGCGAAGCGGAAGTTGACGAAATAAACGCCATTGTCGAGTTCCGAAACGCCGAGTTGGGCTTCGCCAGCCTTGCATTCCGTCTCGCTCACCTTGCGTCCCGTCATGTCGAAGATGCTCACTTGGGCGTCGCTCTCCAGCACGAAGGAAACTTGCTCGCGAGCGGGATTGGGATAGAGGCTGATGACAGCCATCTCATTCTCATAGACAGAAGCCGTGAACTTGCCCCAGACCTTCACATAATCAATTTCCCATGACGAAGCAGCTTCGTCAGTACTGGTATAAATAAACGCGATGTAGAAGCTTCCATTACCAGCATAATCGATCACATTCAATTCGCCCGATTCAACCCATTCGTAGTCACCCGTTGAATAGTCGAAAGCGTCAGTGATGTCATCCCATTCGAAGTCGCTGGGATCGCTTTGGCCGTCATAATCCGTTGAAATAGCCACGCGCAGCGGGTCGCCGTCGAACTTCATTGCAGTTCTGAATTCCATGAAAACATCGGTGAAAGTCAGATCCGGGACTTCCACATAAGCAATCAGCCAGTCTTCATTCTTGTTGTAGGTTTGATTGGCATAGCCATTCATGTTGGCGTAGGTCGTGCCTTGGTAGGAGCCTTGATGCCAACTTTGGTCGCCGTAGGCATCAAAAGTGGTGAACACGCCAAGATCTTCGTCGAAGTCTTCATACAGCAGATAATCAAGATTTTCCGTTGTTGCATCAGCCGTCGGATAGCTACCATCGGTCTTATAATCGATGTTGGCGCCGCTGTTGGTGTAGGGGAAGATGGCGAAGTGATAGGTGGTGCCACCTTGCAAGCCGCTGAAGGTATAGGTTTGGGCACCGTAGTTCACATTCATGGCCAAGTCGCCGTTGGCAACGGGCGTGCCATCGGTGGGAACGGTGATGTTGCCCGTCGAGGCCAACACCAAATACTTGCTGGGCAGTTGGCTACCCGTGGCATCGGTCCAGGTGAGGGTCACATCGGTGCCCTCCACCGTAGCGGTGAAGTTGGTGGGATAGTTGCTCGGTTCTGGGTCGAGCTGGGCAGCGGCCTTGAAGAAATAGACGGGTGCAGCCACGTTTGACGACTCCTTGTAGCAGCCGAACAAAGTGGAAGTGATGTTGTAGCGCATGTAGCACTGTTCGGCACCGCCGTTGCTGACGGGCACCATGCCGCCTTCTTCGCCATCGGTGATGGTCCAGCGACCTTTGTCATCAAGGGTGCTCTGCGTGCGGAGGTAGTTACCGCCGCCAGGAGCATAAAGGTAGCCGTTGTTGAGCGGGTCGAAAAGGGTCCAAGCGCCAGCCGAACCGCCGAGGGTGAACTCGTAAGGCTCGTCCTGCGAGGACGGGTCGGTGGCCACCGTAGCTGTGATGACGCCGCCAACCTCGTCGATGGTGAGAGCGTGACGGTTATTGGATTTCTGGTAGCTCATCACGAAGGCTTGACCGTCGTTGTCGTAGCCGACCAGGATGTACTGCCCTGGATCAAGCTGCGAGGCCGAATTGACCATGGTATAGGTCGTTTGCGCGATGCCGCTCACCGAAAGGAGCAGCATAGCCATTAATGAGAATAGAACTTTTTTCATTTTCGTTTGAGTTTTATGTTTGACAATGATTTATAAATCCAGTGTTTCCACCTGTTCCACCGCAGTGATTTCGGGGATGGCTTTCTTCATCACGTTCTCGATGCCGTTTTTGAGGGTCATGGTGCTGTAGGGGCAGCTGCCGCAGGCACCCGTGAGTTCCACCATCACCACGTTGTCGTCGGTGAGTTCCACGAAGTTGACGTCGCCGCCATCCTGCTGGAGATAGGGACGCACTTGTTCGAGGACGTTGATTACTTTGCGTTGTATTGTGTCTTTATCCATATTGTTCAGTTAGGAATTAGGAGGTAGGAGTTAGGAGTTGATAATTGCTTGTGCGATTTGGTCGAACGCCTTGCTGACGGGCGAATCGGCGTCCAAAGCCAGTGGGGTGCCCGCGTCGCCGCTCTCGGCAATCTTTTCCGTGATCGGGATTTGTCCGAGGAAGGGTACACCCAGTTTTTCGGCGAATTGCTTGCCCGTCTCACGACCGAAGATGTAGTATTTGTTGTTCGGCAGGTCATAAGGCGTGAAGTAAGCCATATTCTCCACCAAGCCGTAAATCGGGATTTGCAGGGCTTCTTCCTTGAACATCATCGCGGCGCGCAGCACGTCGGCGAAGGCCACCTTCTGCGGTGTGGTGACGATGATGGCACCCGACACGTTATATTGCTGTGCCAGCGTCAGTTGGATGTCGCCCGTCCCAGGAGGCATATCGACCACCATCCAGTCGAGTTCGCCCCAAAGAGTGTCGTTCATCAGCTGGTTGAGGGCGCTGGTGGCCATGGGTCCACGCCAGATGAGCGGACGCTCGGGGTCGACGAAATAGCCGATACTCAGCAACTTGATGCCGTATTTCTCAATGGGTAGCATCACCGTCTTGCCGTCTTTCTCGAACGCGGCGGGACGCTCATTTTCTGTACCAAACATGATTGGGACGGAAGGACCGTAGATATCGGCGTCAATCAAGCCCACGCGCTGGTTGGCGCGCGCCAAGGCGATGGCGAGGTTGGCCGCCACCGTCGACTTGCCGACGCCACCCTTGCCCGAGGCCACAGCGATGATGTGTTTCACCTTCGAAAGAGCTGTTTTCTCCTCCACCACCTTGATTTCGATGTCGACTTCGCCAAAAAACTCGGTCAAGGTGCGCTTGGCTCCGTTGACGAGGATGTCGTTTTTCGGGTCATTGGCGTGCTCCATAATCAGATCGAAACGGATGACATTTTCCTTAACCAACAGATTGTCAACCATATTCAATGCGATGATATTGTCCCCTTTGGGGAAATAAATGACGTCCTTCAGGACCTCCAATACGTTTTCTTTATTCAACATAGTTTTTTTCTAAAATGATTCTAAATTACGCTGCAAAGGTAGTAAATAGTTATGAGGTAAGAGGTATGAAGGTAGGAGTTTTTTAACGCGTCACGGCAATTTGCTTGTTCACTATACCTATAACAGTCTCCACCTTTATCCAATACACGCCCGAAGCGACATGATGCAAATCGAGCGAGGTCGAAGTGCCCGTAGTTTTTTTCTGCAAAACACACTGTCCCTGAGGATTAAAGACCGAAACCATGGCTTCGTTCTTGGTTTCCACCGTCACAAGGCCGTTGGTGGGATTGGGATAGACTTTCACCTGCAATTCGTTCTCTTCCAGTCCAGTAGGCGAATAATACACATGCAATTCAAACTCATTGGGACGGTATTTGCGATTGGCGGGTGCTGAAGTGCAATCCAAGTCACCGTAATAGGCATAGAGACGGTAGTAATAGTCGCCTTCTTGGTTGGCAGTATTGTCGGTATAGGTTGCCACATTAGCGCTCAACAATTTGATTCTCTGGTATTCGCCATCCTCGAATTTCCTGAAAAGGTAATAGCCAGAGAGACCTTCATTCGGCTGCGGTGCATCCCAATATAGTTTGGGCTTGTGATTGTTGGTCAACTCATAGTCAAGGTTTCGCGGTGGATAGCAAGGCCCGAATGTGGCACACGACTCGTTAGAGTACTCACCGTTTTCGCCGCCTTCGCAAAGCACAGCGATGCGGTAGCAATGGCCACCCAAAGCCACGTTTTCGTCCAAATACGCTGTACCCTCCTGAACGAGGCGATACAACAAACCATCACGATAGATATTGTAGCCATAGCCTTGATCCTCAACACCTTCCCAAGTCAACAGGATGCCATCATCTTGCGTGGTAGCCATCAGGTTTTGAGGCGTTTCGCAATCCAAAGCCCCACCACAAGAGTTATTGGTCTCAAAGAAAACGCCCTCGTTCAACTCATCGGACGAACCAGAGAAAGAATAAACCGTATTGCCCTCAGCGTCCTTGATGACAAAACCCATCTGGTTGACCGTCTCAGAGGGGACAGTCCAACCGAAGCTAAGCTTTCCAAGCGGCAAAGTTCCTTCGAAAGCAACGGTGGTAGATGACATCATTGTACAACGAGCTACTTCGTGACCTGAGGTATTATATATGGCAATGTAGCCGCCTCGCCAGCCTTGGAAGGAATTGGTCGTCATGATGACATGCCAAGTGCATGATGGGCCCACCAGCACATTGGTTGCGTTGGCGTGCTTGCCGTGACGGGTCTCTGTCTCGGCGTACACCGCGTAATGGTACATATCATAACGCGGCACGTCGTTGTCCACAATCTCCATCGTTTCTCCTGGAGTGACATCCGCCAAGACTTGGATGATTTCGTTGTCACGCAACACCACCACCCGCTCGATTTTCGTCAGCGGAGTGCCGTTGAGGGTTGTCGTGGGATTGGTCCAGATGAGGCGCGCCTTGAGTTCCGTGTCCGAAACGGCAACTGCAGTGAAATTGGCAGGCGCCATCGGAGTTTCGTTATAGACGGGTGCCGGCACGAAATTGAACATCGCATCAGCGGGATGGGTGTAAGGAGCCTCGTCGATGATGTACCAGCCGTTACTGCTACCGCCCCAACCGAGGTTGAAGTGGAACATATCGTAGTCGTCGTAGCCATCACACACGAAGGCATGGCAACCGCCATCCTGACAGCCACCGTAATACATCGGCCAGCCCATGTCGAACTGCTCGCGCACCATCATTTTCCACTCCTCCAGTTCAAAGTCGTCGCGACGGAGCTGCACGTTGGCCTCGCTATAGTTGAAATAATCATGCATCGCACCAGGGATGGGACCCGAAGCACCACCGCTGCCATCGGGACCATAGCCCATGTCGATGATCACGCCGCAATGGAAACAAAGCGTACCCGTAGCCAGCTTTTCCTCGTCGGTTGAAGTGTTATCCAACACATTGGGCATATTGTCCCAGTCGTAGGTCGTGTTGCCGAGGTCGGCGCAGATTTCACCGTAGTCACTGTGGTTATAGCAGTGACTTCCAATGCCTTGCACTGGATAAGCCCAAAAACGCATCAGCTGCGACATGGCCGTAGCCAGACAGCCCACGTAGGTATGACCACCCGAGCCAGCGGGGTCCTCAGGGCAAAGACAGTTGTAGGGATAATCCTGGTTCCATTTGGTTTGGCAGAAATAGCCCGTGCCTCGACCGCCGTTGCGCGAGATGAGTCGTCCGTAGTTCATCACCGAAGTCCATTCGGCAGCCACCATCGGTGATGCCGAGGCGTTGCCGCGCAAGCGTAAACTCAGTATGCTTTCTTCAATGCCATCAAGATAATCCATGAGCGCAGGCGGGATGTCGACCGCATCAAACGCCGATTCATCGGAATAGCCGATGACGGGACGGTAGGCATCGTCACCGGCAATGATGACAAAGGCTTGGTCGCCGAGATTGAAGACGAAGAAGGTTTCGTTTTGACCCGTGTATACCAACTCGGGAGCAGTGCGCTCCATGGCGAGTTGCGCGGTGGAGAATTTTTGGGCGGCAGCAAGTGCCTTGGTGACATCAACAGGCATGGCTTGCAGGGTCGTCAGGCCCAAAGCCAACGACAAAAGGGAAAGGTAAATCTTTTTCATTTTCAGGACAATTATTCGCCTGCAAATGTAACATTATTTTTTCAAAAAACGCTCCACCACCTTATTAAATGCTTCGGGATTCTTGTTGGCGATGAAATGGTCGCCCTCGATGAGATTCATCTGTGCATCGGGCAAACTCTTGTAAATAAGCCTTGTATGCGATTCCTTGATCATGTCTTTCGTGCCCGCGACCACCAAGACGGGCATCGTCAGTCGAGCAAGTTCCGAAGGCTCGATGTGCGGCTCGTTAACCATCAAGGCAAGCATTTCGGCATTCTTTTTGGCACCCTCCGATTTCTTGGCGAAGCATTTTGCGATATGGTAACCGAGCACGATAGGCCATTGGTAACGCGGCTTCACCCCGTTGGGGAAAAGATTGGCGCCGTTCAAAACTAGTTTTTCGACCCGTTCGGGGTGTTTCAGGGCGAATTCCAAGGCGATGTTGCCGCCGTCGGAGAAGCCCAAGATGATGGCTTTCGGGTGGCTCATTTCATCCAGAAAACCGTTCAAGTCCTCGGCAAACTGCTTGATGTTGAACGGCTTCTCACCTCGCGGCGACTGTCCGTGGCCGCGCGTGTCAACGGCGATGACGCGATAATCCTTTGAGAAATAAGCGATTTGATGCTCAAAGTAATCACTACTTTCGCCATTGCCGTGAAGCAGAACCAGCGGCTTGCCTTGGCCTTTTTCGATGTAATGAAGTCGGACGTCATTCATAGCGCATAAAGCTTTGTCGTTCTTCATCCGCGAATTTCTCAATCGCATAGCGGAGCATCGTGCGAGGCATGGTCTTGTATCGCGTTGACAGCCAATCTTTCAAGTGTTGTTCATCGCGTTTGCCCGCTTCGCGTAGGAGCCAACCGACGGCTTTTTGTAACAAATCGTGCAAAGGTAGCGGCTTCGCCAAAAAGAGGTCGGCGATGGCGAAAGTGTCGTCCAACTGTCCGTGGCGGACAAATGCCATCGTGCTCACCATCCCGATACGTTGTTCCCAAATCGTCTTGCCATCGCGGGCGAGGTCGTAGACCAAGGTGCGATTCTTGTCTAAGAGCCATGTGCCGAGCAGTTCGTAGCACGACAAATCCACCAAGTCCCAATTATTAATGTATTGCGTATGAGAAAGATAAAAGTCGATGCATTGCTGTTGCAGCGCTTTGTCTTTCTTGGCGTGTTTGAAGATTTCGACCAAAGTCAGCAGGGCGGCGAGGCGCATTTCGTGGTATCCGGACTGGATGCATGTTTCCAAATCCTCAAAGTTCGTCTCTTTCCAGCATTGCTTCACCACCTCACGCGTCATCGGTACTTTGATACCCAAGAACTTATCGCCTTCGCCATATTGTCCCTTTCCTGTTTTGAAGAAACGGGAGAGGCCTGCGACTTGGGTGGGGTCTTGCTTTGCGAGAATGGAGTTATATAAAGCGTTGTTTTCCATAGTTATACGAATTTAATTCTATCAGCAAGTTGAAGAAAATAATCGTTACTCCAGATGTCGAGTTCGTGAGGGTTGTCGATAAAGCCCAACACATCCTCCTTGACCATATCCATATTGCCCGTCGAAAGTCGTTCTCGCAGGGCTGCCATAAATGTTTCCCTATCAATATCATTACCGCTAAACTCCTTTACTCTTTCTCTCAAATGATTGAAATCCAACTTGATGTTGTTTCTAACGTACCATTCAAAATCATACCAGTCGCGGCCCTTGATGCGGCGTTGCCATGCGCGATACACCAGTGCGTGCATCTTCCCGGCATACAAGTCGGGCAGCGTAAAGCACCGAACCATAAAAGAGTAAGGTTGCATTAACAATTTTTGCTCCGTTGCGAACTGCAACGGTGGGTCAGTGTCCATTTCTATCTTGATTTTAACAGTCCTCTTCGTTTGAAACTTGATTTCGTAGGCCTCAGTATTCTCCTTCAAGAACGCCGATTCCACCCTGCCGAAAATCTTTTTTTCCTTCTTCACAATGTCAACATCGAGGCCTGCCATCTTAAACTCCTTAATGATAGCCTCGAAATAGTTTTCAAGATGGATGTCGTCGCGCTTTTCAATCAGCGAGAAGTACAAGTCTTCCGAAAATCGTGGCAAGGCGTGGAAAATACGAAGACATGTGCCGCCGTAGAACGCAGCATGGTCGAAAAAACCGCCGCGATATAGCCCAGCCAATACAATTTGTTGCATCACTTCGTGTGAGGCTTTTGGCGATGCCACTCCCTTTTCGTTTTTGTGCTCTGAGAGCATTTGCTCATATATTGTCATTGCTTTAGGATTTTGATCAAGTTATTGAATATTGTCTTCTTCCCTCCAAATTCAGCACACAATTTGAGAATATCAATGTCGAATTTCATAAACTCATCCATGTCAAGCCTTACGTCCTCTCTTAAATATTGCTCCAAACGCACTACAGACCGATTGGGGACGTACATGTCAAGTAAAATCATGTCGCACAAAGCCTTTTCAGGACTTGCCATCAAATATGAGACATCACCGTCTTGTACAACATTGACACCTACCGAATGATAATCGGGTGTTATCTGATGGAAATCAAATACGCCCAACGGAGTTTCGAAGCATCGCGAATGCTTGGTGGTCATGGAGTCTACTCTATAGATACGTTCAGGTATCAATCCGTACCATTGCAATGCCCACCTCGAAGACACATACGATGGTCCATAAATATGATTGGCACACAAGGGAATACTGATAGGTTTCCCGCTTAATTCAGCATTAACGACATAAAGATTGCGTTTCAATCGAATAATCTCGCCAGCTTTTTCCAGAGCAATGATCTTCTTTTGGGGAGCATCTAGATCCGTGAAACACGACCGCAGTGTCGACACGGTTATTGGCACGTTTCCAAATTGTATTAATGGGTTTTTCTGCATAGAAACTGTATATTCACGTACAGATAAGGAAGAAAAACTTCCTTTTCCGGACGCAAAAATACATAAAAAATGACAGAAAGCGTAAAAAATTCGTTTTCTATCAAAATTTTGGTGCTTTTATCGTTTCTTCTCCCCAAGCACGCACCACCTGACAAACGGAATCCGCCGAATCACCTCATAGATGGCGGGCGAAAGCAGCATCACCGCAATGAAGAGGAGGACATACATCATCCAAGGGGCGAGCGTGGTGTACATCTTCATCATGTAGCCTAACGAGGCAATCACCAGATAATGAACGACATAGATGCCGTAGCTGGAACGGGTCATGTAGGTGGCGAAGGGACTGGTCTTGTCGGCCCAAGCCTTGAAGCAGCCCAACATGACAAGGATGGCGAACCATGCAAAAAGATTGCAGGCCCAGCCTTTCAGTACGATGGGGTCGGTGTCGTTCTTGCCGTACATGATGACGGCGAAAGCACCGCCCGAAACCAAAGCCAAGGCGAGCATGGGCATTCGGATTCGTTTTACGCATTCCTGCACCGTCTTATGCGAAAAGACGAAATACCCCAGCAGAAAAGGCACAAAATAGGCCAACGGTCGGTAGAGGTTCCACAAACCGTCAGCGGTTTCGGGACGCGGATGGCTGATGGAGCCTTGCGCACCCGCCCAAACGAGCAGAAAACCACCAAGGACAATGGACACACTCGACGCAACTGATTTCTGTTGGAAGAATCGGGCGGCCGTCCAATAGAGTTTGTCCTTTTCGATGACGCGAACCAGCACCAGCAGCAGCGAAAACAGCCACAAGTCCTGCACGAACCACAGCGGCCCGATGCCCGACAACGAATAAGCGAAATACTTGATGAAGCCCTGAACGGCTTGAGACACTGTATCAGGCATTTCGCCGAAAGGATTGCTGCCGGTGGCCACGGCTGCGACCTGCGTGTTGAAATAGCCCGCCATCCATTGGAAGACGAACAAGCCTATCGTGGCGGGAACCAACAACTTACGGGTGCGGCTCTTGATGAACTCTTTGTGGGAAAGGCCATTTGAAGCGGTTCCTTCGATAAGCTCAGGAACCCGTGATTCTTGCGAAGAAGAAGGCCCCCGATCTTGTCGAAGGGCCGGCCCCAAAGCATAGCGCGAGCTGATGCCTGCCACCAAAAACAGCAGCATCATGAACCAAGGATAAAGCAACGACATGATAACATCCCAAGGCTGCACCTCATAAAAGCCGCCAATGCCGCCAAACACGCCTTTCGCATTGTAGAAATAAATGACATGGTAGAACAGCACCAAAAGCACCGTCGCCCAACGCAAGTTGTCCATCCAATGCTTTCTTTCCATGGTCAGTCCTCCCCTAGCATTTCGTCGATTTTGTCCTGAAAAATCTCGGTCTTCACAACGGCCATGCCCTTTTTGTCGCCGATTACAAGCAAGCTGTCGCCCGCCTTGAGGCCGTACAATTCGCGGGCTTCCTTCGGGATGACGATTTGACCCCGCTCGCCCACTTTCACTACACCAAAGATGTATTTTCCTTTGTCTGCTAACATAATGTTTGACTTTTATTTGATTTATATGAATTTTCATATTTTTGCGCAAAAGTATGAATTATTTCGATGTGGAGGGCTTCCCATTTGAAAAAAAATTCCATTTCAGTCCAAAGAACTGGCACAACTATGTGTTTTTTCTTATTTTTGCACCATGATAAAAATCTGACAAATGAAAAAACTATCCTTTCTTCTGGTTCTGACCCTGAGCACCGTGTTTGCCACGGCACAGAACGGCCGCATCGAACTGCGCAGCACTTCGAAGGCCGAAATCACGAACAGCGACTTCAACTCGCTCCGCGCCACCTTTAGCTACGGTTCCGTCGAGAGCATCGAAGTCCCTACCGAGCGCGGCATCTTCTCCGAAATCGCCATCGAAGGCACCTACGCCTCGGGCGAAATCGGAGCTCCCGAACTGCCGGCCTCTCACCAATTGTTGGCGGTGCCTTTCGGTGCCACGCCGCAAGTCTCCGTAATCAGTTATTCGACAACGGATTACAACCTTTCCGATTATGGCATCAACACTATTTTGCCTCACCAGCCTTCCATCCGTAAGGACCAAAACATGGATGAGGTGGAATTGGTCTACAACGCCGCTGCCTACCAAACCCGCAGCCTCGCCACGGCGCCCGAAGCCACCATTGAGGTGCAAGGCACAATGCGTGGCATCCGCGTGGGTTCGTTGGTGATCAATCCCGTGAGCTACAACGCCGCCACCAACACCTTGCGCGTCTTCAACGACATCAAGGTGGAAGTCAACTTTGTGGGTGCCGACCGCGCCGAGACTGAACGTATGTTGCTCAGCACCTACAGCCCGTATTTTGACATCGTCTACAAGCAGATGTTCAACTACCGCCAAATCTTGGACGTGTACGACGACCACCCCGACCTGATGGCCTATCCCGTCCACATGATCGTGATCGCCCCCGACAACTACGTCTCCGCTTTGGAGCCTTGGACCAACTGGAAAATCCAAAAAGGCTTCGACGTCAACCTGGTGACCACATCGCAATGCGGCACGACCTACAGCGCTATCCGCAGCTATGTGCAAAACCTCTACAACACGGGTGTCAGCCAAGGAGCAACACCTACGTTCCTCGTCCTCGTGGGCGATGTGGCACAAATACCGAACACCCAAGGCTCCAGCACCCAAAAGGTGACTGACCTGTACTACGGCAGCGTCGACAACGACTATTTCCCTGACATGTTCTACAGCCGCATGTCGGCCGAGAACACCTCGCAGCTCACGGCCATCACCAACAAGATCTTGCAATACGAACAATACACCATGCCCGACCCAAGCTATCTCAGCAACGTGACCCTCATTGCGGGTTGGGACAGTTATTGGACTGCTCGCGTCGGCGCACCCACCATCAATTATGCCACTACCTATTATTATAACACGGCCCACGGCTTCAACGAAGTGCATTCCCACGTCAACCAAAGCCAATACAACGGCTGCTACAACGCCTTGAGCACAGGCGTTGGCTTCGTCAACTACACCGCCCATGGCGACAACAACATGTGGTATCAGCCCCAATTGACCAACAGTGGCGTGAATGCCTTGACCAATGCCGACAAGTATTTCCTGGCCATGGGCAACTGCTGCCTTTCGGGCAACTTCGGTTACAACTCGGCTTGCTTCGGCGAGGCGATGATTCGTGCTGAGAACAAGGCCGCTTATAGTTACATCGGTTCGTGCCCCAACACCTATTGGTACGAGGATTATTACTTCGGCGTTGGCGCCACCAATGTCTTCAGCCAAACGCCCACACAAGCCAATTCAGCAACAGGTGTGTACGACGGCATCTGGATGGACGACACCTACAACACCGTTTCCTCCATCGTCTTTCTCGGCAACATTGCCGTTTGTTATGCCCATGCCGGAAGCTATCAAACCAGCGTCAACCCAACCTATTATTGGCAAGCCTACCATGTCTTGGGCGACGGTTCCATCATGCCTTACCGCGTGCAGCCGACTGCCAACACCGTCAGCCATGCATCGACCATCCCTGCTGGTTCCAGCAACTTCACCGTGACTGCCCAAGAGGGTTCGTACGTGGGCATTTCGCAGAACAATGTGCTGAAAGGTGTCGGCTTAGTGCCTGCTTCGGGTTCAGTCAACATTGCTGTCAGCGGCATCACCTCGGGTTCTCAAGTGCGTATCGTCGTCACCAAGCCGCAACGTCAGCCTTACATCCAAGACATTAACGTGGGCAACGCTCCGCAGTCGTTCACCATTACGGTTTCGGCCAACCCAACCAATGGTGGCACCGTCACAGGTGGCGGCACTTACCAACAAGGCCAATCGTGCACGGTGCATGCCAATGCCAATAGCGGTTACACCTTCACCAACTGGACCGAAGGCGGCAGCGTGGTCTCCACCAATGCCGACTTCACCTTCACCGTGACAGGCAACCGCACTTTGGTGGCCAACTTCACCGCCATTCCGCAAAACTACACCATCAGCGTTTCGGCCAACCCGACCAATGGTGGCACCGTCACAGGTGGCGGCACCTACCAACAAGGCCAATCCTGCACAGTGAGGGCTACAGCCAATGCTGGCTACGCTTTCACCAGCTGGACCGAAAATGGCAATGTGGTCTCCACCAGTGCCATGTACAACTTCACCGTGACAAGCAACCGCACTTTGGTGGCCCACTTCCAAATCCAAAGTTATACCATCACTGCCACAGCCGACCCGACCAACGGTGGTACGATTGCGGGCACAGGCACCTATAACTTCGGCCAAATCTGCACCCTCACCGCCACACCTGCCGCTGGATTCCAATTCGTGAATTGGACCTTGATGGGCATGCCGCTCTCTTCCGAGCCTTCCTACACCTTCACGGTGACCCAAAACGCTGCTTTCATTGCTCATTTCCAAGCCATGAGTTTCACCATTAACGCATCGGCCATTCCTGTCGAAGGAGGCACCGTCACAGGTGGAGGCACTTACAACTTCGGTCAAAGCTGCACCGTGACCGCCAATGCCAACGAAGGTTACAACTTCGTCAATTGGACCGAAAACGGGACACAAGTCTCAACAAACGCCTCCTACAGCTTCACGGTGACCGGAAGTCGCAATTTGGTGGCCAATTTCGAGGTGCAGACCATCGAAGTGAAGGTGACCATCGACCCAATGGAAGCAGGCACAGTGACTGGCGAAGGCACCTACAACTACGGCGACGAGGTCACCTTGGTCCTCAACCGTAACGAAGATTGGGCTTTCCAAAACTGGACCGAGAACGGAGAAATCGTCTGCGAAGAGATGACCTATACCTTCATCATCACAGCTGACCGCACTTTGGTGGCCCACTTCATGCACACCGAAGGTGTCGGCGAACACAACGGCACAACCTTGCTCTATCCCAACCCCGTCAGCGACAAACTGACCATCGAGACGACCGAAAACATCAACACGGTGGAAGTCTTCAACTTGGTGGGAGCCTTGGTCTACAGCCAGAAGGACTGCGCCAACAAGGTGGAAATCAACACCACCGACTTACAAAGCGGCATCTATTTCGTCCGCCTGATAGGTGCAAATCTCTCGGAAACGAGAAGGTTCGTGAAAGAATGAGGAAATCGATTTATCGATGATTGTTGGTAGAGACGCAAAATTTTGCGTCTCTACTATTTTATGGGAACCAGCAAAGGCGAATGGAAAAGGTTGTCGGGATTGGTACCTAATACGCCTTGCGGGATCTCCATGCCTTGCGACTCAAACAATTCCACCCAATACGAGTCGAACTCGCCCTCAGCGTTGCGGAAATTCATCGGAACGGTCTCGAAAATAGGCTTGCCGTTGCGTTGATAACACTCGAATATCAGCTCGCTGCAATAGTATTTGCCGTTGTCGGGAAGGAAACTGAAGTCGTATTCCGCACCGCAAAGGCTTTTGGCCTTGGCCACGAATTTCAAGGCATCGCGGTTGTCTTTCAGCTGCATGATTCTGATGTTGGGCAAGTTGCCGTTTTCGTCTTTCTGAGCCTCCAAGAAAACCTCGAGTGGACGACGCGAAACGCCCGTCCGAGGTGCGGCATCGATGACGAAAAGGCTGTCGTTGCAGCCTTCGATGATGCCCACATGCACCATCGCGCCTGTGCTGCCCATGATGGCTTGATCCATTGCGCCCGCTGAGGTGCCTTCCACGAAAATCAAGTCACCGGAAAACATCGGTTCATGAGCACTTTTGCAGGAAAACAAGAGTGCAAAAACGACGAATAACACCCCCTTGACGTCATGGCGGAGGAACATCCGCCATCTCCTACGCGAAAAAGGGCATCCTTGCCGCTCAGGAGATAGCGGGTCATGCCCGTTATGACGGAAAACAGCGGTAGTCATGACTCTTGAGGTTGAGGATGGGCAGGCGCTGCCGCCCGACTTTGGTTGACGATCCAAACACCAGAGAAAACCAAAACCATGGCCACGACCTTAAGCCAGGTCATCTTGTCCAACCCAATGACGACGCTAATGATAGTGGCAATGGTGGGCTGCACGTAGTTGTACATGCTGACCACGGTGGGGCGCAAGCGCTTCTGCCCGACGGGAATCAAAAAATAGGCAATAAAAGTGGCGCAAACCACTACGAAAGCCACCTGCCAAAGCACCTTGCTCTCCATTTGGCCAAATGGCGCCTGGACCAGATGCCGCGCATTGAACGGCAACGCCATCAGCATGGAAAACAGGAACATCCATTTCATGAAGGTGACCACGTTGTACTGCGCAATCAAGGGGCGGAAAATGCCAAGGTAAAGGGCAAAAGTCAAGGCGTTGACGATGGTCAGCACGATGCCCAACAGCTTGGTCTCTGACGCGCCTCCGCCCAAACCGACAGAATTGAAAACCAAAATCAAAACTCCCGTAAGGCTCACCAAAATGCCGCCGACTTTCTTTCCCGTGATGGGCTCTTTCAGGACGATGGCTGCCACCACCATCGTCAAGATGGGCGTGCAGGTATTGGCAATGGCCAAGTCGATGGAAGTCGTCATGGTGACAGCTTTCAGGAAACTGATTTGGGTGAGGTAAAGACCCAGCATCGAGGCCGCGAAAATCTTCGGCAGGTCCTTCAAATCCACCTTTTCCTTGGGCATGAAAAGCGACAGCAGCCAAAACAAAATGGTAGCTCCCGTCGCTCTCAGGCAAAACAAATCCATTGGGCTCAACAGACCCGCATTCGAGATGTTCTTGCAGCAGATGATGTTGAACCCAAAGATGCAGTAGGCACCAAAACAAGCGAGGTGCCCAATGAGTATGGACGACTTATTCAATCCAGTAGACGTAGTTTTCCTTGCGCGGTCTGGCCTCGGGATAGTCGCCAGCGGTATAGCCGAGGATGCAGTTGCCGATGCCGACGTACTTGGTGTCATCGATGCCAAGTTCACGCAGGATGGCCTTACCTTCCTCGGTCTCGAAGACCTCTTTGGCGCGGTGGATCCAGCAGGAGCCCAAGCCTTTGGCGTGGGCGGCGTTAAGCAGGTTGCCCATCACCAGCGAGCCGTCTTCTTTCCAGGTGAAGGCAGCGGTGGTGTCGGCCAAAACGACCAATACCACAGGAGCGCCGTAGAAAGGATCTCTGTCGTTGTCGGGACCAAAGACGGCGCCGTTGAGCTTGCTCAACTTGTCGCGCACCTCGCAGTTAGTGACGGCCACGATGATGGGGGCCTGGCGGTTCATGCCCGTGGGGGCATAGGTACCAGCCTCGATGATTTCCTCAATGACTTCTTTCGGAGGAATCTGGTCGGTGTAGCTGCGCACGCTGCGGCGCGTCAGCAGGTCTTGCATGGTAGTGTTCATGGTGATTTCGTTTGTGTTGTTATCAACAGTTGAGGCTCCTGAGCCTGTCGAAGAAGTCGAAGGGCCGCATGAACTGAAGGCGGCAATCACGGCCAAAGCGAAAACGAAAAGCAGTTTCTTCATAATGTAAACAATTATTTGTCGATGTTAACCAATTCATATGCACGGGTTCCAAGACCGATTTTGGCGGCATGTTCAAGGATGTGGATGCCATGCTGACGGTTGACGCGGTTGATAAGCGCGGTGGCGTCGTCGCCTTCGGCGTTGGGATAGTTGAACACGAGGTCGATGCAGGCCTGGTCAAGGGCGACAGGGTCGGTGGAGGCCAGGATGCCTACGTCCTTCATTTCGGGGTCAGCGGGATGGGCATCGCAGTCGCAGTCGACGCTGAGGTTGTTCATCACGTCGATGTAGATGATGTCCTTGCCTTCTTGCTTGAAGTAGTTGTGCACGCCTTGCGCAGCAGCGGCCATCGATTCGAGGAAGCCGTCTTGGTTCTCGATGTGGCTCCAGCATTCAGCGGGGTCGGTGGTGTAGCCGCAGGAGTGGATGTAGGCCTTGCCGCCCGTCGAAGCCACGCCGATGCTCTGGTTCTTCAGCACGCCGCCGAAGCCGCCCATGGCATGACCCTTGAAGTGGGCCAAATTGACCATGAAATCGTAGTTGGCCAAGTGCTCGCCCACGATGTCGTGTTTGATATAGGTGGTGTCCACGACAGGAATCTGCATCTCGCCGAATTCGTCCATGATGTCGACCTTGGCGATGTCGAGGAAACCGTGCTCCTTGATGGTCTCCCAGTGTTTCTTCACGTCCTGGCGCGAGCCGCCGTAGGCAGTGTTGCATTCCACGATGGTGCCATTGACGGTGTTCACCAAGTCCTTGATGAGCTCGGGCTTCAGGTAGTTGTGCCCGCCACTTTCGCCCGTGCTGATTTTCACGGCCACACGTTGACCTTCGGCAGGTTTCACGCCGAGGGCTTCGTAAATCTTCACCAGGCCTTCGGGGCTGATGTCCTTGGTCATGTAAACGACGGGGTTCGTCGCTTCGGGTTGTGCTTGTTGTTCCATTTCGTTGGTGTTGGTGTTTTCTTGAGTCGGATTGTTGTTGCCGCAGCTGCCGACGAGCAGTGCCAATGCGGCGAGGGTTAGGATGGTTTTCTTCATATTTTCAAAATTTTGTTGGCAAAATTACATAATAATTCAAATCAAACGGCTTCGCCAAACAAATCCAATTGGTATATTTGTTTCACTATAGTTTTCTCATGCAGGTCGAAATTGAATACCAACGCCTCGACAATGGAATGGCGGTTCTCGATTTTCCCACCATTGTGGTAGAAATGGTCCTTGGTCAACACATTGAATTGTTTCCAATACCTTTCAATCATTTCATTAGAGCGGTAATCATTGTGATGCCATGTGGAAAGGATGAATTTGGCAAGAGTGTTCCTCAATGCCTCGAAAAGCGCCTGTTCGTCTTCCTCTGTCCATCCGTTGTAATAATCCACATAGCGACCAAAATAGGGCGGGTCGCAATATATGATGTCGCCTTCTTTGGCTTGGGCGATGGTGTCCTTGAAGGAAACATTATCGAACTTCCAATCCTTCTTTTTGAGGATTTGGGATATGTGGCCGACTTGGTTGCAAATCTTCGTAATGTAGGCCGGAGAGAACCTGTCGGGTTTCTTGCAGAATGGAACATTCCAATCGCCGTGACGATTGAAGCGCATCATGCCATTGAAACCTGCTCGGGAAAGGAAAATGAAATCGTATGGGCTGTGTTCACTATTGAACCTGTCTCTCACTTGGCGAAAATGTTCATAGCCATCTTCGGGGGAACTTTCAAGCAACTTGCTTTCGCGTTCCAGATAAGCGCGCATTGAGTATGGAGTAATCTCTCCATTTTGCACCTCTTTATAAAACCCAATGATATGTGGATTCGTATCACCAACAATATGTGCGCCACACATTGGGGAATTGAAACCCACCACACCGGTTCCGAAAAAAGGCTCAATCCAACGGGCTTCCAAGTTTGTTCCCGAGGTCAGGATAAGGTCATTAATCCACGGAACGAGTTTCGTTTTTATGCCTTGCGATTTTATGGGAGGAATTGTTATTGCCATTTCCTTAATCCTTTATTCTATTACGGATTTCTTTTTGCTTGTCAAGATAGGCCTTGTATGTCGCGAGATTGTGATAATGTGGAGCCCCGATGTTAGATTTTTGGGCATCCGTTGTATTGAAGTAATTCATCCAATAATCATCAAACACATCTTCACCCAACTCCGCGAATGGGCCTTCTCCTTTGACCAACTTGTCGATTTCGACAATGCCGCCAATGTTTCTCGTGTTGCCACTACCAGTTTTGTCGCTGGCAATCTTCCACTTGGGTTGGACAAAAAACACGAATTGCTCAATGACCGACTTGATGGCGTCCAGTTCGTCTATGCCGTAAACATCTTTTTCGTTCTTGTCGGTCACGCTCTGTTTGTACAACATCCCAATGACCAAATGGCATTTATAATCATTATAAGGATAATCCATGTTCTTTTTCACGTCACGATTTCGGAAATATCCCCAATAAGAGCCTAAAGTCAAGCCATTCACTCTTCCGTCTTCACCGTAATAACTCGACTTAAAATCCACAGCGAAAAGATTGCCCTCTGTGTCCTTGAAGGTCAAATCGGGATAGTAATTCTGCGCGGAAGGAAGTTCCATCGTCAAACCATTGCGTTTGGCAAAGGCATACAACTTGGGTATCAGGATGATTTCAATGATTTTGGAGACAACTTTGGTATCATTGGTTATCGTGTAAATGTTCTTGTTTATATCAATGAAACCCTTCACGATCCAATCGCCCGACTTGGTCTCAAGCAGTGCTTTATAGGTATTCACTTCTTCGGCAAGAAGTTTCTGAAATGTGTTTTTTTCCATAGAACAAGATTTCAGCGGCAAAGTTACGCATTATTTTCGCAATTTTGCAGCCCCAAATTGAAATTGAATGCAAAAACTGAAAAGTTACGTCCTGCCCATCGCCATCGTTCTGGGTTTGCTGCTGCACGACTATTGTGCCGCCCTGAGCGTGGTGGTGCCCTATATCATCTTCACCATCTTGCTGCTGACTTTCACTGCCGTCGACATCAAAAAACTGCGTTTCAAGCCACTGTTCGTTTGGATTATCCTCTTTCAGGTGGCGGTGAGTTTAGGTGGATATGAATTACTGAAAGCATTGAATGTTAACGAGATCATCGCTGAGGGCGTGCTCATCGGAGTGCTGTGTCCCGTGGCGGCTTCGGTGGCGGTGGTCAGCACGATGCTGGGTGCCGACCGCAACACGGTAACTTCCTACACTGTCATCGGCAACTTGGTGGTTTCCCTCGTCGCGCCCATCTATTTCTCTTTCATCGGCGTCAACCAGGACATGCCTTTCGTGGCGTCGTTCCTGCAAATCCTGAAACGCATCGGGACGGTCATCGGGCTGCCGTTTTTTGTGGCTTTGGCCTTGCAATTGTGGTGGCCCAAAGCCAACGGTTTCTTAAGTCGCTACAAAGGCCTGGCCTTCTATTTTTGGGCCATAGCTCTGTTTTTGACCTTGGGCCAGACCATCGACTTCATCTTCCTGCATGGCAACGGCAACTGGGGCAGCATCGGCTGGCTTGGCGTGTCTGCCTTGTTGTTTTGTATCATCCAATTTGGCTTAGGCAAATGGATTGGGCATAAATACGGAGACACGATTGCGGGCGGACAGCTACTCGGGCAGAAAAACTCGGCCATGGGCATCTGGATGGCCAACCATTACCTGCATCCTTTGGCTTCGGTCTATCTGGCGTTTTATTCCGTCCTGCAAAACCTGTTCAACAGCTGGCAGATCTGGTATTACGAAAAAAAGAAACGGGCCCGCACGGAATGATTTTCCGTTGCGGAACCCGTTGATTCAATAGCCTTTAGCGATTACAGCTGGCTCTCAGGAATCGAGAATGTGTCGCCTTGGTTCAGGTCGCCAGTTTGCAGACCTTTCTTCAGCCAACGCATACGCTGTCGGGAAGTGCCGTGGGTGAAGAGGTCCGATTGCACTTGGCGGTAGCCTGCCTGACGTTGCAGGTAGTCGTCGCCGATTTTCTGGGCCGCGTTGATGGCTTCCTCCAGGTCGCCGTCCTCCAACGAGCCGAACATCTTATTCTCATGATAGCCCCACACGCCGGCAAAGAAGTCGGCTTGCAACTCTATGCGGACGCTGGTCTCATTGTATCTCGGGTCGCTTTTGCCGTATTTGGCCATCTGTTGGTGGCCTTCGGCGAGGGTTCCAATCAGGTTCTGGACGTGGTGCCCCACCTCGTGGGCGATGACGTAGGCGCAGGCAAAGTCGCCCTTGATGCCCATCGATTGTTGCATCTCGTTGAAGAAGTCGAGGTCGAGGTAAAGTTTCTCATCAGCGGAGCAATAGAACGGACCCGTGTCGGAGGTGGCGTTGCCGCAACCGCTGTTGACCGATCCTTTGAAAATCACCATCGTGGGGGTACGGTAGGTGGCGCCATACTTCTTGAACTCTGCCGTCCAAACATCCTCCGTCGAGGCGAGGATTTGCGAGGCAAACAATTCGAAAGCCTTCTCCTGCTCGGTGGGGACGTATTCGGTCGTCGTGGCACCCTCGCCCGACAATCCGCTGAGGGTTTGGGCGTCGGGAGCCCTACCCGTGAGGAGCCATATCAGACCTGCTATGAGGATACCGCCTAAGCCTAAGCCTCCTGCGGTTGCAGCACCTTTCCCTCGGCGGTCTTCCACGTTGGTGCTTGTTCTTCTGCCATCCATTTTCATGATTGTACGATTTTATGGGATTAATGATGCCGCAAAAATAGGAAAAAAGAAACGGAGGAACATGGTTTATCTAAAAAAAGAACAAAAATAAGGCTTCCCTTCGGGGGAATGGGGAGTTGGTGTTTGGTTATCACGCGGCGGTTGATGTTGTAGAGACGCCGATTCATTGCGTCTCGGAAAAAACAAATTGTGGAGACGCGATGAATCGCGTCTCCACAACCTTACAATTCCTTGACGAACCTTAACGTACGGTTGCCGCAGCGCACCAGGTAGAGGCCTGACGCCAGGTCGCGCACGCCAATTTCTTGGTCGGGCCCTGTGCTGACCGTCTTCACCAATTCGCCGAGACTGTTGTAGATCTGGACCGTGCTGTTGGCCTCGATGCCGACAAGGCGGATGGTCTCCTTGGCAGGGTTGGGATAGACCGCCATCGGGTTCATCTCTTCCTCTTCGATGCCCGTGCCCTTGAAGAAGGCCACCAGCGTCATGTCGCTGTTGACGGTGATTTCGCGCGGGTTGTCGGTGCTACCGTCGTTCCACTTGTCGAAGTCGTAGCCGTCGTTCGGGAAGGCTTGCACGTAGGCCACGGTGCCGGCCACGTAGACGCCGCCGCCCGAGACGGTGCCCTCGCTCGTGTTGCAGATGAGGGTGACGGTGTAGGTGGTCACCGAGTTCTCGGCAAACTGGGCAGTGTAGGTGGCGTTGCCCGTCACCGTGATGCTGCGCGGGTTGTCGGTGTTGCCGTCTTGCCAGCCCGTGAAGACGTAGCCCGTGTAGGCCACGGCGCTGATTTCGATCACATCGCCTTCGGTGAAGGTGCCGCCGCCAAAGGCTTGGCCCATCGCTTCGTTGGCACTCACCACCTCAATCGTGTATTGCTCGGCCGTGCCGAATTCGGCCACGAACTCCATGTCGCTGTTCACCACCACGTTGCGCGGGTTCTCCGTGTTGCCGTCGTTCCACTTGATGAAGTGGGCGTAGACCGACGGATAGGCGCTGATCTCGACCTCGGAGCCGGCGGGATAGGTGCCACTGCCTGAGGTCTCGCCGAGGAACGGGGAGTTGGACGTCACCGTCAGGGTGTAGAACTGGCTGGAACCGTTCGAGAACAAGGCGGTGTAGGTGGCGTTGCCCGTCACCGTGATGATGCGCGTGCTGATCGAGACGCCGTCGCTCCATTGCAGGAACTCGTAGCCGCTGTTAGGCGTGGCCGTCAGCACCACCGTGGCTCCGTAGGCGTAGGTGCCGCCGCCCGTCACCGTGCCGCCTGCCGATGGGTTGGCGTTCACCGTGATGGTGTATTGGCTGGAGGTGAAGTAGGCCGTGAACGACATGTTGTTGTTCACCGTCACCGTGCGCGGGTTCTGCGTATTGCCGTCGTTCCAATGGTCGAAGGTGTAGCCCGAGTTGGCGATGGCCGTTAGCGTGCAGGTGGCGCCGGCCTGATAGGTGCCCGTGCCCGTCACCGTGCCTGAACCGGCGGGCGAGACGTAGGCCGAAACGGTGTAGTAGGTCGCGCCGCCTTGGCTAAAGGTGGCGGTGTAGGTGGCGTTGCCCGTCACCAGCACCTGGTGCGGGTTCTCGCTCGAACCGTCGCTCCAGCCGGCAAAGTCGAAGCCGCTGTAAGGCGTGGCAATCAGTGTGGCATAGCTGCCGTAGGCATACGAGCCGCCGCCCGTCACCGTGCCGCCATTGCTCGGGTTGGCCACGACAGTAATGGTATACATGTTCTGTGTGAAGATGGCCGTGAAGCTCATGCTCGATGTCACGGTCACTGTACGCGGGTTCTGCGTCACGCCGTCATTCCAATGGTCGAAGGTGTAGCCTGGGTTGGCCGTGGCCGTCAGGGTGACCACCGAGCCTTCCTCGTAGGTGCCGCCGCCCGTCACCGTGCCAGCGCCGGCGGGGCTCACGTTGGTGGTGATGGTGTAGTAGGTCGTGCCCACCTCGCCGAAGATGGCAGTGTAGGTGGCGTTGCCCGTGACGGTGATGGAGCGCGGGTTGTCGATGTTGCCGTCTTGCCAGCCTTGGAACTCATAGCCGCTGTTGGCCGTGGCGGCCAGCGTGGCCGTCTCGCCGTAGTGGTAGGCGCCACCGCCGCTCACCGTGCCGCCGTTGGCGGGACTGGCGTTGACCGTGATGACGTAGTTGTCCTGGACGAACGTGGCCGTGTAGGTGGCGTTCTGCGTCACCGTGATGGTGCGCGGGTTCTGCGTGTTGCCGTCCTGCCACTGGCTGAAGGTGTAGCCGTTGTTGGGCGTCGCCGTCAGGGTGACGGTGGAGCCTTCCTGGTAGGTGCCTGCACCTGTCACCGTGCCTGAACCAGCGGGCGTCACGTTGGTGGTGATGGTGTAGTAGGTGACGGGCGTCTCGCTGAAGTAGGCCGTGTAGGTGGCACTCTCCGTTACAGTGAAGCTGTAGTTCGGGTTGGTGCTCACCACCGTGCCGTTCTTCTTCCAACTCTCAAACTGGTAGCCGCTGGCGGGCGTGGCGTGCAGCGTGCAGGTTTCGCCGGCGTTGTAGGTGCCGCCGCCCGAGACGGTGCCCCAAGCGTTGTTGTTGGCGTTGACGGTAATGGTGTATTGCGCGACGGCTTCCTCGACGCGCACGTCGTCGATGTACCAATTGTGGGCGTAGGTGCCATAGTAGGCAAAGTTGAGTGTGATTGTGCTTCCAGCATAGGCTGTCAATGGCACCTCAACCTCGGTCCACGAAGTGGGGAACTGGGTGTCATTCCAAATCTGGGTCGTATAACTTCCTGGATTGGGAACACCCGTCTCATTTTGCTTCAACCATATCATGTTTTGCATCCCAGAACCGCTGCTAGAGTTCTTTGACTTGAACTTCAGCACATAATCATGGCCGGCAGGCAACTGAATTTTTGGGGTGCACAGGAAGCCCATCTGAGCTTGTCCAGACTGCCCATAGGGGTGATAGACGCAATGCTCTGATTCGTTGTATTTCCAGCATCTGTTGTCTCCAGTGTGGTCGTGGTCGTCGATGTACCAGCAGTAGCCGGGTTCCTCGCTGTCGTCGAAGGTCATGACGAAAGGAACAGAATAGGTGCCGCATGGGGACCAGCTCTCGGTGACGCTCACGTCGTCGATGTACCATGAGTGGGCAAAGGTGCCGGTGTACTTGAAGCCGATGTAGATGGCCTGCCCTTGGTAGGCGGAAAGGTCAATCGTGACATTCTTCCAACTATCGGAGGCATTGGTTTGCGTCCACACCTGCGTGTAGGCACTCGTGGTGGTCGGATTGCTGTTGGTGGAGACCCACACACCCTCGTATTCCAAGCTGGTAGGATAACCTTCGCAAGTCTTGAAGGTCAGTGTGGTGTTGTCGCGCCCTGGTTGAAGGAAGAGTCTGGGTGAGATGAGCCAGCCTTCTTGTGCGTTGCCACCAGGTCCAAATCTATGGGCCGCACAATAGTTGCCTGTCGCAATGCCAGGTTGTATTCTCTTGCCACAACGATTCCAATAAGAAATATTAGTCCCATTGGAGTTATCCACGTCGAGTTTGGTCCAGCAGGGCCAACTGGTGTTGCCATTCTCGAAGCCATCGGTGAAGGGCAGGGCAAGAATGTCGCTTTCGGTGCATTCCGGCTCATTGATGTAGAGGCAGGTCATTCCATTGCAGTCGGAGGGAGAATAAAGCACCGAGCCGTCTTTCCAAATCTTGCCACCATCAGACTCGCCGCAATAATAAACGCCGTTGCTGTTGACCGACACCGCATAGCCATAAGTGATGTTTGCGAAATAGAGCACGCCACCATTCTTCCATATCTTATCCACAGAGCCATCCATGCCGTTCACATAGATGTCGCCAGCGGCATCGACATGGATTGAGAAGCGTTCGTCTATAAAGGAGGGGCTCAGCGAAGAAGAGATTGTGTAAGGCACACTTGTCCAGCCGGTAGAGGCATCCGTTTGCCAAACTTTCAGCTTGTTGACACCACTTTCCACCGACAGGCCCACCGTATAGAAATAGCCTTCGTAGTAATCGATGCCATACAGCTTCGTACCGTTGTCGAACGCATGTAACACTGCGTTTCCTTTCCAAATCACGCCATGATAGGTGGACGAGTTCGAGTGCTGGTAGCCACATGAGTAAAGAAAGTCGTCAAGACCGAGCTTGGTGTCGTAGGCAACACTCTCGTAGATGCCGTCGCCCATCTGACGGTGAACGTTTGTGTCGTTGTTTTTCCAAACCACAGCCGTTCTCACACCGTTGATGTCCATACAGCCCACCGCGTACAAGCCATAGGCGTTCTTTTTCAAGCCATAGATGTGCCGGCCTTCACCAGTGGGTGAATTCAAATAAGCGTTGTTATTCTTCATAACATCGCCATAATAGAATTCATCGTTGTAATAGGCGTTTCTCACCCAATACACATCATTGTCATCCGCATATACGCCAGTGCAATCTCCATAGTAGTTGCCCGAAAACGACGTGTTGTACAACTTCGTGCCGTTTTTGTAGACAGCGGCCTGTTGGACGCTGCTGCTGACGTAGTAGCCTCCAGAATAAACGTCCTGGGCCACGCTCGTGCCGGCGAAAGCCATCACCGACAGGAAAATGAGTAATAGTCTTCTCATAACAATTTGATTTAGTTAAACATATGGTTATTAATCCAATTTATTGCTTCTTGTGGAAACACCATTCGAATTATTATGTTGCAAAATTAGACCTTAAAGTCAACATAGGCGTAAGTAAAATTACGTATTTTTTTGTCTTTTTGCAAAAAAAACTGAATTGCAAGGTCGATTTTCCTATTTTTGCCCCCTGATGTTACCTCACTTAAAATAGAATCATAAATCCTAAAACTCAATCATCATGAAAGCATTCGTCAACGACACCGAAGTGCGCACCTACTACGGCGCGAAGGTGAAATCAGTGGTACTGGCCTACTGCCGCGCCAACAACCTGCCGCCCAAGCTCGACGGCATTGAAGTGAAAGATGCCTACGGCAACGTCATCGACTTGGATGGCTCGCTGCACGCCAACTCGAAAATCTACGTCAAATTCTAAGGCCATGAAGAAGTTTACGAAACTCATGCTTGTGGCCTTTGCGGCCACGTTCTTCCTGGCATCGTGCCAGCCCAAGGAACAGAAGATCTATGTCGTCTCGACCAACGACATGCACGCCAACATCGACAACTTCCCACAGCTGGCTGCACTCGTCGACAGCCTCCGTGCCGTGCATCCCGACTTGTTGCTTTTCGGCGCGGGCGACAACCGTTCTGGCAATCCCATCAACGACCGCTATGCCCAGCCCACCAAGCCTATGTACGACTTGATGAACGCCGTCGGTTTCGACCTCTCCACCTTCGGCAATCATGAATGGGATGCCGGCGTGTTGGCCTTGCGCGACGTGCTCACGTGGGCCAAGTTCCCCTTCGTGTGCGCCAACGTCACCTTCGACGACACCCTGCGGATGCCCAACGTCCACCCCTACGTCATCTTCGAACGCGAAGGCCTGAAAATTGGCGTGATTGGTGGCATCCAACTGGGCGAGAACGGCCTCCCCGACTTCCACCCGAAACACGCTGCCGGTTCTCACTTCGTCCCCTTCGAGGAAGTGCTGCCCCAATACTTGGACGAGTTGCAAGACTGCCACCTCGTCTTCCTGCTCACCCATCTAGGTCATGAGGAAGACCGCGAAGTGGCCGCCAAGTTCCCGCAAATCGACGCCATCTTTGGTGGACACTCGCACACCCGCGTGGGCGAAAACGGAAAGCAAATGGTGAACGGCGTGCTGGTCACCCAAGCCGAGGCCAAGGTCAAGTTTGTGACGTTCAGCACCTTCACCGTCCGCGAAGGCAAGGTGGTGGACGTCAAGTCGCAGCTGCTCTCCATCAAGGACTTCCCGAAGCGCAACGCCGAGGTGCAAGCCATGGTGGACAACTACAACAGCAATGACTATTTCTACACCATCGTCGGCAACAACCTCAGCCCCATCAACAGCTACGAGTCGCTCGGCTGCCTGATGACCGACGCCATCCGCTACACCACGGGCTCCGACATGGGCTTCCAGAACCCTGGTGGCGTGCGCTACGACACGCTCTCGGCCCGTCCCATCATGCTGAAGGACATGCTCGCTTTAGACCCCTTCGACAACGAAATCATCCACTACACCCTCACGGGCGAGGAAATCATCCGCCTGATGAAGTGCTGTTTCGTCACCGACCATGGGCCCATCTACTGCTCAGGCTGCTCTTATAATTATAAGGTGGACGACAACGGCGAGATGACCGACATCGAAGTGACCCTGGAAAATGGCAAGCCCTTGGACATGAACGCCAAATACAGCATCGTGATGAACAGCTACATGGCGAGCGTGTTCGACTATGAGCACGAGGACGACGGCGAAAGCACCTTCCGCTCGTCCAACGACCTGATGCTCGAATACCTGGCCCAGCATTCCGACATCGACTACGGAAAGACCTCGCGCGTGACCGAGAAGTGATTCTTGGCACGGTTTTGGTATAGGACCACAAACTGAAGTCAAACCCTCAAAAACAATCGCAACTATGAAAGCCAAGAACATCCTGATGAGCATCCTGCTGGTAGTGGGATCCATCGCAGCAAAAGCAGCCGGTTATCCACCCGAACTTGCCTTGGTCTCACAGCCAGTGATGGTGTACAACTACAATTCGGTCACGGTCTACTACGACGTGGAGAATATCGGCGACTACACCTACAGGGGTTCAGTGTATCTCTTCCTCGACCCCGACGACGGCTACGCCTACGCTGAGAAGTACGTCAGCGTCTGCCCAGGCAGAATCAAGAGAATCACCTTGGAGATTCCTGCCTATCGCGCCAACCCCGGCTGGGTCTACACCATCATGCCCTACTACGAGATGGGCAGCGAACTCTACAGCTTCAGCACCTTCGAGTACTTTGAGCCTCTGGAGTTCTGGTGGAACGGGCCTCGCACCAACAGCTGGATTGTAGTGCGCGCCCCTGCACGTCCACGCTACTACACCCGCCCCAACCCCTATCGCTTCTACTACGACGGCTATCGCCCGCCCATGCCACCTCCCGCAGGCTACGGACATGGCACCCCTCCGCCCCCGATGGATCCAATGCACCACACCTATAACTACCACCACAGCAACGGTGGCTATCCCGCCAACCACTACACGGAACCCAAGCCCAACGACAGCGGCACGGCACCCAGCGCCACGGTCAGACCCAAGCCCAACACGGGCAGCATGAGTTCGGGCAGCTACAACGGCGGTGCTTCGACCGGCCCAGCATCCACTGGCTCAAGCAGCGGTCGCGTCAACAGCGGCACCAGCAACTCGGGCAGCACAGGCACCAACTCAAGTGGTCGCACGGGCAACACTGGTTCAAACAGTAGCCGAGTCAACAGCAGCACCAGCAACTCGGGCAGCACAGGCACCAACTCAAGCGGTCGCACGGGCAACAGTGGTTCAAACAGTAGCCGAGTCAATAGTGGCACCAGCAACTCGGGCAGCACAGGCACCAACTCAAGTGGTCGCACAGGCAACACTGGTTCAAGCAGCGGACGCGTCAGCAACGGCTCAAGCAACAGCGGCACCAGCTCCTCAGGCAGCTCATCGAGAAGCTCAAGTTCCAACAGTTCCTCGCGCAGCTCAAGCACCCGCAGCGGTTCAGGTAGCGGACGCAGATAAGCGAAAAGCCAACCCTACATAACAAAGGAAGCGGCCTTGAAGGCCGCTTCCTTTCTTTGTAGCTTATCGTTGTCAAATCAGTCGCGATGCCCGTCCAAGGTGTCGACAATGGAATCGATGAGATTGAAGGCACCATCGTACACGTCCTTGAGGGTCGCGTCAAGCATATAAGCAGGCGTGGTGAAGACCAGCATCTCGTTGTCGGCGCACACATCGCCATGTTCGGTCTGCACATGAAATGCGCCCATTTCTCGAATGTTGTCGGCATCGGGCGTGCCCTCGTTGCCCAAGGTGACGCACACGCCAGGCAGCAGCTTGGCGAACATCACGGGTGCGATACACATGCCCCCGAGGGGTTTGTGAGCCTCGTTCGTCTCGATGATGGCGCGCGCCACATCAGGCTGCACCTCCATATCGGCACCTTTGTAGGCATAATCGCACAGGTTCTTGGCCACGCCATAGCCGCCGCTGAAGAGCAGGCCGTCGTAGTCCTCAGCCTTATATTCCTCGATGGGCAAGATGCGGCTCCGCGCGAGGCGCGCCGCCTCGGTGAGGATGTTGCGCTGCTCGTCGGTTTGCTTTTCCGTCAAGTGGTCGACCACCTCGTGCTGTGGGCGATTAGGCGCAAAGCATTGATATTCACAATGATGCTGCTCAATGGAGAGCAAAAGCGTGATGGCTTCGTTGATTTCGCTGCCGTCCTTCCGACCGCAGCCAGCTAAGATTACTGCAAATTTCTTCATCGGTGTTAGGATTTTATTTTGGGGACAAAGGTAAGAAAATCCCCCAAACCCCCACCAACACCGGATGAAGAATTTTGGAAAACACCCCTTCAACGCTGCAGAATCTGCATTTTTTTGGCACTTTCCGCAGAGTTGAAGCACTGTTTCTTAGGCCCAATCAGGTTTCCGCTTCTCGAAAAACGCCTTCATGCCTTCCTGGCCCGCTTGGGAGATACGTTGCGAGGCGATGAGGAGCGAGGTCTGGTAGAAAACGGGATTGAACCTATCGTCGGTGCCGCTCACCATGCGGAGCAGGTTCTTGCATTCGGCGATGGCATCGGGCGAGGCATGCAGGAAATGGTCGATATATTGCCGTTCCTTGTCAATCATTTCAACTTCGTCGACGACAACGTTCACCAAGCCAAAAGTTTTAGCTTCGTCGGCGGTGAAACGGCGACCCGTGAGCATCAGTTCCCTGGCGGCAGTGTTCCCGATTTTTGCCACCACGAAAGGCGAAATGGTGGCTGGAGTGAGCCCCAACCGCACCTCAGAGAAGGCAAACTTGGTGTCGCGCTCGGCAATGACGATGTCGGCAGCGGCAACGATGCCGTTGGCCCCACCGATGCAGGCGCCATGCACCTCGACGATGACGGCCTTGTTGCAGAAATGGATGGTCTGGAACAGCTTCGACAGCTTTTCGGCGTCGGCGATGTTCTGGTTGTGGCTGAATTGCGCCATCTCCTTCATATAGTTGATGTCGGCGCCGGCGCAAAACGCCTTGCCGTTGCCTTTGAGGACGATGACGCGGATGTCGTCGCGCTTGTCCAACCAGTCGAAGACCTCGGTCAGTTCGTGTATCAGTTCGGCATTCAGGGCATTACGCACTTCGGGACGGTTGAGGCTGACCCACGCGATGCTCTCGCCCAACTGCACTATTATCGTGTTGAAATCCATAATTCAATGCGTTTGAAAATGCAATTATCGGAAAAAAATGTCAATTTGTCGCAATCAATCCACGAAAAAAGCGTTACTTTGCACGCGGAATGGTTTTTGATTAACCGTTCCGACCGTCCCCATAGATTGCCACGCTTCGCTCGCAATGACATGGGGACTTGCAAAACAAATGAAAAATGGACGAAAACAACCTCAATAACAACCTCGATGGACTCTTGAACATGTTCAAGAAAATGATGGAAAGCCAAGACCTCGATGCCATTCCAGGCATCAACGAAGAGCAGAAGGAACAGCTGAAGATGTTTCTCGAAGACTTCGACGAACTGAAGGACGACATGAAGGTGGAAATCTTCAAACTCGACCCGTTCACCAAGCAGATGGTAGGCATGGTGATGGGACAGCTCAACAACCTCACCAGTGCCAATCCCCAAGTCGTCAACCCGACTGCTACGCCACAAGCACCGACCGTCAACAAGGAAAAACAACTGACCGACATTCCGGGCACGACGGAAAACCTCGAAGCCCAGCTGGCCGCCATCGACGACCAGCTGCGTGCCGACAACCTCTCCGACGAGGACATCAACCGCTTGTTGGACGAGCGATCGGCTGTTGCTGCTGAACTAAAGCTCTGAATGGGTGGATTCCAAATCCGCCAGAACCCAAGCCAACACAATTAAACAATTCAACAACAACACTAATATGAAGAAAGTATTTTTCACCCTCATCGTGCTAGCATGCTCAGTAGCCTCGTATGCCCAGCTCATCGCCAACAAAACCGATAACAAGGTCACGCTCGGCTTCGACCTTTTCAGCGACTTCCAACTCGCCAAGGCCAACAACAGCAACTGGGATGCCCGAGGCTTCAACCAAGGCATGAGCCTCGCCCTGACCTACAACTTCCCTTTGGGCGAAAGCTCGAAGCACACTGTGGCCGTCGGCGTGGGCATGTCTTCGCACAACTACTATTCCTATAACCGCCTCACCAACCCCTACACCAACGACACGATGAGATTCTCGGAGTCGTATCGCGGCAACGACAACTTCAAGCGCGCCAAAATCAACCCGACCTACCTTGAGGTGCCGATGGAGTTGCGTTTCCGCATCAAGGATCAAGTGAAGATCGGCGTAGGGTTCAAGATCGGTGTCATGCTGGCCGCCAAAACCAAGTACGTTGGTCCCGACTACACCGACAATATCTTGGCCGACGAAGGCAGTGGTGTCACCATTCATGAGAAATACACCTATATTAATAACTTGGAGCGTTATGCCTACACCGCCACCTTACGCGTGGGCTGGAAATGGGTGAGCGCCTTTGCGGCCTACCAAATCTCGCCCGTGTTCGCCGTGGGTCACGAAGCGCCTGAGCTCCATCCTTTGTCGGTGGGTGTGTCGTTTGCCCCGTTCTAAACTTCCGATGACCTCAAAATGGATTGTCGACGAAGCCGAACGCATGGGCTTCGACGCTTGCGGCATAGCCTGTGCCACGGCCTTGGATGAGGAATCGGCGCACGTGGAGCAATGGCTCGAAGAAGAACGTGAAGGCGAGATGGGCTACCTGACCCGCAACAAGGAAAAACGCTACGACCCGCGCCTGCTCGTGGAAGGCACCAAGAGCATCGTCACCGTGCTTTACAACTATTTTCCCCAACAAACCGTCGGCGACGGCGAACACTGCAAAATCGCCAAATACGCCTATGGCAACGACTATCACAACGTCTTGAAACGCAAGATGCGCCAACTGCTGGAACGCATTGAGGCGCAGGCGGGTAAGCTGGAAGGCTCCCGCGTCTTCGTCGACTCGGCGCCCGTGCTTGACCGTGCTTGGGCCGTGCGATGCGGCTTGGGGTTTATCGGAAAAAACACCACCTTAATCCATCCGAAAAAAGGTTCTTTCTTTTTCATCGGACACTTGTTTCTGCCTTTGGACTTGACCGAAACTAGTCAAATCATGACCAATCGCTGCGGTCGCTGCACAAAATGCCTCGACGCCTGCCCCACAGGTGCTTTGGAGGCCCCGTTCCGCATTGATGCGCGCAAGTGCATCTCCTATCTGACCATCGAATACAAAGGCAGCCTCGAAGGACACGACCGAGAGCAATTCAAAGGTTGGATGTATGGCTGCGACATTTGCCAAGACGTGTGTCCCTACAACCGGTTCTCGCTGCCCAACAGGGAGCCTGAATTCCAACCTTCCGAACGGCTTTTGTCCATGCGGGAAGCCGACTGGAAGAGCCTCGACGAAGCTGGATTTGAGGCTCTATTCAAGCCTTCGGCCGTGAAACGCACCGGGTATGAGGGATTGAAACGGAATATCGAGTTTATCGCAACGGAGAGTTGATGTTGTAGGTCAGCGTAATCTGGACCACTTTATTGTAATATTGGTTGTAGAACCACCCAGGATTGCCCGTGAAACGGATGGGCACCACGGAGTACATGAAACGTGCGCCGACACCCAGATGCTCATTAATGGCGAGATGCACGCCGCCGTTGGCCGTCATCGAGAAAGCATTCCAGCGCGAGGTCGTGATTTGGTAATCGCCATCCACATCCTCCGTGGCCCTAACCCGAATATCGGCACTGACACCAGCTTCCAAGGTGAGGAAATCCACGCCGAAGCGCAACATGAGTGGCACCTCGGCATAATGCAGGCGAAGGTTGTAGGGATTATAATAGAACTCGTTCACCTCTCTGTCAGACGAATGTGCTCCTAAAAGCGAGTACTTCAGTTCCATTTGGGCTGAAAGATAATCATCAAAAGGCAGGTTGACGAAGGCTCCCGCAGTGAAACCCAGTTGATGGAATCCCGCGTAATTGTCGCCGTCAACCTGGCAGAACGTAGCACCAGCGGTCAGGCCGGCGTTGAAGGATTGGGCTGAGGCTTCAGAAAAGCCAAAGAACAAAAAAGCCAAAACAATAAGGCTAGTACAAATCTTTTTCATGGTTGACCTCTTTTTAAATCGGGTCCTTCGGCAAGCTCAGGAGCCCTTGACATTAATTATAAGTTGCTTGATATTGATAATAGCGGTCGAGCACCTCTTCGACAAACCGATAGGTCTCGGAGCCACGCAAATAGCCCGCCTTGCAGCAAGTGTCATTGTAATATTTCGACTTGTTGAGGATGAAATAGTCCACATTGTTGTCCCACACCTCGGGGTCTTTGCCGTATTTGAGCGCCAGGCGCTGGGCGTCGTAGACATGGCCGAGGCCTGCATTGTAGGAAGCCAAGACGAACTTCATCCGCTCGGTGCTGTCGGACACTTTGTTAGCTAGGCAATCGCTCAGGTATTTGATGAGTTTGCCGCCCGCCTCCAGTTGTTCTTCGGGCGTGGCATCGTAGTCGATGTCATAACGCTCCATGACGACGGGCATGAGTTGCATGAGGCCGAAGGCGCCTTTCTCGCTCTCGAGGTCGAGCCGGAAGTGCGACTCCTGAAAGATGAGCGAGGCCAGCAACCGCCAGTCCCAGCCGATTTCCTTGGCCGTTTTCTTGATGATGGCGTCGAAGCCCGACAGTCCGTCCGCTTTGGGTTTCTTCATGCCAAACACATTGCCTTTGTTGACATATTTGGCCAAGATGCGGTTGAGGTTGCGTTGCTCGAAATTGTCGATCCACTCATTGATGGCCAGCAGCAACGAAGAGTCGCCCTCGTGGTTCCGCAAGGCCCAGCCCAAAGGCTGTTCCACGCTGATGTTCAACTTGGTGTCGAGGCCGCCCAAACCGATGGAGGCCATGCGAGCCACATACTCCTCCACCACGGTGTAATCGATTTGTCCGTCGGCGACAGCCTGCACCAGGTCGACGCTGTTCATCGTGTCGCATTCGACGATGTAAATGGTGTCGCCGATTTGGTCGGAGAGGTGGCTGAGCAGAACCACCTCATGGCTGCCCGAAGGCAGATGAATGGTCTTGCCCGCCAAGTCGACCGACGAGCGAAGCAGCTGGTTCTCGACCTCGTTGGCCGTCGACATTTTCTTCCAGTCTTTCGGCATGCGTTGCACCAAGACACTGCGCTGCAACAAGATGGGATTGCTCAGCAAATAGCGATGTTTCATTATCTTGTTGGAACCGATGCCCACAGCCACCATGTCGACCTCGCAGGAGTCGAGCATCTGGAAGCACGAGTCCAGGTTCTCGTTGACAATCATCTCGAGTTCGAGATCGTAAGCCTTGCAAAAATTGCTCAGCAGTTCGTACTCAAAGCCCGAAGGCGTTTTGGTATCGGTATTGTAATTGATGATTTCGCAATTGGTTACGGCAATCAATTTGCCCCGTTCCTGCACATGTTGCAAGATGGTCAAGGTGTCGGTTTCCACCTCTTTGTCTTTCGCAGGTTGGGGCTGTTCCTGACAGGAAAACAGCATCCCGCAGAGCCACGTCACCATCATGATGACAAGCGATTTTATCTTCATTTCGTGCGATTTGAGGCCGTAAAAGTAGTAAAAATAATGATTTGGTTGAAAAAAAGAACCAATGTAAATGAGAAATATGTACTTTTGTCCTTTAATTTTGCGATTCAAATGGCCAAGAAAATACAAGATTCGGACTTTTGGTATTCGTTTTTCCTCCCTTACGTCAACTGGCAAACGCGCCGTTCGTACCGCAGGTTTGAGGTCCACGGAAAGGAAAACCTTCCCAAGGACAAAGCCACGATTTTCGGCGTCAACCACAGCAACACGCTGATGGACGCCCTGGTGCTGCTGTCGTCTGACAACATCAAGAAAGTCTTCATCGCGCGAGGTGACATCTTCAAGAACCCCACCGTGGCCAAGATATTGCATTTCCTACGTATCTTGCCCATCTTCAGGATTCGGAACGGCGTGGCGGCCGTCCGCCAAAACGACGACTCGCTCAACAAGGCCGTCGACGTCATCCACGACCATGTCGACCTCTACCTCTTCCCCGAAGGCATGCACCGTACCAAGCACTCGCTGATGCGCATGGGCAAGGGTTTGTTCCACATCGCCATCGACGCCAACAAACAATTCGGAGACGAGAACCCCATCTACATCATCCCAACCGCCATCGAATACGGCGACTACTTCCGCTTTCGCAGCACGGCGATGATTAATTTCGGGCCAGCCATCAACGTAACGGAGTTCTTCAAGCACACGACCGAGGAAAACGAGGCCGTGAACATCAACCACTTGAAAGACATGCTGCACAACGAAATCGCGAAACTCTTCACCTACATCCCCGACAACGAAGACTATGACGCCATCTGGGAAATCGTGAAAATGAAGAACGAAAAACGCGCCGGCGGACTCTACAAGAAGATGCTCCGCAACCGCGAAACTGTCAGCAAGGTATTGAATTTCAAGGAAGAAAAACCAGAAGAAGCCCAAAAGCTCTTTGAGCGCGTCATGGCCTTTGCCCACGAACGTGAACGCCAGAAGATCTCGGTCACTTCGACGGCAAAGAAATATCCTTTGCTCAACTCGCTCTGGAAGTTAGCCGTTTTGCTGACAGGGCTTCCCTATTTCGTGGCTTCGGCTGTCGTCACGCTTCCCATATGGCTCATCACGCTGATCATCAGAGGCAAGCTGAAGGATCCCGCCTTCGGCAACACGGTCAGTTATGGCGTGCGCTTTGTGCTCTTCCCGCTCGTCTTCGTTGCAGGCACCATCGTGTTGTTCTGCAACTTACCTTGGATTTGGGCCTTGTGCGGCACGGTGCTGCTCTTCTTCTCCTATTCCTTGTTTGTGGACTACTGCGAGCTGTCGCGCCGCTGGATCTCCGACGTGCGTTGGACATTCAAGACCCGACTCCGGAAACAATACGAAGCCTTGAACCTCAACAAGTTGTTCTAAAAACCATAGCCATGACACATCGCTGGATCATCCCCGACATTCACGGCTGTTTGCGCACCCTGAAGGCACTGCTGACGAACACACTCAAGGTGGGCAAAAACGACGAACTCTTCTTTTTGGGCGACTACATCGACCGAGGTCCCGACGGCAAAGGCGTCATCGACTATCTGATGCATTTGCAACAGGAAGAATACAACGTGCATTTCCTAAAAGGCAACCACGAGGACATGTGCGTGAAAGCCTACGAAGCTGACCAAAAGAAGAAGCTCTTCGGCGGCAAGCACCCCGAGCAGAAGGAATGGGAAGCCGTGGGCGCCAAAGCCACCTTGGAGAGCTTCGGCACAAAGCATCCGCGCGAGATTCCCAAGATGTATATAGATTGGATGAATGAATGCCTGCCCTACATCGAACTGGAGGATTACATTCTGGTGCACGCCGGCATGAACTTCAGCATCGCCGACCCGTTTGAAGATACAAGAAGCATAATGTGGACCCGCAAGTTCAAGGTCGACTACAACAAGAACCATGGCAAGAAGATCATTCATGGCCACATCCCCGTCGACTACAGCTTCATGACGCTCGTCATCGAACAAAACGCCAACTACGACTTCATTGCCTTGGACAACGGCGTCTACGTGACCGACAAGCCTGGACTAGGAAATCTGACCGCCTTCAATCCCGATACGAAACAGATTGTGGCGCAATCTAACATGGATCTGTAGAGACGTTGCGCGCAACGTCTCTACAGATTAGCGCGTTCCAACGACGGCAGCATTCTTGAATTGTTTCACCGTGCCGTTGAAATTGAACACCTCGGTGACGACGACGTAGACGCCGACGGGTACCTTGTTGCCGTTGTTGTCGAGGCCGTTCCAAAGGGCGCTGCCCTCCTGCCCCACCAATTCGCCTTTCACCAAATGACGGATTAATTGTCCCGCCACGTTGAAAATGTAGATGTTCATCGTGTAACCCGTCTCGTCAAAACGGTAGTTGATGAAACAGGCGTCGTCATAGCCGTCGCCATCGGGCGAGAACACATCGGGACTGATGGAGATTTCGTCAGTCGAAGGCTCGGCGGCTTGCCTCATCGAATTGGGTTGACCCGGCGTGCCGAAATGCACGCTCTCGGCAGCGGAATGCCAGTTGTCGGCATCCATCGAGGGCTGGTCGAAGCTAACACGCTCCAGCGCCACGCCTTTGGTGACTTTCAGCAACGGATAGTGCATCTTTTCGGAGAAAGCCATCTGGTCGACCAGGGTGCCGTCCTTGCCCATGAGGATGGCCGTGCCGCCCGCGTTGGCATAGCTCGGAAACGATGCCATCTGCACGAAGTTGTCGGTCGGACAGTCGTACTGCTCGCCCACAATTTCGCTGTTGGCGGACAACAAAACGTATGTGTTCGGCATGAACAGACGGCTGTCGGCAGTGATTTCCTTCAGAGTGGTGTCGGCGGGATTAGGGAACGTGCCTTCGCGAATCACGCCGAGCATCAAAGTGCTGAGGTCGAAGGTCTTGGATGAATTGTTGTAAAGTTCCACATAATCCACGCCAGGAGAAATCGGGTCGAAAAGAATCTCATTAATCAGGATTTCGCCTTCGGCGATGTCGTTGGGCAGGCCAAATGGCAGGCGCGTATCCGCCTCGATGGGGTTGCCCACGCAGTTAGTCACGTTGTTGATAATGATGGTGTAAACCGAACCCACTTCAAAACCGTGATCGAAGATGAGACCCACGTAATTCGGGTCGTTCGGATTGATTTCCACTTGGTCGGGATGCTCACCCAGTTCCTCGACGAGATAGTTCTGCGTCGGCAGGAGGCTAGCCGCGTCCATTTGCTGGTCGAACCAAATCTGGACAATGAAGTTGCCAAACATGCTCACACGCTCCACCTTGGGCTGGACGTCGTTCTCGCCATTGACGGAATTAATATGACCCGGCGTGCCGCCCGAGGCGTCAACAGAAGCCGTCCAGTTGGAAGCACCCGCACAGGGGTTCAGCGGGTCGATTTGCTCCACCGACCAGCCGCCATTGGCTTTGTTCGTATCGTGGTACCAAGTATTGTTGAAGTTGACCCTCGAAATCAGCGTGCCCGACTTGCTGTAGAGGTACATCGCCGAAGAGGTGTTGCCCACCGAGAAGCTGCCGAAGCCGATGCAGTCGCCGTATTGACGCAGCTCCGCAACCGCATCGTTATGGCACAAAATGACATAAGCATGCGGTTCAAGGACGAAACTACCAAAGGTGTTGTCGCTGGAACCGATTTGTATCTGCCAGTCTTTCAGGTCGATGCCAAAGTCGGTGGTGTTGTAGAGCTCCACAAATTCCCATTCGGGCAAGCCCACCACGGGGTTAGGGTCGGCCATGATCT
Source organism: Bacteroidales bacterium (assembly GCA_017460915.1). Classification (GTDB taxonomy): domain Bacteria; phylum Bacteroidota; class Bacteroidia; order Bacteroidales; family F082; genus Limimorpha. The sequence goes on along the minus strand of JAFUAA010000002.1, from coordinate 45,752 downwards.
CATTGATGACGACGTCGTACTCCGAGGCTTCGTAAATCGAGAAGGTCTTGGTGGTGGGTTCCATCGTGTTGTTCCACAAGTCCTTAACCCCGATGACCGTCAAGGTGTAGTTGACGCCATTGCCGATTTCGCGGTCCAATTCGAGGACGATGGAGGCCGCGTTGTCGCCAAAACTGACCGCGGCAGGATGACCCAAGCCATTGTCGATGGAATAATTGTCGCGGTTCAGTGCCGTGGCCTCGTCGAGTGCTTCGTTGAAAGCCAGTTGCAGATGCGTCAAATCGAGAACCTCGCAAGTCAGCAATTGGGGTGGCTCGTGGTCGATGATGCGCGGGCCGACGTAGACGTCGTCGAAATAGATCTTCTTGGCGTTGCTCGAGGTGAACTTGGACCAAAAGCCGAAATAGCCGCCTTTGCCATAGCTGTCGTCAACGCCTTGGGCCTCGATGACGTAAACGGCAGAGTTGTCATAGCAAGCCTGAATCATCCAGTTGCCTTCGCGGTCGCAGGTCACCTTGACCGCCACGGCAAACGAGGCCGCGATGGTGCCTTCCGTGCCTCGACAAATGCTTTGTTGCCCATCGGCATCTTTTCGGATGAGTTCGATGGCATCGTTGCTACCGCCTTCGCCGAAACGGAGGAAATAGCCTTGCATGGCTTGGCTCAAATCGGCTTGGTCGGCGCTGAGCCACACGTTGGTGTAGTTGTTGCCCGACGGGGCAAAAGCCTCCCGAATCCAGAACTGCCATTCCATGGTCTCGTATTCGATGATGGGCAAGGAAAGATAGGCCGTCCCTTCGCCTTCGGCATTGAGTTGCAGTTGCTGGTTGCTGTTGACGATATATTGCTCCGTCGTTCCCGACCAAGCTGGGTTCTGGCTGAAATCGCCGTCGGCGAAGTCGTCGGTGACTTGGGCGAAATGCGTAAAGGGAAGCAAAAGCAGGAGCAAGAGTGTCTTTTTCATGGCGTGAGCGGTTTTAGGAGAGGACAAAAATAGGGATTTTTGCGATTGCCACGAAAAAAAAACTTTCATTTCCACATCTTGTAGGGGTGTTTTTTCAGGGCGGAGTTGTAGTAGCGAGGGTCGCCGGTGACCTCCTTGCCTAGCCATGAAGGGCGGTCGAAGGTGTCGGCCTCCGACTGGAGCTCGATTTCGGCCATGACGAGCCCTTCGTTGTCGCCGTGGAACTCGTCCACCTCCCATGTGTGGATGCCGTCGGTGTTTTTCACCAAATAGCGGGTCTTCTCGATACGGCCAGGCTCGGCCAACTGGAGCAAGGCCTCAGCCTCGGCCTTCGTGATTTCCTTCTCCCACTCGAAGCGCGACAAGCCCGTTGGGCCAATGAGGCCTTTGATGGTCAGATAGCCGCGTTCGCCCCTGATGCGCACGCGCACCGTGGGCTTGTGGCTCAGATAGACTTGAATGATGTCGGTGGTTTCGACGGCCTCCGTCTTGAAGTCGCTGGAGACCAAAAACTTCCGTTCGATTTCCTGGAACATAATTCGATGGTTTGAAGTTGCAAAGATAATGAAAATGTCCGTTGTTATTTTATAATTTTGCAACCATGAAAAGACTCGTTTGATTTGGCTTCCTGCCGTTGGCGGCAATGGCCTCTTGCGACAGAAAGGCGGAAGAGGGTTGTTCTGATGCGATGCTTCAGCGATTGTCGGCTATCGACGGCGTGATGCGGCAGTGGCCCGACAGTGCATTGGCTATGCTGCCAGATTATTGGGTTTGTGGCAGTTCATGGCGTATTTGATTCGTTGATATCGTCTGCGGACGCACGCGGTTCGCCCTACGCAAGGCTGGTACACAAAACATCTCCATCTCCTTTTCCTACGGATTTAAATTTTAAAATAACAAAGATGGCCAATGGCTGATGACTATGGCCACTTCAACCACCGTGGAAGCGGCCGCAGTCATAGGCCATAAGCCATAGTAAAACAGTAACAAAAAAAATGAAAACCATTAAATTAGCAATAGCATTCATTATCGGCACGGCCCTGTTCTCATCCTGCACCTAGCCCCTCCCGTTCAAAGGCGAATATGTCGACCCTCAATTGGTCGTCAACTGCATCGCGCAACCTGGCGAGCCCATCAAAGCAGTCGTCTACAAAAGCGATTTCGTTTACGATACCATCACCGACTACGAAAGACCCGATGGTACCCAAGTTTTCCTTTACGTGAATGGAGAATCCAAAGGTGAGATGCGGTTGGATTCTGACACCAGCTATTATGCGCATTACCTTCATCCTGTCGTCAATTGGTTTTTCACCAGCGACTATATACCACAAATCGGTGATGTCATCAAAATCAAGGTGACGGCATCGGGCTTTGACGATGTGGAAGGCGGTTCGGAGCCTTTGCCCAACGAGCCCATTGCCCGAATCGCCGAGGTGAGGATGACCGAGTGCGACTCCAATATGTCATCTGGGCATCACTATCCTATTCCCGACACCGATTCCACGTATACCGTATGGTACACGAATTATCGGCAACATTTGACCGTCACTATGGAAATCACCGACCCCATCATTAGCACCTCGACAGCGGAACTAGAGGACCTTTTTGGCCTCAACATTGGCCTGAGCAACCGCTCGAAAGTCAGTTTTCCGGTTTGGTAATAGAATGATAATAGATATTCATTCCGTGCCAATACGGTTTTAATAATTTTACCCTAACATAAGATAGAATAATTCTAAATTAGTATAAATTTGTTGCTTTTTATTCTTGTTTCGTTTTTTTATTTACCTTTGCTTCGAAAAAACTTTTGGAAGATGCGTGAAATAAAGCAAAATATAAAAGACGGTGGTCCCTTAAACCAAATAGGATCGAATGGCTCGGGAGGTATGCCTTTCTTCTTCTATTGCTTTTCATGTATGCTTATGGTACTTTCATCCAAATAAATGTTTGCCAATAAGTTATTAGCAGAATGCTTCGATACAAAAAGCATGAAAAAAAGAATCCTTTCGCTTAACAATTAATACTTACAAAAAATGAAACATAATTATATCAAAATCATTGCAGCGATGTTGCTTATCACTGTATTTGTTGGATGTAAGAAAGAAAACAATTCTTTATCCAACAATGACAAAAACAAGCAAGAAGAGCCTAATAGATCTTCGTCGGTTTACGAAAACGCAAACAATCCATATGACTCAATTGGTGTTTTGCATAATGCAATTTGTCAATATGTGGATGAACAATTCAAAGAAAATGGATTTGTACTCACCAATGGGGAGAGAGACTCTTTGGTATCATACACATCTTTTTATCAAGCTCCCCCAACTCAAGACTATTATGTTCAAATTGAGACAATACTTGATTATATAGATGAGTTCTTGTTTGATAAAGGTCTCACCAACCAAAGCCACGAACTAAAGAGTTTCTGTTATCAATATGAATTGATTGACGGAGAAAGAACAATAGATATCATTTCCGATGTATATGGGTTCATAACGTCTCTACAAAACTATGCTGGTATTACATCTCAATCTTTTCAAAGTCAATTAACAAATTTGGTTTTTGGAACAGATTCTATGGAAGAGAAGATCATGGCCGCAAAAAATATCGAAAGCCTTTTGCTAATAGAGCAAAATGACAATGCGGTCAAGAATGAACTTATGCTTTTGTCTGTTTATAGGCATAGTTCTGGTTTGTGGTCTGCACATGCAGAAAACGACCTTGACTTGCTCCCTCCTTGGGTCGGATCAGATTTAATAGGACTTTACAGTATCTTTTGGTATGGAGCTTCCATTCCCAATCCCATAGGGGCTGGTATCATAATTGGTTATACCGCTCTGTGTTCGGCTGTTTCCGCTTATGAATTCTCAAGATAGCAGAGCCATGGTGACCATTACGATATCGCGTCCATATGACTCTCATCATATCCCCAAAGGCATAATAGTGGATTTGGATGGCATGGAAGTAGCAAGATTACAAAGGGGCGATTCGGTTGCTATTGAGGTAGAACAAGGTGAACATCTGCTTTCAGCAACAGGATTGTGTTTGAAGAAAGCCGAAAAAAGACTATCTGTCTCCGAAGATTGTTTCTATTTTGTTTGTGTGGATTTATACCATTTAAATCAATTCCAAATCGCCACAAATGGTTTGTTTTATTGGAAACTACCAATAGGAATCTATGATACGGAAGAAGAAGTGTTTGTAAATCAAAAGAAAAGAGAAATCCCGCCGTTTTTTTTATCCAGATCATATCAAGCTGGCATTCTTATGCTTATTCTCGCACCTGGGGTTTTCTTGTTCTTGACTAAATGCCACACCTTTGTTTTCTTCTTCATTCTTCTAATAGACCTAGTTCCTTTTTTCACAATACCAAAAACAAAAGAATTCATCAAAGAAGGATATCTTGCTGTAGGATTGTTTTTAGTTGCAATCCTATTCTCCTCGTATTTGAACCTTTTGCAACAAATTGTCATCTATGCAGATGCTTTGATTTTAATAGGGTTACAAGTCACAAAAGCCATGGTTTCAAAAAAAGCTCAATAATCCTTTGGCTCTCAAACGAGAAAAACAAGCTGGTACACAAAAGGTTGCTTGTGGGGCTGCCAAACGGAGACCCCTTTTTTGTCATTTCTTCAGCGCCTCTTCGGCCTGCTTGATGGTGCCGCGTTCGCCGTTGATGAAAGCCACAACGAAGGCGTCCTTATAGCCCAAATTGCGCACTTCGGTTTGCCGTTTCATGGCCGCTTCTTTCGAGGTGAAATGCCCAGAGATATAGCGGAAAGCACCGTTGTATTCATAAACATCCACTTCTTTCACGCCGCTAAAGGCCTTGTCGGTGGAGCTGACTTTCTTGTCGCGGCTGGCAAACTGAACGGCGAAATAGGTATCGCCACTGCCGCTCGGCGTGCTAGGTTTTTCGCTGGCCACGGGTTTGCTTCCTCCTGAATGGTTCTCGGCCTCAAACTCGCGTTTGTAGTCCTCGAAGGCCCGATAAAGCGCCAAAGCCATCTGGGTCTGTCCCTTTTCGGAGTTGAGGAATTGCTCTTCCTTTATGTTATTGATGAAGCCCAACTCAACCAAAATGCTAGGCATCGAAGTCTTCCAAAGCACCAGGAAACCAGCCTGTTGTACACCACGGTCGTGGCGACCCTTGGCGGCAAACCGCTTCTGCATCTTGCCCGCCAAATCGAGGCTCTGGCTCTGGTAGAGGCTCTGCGAAAGCGAAAACAGGATATAAGCTTCGGTGCTGTTGGGGTCGAAGTTGTTGTAGGCATCGGTGTTGTCTTCCAGCAAGATAGAGGCGTTCTCCTTCTTTGCTACAGCAAGGTTCTTCTCGTTTTTCGACTCACCCATCACATAGGTCTCGGCGCCGTTGGCCGTCGTGGTGCCCTCGGTGGAGTTGCAGTGGATGGAGATAAACACGTCGGCGTTGTTGCGGTTGGCGATGGCGGCGCGCTCGCTCAGTTCAACGAACTTGTCGGTGCTGCGCGTGTAGATCACCTTCACGTCGGGCAGGTTCTCCTTGATGTAGTTGCCGAACTTCTTGGCCACGGCCAAATTGACCGCTTTCTCGGTGGTAATCTTGCCCAAAGCGCCCGTGTCCTTGCCGCCGTGACCCGCATCGATGACGATGGTCTGGATCTTTTCGCCTTTCTGCGCCCAAGCGCACAAAGGCATCAGAAATATCAGGAATAAGACACCAAATCGCGAAATCTTTCGTTGTATCATATTGAGTTCGATTATTTATGCGCGAAGAAAAACTATCTTTGCAGCGAAATTCAAGCGTACAAAAATAATTGTTTTCGCATTGACAATACGCACGACATATAAAAAATATTTCCAGAGGTTGGCCTTTTCTTTGCTTGCCGCAATGGTTGTGATGTTTTACGGATGCAAGCAAATATCTAATATTGAGAAAGATAACCACAGCTTTGAAGCTTTGAACGACAGCCTGAGTGCGGATACGGTGGCCTTGCCCGAACGTCTGGTCGACACGATAACGGTGGCCTCAGACACCCTTGTTGAGACGCAATTCATCGCGTCTCCCCAACAGGATTCAATATCTCTAGACACAATCGTTCAAGATTCCATCATCCACGATTCCTTGCGTTACGACACCCTGAGACACACCCGTCGCGAGCGCATCAAGCCCCCTCGTTCGGGTTCGGCCATCGAGGTGCAGGTGATTTGTTCGGCCACCGATTCGGTGTATCGCGACATGAACCAAAAGAAGATTTTCTATTACGGCGATGCCGAAGCAAAATATGATGACATCACACTGAAAGCCAGCTGTCTGGAATTCGACCTCGAAACCAGCACTTGCAGGGCCTATGGCATTTTGGATTCCTTGGGCAAATGGCAGGGACGGCCCGTCTTCACCCAAGGTGAGTCGACCTTCGAGGCGAACGAGATGCTGTATAATTTCAAGACGAAGAAAGGCATCATCACCAAGGTGTGGACCGAGGAACAAGGCGGCTACCTGCACGGCGAGCGCATCAAGCGCATGGACGACAACACCATCAACATCCGCTCGGGCGGCTACACCACTTGCGACCTGAAGGAACATCCGCACTATCAGTTCAAGTTCACCAAAGCCAAAGTCATCCCTGACGACAAAATCGTCACCGGCCCCATCTACATGACCATCTCCGACATCCCCTTGCCGTTGGCCTTACCTTTCGCCATGATTCCCAACACCAAAGGCAAGAAGTCAGGCCTCATCATCCCCACCTACGGCGAGTCGGCCAACCGAGGCTTCTACCTCGAAAACGGCGGTTATTACTGGGCCATCAACGACAACTACGACCTGCAAGTGCTGGGCGACATCTACACGCGAGGCTCGTGGGGCATCAAGCCGACGTTCCGCTACAACCGTCGTTACCGTCACAACGGATCGATGGCGTTGGGCTTCGCCGTCAACAAGATTGGCACCAAAGGCGCTGCCGACTACCAAGAAAGCAACGATTTCAAGATCCAATGGACGCATAGACAAGACCCCAAGGCTCATCCAAGGCGCAACTTCTCGGCCAACGTCAACATCGTCAGCTCCAACTTCAACAAATACAACGCCCAAACCACCACCGACCAGCTGAGCAACACCTTCCAATCGAGCATATCGTACCAAACCAACTTCGCCAGCAAAGTCTATCTCACCCTCAATGCCAGCCACAGCCAAAACACGCTGACGCGACAAGTCACGGCCTCGTTGCCCGAAGTCACTCTGACGGTCAACACGTTCTATCCCCTGAAAAACGTCGACAAGGTGGGCAAGAAACGCTGGTACCAAAGCATGAGCATGGGCTACACGATGAACGGAAAGGCCTACGTCAACGACGTGGACACTGTGCTCTTCAACGGCATCAAGGATGACTTTGGCGGTTGGGCACGCAGCATGATGCGCGACCATATGCAGATGGGAGTCAAGCACACCATGCCCATCAGCGCAACCATCAAGTTGCTCAAACATTTCTCGTGGACCAATTCGCTGACGCTCAACGACTACATGTATTTCAATCACTTCGAGAAGCAATGGATCCACGACACCGATTCGACGGGCCATCTGCAAACCGACACCATCTTCGGTTTCCGCAATTTGGTCGACTTCAGCGCCACCAGCTCGTTGACCACCAAAATCTACGGTATGGTCAACTTTGCCCAAGGCCCCATCCGCGCCATCCGTCACGTCATCACGCCCAACATCGGCTTCACCTACCGTCCTAACTTCGGCGACCCGAAATGGGGTGTTTATGGTACCTACGTCGATGGCAATGACGTGGAGCAAACCTACAACAAGTTCGACCGCGCCCTTTACGGCACGCCATCGCAAACACAATCGGGGATGTTGACTTACAGTTTCGGCAACAACTTGGAAATCAAGGTGCCGTCGAGCACTGATACCATCACAGGGGTGAAAAAAGTGCCTATTTTGGAATCGCTCAGCATTTCGGGTAGTTACGACATCACCAAGGACTCGCTCCAGCTTGCGCCTGTTTCCATCAGTGGTCGCAACACCTTCTTCAAGAAATTGGTGGTCAGTTATCGCAGCTCGTGGGATCCCTACGCAGCCGACTCGCTGGGCCGCCGCATCAACCGTTTAGAGGTCATCGACAACGGTCGGCTGTTCCGCAAGCAGAACTCATCGTGGACATTCAGCATGAGTTACAGCTTCAACCAAAACGACCTCAAGAAGGTGCGAGGGCAGAAAGGCAGTCAGGAACTGCGCGACGAAATCAACGAAAACGCCCGAAAGTCAGGCATGTTCGACCCCGACGAGCTAAACGAGATTTTGGGCAACCCCAACGCCTACATCGATTGGACTACGCCATGGTCGCTGTCCGTCAGCTACAACTTGACTTATACCACCTCGCTGGCCTATGCCGCCTTCATGGGCATCGCCACCAACACGCATGTGCACACCATCGGCCTCAATGGCGACATCAGCATCACACCCAAGTGGAAAGTCACCTTCTCGACAGGTTGGGACTTCGTGGGCAAAAACATCACCTACACCAGCCTCAGCGTCTATCGCGACCTGCACTGCTGGGAGATGCGCTTCAACTGGATTCCCATCGGCTCATACAAGAGCTGGAACTTCACCATCAACGTGAAGGCCCAAGCCCTGAAGGACTTGAAGTACGAGAAAAAGAAGGATTACCGCGATAATTAGTTTGGAGTTACCAGTTAGCAGTTGTCAGTTAGGAGTTGGGAGCTTTTGACACGCTTCGCGTCATTGCGAGGAACGAAGCAATCCAGAAAACAAATCTCTCTCTGGATTGCTTTGTCATTCCTCGCAATGACGACAAACGACCTCCCTCCTAATCAAAATATGTAGCCCAGCGAAAAGAACATGCTAAAACGATGTGTGCAATCCGACCATTGCGAGGTAAGTGAAATCGGACCGATAGGGCTGTCGTAGGCATAGCGCAAACCAAGTCCCGAATAGTTTTCTCGCAAAAAGGCCTCGTCATCATCTCCAAAGCCTTCGATGCCGTACATGAAGTTGTACATCGCTGTAAGATAGTGCTTCCCGTAGAAATTGTACCGCAAATCGCAGCGGAGAATAGCGGTCAGGTCGCAGGTCTCGTTGACGTGGCTCACGCCGATGAAAGGCTTTTGGTGGTCGATATGTCGCCCCGCGACTTCGCCCCCAATGGCATTCCAAAGGTTGGCATAAAGGGCTTTGCCGAATACCATGCGACTATAGAATTGAGGGATGATGGTCAGTTTGCCGTCCCGAGGCGTAAGGTAGCCTTCGACGAAAAGTCCGAGATCCTGCACCAAGCCTTCGGTATTCTTTTGGTCAATGTACAAGTGGCTGTCGAGTTGCGCATTCAAGCCGCGACGGGCAAAATACGCATCGTCGAGGTTGTCATAATTGAGGTGAAGATAGGGTCCAAAAAGGCGGTTATCGTCAAAGGCGGAAGAATGGACGATAGCCATGTCAATCGTGTCGTAAGTGTTGCTGTCGAAATAGGCTTGGTCGAAGCGGGTGGAAGCATAGGAGAAGCCCACAGCCGTATTGACGTTGAGCAGATGGAACTGCGAGACATAGGCATTCACCTTGCTCTGCACGAAATGCAAGTTGGTGTTCTTGCGGCTGTCTTGCACCATCACCTTGAAATGCTGGCTGCGATAGTTGTATTCCATATTGAAATCGGCCACCGAAAGCAAAGCATACGTGGCCGTCAGGTTGAAGCGCGGGTTATAACTCAGTCTTCCCGTCAAGTTGAGTTTGGCTCCCGAAAGCTGTTTTTCATTGATACCCAAATTGATAAGCAATGCCGCACCTTCTTCCGTATCGTAGCGTGAGCCGATGCCAATCACATGAGGCGGTGTGGGGTTGAAGTTGAAGATGAGGTCATAGACCCTGACGCTGTCGTTCCTGCTGTTGTTCTTGTCTTCCAAGATGTTGTATGTGATGTCGTTGAAAGCGCCTGTGCCTCGATAAATGTTGACGGCGTGGTCGATGTCATCGAAAGTCGTGTAGCGATCCAAATGCAGCCCGCCTTTGCGGGTGAGCCATCGGCTTTGCGCGACGTCGCATTGGTTCATGGTGATGGAATGGATGAAAACAGGCTCGTTTTTCAGGTTTTTCGCCTTGTCGGCGCGCAGTTGCTTGCCAACGGGCTGTGTGGAATTTGAGTCGAGATACAGCTTGATTTGGGCCAATTGCTCGTGATATTCCTTGGCTTTCTTGTAGCCTCGGTTCACCAAGGTGTCGATGGCATCGGGCGTAAAACTCAGGGTGCCATAACCCGTGATGTCGGGCGCCATATAGACATTGCATAGCTTTCTATTTTCCGCCCTTTTTGGACTTACCGCATTCGAAACCAGGCAGTTAAAGACAGTAAGCAAAGAGGGAATCTCTTCGGTGTTGAGGTCGAGTTTGTCGGAGACTTCAACGCCAATGATGATATCGGCTCCCATGTCGAGAAGCACATCAGCGGGGAAATTGTTGACGAGTCCACCATCCACCAAGACTTGATGGTTCATCAGTACGGGCGAAAACACACCTGGGATTGCCATGCTGGCGCGCATGGCTGTGGGCACACTTCCCTGCTGGATGACCACTTCATTCCCAGTAGCGATGTCGGTGGCCACGCAAGCAAAGGGAATGGGCAAATCGTTGAAGTTCATGTCTTCTTGGTAGCCGATGCAAAGGTCGTTGAACAGATTGATTAAAGCCGTATTGCTGACGTAAGCACTGGGCAAATTTCGGGTAAGCGGCTTTTTCCCGTCCTTAACCGACAATCCCTCCAAACCAAAAGGAATGTTGAGAGCAAGGGTGCTATGACGTTGGCGCATCTCGGGCGACATTACGGACCGATCGATGCTGTTGCCGACATATTCCGACCAATTCATGTTGGCAATCAGCACAGCCAGTTCGTCGGGCGAATAGCCCATGGCATAAAGGCCGCCGATGATGGATCCCATGCTGGTACCCGCCACGTAGTCGACGGGAATGCCCATTTCCTCAAGGTATTTCAGCACACCGATGTGCGAGGCTCCTTTGGCACCGCCGCCTCCGAGCACCACGCCGACCTTGGGCCTTGGTGCTTGCAAGCTACCTTGAAACGTTTGGGCTTGAAGGGTGAAAGAAACCGCTAAGGTAATCAATAACACATTAAATTTTTTCATGATCAAAGGATGGTTCGGTTAAAGTTTTCAAAAGTACGAAATTTCCGGGCTTGTTTCGCCAAAAGCAATGCAAAAAAAGAGGAACGCCTCAAAACGAGTCGTTCCTCAATTTAACCCTTAGTTTAAAGTATGGTAGAAGTTGATTACTTGTTCCTTATCTTACCTAAGCGAGCGGTCACCTTGTAGGTGGTCTTCGAATAGAGGTCAGTACCAAGTATCGGGGCGTGACGATGGGCTTCCACTTGAGGATAGATAACCACATCATAGCCTGGGTTCTTCTGCATCAGGTTGTAGAGGGCGTAGTTGGAACCCGAAGGAATCGTCATTCCAATGTAAGGAATAACAGTGCCAACGCTGGTAGTCTCGCCGATTTCTTTGGTGCCAAAGAGGTGTTGCCAGTCGATGCCGAGCACGCGGACGACGGTGGCTTCACCTGTCACTTGGTCTGACAGTTGGAAGTCGTCAGCATGGTACTCAACGTAAGCGGCGGGGGTCTTCATGCTATGGGTATAGGTGTTGCAGCTGCCCAAGAAGAGGACAGCAATGGCGCAAACCAATAATAGTCTAAGTTTCTTCATGATGATTTAGTTTTAATGATGTTGTTGATTAATGGGGTTTTTGCGTTGGTTGAAATGGAGCCTCCACGTCGCGAAGGCTCCATTTACAACAAGGTGTCTTACATCATCAGGAACGACATCATCACACCGGCAGCGACAGCCGAGCCGATAACGCCAGAGACGTTCGGGGCCATGGCGTGCATGAGCAGATGGTTGGACGGGTCGTACTTCTGACCTTCCACTTCGACGACGCGGGCGCTATCCGGCACAGCCGAAACGCCAGCGGCACCAATCATCGGGTTGATCTTCTCCTTCAGGAAGAGGTTCATCAACTTGGCACCCAGCAAGCCGCCAGCCGTAGCCACGGCAAACGAGCAAGCACCAAGGACGAAAATCTTGATGGAGCTTGAAGTGAGGAACACGGAGGCCTGCGTCGAGGCACCCACCGTGAGACCCAGAATCATGGTCACGATGTCAATCAACGGGTTGGAGGCCGTGTTCTGCAAACGCTTCACGACACCCGACTCCTTGATGATATTGCCGAAGAACAGCATACCCAACAGTGGCAGGGCCGTGGGGCTGATGAAGGTGGTCAGGATGAGGCCGATGACGGGGAACATGATCTTTTCGGTCTTGTTCACCATACGCGGGGCGCGCATTTTGATGAGGCGTTCCTCCTTGGTGGTCAGCAGGCGGATGATAGGCGGCTGAATCACAGGCACCAAGGCCATGTAGGAATAGGCTGCAATGGCGATGGGACCGATGAGGTTGCGCGTGCCGTTCGTGCCGTTGGCCAAACGCGACGACAGGAAGATGGCGGTAGGACCGTCGGCACCACCGATGATACCGATGGCACCCGCCTCGCGCAGGTTGAAGCCGAGATACAAGGCACCGATGAAGGTCAGGAACACGCCCAATTGTGCAGCGGCACCGAGAATCATCAGTTTCGGGTTGGCGATGAGCGACGAGAAGTCGGTCATGGCACCGATGCCCAAGAAAATCAAGGGCGGATACACACCCGAGGTCACACCGAAATAGAGGTAATTCAGCACACTGCCCTTCTGGTACAAACCCGTCTGGAGGTTCAGTTCGCCGCTTTGGAACACCTCGTTCATGAAGGCCTTCACGCTCTCGATTTCGTTGGCGGCCAGACCAAATTCGGTCAGTTTCAGGTGGTCCACTTCCTTGATGGCCTCGCTCAGCACCATGTGTTTGTCGTTGTTGCCGTCAAAAATGGTGAGGAGCAGTGCTTTGGCGGTTTCCAAATCGAAGCTATAGACCCCTGAGGCGATGGCGTTTTGCGCGAAACCGATGGCTTCAGACAGCGTGACTCCCGTGCCTTGGAAGAACGGGATGTTGCCGCAGATGATACCCGTGCCAATCGGGATGAGCAGCATAGGCTCAAACTCGAAGCGGACGGCTAGAAAAATGAAGAGGATACCCACCAGAATCATGATGAGGTTACCAATCTTGCAGTTACGGAAACCCGTCAGCAGCCAGAAGTTGCGCATGCCTTCGCGGAACTGGGCCTTCATCGTAGGCTCCTCGTCCATCGTTTGGGCGGTTTGCACCTTGGCTTGGGCTTTCTTGCCTTCGAGGGCCGACACGCGGCTGTCGAGGCTTTCGATTTGGTTTTGCAGTTCAGTCCCTTGCTGTGCTACGATAGCAGCAGCGATTTCAGCCAGCTGGGCGTTGCTTTGCTCAGCGGTCATGTCGCTCACTTGCTCGGTCTTCCCCATGTCGGCGACCTTGGTGGCGAACATCGGGTTGTTGACAACCACCATGTTCAGCAGCATCAGGAGCACCAACGAACCGAGGATGACCGCAGGCTTTCTATAGATACTTTTCTTGCCTAACATGTCTTATCCGATTACGATTAAAGTATCACCTTGAAGCACATTGTCGCCCTGGCGGCAGTTGATGGCGGTGATGGTACCGTCAGCCTCGGCCAGCAGGTTGTTTTCCATCTTCATGGCTTCGTACATGAGCAGCTTGTCGCCTTTCTTGACAGCGTCGCCCTGCTTGACGAAGATCTGCATGATGGTTCCGGGAAGCGGAGCGGCTATCTTGTAGCCTGCGCCACCGGCAGCGGCGGCAGGTTTCGGAGCGGCAGCCTGCGTTTGCGTCGCGGCGGGCTTGGCGGCCGGACGAGCCACAGGAGCAATCACCGGAGCGGCTTGCTCTTCCATTTCCACTTGATAATCAGTGCCGTTCACATTGACCGTGGCCATATTGCCCTCAATGCTCTGCACTTCAACTTCGTATGGTTTCCCACTAATGGTGAATTTGAATTTTTTCATTTTTCTACAATTTAACGGTTCCAGTGTCTAACTCCATAATTCTTGTCGTTCCACGAGGTCTGATGGCGCTCGATGGTGATCACGTTGCTTTCCTCATCGTGTTGGTTGTTGGCAAGATACAAGGCCAAACCGATGGCAGTGACAACATCGGCGGGAATCTCGCCCTTACCAGTTGTCAGTTGAGAGTTTGCAGTTGTCAGTTTTTGCTGCTCAACTTTCAACTTGGAACTATCAACTGCCAACTTCTTTGCGTCCTGCTTCGTGAAGTAGGAGGCCACAGCACGGAAGATCATCGAAAGGACGAACAACGCGATGATAACGATGCAGAAGCCCACGAGGGTGACAATCCAGCCTTTGCTGTAAACCCAAGGCTCGTGTGCGGCCAATAATGTTAAGTTCAACAAATTCATTGCTTTAGGAGTTTACAGTTACAGCGGGATGTTCGAATGTTTCTTCTCAGGATTGGCCAAACGCTTGGTCTCGAGGGTGCGGAGAGCGCGGATCACGCGGAAACGGGTGTTGCGCGGCTCTATCACATCGTCGATGTAGCCGAACTTGGCGGCCTCGTAAGGATTGGCGAACTTCTTGGTGTATTCGTCTACCTTCTTGGCAACGAACTCGGCACGCTCTTCAGGATTCTCAATCTCGGCAATCCTCTTGCCATCGAGCACCTCAACGGCACCGCTGGCACCCATCACGGCGATTTCGGCCGACGGCCAAGCGTAGTTGACGTCGTTGCGGAGCTGCTTGCAGCCCATCACGAGGTGCGAGCCGCCATACGACTTGCGCAGGGTGACGGTCACCTTCGGCACGGTGGATTCGCCATAAGCGTAGAGCAACTTGGCACCGTGGACGATGATACCCGCATACTCTTGGCCCGTGCCAGGCAGGAAGCCAGGGACGTCGACCAATGTCACAATCGGGATGTTGAAGGCGTCGCAGAAACGCACGAAACGGGCGCCCTTGCGCGAAGCGTCGCAGTCCAACACACCAGCGAAGAAGGCCGGGTTGTTGGCGACAATGCCCACCGACATGCCATCGAAACGGGCGAAGCCGACAATGATGTTCTTGGCGTAGTTCTTATGGATTTCGAGGAAGTCGCCGTTGTCAACGATATCCGTGATGATGTCCTGAACATTGTAAGGCTTGTTCGGGTTGTCGGGGATGATCTGGTTCAGAGTGTCTTCCAGACGGTCAACGGGGTCGTTGCACTCCACGCGGGGAGCGTCTTCCATATTGTTCTGTGGGATGAAAGAGAGCAGGCGGCGAATGAGGCCGAGGCCTTCCTCTTCATTCTCGACGGCGAAATGGGCCACGCCCGACTTCTGGCTGTGGATGCGGGCTCCGCCAAGGTCGTCAGTCGAAACATCCTCTCCGATGACGGTCTTCACCACCTTCGGACCCGTGAGGAACATATAGCTGTTGGCCTCGGTCATGATGATGAAGTCGGTCAGAGCGGGCGAATACACGGCACCGCCGGCGCAGGGACCGAAGATGGCCGAAATCTGCGGGATGACACCCGAAGCGTTGATGTTGCGCTGGAAGATTTCAGCGTAACCGGCGAGGGAACGTGAACCCTCTTGGATACGGGCGCCGCCCGAGTCGCAGATGCCGATGACGGGTGCGCCAACCTTCATGGCTTGGTCCATCACCTTGCAGATTTTCAGCGACATGGTCTCGCTCAAGGCACCGCCAAACACGGTGAAGTCCTGAGCATAAACGTAAACAACGCGGCCGTCAATGGTACCATGACCGGTGACGACGCCGTCGCCGAGATACTGTTGCTTGTCGAGACCGAAATCAACGGTGCGATGGGTCACGAACATGTCAGTCTCTTCGAAGCTGCCTTCGTCGAGCAGGATGGCGATGCGTTCGCGGGCAGTCATTTTGCCCTTCGCATGTTGGGAGTCGATGCGCTTCTGGCCACCGCCGAGACGGGCCTCGTTGCGCTTTTCCAACAATTCCTGGATTTTCTGTTCAATTAACATGATAAATATCTTTTTTTATTTGTTCTTGTTTTCGCAAAGTTCCGTCAGCACGCCGAACGTCGATTTCGGATGCAGGAAAGCGATGCTCAAGCCTTCGGCACCCTTGCGCGGGGCTTGGTCGATGAGGCGGATGCCCGCTTCCGTGGCCTCTTCAAGATGGCCTTCAAGGTTCTCGACGCAGAAAGCGATGTGGTGCATACCGCCACGGCCGTTGTTCTTGTCGATGAAAGCCTGGATGGTGCTGTCGGGCGAAGTGGGTTCCAGAAGCTCGATTTTGGTCTGGCCGCAGCGCAGGAAAGCGGTCTTCACCTTCTGATCAGCGACTTCTTCGATGGCGTAGCACTTGGTGCCCAGCAATTTTTCAAAGAAAGGAATGGACTCGTCCAAGCTCGTGACGGCGATTCCAATGTGTTCAATGTGAGATGGTTGCATAACTTATTCGAATAATTTTATAGGTTGATGAATTCACGGTGCAAAGGTACAACAATTTCCGATGTTTCCAACGGAATTAATGTACCTCTGCACCGATTTGAATTAATGTTTCACCAACATTTAGAGGAAAGCGGCTGCGTCAGCCTCTTTCAACACGACGATTTCCGTCTCAGGACGGAACTCGAAAGGCTGGTAACGAAACACTTGCACGGCAGCAAACTTCCCGTCCTTCGTGCTGACCACGACCAGTTTCACGTTGCCATCCGACTGGCGATGGAGTTTCTGGAGGGTGTCGAAACGCCCTTGTTCGATTGCGGTTTTCAGAGGAAGGAAGTCGTCGGCAGCGAAGAAATACTCCTTCTTGCTCACGGCAGATTGCGTGGGTTTGTAGTACCAGCGGCGGAAAAGGCCTTTCTGTTCCAGTTCGGGGAGTTCATATTTGCTGAGGTTTTTGTTGTTGATTGTTTCCATTTTGTCGATTTTAATTTGTTGTTATTGAATGATTTGTTGTTTGTAGGGCTGTCGCATTATGACAGCTACCGTAGGGACGCATCGCATGCGTCCGCTTACGACAATCCCTGCGGACACACGCAGTGTGTCCTACAAAGGGAATGGACGAAAAAACGGAAACGACCTAAATCAGGATGCGTCTCAACCGGAAAACATGGTATTCCTTCGGGAACGCAATGAATTGGGTTACAGGATGGTGAATCAGTTTCGACACAGCAGGTCGGTGTGTCGAAAGCAGCGTATGTCGTATCGTGACATTCTGATTAATTGAACGGTTTCTGTTGGTCAGGATGCGCACGCTGGTCGTGGGCGCGCCAATGTTGGCCTCTTCTTGAAGCGCATTCCGGTTGGCCGAAGCCGCCATGTAAAGATTCATCAGATTGGCCTCCACCTTGTCGATGAGGACGGTGCTTTGCGCTTGGGTTGGTTCGTTATTCACTGAAATAGAATAATTTACGCAACTGCTCAAAGGCAACAGCAAGAACAACCACAATATGAAGCCAAGATTTCGCATTTTGATGGAGATTTCGGTGCAAAGGTACGACAATTTTCGGTGGGAAAAGCGTGGTTCGTCCAAAAACAATGCAATGATTAATTAGTATTATTCAAATCAAATTATGAAGCGAATAGAGCAATTTTTCGCCTCATTTGGTTGGATTTGATGATATTTTTGTATTTTTGCGGTGAAAAACAAGAATAATCGTTTCAAATTCTGACGCATTATGAAGACACCTTATTGGATATGGCAATATGAAGAATGGCCCCATTTCTGTTGGAACAACGACAGCATTATAGGCCCGTTGGCGCGAGTCCGTGAAAAACAAGGCCGACTGCATGGCTTGATGAGCAGCCTCGGCTTCGACACGCAAAACGCCTCATCGCTTGAAGTGATGACCGAAGATGTTTTACGGAACAATGAGATAGAGGGCCTGCTCCTCAACCCTGACCATGTGCGCTCGTCCGTGGCATGGCACCTCGGGATTGAGACCGCCGGACTGCCCGTCCCTAGCCATTATGTCGAAGGCGTGGTGCAGGTGATGATTGATGCCGTGCAACACGCCAACGAGCCTTTGACAGAGCGTCGTTTGTTCGGTTGGCACGCGGCGCTTTTCCCATACGGACAAAGCGGCACTTTCCCCATCACCGTGGCGGCATGGCGGCAAGGCGCAGAACCCATGCAGGTGGTGAGTGGTGCTTTGGGCAAGGAGAAAGTCCATTACGAGGCTCCTCCGTCCGACGATGTGCCGCGTCAGATGGGGATGTTCTTGGATTGGTTCAACAGCGAGCCTACCATCGACCCAGTGCTGAAAGCCGCCATAGCGCACCTTTGGTTCGTCAACATCCATCCTTTCGACGATGGCAACGGGCGTCTGACGCGCACCATCACCGATATGCTATTGGCGCGTGCTGACGGCTTGCCACAACGGTTCTACAGCATGTCGGCGGCCATTTTGCGCGACAGGAAGAATTACTACGACACGTTAGAATACATGGGCAAACACGGATTGGACATCACACGATGGCTTTTATGGTTTTTGCAGACCATGGAAAAAGCCATCGACACCGCCGTTGAGAAGACCCATCGGGTGATAAGGAAATCCATATTTTGGCAAGAAAAGCGTAATGTCGCCCTCAACGAGAGGCAAGTCAAAGTCATCAACCGGCTTTGGGATGGCTTCGAGGGCAAACTCAACACCAGCAAATGGGCCAAGATGACCAAAACCTCAACGGCCACCGCCTTGCGCGACATACAAGATTTGGTCGAGAAAGGGATACTTCGTAAAACCGAAGAAGGAGGACGCAGCACGAATTATGAGCTGGTGACATAAAATTATAATTCGCCCTTTTTGTTCGATTTGCGGCTGCAAAAATACAAAATAGTCACATCACAAAATCTTCAATATTCTCTTGATTGATGACGACAAAATCTGTATTCGGATAGGCCTTATTAAACGTTTCGGGCATCTTCGCCCTCGCTTTTGGATTCCATTTGATTTCACATGCGTGAAGCTTTCCGTCGGCTTCCTCCAAATAGTCAATTTCCTGTTGCTGTTTGGTACGCCAGAAATAAGTGTTTGCCCAAATTTCATTGTATGCCAAGTGTTTCATACGCTCGGAAATGACGAAGTTTTCCCATAGTTGACCGATGTCCTGTCGCATCTCGGGAAGCGTGAAGTCGGCAATCAGCGCATTGCGTATGCCGTTGTCGTAAAAGAATATTTTTCTACTGGTTTTTAGCTCGTTGCGAAGATTTCGGGAAAACGAAGGCAAACGGAAAATGACAAAGCATTGTTCCAATAGCATGATGTATTTTTCCACCGTTTTCGCATCCATCGAGCATGTGTTTCCCAACTCATT
Source organism: Bacteroidales bacterium (assembly GCA_017460915.1). Taxonomy (GTDB): domain Bacteria; phylum Bacteroidota; class Bacteroidia; order Bacteroidales; family F082; genus Limimorpha. The sequence goes on along the minus strand of JAFUAA010000002.1, from coordinate 26,506 downwards.
GAACGACACTTGCGAGCCGACCTGATAGGCCAAGGCGCGAAGCAAGGTGAGCAGTTTGTCGGGATGCTTGATATGTTCCCAAGCGAGAATGTCCTTGTAAAGATAGGCGTCTGTCAACTGTTTCAGCACCTGTTTCTCGTTGCCTTCGGAAGTCACCACCTCGGGGTAATAGCCATAGACGAGTCGGTGGGGCAAAAGCCTTTTTTCCTTGATAAGTCCATGATGCTGAACCATTTCCGAAAAGGAAAGCGGAAACATTTGGTACTGCCATTTCCGCCCAGTCAGCGGCTCATTGACCTTGTTGGCCAACTCAAAAGCCGAACTGCCTGTGGCAATCAATTGGATATCCTTCATTTGGTCTGTAATCAGTTTAAGTCGCAGGCTAACGTCGCGAATGCGTTGCGCCTCATCGATGACGACGATTTTGTAGTTGCCGAACTGCGCCCGAAGCCTGTCGGCAGAAGTGTTTTCAAACATCTTTTGTACATCCAGTTCGTCGCCGTTCAGCCAAAGGCAATTGTTTTGACCAGCCACCAAATCATTCAGTAGCGTTGTTTTCCCCACTTGCCTAGCCCCAATCAATATGAGTGCCTTCCCCGAAAACAGTTTGTTTTTCAACACTTCTTCAAGTTTTCTTTTAATCATGGTTTACACATTTTTCGGCTGCAAAGATATGACTTTTTTGGAGTTGATTCCAAAAAAGTCATAATATTTTCGGAATAAAATCCAAGATATTTAACTAAAGAAAACATAGATCCGGAGGAAATCTATCGAAAAAAAAAGAGATTTCCTCAGTTACGAAGAATGCCAAGCGAATCCAAATCGTGGCACAATTGTTTTGTAAACAATTCTGCACCAGTTTTGTTCAAGTGAGTTGCATTATAAAAGTAAGCGGTGTCTTGGGATAACCAACAATCAGCGTAATCCAAAATCGGCACATCGTATCTCTCAGACAATTCGTAGTAAACGTCGTGGATTTCATGCAAATTCAACACCTTGTCAAAAACGTCTTTATATAGAGGGGCAAATACAAATATCAATCTTATACCTTCCTTTTGCACGTCCTCAATATAATTGGTGAACATACTCAAGGTGTTTGTATCCAAACTTTGATAATATGGCTTTGTCTCCTTTGATTTATTTCCTTCCCATGTTTTGTCTTTACCAAAATATCCTCTGTCAACAGGAAAATCAAACTTGGTAAATTCATCATAAACATTATTCGTATAATAGCAATACATGGGGATGTATAATTCCCCAAAACTAAATGGTTCTATCTCACATATCCTTTTCCTAAAGTAAGGAAACATTAAATACGGCATAAATTGTTCTCTCTCATACCCTTCACTATGCCCAAGAGTAAAAAACTCCACGTTTTGTATTATATACGTTGGAGAGCATTGTTGATAATGCCTATATATATCATACCTAGCGAGTTGTCGATTAAAACAACTACCATCAATACCGATATTGTAAGTGCGAGTTCCTAAAATGGAATCGAGTATCCTAGGAGAATACTGACACCATGCTCGAGAATTACCCATTATGAGCATATTGGCATTTATTGATGAATGAATAATATCATTCCATACAACATATTTTCTGGTTGTCTTTTTGTGAAAAGCATAGGTTGTCACAGCATCTTCGGCAAGTAGGAGAAGCATTAAAACCATCCCAAAAGTAGCGATGTTCCGTAAAAAGCGTTTCATTAGAGTTAAAATTGAAAATATATGAATGGTGATGGAGTAGGCGGTGTAAAGAATATAATCAAAGTGATAAGAATCATGTATATGAAATACTTTAATACTCGGTTTTTGACAATATTCAAATCTAATGAATGAGAAGCATATCTATTTATCCATTCTACTATGATTAGCAGTATTAAATTAAGAAATAAAGGAATATAGAAATAGCGATTGTTTAACCACGGCACAGAAAACAGACTTGAATTGCACATCCCGCAAACATACTCCCAAGCCATCCCAATGCTCTCAGCCCTGAAGATAATCCACCCCACCACGGCCAAGAAAAACGTCAAAAGCATCTGCCCAGCCTCTCTCCATGTTGGCAAAATACGCCCTTCCGCCACTTGGTTCGTATATTTCCGGTTCTTGCCCGTAAGGATAAGCGGCAGGAATAGGATTGCATGGTACGCGCCCCACGCGACGAACGTCCAATTTGCTCCATGCCAGAAACCTGACAGCAAAAAAATGATAAACGTGTTCCTTATAACCTTTGCCTTTGATACGCGGCTGCCGCCTAAAGGAATGTAAACATAATCGCGGAACCAAGTCGTTAACGAGATATGCCAACGGCGCCAGAACTCCGCAATGTCCCTGCTGAAATACGGCACGTTGAAGTTGCGCATCAGCTTGATGCCGAACAGCTTCGCCGTTCCGATGGCGATGTCGCTATAGCCCGAAAAGTCGCCGTAAATCTGGAAGGTGAAGAAGATGGCGGCAAGCAAAAGCGTGCTTCCGCTTTGCTCCGTGTAAGTCGAGAAAACTTGGTCCACATACACCGCGCAGTTGTCGGCCACCACAATCTTCTTGAACAAGCCCCACAAGATTTGGCGCATTCCGTCAACGGCTGTGTCGTAGTCGAATTCCCTTTTCTTCAGGAACTGAGGCAAGAGGTTGGTTGCCCGCTCGATGGGGCCGGCCACCAACTGCGGGAAGAACGAGATGAAGGCGAAGAAGGCGATGATGTCCCTCGTCGGCTCAATCTTGCCACGATAGACATCTATCGAGTAACTTAACGCTTGGAAGGTGTAGAAGCTTATGCCGACAGGAAGTATCACCTTCAGCAAAAGCCCGTCCGTGGAGATGTGGAACAGTTGTGCGAACTCGGTGACGAAGAAGTCGTAATACTTGAAAATCGCCAATATCAGCAGGTTCAGGACGATATTGGCCGTGGTTATTAGTTTCTTGCGTTTTATAACTAATTGATTGTCAACAAGTTTACCCCCCCCTATTGAGGTCGCAACGGATTGGTTCCCAACCCTTTGCATCAGTACGCCGCTGCCCCACGAGCAAAACGAGGTGAAGGCGATGAGCAACAGGAAACGCCAGTCCCACCAACCGTAGAACACATAACTCGACACCACCACGAAGGCGTTCTGCAAGCGTAACTGCCACTTCGACTTGCCGAGGAAGCGGTCGAAGACGAACCAATAAAGCAGGAAGACTATCGGCAGGAATATGGCGAACTGGATGGAGTTGAAGAGCATTTTTCAGTTGTTTGCGGCGGCAAAGGTACGACAAAATTTTTTGCCTACAATATTCCCTGGAGAATTGGTTCCTATGAAAAACTGGAAAGTGAGGAAATCTCCCTTTTTCAAACAGATTTCCTCAGTTTCTAATAGACACCTCGTCACACATACGGCGGATAACCCGCAGAATTTGCGGTTTATTCGCCGTAAAAAGGACAAATCCCACATTATTCTCCAGAATCGTCATCCTTTGGTCCGGGAATCCAAATCGTGTTTTCGTCGCAGCGGATGCCATAAAACACATCCCTTACACGACCTTTCTGTGGCTCGAGAACACCCTTACTGACAAGGTCTTTGATGTCGCGCTCCGCCGTGTCGGAGGAGACTTTGCTGAGTTTCGCCCAGTTCTTCACGGTCAATTTGCCGACGTAGCCGTCCAAATAGAGGTTAATCACCTTGTTCTGGCGTTCTGAAAGCGAAACTTTGGCATGTGTTTGCCAAAAAGCGGCTTTCTGTAGGATTCGCGAAAGTATGTCGTCAGAGGCGGCAATCGCTCTTGTCATGCAGTCGAGATACCACACCATCCATTCGGTAATATTCGTATCTTCCTGACAACTAACCTTTTCCAATACTTCATAATACGATTTTTTCTCTTTGCTGATTTGTCGTGACATGCTGAAAAAATGCATCGAAGAATTGTCGGCCTGCGAGAGTGCCATGTCGACAATGGCCCGCCCGATGCGGCCATTTCCGTCGTCAAAAGGGTGGATGCAGACGAACCAGAAGTGGGCAATGGCTGATTTCAGATAGGTTGCTTCCGAACTTGTGTCGTTAAACCAATCCAAAAACAGGTTCATTTCTTCGGGTACACGCGATGCGGGAACGGCCTCATAATGCACTTTCTCATGTCCAATGGCACCAGAAACGACCTTCATTTCTCCTGTCCGATACTTCGCCACTTCGATTTTCGAATAGCCACTCATTCCGTTGGGAAACAGGCAATTGTGCCAACCGAATAGTCTCTCGTGCGTCAACGGTTGCTGATAGTTTTTGGAGGCATCAAGCATCATTAGCACTATGCCATCGATGTAGTGGCTTGAAACCATGTCGTAGGGTTCCGGCAGCCCTAATTGTTTGGCCACCGATGACCTGACTTGCTTGGGGTTCAGCAGGACGCCCTCGATTTCGGAGGAGGCCAACACGTCGTGTGAGATTGTCTCGGAGTTGGCAGACAGTCGGGCATCAAAGCCGATGGCACTCAGCCTTCCCATCAGGAATCCCGATGCTTTGTTGACCTTAGCCAAACGGTCCGAAACGCTCTCCCTATCCCAAGTGAAATGCGGCCATTGTTCGTTTTGATGGATGTATTTTGTCATATAGCATCTCGATTTGGCTGCAAAAGTACAAAACATTTTCCATTGTCCGCAAGTTTTGCGGTTAATTACCCGCAGAATTTGCGGATTAAAAACCGCAAAATGGTTCGGCTTTGTTGAAATGGGCGAAATATTAAAAGAGCCGTAAATTCATGTTACGGCTCTACTACTACATTCATCGTAAACTTGAGATATGTCTACACATCACTTATGCACCTTGCGCACAAACTCCTCCACCTCAGGCACGCCGCCTTGATAGACGAGGTAGCCGTTATAAGGCTCGCGCGGGGTGATTTCGCTGTTGACAGGCGTGAGCATGATGTTCTTCACTTCCTCGCGGTCGTGGGTCTGGCCCAAGGCCCAGCCGAGTTTGATGTAGGCGGTCTCGGCGAGCATGTTCTGCGCGGGGATGATGCCACGGTTCATCAGGTCGCGGCCTGTGTCGTAAACGAACATGTGGGCGTAGCCCCAGATGGTCTGCACGGTCATGTATTGGTGCACGCCCTTCTCAGTGGCGCGCTCGATGGCGTCGAACATGCCACGATTGACGTGACCAAGTCCGGTACCGTCCCAAACGATGCCCTGGTAACCATTGTCGACCAATGCGTCGAGCACGTCGGGCTTCATGCCGGGATAGTAATAAAGGATGGCCACGCGGTCGTCGAAGGTCGGGATGATCTTCACGTCGCGGTCGGCGCGGCGGTGGTTATAGACCTCCTTGATCGGCACCACGCCACGCTTGCGGTCGACGGTGGCCACGGGCGTATCGCCAATGGTGCGGAAGGTGCTGCGATAGCTCGAGTGCATCTTGCGCACGCGGGTACCACGGTGCAGGAAGCCGTACTCATCCGAAGTGGGACCGAACATGCAGACCATCACCTCGGCCACGTCGCCGTGACCGGCAGCGGTCATGGCGTGCATCAGGTTCAAGGCGGCGTCGGACGACGGACGGTCGGACGAACGCTGAGAGCCTACCAACACGACGGGCACAGGCAGGTTTTGGCACATGAAGGTCAGCGCGGCGGCGGTGTGGGCCAACGTGTCGGTGCCGTGACCGATGACGATGCCATCGATGCCGTTTTGGATTTCCTCACCAATCTTCTTGGCCAAGGTCACATACTCCTTGGGAGACATGTTCTCGGAGAACACGGCAAACACCTTCTCGGTTTCGAGGTTGCAGATGTCGGCCAACTCCGGCACGGCGCCATAAAGCTCACCGGGCGAGAAGGCCGGAATGACGGCTCCCGTGCGGTAGTCCAAGCGCGAGGCAATGGTGCCGCCCGTGCCGAGCAGCTTCACATGCGGAAGTCCCTCGGTGTAAGGGAATTCCTTCTCGGGGATGTGGTAGTTGGCTTTCTTGTAGTCGGTCTCGACCATGCCCGTGATGGTGCTGATATCGACGCCGATGTTGTAGCCAGTGTTGACCTTCATGACGATGTGTTGGTCGTCCTGGAAGGCGGCGCGAGGCAGGATCGTGCCTTTGAAGAGGCCACCCGTGGTCTGGCATTCGGCCTGACTCCACACGCGGCAGTTATATTTCTTGAGCACCTCAAGGGCGGCTCCGTTGTAACCTTGGAAAAAATCTTCAGCCATAGTTTGCAGTTTAATATAGGTGATTCCGTTTTAAATGAGGCGCAAATATAGGGTTATTTCCGATAAGTTTGACAATCTGCCCTATTTTTTTGACCTATCCAGCAAAGAAAGCCCCTCGTCTCGCCTTCATGCGTAAACGAGAGGGGGGGGGCATTATCCGCACTGAATATTTTCTCCTTTACTCCACCACCACCTTCCTTGTGGCGGCAGTCCCGTTCTCGTCCGTGATGCGAAGCAGATACACACCTTGCGGCAGGTCTTTTAGGTCGATTTCGTTTGTGTCGTTGAAGGCTTTCATCAATTGGCCTAAAGCGTTAAACACTTGAATTCTAGTGATGTTTGCACCTTTAATATAGATAGTTCCCCTAGTGGGGTTAGGTGAGAGGGGGAGGCTGCCTTCTTTTTCTGTTTCTCCAACGCTAGTAATACTAACAGTAGTGCAAACCGGATCGGACTCTTCGTTGCCGTAAACTGCAGTGACGCAGTATTCCACATCGATGCCTTTTGTGAACTCGGTGTCGGTGTAGTGTGTCACGAATGAATAGGGAATCTCCTTGATGAATGTGCCGTTGCGATAAATGCGGTAGCCAGTAAGAGGGGCTGTGAGACTCTTTTTCCCATATTCCCTTTCAGGTGAAACCAAAGTTGAAGCAACACATAGATTCCCAGTTGAATACGGCCAATCATTGCCCCAGTTTTGACCAACTATACAATCGTCATTAGAGTCTTTGTGATATAGTCTGTAATAAAACCCCTTCCCTTGTGGAGCTACAGGAACATCGTCCATTATCCAAGGATACATTCTATACCTGTCAATGTAATAACCTATCCACAAATCCTTGTCATCAACAAAGACATCAGAATCCACAGAAACAGTTAAAGGAACGGAGTAAATAGGTTGAATGATTTCTTTTTCATAGATTTGTTCCAATTCATTGTTGGTTCCTTTCCAAATCCTGATATAATAGTTTTGGTCTTGCATTCCAGACATAGTATCAGAATAGGATAATATGACAGAAACATCTTTAATCCGCCAACCAACAAAACCAACCAGGTCGTCCACATCAAATCGGGCGGCTTGATCAGTGGCACATTGACCAGCGGCCACTCCCCAGTCACCACAATCAATCATATTACTCCAAGAGACGACAACCTCATCTGCCTCTGAAGGAATACTCCATGAAAGAAAAACTGTGTCGTTATCTAATACTTGACTATCCAAATTAGAAACAGGTGGGATGTTGTTATCCACATTCATTGTTCCGGAAGAATTGGCTTTCTCGTTTGGCAACAAGGACAAGGCATAATCCGTTTGGGTTTTATGCGTTTGCATCGATTTGGGAACAAACTGCTTCAGTTTGCCGCACATCCCCTTCTCTCCGTTAGCTTCCATTTTCAGATACAGTTCTCCTAAGTCAATGGCAGCAAAGATGCTATCGTTGAAGCTAGTTTTGGGGTCGGTCAAGACATTTTCGTACCATGCAATGGCATCCTCGTAGTTTTCCATTAATTCATCACACTTATTAGCCAAGGAAGAGGCAAGATGCGATAATGTCTCATCTGCTTCAATGGTTGTGTTTGACAGATAATACTCCTTCAATGACAGATAATCGCCATCTAATTGTGCTTCAAGTGACAATAGCGATTTTAGCGCTGTTTCCGCACTGACAGTTTCAGGATGATTATTTATCACTTGTTTGTATACTATTTGGGCCTCCAAATAAGCCCCAGCATTATTCAGCGAGTCAGCTTCGTTGAGCAACATTGCAGCATCAACCCATTCGTTAGAACAATCACCCAGCACCCATACTGGATTATATTCATATGCCCCTCCGATAAGGTTCGTATAAAGATGCGTTGTAGGCACGAATCCACTTCCCCAATGATTGTGTTTAACGTCAATGGAGCCTCTTACTGGCAGTTCACCTTCGTCTCCAAAAGCGATGTATGCATCATGATAAACAAAAGCCGTATTGCCATTATGATGAATGGCATTGTATCTGAACCTTTGTGGGATGCTGTTGCCAGTCATATAGACCTCGTTATTTGTATTGTCATGGATGAATTGGGTGCCACTTTCAATTGTTGCACCACAGTTGCCAGACAGGGATGCTATGTTGCAATTGTTGAGCAACTTGATGCCATAGCCATTCCCATAGACGGCGTTCATTGTAATGCTTCCTGACGAAGCATACATCTGAATCCCTGCCTGCAAACAGCCAGAAACATCATTACCACTAATCTGCTTCCATCCCGAATTGCTCCCACTATTGTAAACGGCTATGCCGTTTTTGAAGAGCCCATCATTATTGCTCGCAATTGTACAACCACTGACTTTATAATGGACGAAATTCTTGATGTACACCGCATTGTCAATATTGCTGCCATTAGGCGTAAACACACAATTGGTGACAATTGCTGTGGAAGATTGATCTGATGTGTTATTCATTTCCAAAGGGGTGCCATCAAAGTGACAATAGTCGAATGAAAGGTTTTGGATCGGCAAATCCAATGTGCAATTGATGAATGTCGCATTGCTGATGGCGAGGTCGGCACCGTTCTCAAAGATGATTTCAAGCGTTGCGCCGTCGCGGGCTTCGAAAGTGACACCTTTGCCGAGCGTCAACGAACCTTTCACGATGACACGACAGTTGCCGCTTCGGGCTATGATGGCTGTAGTGTCCCCCATGATGAGCGATGCAGTATCTTCAATTATCAAATCGGCATCGAACAAATAGAACCTAGCGAAATCTTCCATCCTAAGAGTTTGTGCACAAACAGACAAAGTTTCTTCAATATGAAAATTGCCACTTAGAGTATCCACACTGACAACTTTCCCCGTGATTCCGCGAAGGCTCAGCAGGTCGTCTTTAAACCCGCAATCATAATACTTGACGCCATTCTGTCCGAATTGAGATGGCTCTAAATATTCGGTATATTTAATGACTTCACCTATCTCTTGAATACCGTTGCCGTTCCCACCGTTAACTATTGAATCATAATTAATGTCACCATATAAATCCGCATGTAACTTTAAGAAAAAAACTGAATCTTCTAACTGTCCGATGGGATATCCGCATTTCCATATTGTATCAGGATAGATAGGATGATAATTTCTTAAAGCAGTATTGATTATATAATTGTACTCATCCATTCCCGTGTAATTAACAAATCTGCCAAATCTAAATAAGGTAATATTTCCTGTGCTTGTCAACACTGTTTTACGAGTGTTATTTGGAATTGAGATAATCTCATCTGCCATTCCACCTGCAAAACATGAATGAATGTTCACAATGTACTGTGAACAAGAAACTCTTGATAACATCTCCGCCAACTGGAAATCATACAATCTTTCACCGTCCCACAAATGTAAATATGTCAATCCATTAGCAATGGTATCTCCATGCATTGCACCGTAAACATATAATACATCTTCTCCCTGAATGATTGTTGAAAGCGAGTCCATAACATTTTCTATATTTTGCAAATTGCAAGGAATATTCATAATATCAGGTAAACCATCTTTATCAAAATCAAGGCTTATGTTGGCCGTATCACCATCACATGACAAGACAAAAATATTATCTTTAACAAACCCATTCTCTAACAATCCACAATATGAGTGGCATAAAACGTTCCAAAACGCAATGTGATTATCTCCACTAATTTCCCCTCCCGTAAATAACAGGGCATATTTCCCACTATTGCTCGGATAATCATAATTCACCAAAGTTTGTTCCATCGTATCTGAATAAATAGGAGGTGAGACAAAAGCGATAGATTCTGAAACAACATCCATATACAACTTGAAGTGGTATGGAGGAATATGATTGCTTGCAACAGTTATTATTCCACAGTCAGAATCGACAAAAACATATCGACAATCATGCCCCCAACCATATTCGGGCATATCGTCAATGAAGAACAGCCAATAATTGGCGTAAGGAGATTGGATAGAATCGTATCGGCTCATTTTATAGTATGAATCCGTTTGTAACAAGGGATCCACATAAACATTAATGTTTACGGCATCTTTTTTAGCAATCGAATCCATAACAAGGTTGATGGCTTGTTGCTTGCTTACTTGCGCAAAGCCCCAAAACGAAAGGGAAAGCATTCCCAAAAGGAGTAGTACTTTTTTCATTTTCATAGGATTATTATTTTCGCTGCAAAAATAATCAAGTTTTTCAAAAAAAGCAAGACAACTGTTTTTTTCCCCTAAGTCTTAAATCACTAAATCCGCCGCACAAAACCGAAAGGTCTCGTGCGGCGGATTTGTAATGTTTATGGATCCAAAAAGGCTATTTGATGTTGTTAGCCAATTCTTTCATTTCGATGTTGCCCATCGCTTCCTTCATCTGACCCATAATCCAGTTCTGGCGGTCGAGGTCGCTGCATTTCCTCTTCTTCGGCACGAAGCCGGCGCAGAGGTTGTCGAGTTTGGTCAGCAGGTCGTCTTTGGCGAAGCGCTTGAAGCCCATCTTGTCCAAGACTTGCTCCATGCCGAGCGAAGCGGCGTCAACCAAAGCGGGGGCCATGTTCCATGCCAAGCGGTAGTCCAAACCCTGTTCCTTCAGGAAGGCGAAGAGGTTGTACAAGGTGCTGTCGTTGAACTTCGATTGCGGGTTCTTGCCGAGCAGGTGCTTGAGCCTCATGCCCACGAAACGACCAACAGTGCGACCGTCCACGCCAAGTTTCTCGACGATTTCGGCCATGACGGGGAACCAGTTCCTTGAGAAGATGTAGGTGAAGCAGTCTTCCGGCACGTTCCATTCCTTGAGCTTGTAGTAACGCTCGATGATTTCGGAAGGCAGTTCGGCTTTCAGGGCCTTGATGAAGGCGGGGTCGAGCGGGATGGGGGCCGAGTCGGTGTCGGGATACATGCGGTCGGCACCGGGCAGCACGCGCTCGAAGATGGTGATACCGTTCGAGATGGCCTTACGGGTCTCCTTTGGCACGCCATCGAAGGCCATGAGGCAACGCTCTTCGATGGTCTCGATGGCAGTGGGCATGTCGTTTTGCGGACCCCACACGAGGATGAGGGCATCCTCGTCGGTGGCGTGGACCCGCTTGGCCAGCTTATGCCATTGCGAATGGGTCAGCACGGGTTCCAGCATCTCGTCGTGGAGCATGTTGGGACGCTCGAGGCAGGCGATGACCTTCAGGCGGTCGGCGATTTCGTCGGCGAACATCTTGCCGGGTTGCGTGAAATGCGACAACACGCCACGGAACTTCGGCAACTTGACGAGCTTCATGGCACCGCCCTTGGCCTTGTTGTCGAGGATGGGCAGGTAGTCGGTCGGGAACGACACGTCGGCCACTTCCACCTTCCAACCTTCCTTGCCGATTTCACGATTGAGGCGCTCTTGCAGCTGCACCAACGACCACTGGCGGAAGCACTCGTTATGCGACAACTCAGGAATCCACTTGGCATGCTGCACGCCCTTTAATTCGATACGGGTGCCGCCCGTGCAGCTCACGTTGACGTCTTGGCGACCAGCACCCATGCCTGTGCGGACCAAACCCGTGCTACGGCCGAGGAAGCGGATGTATTCGCAGGTCTCGCGCAGCTCATCGGGGTTTTTGCAGTCGGGATAGGTGACGGTCTCGATCAACGGCACACCGAGGCGGTCGGTCTGATAGATGCGGCGGTGGCCGATGTCACTGATCTCGCGGCAGGCGTCCTCCTCGATGCTCAGCTGGATGAGGCGGATGTCCTTTTTCGGCAGTTTCAGCAGACCTTCCACGCCCACGATGGCGGTACGTTGGAAGCCCGTCGGGATGGAGCCGTCGAGGTATTGCTTACGGGTGATGTGCACCTCGCCCACGATGTTCAGGTTGGAACGCAGGGCGATGACGATGGCGTTGTGCAGCGCTTCCTTATTAATCGGGAACGGCGGTGTGTCGTCCACATCGTAGGTGCAGGCGGTGCCGTTCTTGATGCGGTAGACGATTTCCTTCTTCGTCTTGAACTCCATCAAGGCCGTGCCGTCGTATTCGCCTAACTCCGAAAGGGTGGGACGCATGTGGCGAATCAACTCGGCGTCGTAGTCCTCAAACTTGTTGAATTGTCCAGCGGGACAGTGGCAGAACAGCTTCTCTTTGGTCTTGATTTGCTGGTGCACTTCGAGTCCCGACATGAAGCCTATGCGGTCATAGTCTTCCTGAGTGGCTTTCTTGCGCTCGACGTAGCCAGCCTGTTGCTTGGTCAGCTCGTAGTTGGCGCGGGGGTCAAAGTTCGTGCTCATATTTCTTATTTAATTTGTTTTCAAAAACAAGCCGCTAAAATAGGAAATAATTGTTTAGGTATCGAAAAACACCGTCAAAAATCTTCGTTTTTATTTTCCATTCGCTCCCTCTTCAATCGTCCGCGCAATCTTCCCGATGTTCAGGCTGCGGGCTGAGGCGTCGATGATTTCCTTGTAGATGCCACCTTTTTTATAAATGGCATCCGGGTCGCCGGATTCCTCCACATGTCCCGTTTGGAGGGCGTACACCATTTCGCTGTCGATGATTTGCGAAATGCTGTGCGAGATGATGATGACAGTGCGGTCTTTCTTGATGGCATCGAGGCTGTTCTTGATTTGCTCGGTGGCGATGGCATCAAGGCTGGCGGTGGGTTCGTCGAGGAAGATGATGGGCGGGTTCTTGAGGAACATGCGCGCAATGGCGATGCGCTGCTGCTGACCGCCCGAGAGGTCGCTGGCCTTGTTGTCGAACTGCTTGGGCAACTGCATGATTTGGTCGTAGATATACGACTTCTTGGCGGCATCCACCACTTCCTCGTGTGTGGCGTTGGGGTTGCCGTAGAGGATATTTTCCTCAATCGTTCCGTCAAAAATATGGTTCTTCTGCAGCACGAGACCAATGTTCTCGCGGAGGAACTTGGTGTCGTACTCGCGCAAATCCACGCCATCGAGAGTGATGATACCCGTTTGCGGCTCGTAGAACTTATCCAACAGGTTGACGATGGTACTCTTGCCCGCGCCCGAAAGTCCCACCAAAGCGGTAATTTTGTTCGGCTCGATGGTCATGTTCACGTCGAAAAGGGCTTGGTTGCCATTGGGATAGGTGAAGTTCACGTTCTTGAGTTCGAACAAGCCGTGAATCTTTTCGGGACGATAATTTCCCGAAGGCTCCACCTCGTTGTCAGCGTCCAAAATGCCGAAAAAGCCCTCGGCGTAAATCAAGGCGTCGTTCACATCGTCGAAGATGCGCTGCAACTGCGTGATGGGCGCGATGACATTGCTGAACAGCATCACATGGTACATGATCTTACCGATGGTCATGCCCGGATAGTCAATTAATACAAGATATGCCGTCAGGATGATGACCAACACAGTGCCGACTTGCTTCACGAAACTCTTGATGCCGTTGTAATAGAACGCCACCTTGCGGGTTTTCATCTGGTTTTCAGTTACTTGGTTTTGGATGTCAAGTTGTTTCTGTCCCTCGATGCCCTCGCGGTTGAAGCTCTTGATGACATTGATGGAGTCGATGATGTTCTTGATGCCTTGGCTCTTGGTTTCCAAGTGACTACGCATCTCGCGGCGCCAACCTTTCAGTCGCTTGGCTTGTCGATAGGTAATCCAGAAATAGACTGGCACGATGGCCAAGGCCACCAAACCCACATAAACGTTGGCCATAAACATGAGAATCAAGGCCAGGAGTGCGCTCGTGAACAGAGGCAACAGGTCAATGAAGAAGTTTTGCACCGTGCGCGAAAGGCTGCTCACGCCTTGGTCGATACGGGCCTGGAGCTTGCCCGTTGCGTTGTCCGACGACGAAAAATAAGCCATGCGGAAGGTGAGCACTTTCTCGATGACACTCTGCGAGAGATCGCGGCTGACGAAGATGCGCATCCGCTCGCCGAAGTAGTTCTGCGCGAAAGTGATGAGCGCCGAGAGCACCTCCTTGCCCAGCAAGACGATGCTGATGATGGTGATGATGTGGACGGCTTGCTTGCCCCAATGGGCGCCGTCGGTGATGAGGCCGTTGATGCTGTCGACGGTCCAATCGAGGACGATGGCGTTGACCTGCGCCATCAAAGAGCCGATGAGGGTTAACAGTAAGGTAATGAAGACCAGCCATTTATAAGGCTTCACGAAAGGTCTGATGTTCTTGAAGAGTTGGATGAGGTTCATGATAGGAATTGTTATGTATTGAAGCGCAAAAATAGGAATTTGATGTAGGGCAGCAAATTTTTCCTTATTTTCGCTGCTTGAAATTGGGTTAAAATGGAAAATCTTTGGTCAAATGAAGTCCGGGGTGTGGTGCCAGACGACTTCCACGGTCGCGTGGGTTGGCAGAGTCCGTCAAACATCGCCTTGGTGAAATATTGGGGCAAGCGTGGAAAACAACTGCCACAAAATCCATCAATTAGCTTCACCTTGTCGGAATGTCACACCGAAACGTTTGTAAGTTTTGCAAAGGCGGAACGCTTTGGCTTCAAGTTCCTTTTCGATGGAAAGGAAAATCCTGCCTTCGGCGCAAAAATCGAGAAGTTTCTCGATGAGAATCAAGCGTTCTTCCCCTTCCTTAACCAACTGGCCTTGACGGTGGAAAGCCGCAACACCTTCCCGCATTCCTCGGGCATCGCTTCATCGGCTTCCTCGATGAGCGCCTTTGTGATGTGCCTGTTGGATATTGAGAGGTCCCTTAGCCCCGAGCTTGTCGAAAGGCCTAAGGGTCGACCTACTACCATTAATCCACAAAAAGCCTCGTATTTCTCGCGATTGGCGTCAGGCAGTGCAGCACGGTCAGTGTTCCCGAAAATGGCACTTTGGGGCGCAACAAATTGTTATCCAAACAGTTCTGACGAATACGCCATTTCGCTTGAAAATGACATTCATCCCGTTTTCAAAACCTATCGCGACAACATCCTCATCGTCAGCGATGCGCAAAAATCCGTTTCCAGTCGCGCCGGTCATGCCCTGATGGAGGGAAATCCCTATGCACCAGCGCGTTATGCGCAGGCGAACGAAAACATCAAGAACCTGCTTTCCGCCTTGAAATCGGGCGACTTGGACTCTTTCATTAATATAACGGAGTCGGAGGCACTTCAACTCCATGCCTTGATGATGTGCTCGCAGCCTTCATTTATCTTAATGAAACCCAACACTTTGCAAATCATCGACACCGTCCAACGATTCCGTGAAGAGACACAAATCCCACTGTGTTTCACCCTCGATGCGGGGCCGAATGTGCACCTGCTTTATCCCGACAACGAAGCGGGAAAAGTGGAACAGTTGATCAAAGACGAGCTGGTAAGTTATTGTAACAATGGCAGTTGTATTGCCGACCATATCGGCGAAGGGCCAAAAAAGAAGCTGTGATGAGAGACCGTTTCTATAGCAAAGTCGTTCTTTTCGGCGAGTATTCGATGATCTTCGACGCCACCGCGCTCATGATGCCGCTCAAGAAGTTCTCGGCGCAATGGCAACTGCCGCAAAGTCGCAATAGAACCTCATCGCTCACCTCCAACCAAAGTTTGAAAAGTTTTAGCAAGTATCTTGCTGAAAACAAAGCGCTTTCGAACATTATCAATATGCCCGAACTCGACAAAGACTTGAATGAAGGCTTGTTTTTGGCCTCCAATGTGCCTTCGGGTTACGGCTTGGGCAGCTCGGGGACACTGGTCGCGGCTGTGTACGACCGTTACGCCAAGCAGAAAACCAATGATTATCTGGAACTTAAATCGATTTTCGGACTCATGGAAAGCCATTTCCATGGCAGCAGCAGCGGCATCGACCCGTTGCAATGCTTTCTAGGACAGCCGTTCAAAATCACGCCCGAAAAAGTGGATTTGCTGTCGGATGATTTCTTGAAGAAAGACATCCACATCTGCTTGATTGACACCAAGATAAAGAGTAACACCAAGCCTCTGGTGAACCACTTCAAGGCACAACGCGAAAACCCAGAGTTTTGGAAACGGTTCCAAACGGAATATTTGCCTCACGTCAGGACTTGCATCGGCACCATGATTTCAGGTGATACTGATTTGTTTTTCAACGCATTGAAACAACTCACCCAAGGCCAATTGCAATTCCTTCGTCCAATGATAACGGATAACACCTTGGAGTTGTTCACCGCTGATTATGGTTTCCATTTCGGCGTAAAGATTTCAGGTTCAGGCGGTGGCGGCTATGTGTTGGGGTTCACTGATGACGTTGAATCCACCTCAAAATTGCTTCGCAACTTCGAGGTCATTTGGCTGTAACCCTCTTTTTCCTATTTTTGCAGCCCAATGTCAGCCCTCCGAAACATAGAATCCTGGATAGAGCGCACCTTGACCGCAGTCATCGACTTCTTCTATCCGCCTTTCCGCAAGGTGATGAGCCTCGAACTCTTCCGCTATGCGGCCTGCGGCGGCTTGAATCTGGCCTTGGAATGGGCGCTGTATTATGTTTTCCACCATTTTGTCTTTCACGGTGAGGTGTTTGACCTTGGTTTTGTGGCTTTTACGCCCCACATCGCGGCTTTCGTGTTCAAGTTCCCCATCACTTTCCTGACGGGCTTCTGGATGGCGCGCCACATCAGTTTCTCAGGGTCCACCTTACGCGGCAGGACGCAGATTGTCAGGTATTTGATGGTCACCATCGGCAACATCCAGCTCAATTATCTCGGACTGAAACTCTTCGTCGAGGTGTTGCACCTTTGGCCGACCGTCTCCTACATCATCATCTCCATCATCTGCGTGACGTTCAGCTACTTGACGAACAAGTTCTATTCGTTTAGGAAAGAGAAGAGATGATTTTATTATTGGAATAATAATTATCTGGATAATGAAATCATAAAATGCGTTTCAACCTATTAAGAATCAATGATTTGTATCGTTCTTTCATCTCATCGGAAAGAAACGATTCGCCAATTTTCGATTCCCATTTAGGCCAGCTTTGTTCAAAACGATCCACCAAACCATCTATGATTTTCTCTGAAATCCCAGCTTTGCTTGCCGCCTCAACGAAATCCTTTCGAGTAATACGCTTTTTCTTGCCATTTAAGGTTAACGCAAGTTCTTCGGTATCAGCTGGATTTATGATGACCGCATTGAGCAAATCGTAGGCAGGCGAAAGCTCGTATCGACCTTTGTCCAAAGAAAGCAACGAGAAATTCTTCAAGTGCATGTCATTGTTGCCCGTAAGCCAACAAAAGAGCACCTCTTCGTAATAATTGATTACATCTAACCGTGGCACCGTGGAATAGGATGCAATGGCCTTGGCTACCTGCTCGTATGAGCTACGATATTTGTGCTCCGTCTGTCGCTCTGTCAGTTGGCAGAAATCTTCCATCGGAAGTTTGTTGCCTTTCGCATCGCGATCCATACGACGTGTTAGATAACCAAATGAATTGTCAGCAAGTCGAATCAAGGAATGCCATGCCGTTTTCAGCCCCGCGACCTCGGCAAGGTGCATGGTAAGGTCTTCATTCTCGGGCAGTTCTGCGAACCTTGAAGTCTGCGGCTTGAAAATGTAGGCTCCCCATAATCCAACTATTGTCAGCCGTTGGCTCCCTTCGTGCTTTTGCAGATTTAGCGACAATTTGGGCTGTACGCCCGTCAATGTGGTCTGCGCTTGGATGATTTGTTCGGCCAAACGGTCCATGTCGGATTGGGTGTAATCCATGACAGGTGCTGTGGTCGTTCCAAAAAACTTGCGAGCGCATCGGGCATGAAAATCCTTTTCACCTTCGTTCAATTCCTTGTAGCAAAACAAACACTTACACATAACTATCCTCCTCGTTAACAGGTATTACACTCACGGCTCCAATGCAATCTTTACAGCAGAGCAACAGCAACGACATCCTGTCAAGAATGCTGATGTCGGTGTTGCGCAAGGCCACATCCAAAAGCCAGCCTTCGGGTATCAGTCCGTCGAAAAACGGGAACAACACATTGCTTTGATAAACCTCTTTGCGCAAAGGTAAAGTAAGGCTGATGGGTTCTGCTTGTGGCCAGGCAAGATAGGCTGCTTCATATTGAAACTCATAACCATCATCTGTCTCGGCAAGTCGTCCCGCCAAAACATCCCTAAAATAAACCAGAGCCTTTATCATTGTCTATCCTTTCTTGGCATGGGTACCATTTCATAATTAAACAACATGAGCACTTGATTGACTTTGTCGAGCCTGACGGTACCCTTCCCTTGCTCCATCTCTCGGACAAAATTCAAGCCCACACCCGATTTGAAGGCAAGTTGTTCTTGTGTCAGGCCATACTGTTTTCTTAACCGTTTCACGGTTTCTGTCAATGGGGTTTTCTTCATGTTTTTACATCCTTTCAGATGCAAAAATAGTACTTTTTATTGAAATTACATTAGATATGATGTAAAATCACTAAATTTTCATCAAATTATATCCGAACGAATATAATTTTACCCAATCTGGCTCCAGTCAAAAGTCTGAGCAAACAATTCCTTGTAATGTTCCCGCACTGAGCGGTTTTCAGGTTTGATGAGTTTCGGGTCGTCGGCCAAAAGCTGGATGGCGACTTCGCGCACCTGCGGGATCAGCGGGCCGTCTTTTTGTAGGTCGCCAATCAGCATTTCGATTTGTCCGGATTGGCGCGTGCCACCCGTCTCGCCTGGACCGCGCAGCTCCAAATCGACTTCGGCGATCTGGAAGCCATCGTTGGTGCCGCACATGGTTTTCATGCGCGTTTTGCCGTTGTTGGTCAGCTTGTGATCAGTGACGAGGATACAATACGACTGGTCGGCACCACGCCCCACGCGACCGCGCAACTGATGCAACTGCGACAGCCCGAAGCGGTTGGCGTTCTCGATAATCATCACCGTGGCGTTCGGGATGTTCACACCTACCTCGATGACCGTTGTGGCCACCATGATTTGTGCGTTCTTGTTGATGAAACGTTGCATCTCGAAGTCCTTGTCCTCAGCAGTCAACCGGCCATGACAAACACAGAGTTTATATTGCGGCTCGGGGAAGTCGTGCAGCAAAGCCTCATAGCCTTCCTGCAGCGCAATCATATCCGTGTTTTCCGACTCCTTGATGCAGGGATAGACCACATAAATCTGCCGCCCCTGCGCGATTTGCTGTTTCATGAACATCATGATGCGGTAGCGGTCGTCGCTGTAGATATGGTAAGTCTGCACGGGCTTTCTTCCGGGCGGCAGCTCATCGATTTTCGAGACGTCGAGGTCGCCATATTGCGTCATGGCGAGGGTGCGCGGAATGGGCGTCGCCGTCATCACGAGGGTATGGGGCGGCACTTCAGTCTTTTCGTAAAACTTAGCCCTTTGCTCCACCCCGAAGCGGTGTTGCTCGTCGATGATGGCCAAGCCCAAGTTCTTGAAAACCACCTTGCTTTCAATCAGCGCATGGGTGCCCACCACGATTTGCATCGTGCCGTCGGCCAGTTCGGCATAAATCTTATTGCGTTCCTTGGTTTTGGTGGAACCCGTCAGCAGGGCGAAGTTGATGTTCATGTCCTTCAGTTGCTCCTGCAACGTGGCAAAATGCTGTGTGGCAAGGATTTCCGTTGGCGCCATCAGGCAGGCTTGGAAGCTGTTGTCCAAGGCAAGGAGCATCACCATCAGGGCGACGATGGTCTTGCCGCTGCCCACATCTCCTTGCAGCAGGCGATTCATCTGGTGGCCCGAGCCCAAGTCCTTGCGGATTTCGCGGATGACGCGCTTCTGTGCGTTGGTCAGCGGGAAAGGCAGATGATGGTTGTAGAAATCGTTGAAATAATCGCCTACCACGCTGAAAACATGGCCTTTGATGGCCTGCTCGCGGTGCATCTTGTTGCGCAGCAACTTGAGTTGGAAGAAGAAATGCTCCTCGAATTTTAGTCGGCGCGTGGCCTGCTGGATTTCGATGTTGTTCGACGGCAGATGGATTTGGTAATAGGCGTAACGGCACGGTATCAGTTGCTCGCTTTCGACGAGCGTTTTGGGCAGGGTCTCGGGGATGTATTCAAACACCTGTTGGAGAATCATCTTCTGCAATTTGGCGATGGTGCGCGTACCGAGGCCGTTGTCTTTCATGCGCTCTGTGGTGTTGTAGACGCCTTGCAGCCCCTCGCCGATGAGCGGGTCGTTGGGGTTGTATTCCTCGATTTCGGGGTGGACGAAGTTGAAGTTGTGGTTGAACTCGCTCGCCTTGCCGAAAAGCACGTATTTCACGCCCGGCTTGAAGCGGTTCTTGAGCCATTTCAGTCCGCGGAACCAAACGAGTTCGATGCTGCCACTGTCGTCGGTGAACACGCCCGTGGCGCGCGTCGCCCTCGGGGCGCCAATCATCTTGATGTTGGAGATGGTACCAACCAATTGATAATAAACGCTTTCGTCGTTGATGTAGGCCACCTTTTGGATTTGGCTGCGGTCGATGTAGCGGAACGGAAACTGGTTGAGCATGTCCTGATAAGTGAACACGTTCAACTCCCTTTGGAGGATTTCGGCCTTCTTCGGCCCGACGCCCTTCAGATACGCGATGTTCGTTTGCAGGAGGTTCTGTTCCATGCCACAAAAGTAGAGAAATTTTTCTAATCTTGCACTCATGGAAACTGGATTCAAAGACATACATACCCATCGGTTGTCTTTCGAGAAAGGCATTACACTAATCGTCAATCTTGATTTGGGCTTTTTTCCAAAAAAATTCACTCATTTTTCCTGCCATTCCTCCAATCCGTATAGCACTTGAAGAAATCGTAATCCAGCAAGTCGCAGATTTTGAGGAGCAAATCGGTGTAGATCCACTTGCGGCTGAAAATCTTGTAGGCGTTCTGCCTTGAATAGCCAAGCTGGGCGGCCAGCCAAGTGATGGTAAGCCCACGGCGCGCCAATTCTGCCTTGATGAGATGTCCGATGTGGGGTTCTTCGTCCATTGTGGTTTGCCTTTCGCTGGAGCCTCGCTCTTGGAAGTAAGCAAACGAAAAGGCGGAACCGTTTTTGTTTGCTTATTTATGCATCGAGGCTCTGGTAAACCGCTGGAGTAAATAAGAACGAAACGGTTCTCGCCCTATGGACATGAACCTTCCGCCACTCATTCTTTCTCCAAAATGTACCAGATTTTCGATGCAAAAGAACAAGAGCGTAAAGCTCGGTATTTTGTTATATCAATATTCCATCTATTCTTCTCTCTTTGATTTTGTTGGGGGACAAAGATACGGATAATTTGGGTTTGGCGAAGATAAAGTATTCTTTTTTTCAAGAATAATAAACTAAAAAAGCCAGAACACTATCGGCTCTGGCTGAATTCTTGGATTGATTGTTTTGGACTACCTTCTTACTATTTCTGCATGAAAATCATATAGTGAACAATAGGCGGCATCACCGTTTTTGGTTTCAGTGCAAGTGAAAGTAACTTCTCCGGTACCCGTGACATCAGCACCATTTTTCCAAGTAGTGACCTCAACGTGCTTTGCAGAATCAACCAACGCTTTTTCCAACCATTGCTTTGTTGGAGTTACCTTAATCCTATAGATTGTGCCGGGTTCTCCATTGTACACTTTGACTGTAACTGTGATTTTTCCAGGATTGCTAGTGGCGTCAACATTGTACACCTCAACGGTAGGGTATCCATTAATTTCGGGCAAAGATGGATTGTCATTCTCGACGTGATACACGGTGCTGGCTTGAACATTATTTGTTCCAAACAAAC
This sequence comes from Bacteroidales bacterium, assembly GCA_017460915.1. Classification (GTDB taxonomy): domain Bacteria; phylum Bacteroidota; class Bacteroidia; order Bacteroidales; family F082; genus Limimorpha. The sequence continues at coordinate 4,711 of JAFUAA010000002.1, read as the reverse complement.
CAACGGTTAAAAGGAGAAACAAACTTAAAAACATTTTCTTCATTTTCTTTTTGTGCCAGGTTATATCCCATTAGGCTCGTCGGTTTTAGTGAATTATTGACGAGGCAAAGTTACAGATAACCAACATAAGCCACTCTTTTTCAGCGTCAACTATATCGAGCAAGATTATACCTTTTAGTTGACAAAATCAGCATCTTACCCGACAGCAAACGACAACAAACGCTTACTGTCGACAACAAACGTTTAATCAACGGCTTGGTTTTGGGAAGGGTTGTTTCTTTGCAGGGTGAAAACAAAAAATCTAGAACTATGGAAATACCAGAATACATTGAAGGCATCCCATCGGAGAAAAGAAAGAGTTATGAAAGACGGCTTTTAATAGGAATTTATTATGAGACGTTATGGCGAGAACTGCAAAGAGAAAACGGAACAAGCGGCATCTTCAACCAGTTTTTGGGCATTACCGTTCTTATTAGAAAAGGTGAAAGCGACAAGAAAACAATCAACAGAGCATCTGCCGACTGGAAATCCACATTTGCCGTTAAACATCTCAAGCAGGTAATTTCGCTTGCACATGGCATAAAAGACGCACCTGTTTATGTAGTACCCAAAGACGGAACGCAAAAAAAGAACGGTTACAAAAACATGGCCATTCTTTATTATGAGTTTGTTCATCAAAAGATTGATTATTTGAATTTTACTATAAAACTAACCATAGGAATAAAAAACAATGGAAATCATGTACAATATTGCGTAAACAAGATTGAGATATAAAACAAAAAATCAATCGTATCCAGCGATTACCTCACCAAGGTTTGGAACACATACGATTGATTTCTGCCCGCAAAATTACAACAAAATTCTAAAATAAACCCAAAAAATGGAAAATAATCTCTACTTTAGCCACATGAACGCGATAAAAAGCATGGCGCAGCAAACCTTTGTCAACCAAAAACTTGACTTCGTCGAGGTGCTGGTGCTCTTCACCGACTCGCACATCTTCCTCACGGGAAAGGCGGGTACGGGAAAGACCACTTTCCTGAAGAATCTGCCGCTGAAGACCTATAAGCGCATGGTCGTGGTGGCACCCACGGGCGTGGCCGCCATCAACGCGGGCGGACAGACCATCCACTCGTTCTTCCAACTGCCTTTCGGTCCGCAAGTACCTGATGCGCAAACCACTACGGCGCAACTCCGCCGCATGAAAAAGAGCAAGCTCAACCTGATGCGCAGCCTCGACCTGCTCATCATCGATGAAATCAGCATGGTGCGTGCCGATGTGCTCGATGCCATCGATGCGGTGCTGCGCCGCGTGCGCCGCTTGCAGAAGCCCTTCGGCGGCGTGCAGCTGCTGATGATTGGCGATGTGCACCAGCTGGCGCCCGTGGCCAAGCCCGAGGAATGGGAGGTGCTTGCACCTTATTATAATACGCCTTACTTTTTCGGTAGCCTCGTGCTACAGAAAACGCCCTACGTCTGTGTAGAGCTGGAGCACATCTACCGCCAACACGACGACGACTTCATCATTTTATTAAATAAGGTGCGTAACAACCAGATGGACGCGGAATGTGTGCGTCTGCTCAACACACGCTTCAAACCCAGCTTCGTGCCCCGTGACGACGAGGGCTACATCACCCTAACCACCCACAACTACCAAGCCGACCAAATCAACGAGAGCAAACTGGCTGCCATCAAGGAGAAGCCGCTGCACTTCAAGGCGGAAGTCGAGGGCAACTTCCCCGAAAACACCTATCCGACCAAGGAGGACTTGGAACTGAAAGTCGGGGCGCAGGTGATGTTCGTCAAGAACGACCCAAGTCCAGAGAAGGCGTTTTTCAACGGGAAAATCGGGCGGCTGGTCGGCTATGACGAGCAAGAAGGCACGGTCACGGTGGAAAGCGACGGCGAGCACATTGCTGTTCCAAAGCTCAAATGGCAGAATATGGAATATGCCATCAACCCTGACAATCAGGAGATTGAAGAAAATGAAATCGGCAGTTTTACCCAAATTCCGCTGCGTTTGGCCTGGGCCGTCACCATCCACAAGAGCCAAGGTCTCACCTTCGACAAGGTCATCGTCGATGCGGGACAAGCCTTCGCCCATGGGCAAGTATATGTCGCCCTGAGCCGTTGCACCTCATTGGAAGGTTTGGTGCTGAAAACCCGCATCAGCTCGTCGGCATTGATTAACGATTTCTCTGTCAATCAGTTTGTTGAAGCCCTTCCCGAGAAAGAGCCTACGCAGGAAAAAGTCGACCAGTTGCGACACGAATACGAATTGGAAACCATGCTCGAACTCATCGATTTCGATGGCATCCACAAGGATTTCGGCAAGCTGATGAAGGTGATTTACGCCAACGACACCCTGTTTGAAGGCGCGATGATCCAAGATCTTTCGCAACGTCGGCAAAAGATTTACGACGAACTTTGCGGTGTCGGCATCAAATTCGAAGGCCAAATCAGGAAACTTCACGCCGAATGTCCGTCGTGCGAGCAAAATGCCACCTTGCAGGAGCGATTAATAAAAGGTGTGGTTTATTTCGATGAGCATCTGAAAGCCGTTGCCGCCGGACTTTTCGAACTGCCCTTCAAGACCGACAACAAGGCTGTAAACGAGCAACTTACGGAAGCACTGAAGCAACTCCAAGAGGACGTTTACCTGAAAGGCTGCTGCTTGGAGGCCTGCAAAAACGGCTTCACGATGAAGGAATACCAAAGGACCAAGTCGGTGAAGGCCATCGAGGCGGAAAAAACCGAGAAGAAAAAGGTGGAAATCAAGGACGACATGATGGACAAGAGCCCGCTCTATACGGCATTGTCGGTCTGGAGGCTTGAAAAATCCAAAGAATTAGAAGCCCCAGCCTATACCGTAGCTGCCAACAAAACCTTAAAAGCTATCGCTCAAGCGAAACCCGTAACTTTGACGGAATTAAAGAAGGTGAAAGGCATGGGCGTTATCAGCGTGAAACGATTTGGTCCCGAAATCCTCAACATCGTGCTGAAATTCTTGGGACAAGAAGGCATTGAAACCGCCGACATTGGCGAAAAGCCCGAAGAGCCCGAGAAAGCCCCGAAGAAACCCAAAGGCGAGACCTATCGGCTTACCAAAGAGCTGTTCGACCAAGGAATGACCGCCGAGCAAATCGCAAAGGAAAGAGGATTAGCGGTCAGCACTATTTTCAGTCATTTGGTGCGCTTTGTGGAAAACGGCAATTTGGAAGCCTCGCAAATCGTTGAAAAAGAAAAATATAACGAAATCCTGGACTACTTTGAATCGGCTTTCGACCCGAACATCGGCATCGCGAGGGAGGTGCTCGGCGACGAATACACCTACGGCGAAATCAAAGCCGTTCTCGTAGAATTGCAGCGGGAACATTTCTTCGACAACGCACCAAACGAAGAGGATTGAGCCATGGAAAAAGGAGAAATCATACTCTATCAGCCCGACAATAGTGTTGAACTCGAAGTCAGAATTAAGGAAGAAACCGTTTGGTTGAACCGACAACAAATGTCAATATTGTTCGGTCGAGATGTGAAAACCATCGGCAAACACATCAACAATGCACTAGCTGAAGAATTGCAAGGATTTTCAACTGTCGCAAATTTTGCGATAGTTCAAAAAGAAGGTCATCGTCTTGTTTCCAGGAATGTAGAGTTCTACAATTTGGACATGATACTCTCCGTCGGTTACCGCGTGAAATCCCAAAGAGGTATAGAGTTTCGTCAATGGGCCAATTAAATCCTCAAAGAGTACTTATTGAAAGGCTATGCTGTCAATCAACAGATTGAGCGATTGGAACAGAGAGTGAGCAAAACCGAAGAAAAAATCGATTTCTTCGTCCGTACTTCGTTGCCACCTATTGAAGGCGTGTTTTTCAACGGGCAAATCTTAGATGCATACGTTTTTGCTTCAGATTTAGCCAAGTCGGAAAAACAACGTATTGTCCTCATTGATAATTATATAGACGAATCCGTACTTACGATGCTTTCCAAACGGGATGCAACCGTGACAGCAAAAATCATCACGCAAAGCATCTCGAACCAGCTGCGGTTAGACCTGACACGACACAACAGCCAATACACGACCATCGAAACCGAGGAAAAAACAGGAATCCACGATCGTTTTCTCATCATCGACGACACGCTTTTCCATTTGGGTGCCTCGCTGAAGGATTTGGGAAAGAAACTTTTCGCCTTTTCGAAAATGGAATTGTCGCCTGAAACCCTATTGAATGCAATATAATGTCAGGAAAGCGGAACCAATTATTTACGGCTCAGGCAACTGCTTCTGCTGCGGCACAATGATGGCGCAAATGATGTAGGCCAGCAAGCCTGCTCCGCCACAGAAGGTGAAGATGACCCCACAACAGTCGAATCAAAGTGGGGTCCACTTCAAAATATTCGCCTAAACCTCCGCACACGCCGCAGAGTTTCTTGTCCGCCATCGAACGATACAGTTTCTTGTTGTTCATTTCATTGTTATTTTTGCGTTCAGGGCGCAAAAGTAAGTATATTTCCGAAAACGCAGGTTGTTTTGCGGGAGGCTTTTGCAATAAACCTCACCACAGTTGAGGGTGACTAAAAAGTAGTCATCCTCTTTTTTTTGTGTCTGAAAGGTTAAGGGCAAGCAAGTGGTTTTGTTTGCAAAAAAAAACGGGTTATCTCATTAAAAATTAGAGAGATAACCCTTGTTTGTATCGATTTGTTTCTT
>JAFUAA010000061.1 GCA_017460915.1 Bacteroidales bacterium | reverse complement strand
TTCAATGCCGCCGGCCAATGGGTGAAGTCGTTCCATGGCACCAACGAAATCCTTTTGGGCGACCTGCCCAAAGGACTATATCTCATCAAGGCCTTCCGCGAGGACGGGCAATGCTTCACCGACACCGTGGTGAAGGAATAATCGTTTCCAAACTTTGTAGGGCTGTCGTAACACGGCAGCCGCTTCGGCAAAACCATGCGGCTGCCAAGGTGTGGCAGCCCTACAAATATATTGGAATCATCTGTTTTCCAGATATTCCGGATGCAATTCGTAGAATTTGCGTTCATACTGACGGATGCGGCTCAGCGAGCGACGCGTCCACAACAAACGCAGTTCGTTGCGCTCCTCCTCTGTCAGCCGCCAAGGGATGTCGGTGGAGGCGTGAAGACGGTTGGTCAGCGAATAAAGCAACAAGGCCGCCGAAACGCTGATGTTGTAGCTCTCCGTGAAGCCGAACATAGGGATGCGCACGTGCATGTCGGCCTGCTCCACGGCATAGTCCGAAAGACCCAGCTTTTCGGTGCCGAAGACCAAAGCCACAGGTTGGTCGAGGGGCAAGGTGTCGGGCGTGAAGTCGTCGCGATGCGGACAAGTGGCCACAATCTTGTAACCTTTCGCGTGCAAGCGCTCGTAGGCCGTCGGCGTATTGAAATCCATGTCCTCATAATGAAACAGGTTGAGCCACTTCGTGCTGCCCATCACCACCTCGGGATTCACATCATAATGGTTCATGTTCTCCACGATGTGGACGTCCTGGATGCCACGCAACTCGCAACTGCGCAACACCGCGCTGGCATTGTGCGGCTGGAAAATGTCCTCCAAGACAACGGTGACATGGCGGGTACGATAGTCGAGAATTTCCTCGAACCGCTGTCGGCGCTCGTCGGTGATGAACTGGGTCAGGAAGGCCAGCATCGCTGCATCGCGAGAGGCATTCTCTTGTAATTCAACATCCTGCGACTCTCGCCCATCATAAACTATGGATTTCTTCATTCGGTCTGTTCTTTAATAAAGGAGTGCAAAAATACGAAAAAAGAAAAAAATGCAAAAAAATGGACGAAGGTATGCCGAAAAAGCGTACTTTTGCACGCAAAATTTTGAATTGATATGGCAAAGCAAAACACAAAACAAGGAGACGAAAGACTCGAAAACGTAGAAGAGGCTTTAAGCAAAACCGAACTTTGGATTGAAAACAACCAGAAAACCCTGTGGATCATCCTCATTGCCCTGTTGGTCGTGGCATTCGCCATCTATGGCATCACCAACTACAAGAAGACACGCAACGAGACCGCCAAGAACCTGAGCTTCCCGCAGGAAATCAATTTTGAACAAGAAGCCACCAAGGCCATCGACTTCGCCTCCTACTATATGGAGAACGAGAACTACGCCACCGCCCTCAACGGCGACGGCGAGAAACCCGGCTTCCTTGACATCGTCAGCGACTACGGTTCGACCAAGGCTGGCAAACTGGCCGCCTACTATGCCGGTCTTTGCTACCTGAAGCAAGGCAACTACAACGAAGCCATCGACTATCTCAAGAAATACACCAACGACGACCAAGTGCTGTCGGCATTGGCTCTGGGTCTCATCGGAGACTGTTACCTTGAACTGGGCGACCAACAAAGCGCCGTCAGCTCCTACGAAAAGGCCAGCAAGAAGAACCCCAACGAGTTCAACACCCCGATGCTCCTCTCCAAGTTGGGATTGACCTACGAAATCATGGGCAACAACGCCAAGGCTTTGGAAACCTACAAGACCTTGAAGAAGGACTATCCAATGAGCAACGAAGCCTTCGAAATCAGCAAGAACATCGCTTATCTTGAAGAGAAAATGAAATAAGTATTTGTTGTTAGTACATAGCGATCCTGACCTCATTGGGGTCAGGATTTTTTTTGAAAGCCATGAAGCACAAGATCAGAATCGCCTATTTCGGCACACCCGAATTCGCCGCCTCGCAACTTGAGGCCATCCTCAAGGCCAGTTATGAGGTGGCCGTGGTGGTCACCATGCCCGACAAGCCAGCCGGCCGCGGACGCAAGATACAGTATTCCGAAGTGAAAAAGACCGCTTTGGAGCACAACCTGCCGCTGCTTCAACCCGAGAAGCTGAGAGACGCCGAGTTCCTTGACCAGTTGGCCTCGTTCCAAGCCAACCTCTTCATTGTGGTAGCTTTCAGGATGTTGCCTGCCGTGGTATGGCAGATGCCCGCATTGGGCACTTTCAACCTCCATGCCTCGCTCCTACCCCAATACCGTGGCGCGGCGCCCATCAACTTCGCCATCATCAACGGGGAAACCGAGACGGGCCTAACCACCTTCTTCCTCAACGAAGAAATCGACAAGGGTGCCATCATCATGCGCGAGAAAGTGGCCATCCGTCCCGACGAGACCGCTGGCGAGCTACACGACGAGCTGATGCTGTTGGGAAACAAGGTCGTGGTGGAGACCATCAAGAGGATTGAAGACGGACACATCGTCACCCAACCCCAAGAAGAACTCACCAACAACCTGATGTTGAAACCCGCCCCAAAAATCACGAAGGAGTTTTGCCATGTGGATTGGACACAAAGCGGCCACACCATCTTCAACCACATCAGAGGTTTGTCGCCCTACCCCGCCGCCCACACTCAGCTCGTTTCCTTCGAGGGCGAGTCCCTCGAACTGAAAATTTTCGCATGCCAATTTCAAGCCCACTCCAGCGACTTGTGCATGGGCAGAGTCTTCACTGACAACAAGACCTTCCTGAAAGTCATCCTTCGGGACGGAGAGCTCTTCCTGACCGAGGTGCAACAAGCCGGCAAAAAGCGAATGTCCATTGCCGATTTTTTGCGTGGAACCCAACTCAATGGCCTGTGGAAAGTCTCCGATTAATAGGAAAAAACGTCTTTTTTCTCTTTTTTTTGTTTTTTTTGATAAAAATCTCATATTTTTCCACAAAAATGCTTGCATTATCCAAAAATACATTATTTTTGTCGGGTAAAAGTTTAACCACTAATAATTACTAACTATGAATAAAGTAGAATTAATCGCTGCCGTTGCCGAAAAGGCTGGCATGACCAAAGTCGATGCAAGAAAGGCCATTGACGCCATCATGGATGTTACCAAAGAAGAACTGAAGAAGGACGGTAAAGTTGCTCTCGTCGGCTTTGGCACTATCGGTATCACCGAACGCCCCGCCAGACAAGGCCGTAACCCCAGAACCGGAAAGAACATTAAGATTGCCGCCAAGAAGGTCGTCAAGTTCAAACCCGCTGCTAACATTCTGAAATAAGAATGAGGATACTGTAACAAGAAGCTGCCAACTCAATGGCGGCTTTTTTTGTGCCCTTTATGCAAGGTTGAACCATTGTCACCCATCTGCAAGACTCCGTTGTCGACGAGGAAACGTATGGAATCCAACACATTACGTTCATCATATTCATTACATCTGGCGACTACTTCTCGGATGGATTGACCCGACTCGCCCACCATGCTCACTAGTTTTTCCTCAATAGAATCATATGCCACCTGATGCGAACCGCTACGCACACAAACGTCGCAACGCCCACAAGTCTCCCTCGTTTTCTCGTTGAAATAGCGTAGCAGTTGCACGCTTCGGCATTCCTCGTCATTGTTCACGAACTCAATCACCGCTTTCACTCGCGCTTCAGCGTCTTTCTTTCGGTCATGATAGTTTTCCTTCGACAAGCCAAAATGCTTTGTGTCAATAAATTCCGAAAGAAAAAGAATCTGAGGTTTTTCACTCCGTTGCACATAGGAAAGGAACTTGTAAGACTCCAATTGCTTCAGCTGCCCAACCACCTTTTCGCAGGTCAGGCCCGTCTTTTTCGCCATCGTTTCCTCGTTGATTTTCACGAAATCGGTCATCACACCTGGCAGGCTTCGAAGCATGAACCTAATCAATTCGCCAAACTTAGGATTGTTGACCTGAAAGCCGTAAATGTCGTCACGTGAGGCTTTTATCATCACTTTGGAAGGCTCGTCGAAGCTATCGGAAAGCACCAAAAAGCCCTCTTTTTCAAGGATTTTCAACGTATGGAACACCTCAACCACCGAAAAACCATAACGGTTGGCGAAATCATAAATCACAAATGGGTAGGACACATTCTCACCCGCCCCGACAGGAATATTGAAATAATTTCCCAAAGCATTATAAATCAGTTTAATCCGTTCCAATTCAGGAAAAGATTGAGCCTGGTTTTCCCGCAACTTTGTGACATCGGCAGGCGAAACGAGCAAGAAGGCTTCAGAAGGCTTCAGGTCGCGACCTGCGCGTCCCGCTTCTTGGAAATACGCTTCGATGCTGTCGGGCAAGTCCATGTGGATGACGAGCCGTACATCGGGCTTGTCGATGCCCATGCCGAAAGCATTGGTGGCGGCAATGACCTTCACCCTACCCTTCATCCAAAGGTCTTGACGCTCGTCACGCGTCTTGGCATCCAGTCCGGCATGATAAAATGTTGCGGAAATGCCCACCGAGTTGAGCCAGTCGGCAATGACTTGCGTGCGTTTGCGGTTGCGCACATAGACGATGGCGCTGCCTTCGGTCATAGCTTGCAGTTTGCGGTACAACACGCCGTATTTGTCGGCTTCGTGCAGCACGTTGTATGTCAAATTTTTGCGCTCGAAACTGCTTTGGAAAACGTTTCTCTGCTTGAAACCGAGGCGTAACTGTATGTCGTCCACCACCTTAGCGGTAGCCGTTGCGGTCAAGGCCAAAACCGGCGTCTTGGGCATATATGGCCTGATTTCGGCAATTTCCAGATAGGGCGGACGGAAGTCGTAGCCCCATTGCGAGATGCAATGCGACTCGTCCACGGCCAGCAGGCAGACCCTCATCCTTTTCAACGCCTCGATGAAGGTGTTGGTCTGCAGACGCTCTGGCGAGACATAAAGGAATTTCAACCTGCCGAAAACTGACTGATTATAAGCCAAATCCAACTCGTCAGAATGCATACCCGAATAGATGGAGGCGGCGGGGATGCCTTTCTCAACCAGATGGGCCACTTGGTCTTTCATCAGCGCAATGAGCGGCGTGATGACCAAGCACAAGCCCTCCATCGCCATCGCCGGCACCTGAAAACAGATGCTTTTGCCGCCACCTGTGGGCAACAAAGCCAAAGTATCCCTTCCCGCCATCACAGAATCGACGATGTCTTCCTGCAATGGCCGAAAGCTAGGATAGCCCCAATATTTCTGCAAAACCGATCTCGTGACAGCCGACATGATTCCTCTTTTATGAATTGATGCGTTCTTGCAGCGCCAACATCTCGTCGCGATACTTCGCCGCGTTGAGGAAATCCATCTCCTTGACGGCCTTCTCCATGTTCTTCTTGGCTTGTTGTATGGCCTTCTGCAACTGCTCTTTCGACATGTATGCGGCTTGTTCCTCGGCTGCCATCGTTGTAGTAGGTCCTTGTTGCGCATAGTCGACCACCGAAGGTTGCGTACCTTTCAATGTGCCCAAGGAGTTGTCGATGGCCTTGACGATGGTCTTCGGCACGATGCCATGCGCCTCATTGTAAGCCATTTGCTTGGCGCGACGGCGGGCGGTCTCGTTGATGGTCTTGCGCATGGAGTCCGTAATCGTGTCGGCATACATGATGACCTTGCTCTCGGCATTGCGCGCCGCGCGACCCGCCGTTTGCGTCAGCGAGCGCTCGGAACGCAGGAAACCTTCCTTGTCGGCATCGAGGATGGCCACAAGGCTCACCTCGGGCAAGTCCAGACCTTCACGCAAGAGGTTCACACCCACCAACACATCGAAATCGCCCATGCGCAAACCTTGCAAAATCTCCACGCGCTCCATCGTGTCCACATCGGAATGGATGTATCGCGTCTTGATTTTCAAGTTGTTGAGGTAAGTATTCAGTTCCTCGGCCATGCGTTTGGTCAAGGTTGTGACGAGAACACGTTGGTTTTTCTCCACCACCTTATGGATTTCGGCAATGAGGTCGTCGACCTGGTTCAGGCTGGGACGCACCTCGATGAGCGGGTCAAGCAAGCCTGTGGGCCGAATGAGTTGCTCCACATACACTCCGTCGCTCTGCTGCAACTCGAAATCGGCAGGCGTGGCGCTGACGTAGATGGTCTGACCTGTAAGTGCCTCAAACTCATCGAACTGCAAAGGACGGTTATCCAAGGCCGAAGGCAGACGGAAGCCGTATTCCACCAAGGTCTGCTTGCGCGAGCGGTCGCCACCGTGCATACCACGGATTTGCGGAATGGTGACGTGACTCTCGTCGATGACGGTGATGAAGTCGTCGGGGAAATAATCCAAGAGGCAGAACGGCCGTGTTCCAGGACTGCGCCCGTCGAAATAGCGTGAATAGTTCTCAATGCCCGAGCAATAGCCCAGTTCCTTCATCATTTCGATGTCGTAATTCACTCGGTCTTCCAACCGTTTGGCTTCCATGGCCTTCCCTATTTCACGAAAATACTCGGCCTGCTTGAACATATCGTCTTGGATTTCGCGCACGGCGAATTGAAGTTTGCTTTGCGAAGTGACGAAAATGTTGGCGGGAAAGATAGTCAGCTCCGAAAGGTCTTCCATCTTTCGACCCGTTACAGGATTAAACATCTCGAGACTGTCGATTTCGTCGTCCCAAAACACGATGCGGTAGGCGTAGTCGGCGTAGGCCGGAAAAACGTCCATAGTCTCTCCTTTGATGCGGAACTTGCCCTGCGTGAACTCAATCTCGTTGCGTACATATAGAGCGCTCACCAAGGCTTTGGCCACATCGTCACGCTCAATCTTCATGCCGCGTTCCAAATAGAGGATGTTTTTTCCGAAATCGTCAGGATTGCCAATGCCATAAAGGCACGACACCGAAGAGACCACGATAATATCTCGCCTTCCTGAGAGCAAGGCCGAAGTGGCGGCAAGGCGCATCTTGTCAATCTCGGCATTGATGGCCAGATCTTTCTCAATGTAAGTGTTCGTAGCGGGAATGAAGGCCTCAGGTTGGTAATAATCGTAATAGGAAACGAAATACTGTACCGCATTTTCGGGGAAAAACTGCCTGAACTCGCCGTAGAGCTGCGCCGCCAAAGTCTTGTTGTGGCTCAGCACCAAGGCGGGGCGGTTCAATTGCGCCAACACGTTGGCGATGGTAAACGTCTTGCCCGAGCCCGTCACGCCAAGCAGCGTCTGGGCTCGGTCGCCACGTTCCAGTCCGTCCACCAACTGCTTGATGGCTTCGGGCTGGTCGCCAGTGGGTTTGAAATCGGAGACTAGCTTGAAATTCATGGATTATCCCTCCAATACATAAGGGCGGCAAAGATAATAAAAAATCCCGACCTGAGGTAGGTCGGGATTTCATTGTTATCGTTCGAACAATAGCGCAATTTACTTCACCTGATCGACAATGGCCTTGAAAGCTTCGGGATTGTTGAGGGCGAGGTCGGCAAGCACCTTGCGGTTCATCTCGATACCGGCCTTCGTCAGCTTGTCGATGAATTGGCTGTAATTCATGCCATGCTCGCGCACGGCGGCGTTGATACGCACAATCCACAGGCTGCGGAATTCGCGCTTCTTGTTTCTTCTGTCGCGATAAGCGTAGGTCTGACCCTTTTCATAAGAGTTTTTCGCCACAGTCCAGACGTTTTTTCTCGTACCGAACTGACCTTTGGTCTTCTTCAGGATTTTCTTTCTTCTGGCTCTTGAAGCCACTGCATTGACTGATCTTGTCATTTCTTTTGATTTTTTCGTCCAGCGCCTCGCTCCTTTCGAGAACTTTTCTGCTGAGACAAATTACACATTTAGTTAATTACATGAGAAGCATTTGTTTCACAACTTTCTCGTCTGCTCTCTCCACGATTGCAGTGTGGTCGAGGTTGCGTTTTCTCTTCTGGCTCTTCTTGGTCAGGATGTGGCCATGATAAGCATGCTTTCTCTTCAGTTTGCCGCTACCCGTTACTTGGAAACGCTTCTTGGCAGCGGACTTGGTCTTCATTTTCGGCATTTTACAATTAGTTTTATAGGTATTAAGTTGTATTCTTTTGTTGTCTTTTGTTAACTGTCAGCCTTAAGCTATCAGCAAAGAAGCCTTTGGCTGATGGCTTATTGCTGAAAGCCAAACAATTCTATTTCTTCGTTGACTTAGGAGCTATCATCATCTGCATACGCTTGCCTTCCAGTTTCGGCATCATCTCCACCTTGCCCAACTCTTCCAGTTCTTGTGCAAACTTGAGCAACATAACCTCGCCTTGTTCCTTGTAGACGATGGAACGTCCTCTGAAGAACACTTCCACCTTCACCTTGGAGCCTTCCTGAAGGAAGCGCTTGGCGTGGTTGAGTTTGAACTCAAAGTCGTGGTCGTCGGTTTGGGGTCCGAGTCGGATTTCCTTGATGACAACTTTGGTGGCCTTGGCCTTCTGGTCTTTCAGACGCTTCTTTTGGTCGAAGACGAACTTCTTGTAGTCCATCGCCTTGCAGACGGGCGGATTGGCATCGGGTTGGATTTCAACCAAATCGACACCCAACTCCTCAACGATCCTCAACGCCTCGCGTATGGGATAAATGTTGGGGTCGACACCCTCGCCCACCAAGCGCACCATTGGGGCTTTCACTTGCTCATTGATGCGGTGGTTGAAGCCGTCATTGTCCTTTTTCGGCCTTTGACCCGGCCTTCCTTTTTGTGGAATCTGTGCTATTGCTTTAGTCTCCTATATTAAATTTATATTCAGTGAATTACTGTTTATCTCTTGTCCTGTTCCTCTTCTACTTGCTTGCGAAGCATCTCGGCAAAGGAATCCGTTGGCATCGTGCCGAGATCCACTTGGCCATGCTTACGCACAGACACCTGGTTTTCAGACGCTTCCTTCTCGCCCACGATGAGCATGTAAGGATATTTCTTCATTTCGGCATCGCGAATCTTGCGACCGATTTTCTCGTTTCGCTCGTCAATGAGGGCGCGAATATCGGACTTTTTCAGATACGATTGCAAATTTTTCGCAAAATCGAGGTATTTTTCGCTCACGGGGAGGATAATCACCTGGTCGGGAGCGAGCCACAACGGGAACTCGCCGGCGCAGTGCTCCAGCAACACAGCCACGAAACGCTCCATCGAGCCGAACGGCGCGCGGTGCACCATCACGGGACGGTGTTTCTCGTTGTCGGCGCCAATGTAAGTCAGGTCGAAACGCTCAGGCAGGTTGTAGTCCACCTGAATCGTGCCCAACTGCCACTTGCGGCCAAGGGCGTCCTTCACCATGAAGTCGAGCTTCGGACCATAGAAGGCAGCCTCGCCATATTCCACATGGGCGGGCAGGCCCTTTTCAGCGCAAGCCTCTTGGATGGCGGCTTCGGCCTTGGCCCAGTTTTCGTCCGTGCCCACATACTTCTCGTGGTCGTTGGGGTCGCGGAGCGATATTTGTGCTTCAAAGTTCTTGAAATCAAGAGCCTTGAAGATGATTTCGATGATTTCCATCACACGGATGAACTCCTCCTTCACCTGGTCGGGACGGCAGAAGATGTGGGCATCGTCTTGGGTGAACGAGCGCACACGGGTCAGGCCGTGCAACTCGCCGCTTTGTTCGTAACGATACACCGTGCCGAACTCAGCGCAGCGGAACGGCAGGTCCTTGTAACTGCGCGGCTTCCACTTGAAGATCATGCAGTGATGGGGACAGTTCATCGGCTTCAGCAGGTACTCCTCGCCTTCTTCGGGCGTGGTAATCGGGCGGAAGCTGTCGGCGCCGTAGTGGTCCCAGTGACCCGAAGTCACATACAATTGCTTGCCACCGATGTGCGGCGTGATGACTTGCTCGTAACCATATTCCTTCTGTATCTTGGTCAGATAGTCTTGCAGGCGCAGACGGAGTTCGGTGCCTTTGGGCAGCCAAATCGGGAGGCCCTTGCCCACCGTGTCGCTGAACATAAAGAGTTCCAATTCGCGGCCCAGCTTGCGGTGGTCGCGCTTCTTGGCTTCTTCGAGCAACACGAGGTATTCCTCCAGTTCCTTCTGCTTTGGGAAGGTGATACCATAGACGCGGGTGAGTTGCTTGCGCTTCTCGTCGCCACGCCAATAGGCACCGGCCAACGAAGTCAACTTCACTGCCTTGATGACACCCGTGTTCGGGATGTGAGGTCCGCGGCAAAGGTCGGTGAAGGCACCACATTTATAATAGGTGATAGTTCCGTCTTCCAATTCGCTGATCAACTCCACCTTGTATTCGTCACCTTTCTCTTGGAAATACTTCAAGGCCTCGGCCTTGCTCACGTCGACGCGCTCGAAACTTTGCTTCTCGCGGGCCAGTTCGAGCATCTTCTTCTCGATGGCCACGAGGTCGGCCTCGGTCAGGGTGATGTCGCCCGTGTCGATGTCGTAGTAGAAACCAGCGTCGACGGACGGTCCGATGCCGAACTTCACACCTTTATACAAAGACTCGATGACCTCGGCCATGAGGTGTGCCGACGAGTGCCAGAAGGTGGCTTTGCCTTCGGGGTCGTCCCAAGTGAAGAGTTGAATGGTGGCGTCCTCGTTGACGGGGCGCATGGCGTCCCACATCTTGCCGTTCACTTTGGCTGACAACACGTTACGCGCCAATCCCTCGCTCAAGCTCTTGGCGATTTCCATCGGCGTGACACCCGCTTCATATTGTCTGACGCTCTGGTCAGGGAAGGTTATGTTAATCATAAGAATGGTCTTTTTGAAAACGGCTGCAAAAGTACGAAAATTTCTGATTCAAAATGCACCATTCATTTTGATTTTGAAGATTTTTCGGGAAAAAGGCGAAGTTGGCTTATGGCGGAGCCTAAGATAACGTTGAGAATATTTTATGCCATTACTGGCAGTTTTTTGTAATGCAAAAGTGATAATTATTATCAATCAACCAATTGTTTTCGACTAAAAAGTGCCAATAGTGGCGGTTTTTAGTTCTAAATTGGACTTAAGTGGAGTGTCGCAAATTACCCTCCGCAATATTGCCCAGCACCCAAGTATCCAACCCATAATAGCCGAATCTGTTGATCTGCATCCTGTGTTTCTTCGTTTGGTTTGGCAAAGATAACACTTTTCAACAAACACATTGTTCTTTTTTACCATTAGATAGTCTTCGCATCTTCAAATGAAAGTGACCCATTTTGATTGCAGTTCAATTGCGTTGCCCAAGGCGTAAAAAAACAATCCGAACACTTTAGCATCGTTGCGAAGCTGGGTAAGATTTGATGCTGCATTTTTGGCCTAATGGACATTTGCAAGGCTTGCAATATGGAACATATTGTTTTTTGTTGTATCTTTGCAGCCGAAAACAACAATACTGAAAAATGAGCACATATTCAGATTTTACAGGTTTATATACATTGTCGAAGACACTTCGATTTGAGTTGAAGCCCATTGGAAAGACCAAGGACAACATTGAAAGAAACGGCATTCTTGACCGCGACAGCCAACGCGCCATTGGTTACAAAGCCATCAAAAAAGTTATTGATGAATACCACAAGGCATTCATCGAACTGATGCTCGATAGTTTTGAACTGAAATTGAAAGATGAAGGTAGAATGGACTCGCTGATGGAATTCTATTATTTGTATCATCTTCCAACTATAGATTCAAAACGAAAAGACGATTTGAAAAAGGTGCAAGAAGCCTTGAGGAAACAGATTTCGGAGTGTTTTACCAAAAGTGAGCAATATAAACGGCTTTTTGGTAAGGAGTTAATTCGAGAAGATTTGGCCGACTTTATCAAGACACCGAAATACGAGGGAGTCATTCGTTCTCAACACGACAACGAGGATTTGACGGAGGAAGAAATACGTAAGATCCAAGAAGAGGTCGAAAAGACGATAGACCAATTCTATGATTTCACGACCTATTTTGTGGGTTTCTATGATAATCGCAAGAATATGTATGTGGCTGATGATAAGGCTACTTCTATTGCTCATAGGATGATTACCAAAAACTTGCCCAAGTTCATTGACAACATGGATGTGTTTGCCAAAATATCGTCAAGTGAGGTGGCAACGCATTTTGAAACCCTGTACAAGGAAATGGAAGCCTATCTGAATGTCAATTCTATCGAAGAGATGTTCCAGTTGGATTATTTCTCAATGGTACTGACCCAGAAACAAATCGATGTTTACAATTCGATTATTGGCGGCATGGTATTGGAGAACGGCACCAAGATTCAGGGATTGAACGAATATGTGAACCTTTACAATCAACAGCAAAAGGACAAAGGGAACCGACTGCCTAAACTGAAGCCGCTTTTCAAGCAGATTTTGAGCGAACGCAACGCCATTTCGTGGTTGCCGGAAGAGTTTGAAAGTGACAACGACATGCTTGATGGTATTGAAAGATGTTACCAAGACCTGAAAAAACAGGTGTTTAATGGCGAAAACTCCATGCAGGTGTTGCTGAAATCCATTGGGGACTACGATTTGGAACATATCTATCTTCCCAATGATTTGCAATTGACCGACATTGCTCAAAAGTACTATGGAAGTTGGTCTGTAATCAAGAAGGCGATGGAAGAGGATGTGAAAGCCAATAATCCGCAAAAGAGAAACGATACTGGCGAAAAGTATGAAGAGAGAATCACTAAATTGCTGAAATCCAAAGAAAGTATTTCAATAGAAGAAATCAACCGATTGATGAAATGGCTTCTTGGTGACGATTACAAGCCGATGGAGAATTACTTTTCCATGATGGGTGCCGAGGACGATGAAAATGGACAAAAGCCCGATCTTTTCATTCGTATTGAGAATGCCTACACAGAGGCAAAGGCTTTGCTGACTTCGGTATATCCTGAAGACAGAAAATTATCACAAGACAAGAAAAATGTTGAAAGGATTAAGAACCTGCTGGATGCCATCAAGGATTTGCAGCGTTTTGTGAAACCACTTCTTGGCGGTGGAACTGAAAGCGAGAAAGACCCACGGTTTTATGGCGAGTTCGTCCCGATGTGGGAAGCACTCGACCAAATTACGCCTTTATATAATATGGTGCGTAACAGAATGACTCAGAAACCGTATTCGGAGGAGAAGATTAAGCTTAACTTTGATACTCCAACATTATTAAAAGGTTGGCCCGATGCACAGGCAAGCTCTGGGGCTATTCTAAAAGACAATAAAGGCCTTTACTATTTGGCTATTCTTGATTCCATGCATCGAACCTGCTTGAATGAACTGAAGTCATGTCCTACTGAAAAAAGTGAGATGGCAATAATGAAATATCTTCAAGGAGGCGATATGGAAAAGAATGTCCAGAATCTTATGCGAATCAATGGCGTTACAAGAAAAGTTAATGGACGAAAAGAAAAAGAAGGTGCAATGGTTGGACAAAACATTAGGCTGGAAAACGCTAAAAACACATATCTCCCTACTGAGATCAACGACATCAGATTAAAACAGTCTTATCTTACCTCAAGTCAGTCATTCAATAAACAAGATTTGGCACTTTATATTGAGTATTACATGCCTCTGGTAAGAGAATATTATTCTGATTATCAGTTTAGTTTCAGAAATCCATCAGAATACAAATCCTTTGCGGAGTTTACCGACCACATTAATCAACAAGCCTATCAGGTTCAGTTTGGTTCGATTTCAGACAAACAACTATTTCAAATGGTTGAGGAAGGAAAAATCTATCTCTTCCAGATTTACAACAAGGACTTTTCGCCTTACAGCAAAGGAACGCCCAACATGCACACCCTCTATTGGAAAATGCTGTTCGATGAACGCAACTTGGCGGATGTGGTCTATAAGTTGAACGGAGAAGCGGAAGTGTTTTTCCGAAAGCATAGCATTGAAGTTGGTAGGCCGACACATCCTGCCAACAAGCCAATAGAAAACAAGAACAAGTTGAACGAGAAGAAAATCAGTGTGTTTGCCTACGATTTGTTGAAAGACCGTCGCTATACTGTTGACAAGTTCCAGTTCCATGTGCCGATTACCATGAATTTCAAAGCGGCAGGCTTGAACAATATCAACCCTTTAGTGAACGCCTATCTGAAAGAATCCAAGGCAACGCATATTATCGGCATTGACCGTGGCGAACGACATCTGTTGTATTTGTCGTTGATTGACTTGCAAGGCAATATCGTTGAGCAATACTCCTTGAACGAAATTGTGAACGAGTATAACGGAAACACCTATCGCACCAATTATCACGACTTGCTGGATGCCAAAGAAAAACAGCGTGATGAGGCCAGGAAGAGTTGGCAGACTATAGAAAATATCAAGGAACTGAAAGAAGGCTATATGAGCCATGTGATTCACAAGATTGCCGAACTGATGGTGAAATACAATGCCGTTGTCGTGCTTGAGGACTTGAAACCAGGCTTTATGCGAGGCAGACAAAAGGTTGAAAAGCAAGTCTATCAAAAGTTTGAGAAGATGCTAATTGACAAGTTGAACTATCTTGTGGACAAAAAACTGGAGGCAACGGAGATGGGTGGTGTGTTGAATGCCTATCAGTTGACAAACAAGTTTGAGAGTTTCCAAAAACCTGGCAAACAGAGCGGTTTCCTGTTCTACATTCCCGCTTGGAACACGAGCAAAATGGACCCGACAACAGGTTTCGTGAATCTGTTGGATACACGGTACGAGAACATGGCGAAAGCCAAAGCCTTTTTCGGCAAGTTCAAGAGCATTCGATACAACGCCACAAAAGATTGGTTTGAATTCGCCTTTGACTACAACAACTTCCACAATAGGGCAGAAGGTACAAGAACCCAATGGGCACTTTGCACTTACGGTACACGCATCGAAACCAAACGCGACCCGAAGCAAAACAACAGTTTTGTGAGCGAAGAATTTGACTTGACAAGCAAATTCAAGAAGTTGCTTGCCCACTATGCCATTGACTTGAATGGCAATTTGTTGGAACAAATCTGCTCGCAAAATGATACCCAATTCTATAAGGATTTGCTGCATCTCCTTCACCTGACATTGCAAATGCGAAACAGCATCACAGGAACTGATGTGGATTATCTGGTTTCCCCAGTGATGAACGTTTATGGCGAGTTTTACGACAGCCGCACTTGTGGTAATAATCTTCCTAAAAATGCCGATGCCAACGGAGCATACAACATTGCGAGAAAAGGCTTGTGGATTATTGAACAGATTAAGCAAACTGAAGATTTGTCGAAACTGAAACTGGCCATCAGCAACAAGGAATGGATGCGGTATGCACAAGGGTTGAGATAAAATGATGGAAAATCTTATTT
This sequence comes from Bacteroidales bacterium, assembly GCA_017460915.1. Lineage (GTDB taxonomy): Bacteria > Bacteroidota > Bacteroidia > Bacteroidales > F082 > Limimorpha. The sequence continues at coordinate 2,399 of JAFUAA010000061.1, read as the reverse complement.
CCATATCCACCCTTAACGATTTCATCTTTTGTCCGTATTCCATATACTTGCACAACGTGTATATGGAAACGGACGAAGGGTTGTATCACGCCACCCCGCAAACCAAAGGGAAGTTGGCTCATGAGCCAGTTGATACAAAAACTTCTAGCAATAGGAAAGATGAAATTCTTGCTCTGCCAGTGATGTCGGAACAATTGGGAATAATGGGCAAGATAGACGTTTATCGTAAAAGTGAGAAAAAACTGATCGAAAGGAAATACCAACTCAAACAAATATACCAGGGACAGGTTTATCAATTGTGGGCACAGTATTTTTGTATGGTTGAAATGGGGTATGAAATAGAGAAAATCGCGTTCTATGAAATCTCAACAAACAAGACCATACCCATAGCAATCCCGACAGATGCTGACAAAATGGAACTGATGTCCTTTATCAATTCGTTCAGGGAATATGACCCATCCACGCCAATGAAAGCAAACCCTAACAAATGCCGCCATTGTATCTATTGCAACTTGTGCGACAAAACCGAAGAAGACAATGTTTACTAACAAGGACATAGAATACCGTTCGATTTATGTGATCAATTGCATCCATGACAGGGTTTTGCGGGTGAGCAATGGGGAATTGCTCCTTGAAGATGTTGAAGAGGCTAAGACCTTGACGAAACTTCCGTTCCAAAAGATCTTGGCATTGTTTGTCATCGGACACATTAGGATTACTACTCCGTTGATTGACAAGTGCAAGAAATTCAATGTTGCACTTATTGTTGTCAACCAAAGCTTTAGGCCAGTGTTTTATTGGGCAAATTCCGCAGAAGCGAATTTCCTCCTTCGACAGAAGCAATACCAACTTTCAAAGGATGACATTTCCATTGCGAAGGTTATCGTTGAAAACAAGATAAAGAATCAGATAGACACGCTTCAGAAGACAAGAAGGACTGACAATCTTACCAAATCGTCAATCAAATCTTGTAGAGATTACCTTGGTAAGTTGGAGGCCATTGACCAATACAGCAGTTTGATGGGCGTTGAAGGCTTGGCTTCAAAGTTCTTTTTTGAGGCGTATTTCCAAGATTTGAATTGGGAGGTGAGAAAACCTCGCATAAAGTGCGATGCCATTAATGCGACCCTCGACATCGGTTATACAATCTTGTTCAACTATATAGAGTGTTTTGTCCGTATGTTTGGCTTTGATCCATACGTTGGAGTGTATCATCGATTGTGGTTCAAACGGAAATCATTGATTTGTGATCTGATGGAGCCTTTTCGATGTATCATTGACCGAGCTGTCAGAACTGCATTTAACAGAAAGCAATTCTCGAAAAAGGATTTTGATGTGATAAAAGGCGAGTATAAACTGAAAATCAAGAATAACTCGGAATACTGTAAAGTGTTTTTCGATGCTTTGATTCCATATAAAACCGAGGTGTTCAAGTATGTCCAGTCATACTATAGGTGTTTTATGAGACAGAAGGCAATGGCCGACTATCCAAGATTCGAAGTACAATGATGATTATCAGTTACGATATTGCCGATGACAAGTTAAGAAACCGTTTCGCAAAAATGCTTACCAAGAACGGTGCGGTAAGATTGCAGTTTTCTGTTTATGAGGTTAACAACACTTCGCGTGTGATTGACAACATCATCGTGAAAATCGAAGATGTGTTTTCAAAGCACTTTTCGGGCGCGGACAGTGTCGTCATTTTTGACATTGGGAATGTAAAAGTGAAAAAGTATGGGAACGCCGTGCATCGTGACCAAGATATAGTCTTTTTGTAGCAAACCTAGGTCTCAACAAATTACTTATCCTTAATAATTTATTGATTTTCATTTCGTTGTAATTTTGGCTTGATTGGGGTGGGGAAAATTAACCTTTCATTTTGTTCTTTGAAATATTGCATAACTGGTTGTGGCTAAGGAGAAAAGTATTATTTTTGCAAACTAATAGCCTCTATGAGGCACATTTAATTTCTACTATTGTAGATCTTGTCTTAATATGTGTACTTCAAAACCTCTATGAGGCACATTTAATTTCTACTATTGTAGATCCTTAGCACGTCCATACGTAGGCACAGCTCTATGAGGCACATTTAATTTCTACTATTGTAGATGTGTTGCCAAAGGTGCTGCTGCCAAAGCTCTATGAGGCACATTTAATTTCTACTATTGTAGATCGGCCACAATGACTTCTCGGTCAAGGCCTCTATGAGGCACATTTAATTTCTACTATTGTAGATGACAAGTTTACCGTCTTACAAAAATAGCTCTATGAGGCACATTTAATTTCTACTATTGTAGATATGGTATTCCTGTTCCGACAAGTTATCCGACTCTATGAGGCACATTTAATTTCTACTATTGTAGATGGCGAAGGTTCTCGTATCGGCCATTCTCTCTATG
>JAFUAA010000016.1 GCA_017460915.1 Bacteroidales bacterium | reverse complement strand
TTTCTCTTTCTTGGCGTGGGTTCCAGATTTTTTTGCAATATTTGCCACTCGTAATCGGTAAGGTTAGTTGGGTATCCTCTATTCATGTCTAAATGATTGGAAACCACAAAGATACGAATAAATATCCAATTAACCTACTGAGTATCTATTATTTATATAACTTTTTTGTGGTTCGAATAGAATACTTTTTTACTCATTTTTAAACAGCTTCTTAATATATACCTTTGCAAAGACAAACAATAAACATTCAATTCATTATGACAAACAAAACCTCAAAAAACATTCGTATTTGCTGCTTTGTGGCATTAGCTTTTTGCCTTGTTTGGGCAATCTTAATGGTAATCAACTTCATTTCCTTGTTTTCTTCAAATCCTATTGATTGGTCGAATGGCGCTATTAGGAAAGTTTCTGTTCTCGTTTGCTACGCGATAGGCTCTGCAGCCATGATAGGATTGTGTGTCGTCAGTCTTTTTGGACATACTAATATCGCAACCCTATGGGACGATAATCTAGTGTTGGCACTCGTGCCTGAAAACCTCATCACGCCCTTCTTCCTGCTCTTCTTCGCCTTCATGTACAAAGTGGCCGCCGACGCGGTGGAGGAAAACAACCTAACCGTCTAAAGGACGCGAGATTTCGAGACGTGAGACGCGGGATGGAATTGGTCTCGTGTCCCGTGTCCCGCAGTCCCGTGTCAAAACAAGAAAGAACCTTGATTATCATCAACATAGACGTAATGCTCGCCAAGCGCAAGATGCACTCCTACGAGCTGGCCGAGCGCATCGGCCTCACCCAAGCCAACCTCTCCATCCTCAAGACGGGCAAAGCCAAGGCCATCCGCCTCAGCACCCTCGATGCCATCTGCCGCGAGCTGCAATGCACACCGGGGGGTTTGATAGAATATAGACCCGATGAGGAATAATAATGACAACAATTCCCAATAATTCAAAAAAAATGACTAATTTTGCAGAAAAAAGGGAGGAAAGATGACCACAATTCAAATGAATGCAGATGTTTATCGTAGCTTGAGTATCATCGCTGAGGATTCGGATTTGATGAAAAAGGCTATGGTTTATTTGAGAAAGCTTGCCCGTCAGAAGCAAGAGGATGATGCTTTGATGACCAAGGATGAGTTTTTCTCAATGATTGACAGACGGATGGAAGATTACGAAAAAGGAGAATATCTTTCGTTTTCTTCCCCCGAAGAAATGCATCGTTATCTTGAAGCATTGTAGCCATGTACGAGGTCCGGTATCAGAAAGAGGCTATGGACGACATGGCCAAATTGAAGCGTCAAGAACCAGCCGCTTTCAAGAAAGCTGTCAAATTGATTGATGAGTTATATGAGCATCCGAAAACTGGTACTGGTAAACCTGAACCTTTGTCTGGCGACAAGGCAGGCCAGTGGTCACGACGTATTACGAAAAAGCACCGTCTGGTTTACGAAATCCGCGATACAGAAGTGATTGTAATAGTTGTTTCTGCATACGGGCATTATGAGGACAAATAAAGTTATGCGAATCAAATCAATAGTAATTATCGTGGCCTTGCTCGCCCTCTCCAGTTGCTCCGTCATCGCCCCTGTCGTGTTCGGCCTGCGCGAAATCGACGGCTACAACGCCGAGCAATGCGCCAAGTTCTACAAGAAACTGCCCAACGACTTCGCCTTTACGTCCCTCGTGTGCGACGAAGAGCCGCTTGGCTCAAAAGTCGAGGTCTATCTGATTAATAACGACATCCCACTGTCGAAATTAGTCAGTGAGACGGAGTGATTTTCGGAGTTTTTTCTGCCATTTTTTCAGTTTCCGAAGAAGTTTTGCCGCTGATTCGGAAAAATGAACTATATTTGCACCCAAATACGTTATGAAGAATGGCTGAAAACGATTTCTCAACCGACTACACCGACCTTCGTCCGCTGCACACTTCGCGCTACGGCAACAGTCGGGTCTTTACGGCAAGTTTCAATGGCAAGAAGGTCATTGTCAAGGCCTTGAAGGAAGAATGCGCCAACGATGCTGCCTGCCGCGCCTCGCTGCGCCAAGAGTATGAGACCTCCTCGATGCTCGACAACAAATACATCCGCAAAGCCCTCGATTTCGTCAAGATCGAAGGCTTGGGCGACTGCATCGTCTTCGAATATATCGATGGCAAGTCGCTGGCCGAGCACGTGCGGGTGGGCACACTCTCAGAGAAACAGGTGAAATACATCCTTGCCGAGGTGTGTGATGCCCTCTATTACCTGCATCGCAACGGCATCGTGCACTGCAACCTGAGTCCCGAAAACATCATCGTGACGGCCAATGACTGCCGCGCCAAGCTCATCGACATCGGCATCCCCGAAACCAAGCAGGAGGCCGACCGCGAACTGCTCATCAAGGAGATGGAGTTCATTGCGCCCGAAATCATCAAGGGCGAGGACTACGACGCTCGCGCCGACATCTATTCTTTGGGCAAGATCATGGAGTTCATCGGGCAACGCAACATCTCCAAGCAGTTCCATAATGCGGCCACGCACTGCACCCAGTTCTCGAAGGAACAGCGTTTCGACACCATCAGCGAAGTGCGCTCGGCCATCACCAAAGGGCATTCCTTCGTGAAGGTCTTCATCTTTCTGGTCATTGCAGCCGTCCTCGGTGTGTTGGCTTTTGTCTACATCCCGAAAATCAAGGCCAACGTGGAGAAGGAGCGCGCCGAGAGGCGTGTCGTGGAGTTCAACCGCGAAGTGGAGAAGATCAGAGCCGAGTTGCCTGAGCTTTGCAAGAAATATGAAATGAAGTCGCTCAATGAGCCCATAGAGGTGGATTGGGCGGACGACAGCATGAGGTATGTCGGCAAACTGGAGCAATACCTCGGCCACGACGAGGCTTTGTCAGGCCAGGAAGACATTGGTTCGAAGTATCGCCGCGTTTTTGCCGAACAACGCAAAGGCATCGAGGAAAGCCGACAGGCCGACTTCGACCAGCTGCTGCTCAACGAGTTCAGGTCGACCTCCGACAGCCTCGCCGTGGTCAGGCGTTCAGCCCTGGTGGAACCTACCGACGCAGAGCTGCTCACCGAGGCCAGAAAATGGTTCGAAAACCGCGAGTGACTTTTCTTCCCATGCCTGAAATATTCAGACCAAAATGGAGTTATAGTTTAATAAACGACGACAAAAGTGCATAAGAGAACCTACATATTCATGACGCTGGGCTGCGTGATCGGGCTGCTCCTGCTGAGTGGCTGCTCGACCAAGAAGAACACGCTCACCCGTCGCATGTACCATAACCTCACCAGCCATTACAACATCTATTTCAACGGAGAAGCCAGCCTCAAGGACGGCGATAAGCAGTTGCGCACCGCCGTGAAGGACGACTATTCGAAAGTGCTGCGCGTCAACAACTACGGGACGAAACAGAACGGCATGGCGTTGAACTCGGTGATGGACCGCGCCTTGGAGAAGACCGCCATATGCGTGCAGAAGCACTCTATGAAATTCGGTAGCCGCGAAAGGGTGAAATGGATTGACGACGCCTACCTCGTCATGGGCAAGGCGCATTTCTACAAGCAAGACTACATCCCTGCCAAGCGCACCTTCGACTTCGTGGCAACGGAATACAACTACAACAACATCGCCTACGTGGCCAACATGTGGCTCATCAAGACCTACATCCAGACCGAGGAATACCCCAAGGCCATCGCCACGATTGAGCAACTGCAGGCCAAGACCGCTGGCTTGGGCAAGATGCCCAAAGAGTTGATGCGCAACTTCGACTTCACCATTGCGGACTACTACATTGCCACCAAGGACTACAACAATGCCGTGCGCTACCTGAAGAGCGGCATCGTGTTCAACAAGGACCGCGACTTGCGCACCCGTGCTATGTTCATCCTAGGGCAAATCTATATGTTCCAAAACGATGCCGACCGTGCTACGGCACAGTTCAAGAAGGTCATCAAGCGCAACCCCGACTACGAAATGGAGTTTGAGTCGAGAATGAACATCGCCAAGATGGGTTCGGCCAACAACGCCAAAGAGCTCTACAAGATGATGAACAAGATGCTCCGCGACATCAAAAACGAGGACTACCGCGACCGCATCTACTACGCCATGGCCGAACTGGCCCTGCGCGAAGACGACGAAAACAAGGCCTTGGACTACCTCCGCAAGTCGGTGGCGGCCTACAAGGACAACCAGATACAACGCGCCCAGTCGTCGCTCAAGGCGGCCACGATGTATTTTGACCGCATGAACTATGAATTGGCCCAAGCCTATTACGACACGGCCGTCACTAGCATGACCCGCGAAAGCGAGGGCTACGACAGCATCATGAACATCTCCCAGACGCTCAACGAGTTGGTGATGTATGCCAACACGGTCCGCGACCAAGACAGCCTGCTGCGCGTGGCCGCCATGGACTCTATCTCGCGCAACATTCTCATCGACAGGATTATCGCACAAGTCATTGAGCAAGAGGAGCGGGAAAGAGCCCAGCGCGAATATGAAGAACAACTGGCCCTGATGGGCTCTACCATCAGCGGCGACGAGCCCAAGACCTCCGAACCGACCAATGCGACGGGGGCCTCGTGGTATTTCTACAACCCCTCGTCGGTCTCACGCGGCATCACCGAATTCACCCGCAAATGGGGTATGCGCAAGAACGAGGACAATTGGCGTATCAGCGACAAACGCAGCCTCAACACTGCCATCAGTGGCGAAGAAGACAATGATGCCCTGACCGAGGCCAAAAACGCGCAAGCCAAGCAAGACTCGCTCAATGCGACCTTCACCAACCACGACCGAGGCTATTACCTGCGCGACCTGCCTTTCACGATGGAGCAGAAAGAGGTGTGCGACTCGCTCATTGCCGACGGCCTCTATCATCTCGGCTTCCTCTATATGGACCGCCTCGCCGACTTGCCACGCTCCATCGAGTCGTATGAGCAGCTCGACACACGCTATCCCGGCAACGAAAAGGAACTGCCCACTTGGTATGCCTTGTATAAGATGTACAACGACCTTTCAAACGAAGAGAAATCGCTGGTCTACAAAGGCAAGATCTTCGACAAATATCCCACTTCGAGCTATGCCGAGTTCATCAACGACCCAGACTATTTCAAGAAGCTGGAAGCCCAAGAGAAGGAGGCCTCCGATTACTACTCCAAAACTTACGAGGCCTTCAATCAGGGACAGTATTACCGTGTGAAGATGAACACCGAAAGGGCGATGCAACTCTACGACGCCGACACGGCTTTCATGCCGCGTTTCGCTTTCCTTCATGCCGTGGCGCAAGGCCGATTGGTCTCCATCGATACGATGGCATTTGCGCTTTACGACTTGGTGCGTACCTATCCCACCAGCAGCATCACGCCTTACGCCCGTCGCGTGCTCGAAGACGTCAACGAGGAATACCGGCTCGGCTTGGTGCTGACCGAAATCGACAGCAAAGAGGGCGGCGACCAGCCTGAGGTGAAGAAAGCCGCACCTTATACTTATGAGCCTAACATCGACCATTTCGTCATGATCGTGTGCGACTCGAAGTCGGTCCGCATCGACCCCTTGTTGGTTCGCATCAGCGACTTCAACAAGAAAGAACATCGCACGCGGTCGTTCAATGTCAGGAATGTGGTGCTGGACGACAACAACACCCTCGTCACCATCGGCAGCTTCGAGAACGAGGGCAAGGCTCAGGATTACATCACCTCGATGTCCCTCGGCGACTACGTCTTCGGTGGCATCGACAAGTCGAAATACACCATCATCCCTATCTCAAGCAAGAATTATCCCATCTTCTATCAGTCGAAAGACTTGGAAGAATACAATACATTCATCTCCAACAATAAACAATAAGAAAATGGCTATAATGGAATCAACTGCACGCAACCTGCTGGGTCAAGGCACCACCATCAAGGGCGACATTGAGTCGAATGGCGACATCCGAATCGATGGTCACCTGATTGGCTCGCTCAAGTCGAATGGCAAGGTGGTGATTGGCCAGACGGGCGTCATGGAAGGCGACCTCACTTGCAAGCAAGCCGAGGTGTCGGGCGTCGTCAAAGGCATCATCAATACCGAGGAACTCACCGCCTTGAAGTCGACCTCGAAGGTGGAAGTCGACCTGACCACCAAACAACTGCTCATCGAAGTCGGTGCCCAATTCACGGGCAAATGTGTCATGGGGCAACAGCCTTCAGTGGCTATGCCCAAACAAAAAATCGGCTGATAAATGGACGAAAAGCTAATGAAGCGTTTCGGCTACGAAGCCATAGAGCAATACGACACGGAGAAGCTGGCCAAGCTTCAGGAACACTACAAGGCCATCCTGGAGCTTCTGGGCGAAGACCCTCAGCGCGAAGGTCTTCTGAAGACGCCTTTGCGTATGGCCAAGTCGATGCAGTTCTTTACGCAGGGCTACGCACAGGATCCGATGGAGATTTTGCTGTCGGCCAAGTTCAAGGAGGACTACCGCCAGATGGTGATTGTCAAGGATATAGAGGTGTATTCGCTGTGCGAGCATCATTTGATTCCGTTTATCGGGAAGGCGCACGTGGCCTATATCCCTAACGGCTACATCACCGGATTGAGCAAGGTTGCCCGCGTGGTGGAGGCTTATGCGCGCCGGCTGCAAGTCCAGGAACGCTTGACCACCCAAATCAAGAACGCCATCAACGAAGCCTTGCATCCTTTGGGCGTGGCCGTGGTCATTGAGGCACGACATTTGTGTATGTCGATGCGCGGCGTGCAGAAGCAGAGCTCGGTGACCGTCACGAGCGACTTCATCGGTGCCTTCGAACGCGAGACCACCCGAGCCGAGTTTTTGCAATTAATTGGAACTAAATTGTCATAAGAAATAAATACACATACGAAGAATGATTAAAGCATATGTTTTTCCGGGCCAAGGTGCCCAATTTGTGGGAATGGGAAAGGACATGTTCGACAAGTCGTCGAAAGCCAAGGACATGTTCAAGAAAGCCAATAACATCCTGAAATTCAAGATTACGGATGTCATGTTTGAAGGCACGGAGGAGGACCTCCGTCAGACTATGGTGACCCAGCCCGCCATCTTTTTGCATTCCGTCATCCTTGCGACTTTGCTTGAGGACTTCGACCCCACCATGGTGGCCGGGCATTCCTTGGGCGAGTTTTCGGCACTTGTGGCCAACAAGGTCTTGACGTTTGAAGACGGCTTGCGCCTCGTCAGCAAGCGCGCCATGGCCATGCAGAAGGCTTGCGAGTTGCAGCCTGGCACGATGGCCGCTGTCATCGGCATGGAGGATGCCGCCATTGAAAGCGTCTGCGCCTCGGTGAAAGAGGTGGTGGTGCCTGCCAACTACAACTGCCCTGGTCAGCTGGTCATTTCAGGCTCATTGGAGGGCGTGGCTGCCGCTTCCGAGAGGCTGAAGGAAGCAGGGGCCAAACGCGTGGTGCCGCTGAGCGTGGGCGGCGCTTTCCACAGCCCGCTAATGGAACCGGCTCGCGTCGAGCTGGCCGAAGCCATCAAGGAGACTTCTTTCAACCAAGGCATCTGCCCCGTTTACCAGAACGTCACGGGCCAGTCGGTCAACGACCCCGAAATCATCAAGAAGAACCTGATTGCCCAGCTTACCTCACCCGTCATGTGGACGCAAACCATGAGCAACATTTTGGCTACTGGCGTGCGCTCCGTTGTTGAAGTGGGTCCTGGCACGGTCTTGCAAGGCTTGTTCCGCAAGATGGACAGGAATCTGGAACTGTCGAGCGCAACCATCTGAAGGACAGATTGAAGGATGGACAGCAACAGGGCTAAAGCCATTGCCATAATTCTTTTGGCATTGGTGGGATTTTGGGTGGGACACCTCGTTAATGTTAATAAGGGTGTCAACAGACCGACGGTGAACGTTGAAGGCAGCAAGTTCGACGAGGCGATGTGGTATGTCGGCAACGACTACGTTGACGCACCCGACAACCAAAAGCTGCAAGATGAGGCTATCGCCGCCATGATGCAGGCCCTTGACCCTCATAGCGACTACATCCCGTTGGAGGAGTTCAACGAGGTGAACGACCCGCTTATGGGCAGCTTCGACGGCATCGGGGTGCAGTTCCGCTTGGAGCGCGACACCATCGCCGTGGTCAATGTCATCAAGGGCGGCCCTTCCGAGAAGGTGGGTATCATGGCAGGCGACCGCATCATTTATGTGGACGACAGCTTGGTGGCCAGCAAGAAGCTCACCAACGACGATGTGATGCGCTTGCTGAAAGGTCCCAAAAACACCAAAGTCCGTGTGAAAGTGTTGCGCCGTGGTCTCAACGACTTGCTCGATTTTACCATCACTCGCGCCGCCATCCCGACTTATAGCGTCGACATTGCCTATATGATAGACGAAAAGACGGGCTATCTGAAACTCAGCAAGTTCTCGGCAACCACTGCCGATGAGTTCAAGCAGGGGGTCAAGAAGTTGAGGTCTCAAGGGATGCAACAGATGGTCTTCGACCTGCGGGGCAATACGGGTGGCTACCTCAGCGCTGCCGTCGACGTGGCCGACGAGTTCCTGCCCCGAGGCAGCATGATCGTTTACACCGAAGGCCGCAACAGGTCGAGGCAGGAGATGAGGGCTCGCCGCCATGGCATGTTGGAAGACATCCCCGTGGTTGTCCTCATCGATGGCGAATCGGCCAGCGCGAGCGAAATTGTGGCCGGCGCCCTTCAAGACAACGACCGAGGCACCATCGTTGGCCGACGTTCGTTTGGCAAGGGCTTGGTGCAGGAGCAAATCCTGCTCAGCGACCGCTCGGCGCTCCGCCTCACCGTGGCGCGTTACTATACGCCTACAGGCCGTTGCATCCAGAAGCCTTTCGACGGCGACCGCGAGAAATACATGTATGAGTCCTACGACCGTTACCTCAACGGCGAGCTTTTCCATCCCGACAGCATCCATTTTGCCGACTCGTTGAAGTACACCACGCCAAAAGGCAAGACGGTGTACGGTGGGGGAGGCATCATGCCCGACATCTACGTGCCCTTGGTCGACGACAGCACGGAGTATTATTTCAACCGCATCGCCAACCTTGGTGTGCTTTATCAATACGCCTTCGACTACACCGACCGCCATCGTCAGCAGCTGCAGCAATACAAGACCGTGGAGGCTTTCGACCGCTCGTTTGCGGTGACTGACGCCATGTTCGACGACCTGCTCAAACAAGCCGACGCAAAAGGTATCAAAGGCACCGGGGAACAGAAACAGGTGGCACGCCGTGAGGCCAACGTCTTGCTGAAGGCCTACATAGCCCGCAACCTCTTTGACGATGAGGGCTTCTATCCCATCTACGCCCCGATGGACGAGGTGCTGCAACGGGCGTTGGAAGTGCTAGAGTAATTATAAGCCCTTGATATAGAAACGAAAAAACACCGTCAGATTCTGGCGGTGTTTTTTGTGGAGCATAACGGAGTCGAACCGATGACCTCTTGCATGCCATGCAAGCGCTCTAGCCAACTGAGCTAATGCCCCTCGCTTTTGACGCTGCAAAAGTACAACAAAAATCTTTCCCTCCAACACTTTTGACGAATTTTTTTTCTTTTTTTCTTCAAATCGCACTCAAAGCCCAATAAAACTGTACTTTTGCACACGCTTTGCGTCATTGCGAAGTGGATACGACTGAAGTAATCCACTAGACACATCGTTGGCCAGGATTGCTTCGCGGCGCTCGCAGTGACGCCATACGTCTCCCCATGCTTCGGCATCGGGACAAACAACAACCGACTATGAAAACTATCCGCGACATATATAAAATAGGTGTAGGCCCCTCCAGCAGCCACACCATGGGTCCGCAGAAGGCCGCCAGCATCTTCAATGAACGCTTTCCAGCCGCAGCTTCCTTCGAGGTGACGCTCTACGGCAGCCTTGCTGCCACTGGCAAAGGTCACATGACCGATTGGGCCATCCTCAACACCCTGCATGCCCAGACTGAGATTGTCTGGAAACCCGAAGTCATGCTGCCGTTCCATCCCAACGGGATGCTGTTTAAGGCTTTCGACCCCGAGCAGCGTCTCATGGGCGAGTGGCAGGTGTTTAGCATTGGGGGAGGCAATCTGGCCGAAGAGGACAAACAAAGCGAGCAGCCCGATATCTATCCGTTGTCGAAGATGACCGACATCCTCGACTGGTGCGAACGACGGGGGAGGACCTATTGGGAATATGTCTACGAGTACGAGAACCAGAAGGAAATCGAGGACTACATGCGTGAGGTGTGGCGCGTGATGCGCGAAGCTGTCGAGCGGGGCTTGCAAGCCGAGGGTGTGCTGCCCGGACCACTTAACCTGGGCCGCAAGGCCGCCACCTACCATATTAAGGCTTCGGGTTACACGCATACGCTACGGAGCCGTGGCTTGGTGTATTCCTATGCCTTGGCGGTCTCGGAGGAGAACGCCTCGGGCGGCATCATCGTGACGGCGCCCACTTGTGGCTCGTGCGGTGTGATGCCGGCCGTGCTGTATCACCTTTCCAAGAGTTATGACTTTACGGAGCAGCGTATCGTGCGCGCCTTGGTGACAGCGAGCTTGGTGGGCGACATCGTGCGCACCAACGCCTCCATCTCGGGTGCTGAGGTGGGCTGTCAGGGCGAGGTGGGCGTGGCCTGCGCCATGGCCGCCGCTGCCGCCAACCAGCTCTTCGGGGGCAGTCCGGCGCAAATCGAATATGCCGCCGAGATGGCCTTAGAGCATCACCTGGGCATGACGTGCGACCCCGTGTGCGGATTGGTGCAAATCCCTTGTATCGAGCGCAACGCCTATGCTGCCGCTCGCGCCTTGGACTCCAACATCTACTCGACCTTTTCCGACGGACGCCATCGCGTGTCGTTCGACAAAGTGGTGGAGACGATGAAGGAGACGGGCAAGGATATACCTTCTTTATATAAGGAGACCTCGCAGGGCGGTTTGGCTCGCGATTTCGCCCAGATGGACTGAGTGCTCCCCGTCATCGCAATGACGGCAACTGTTTGCCTGCTGCCGTCGTTTCTAAGGAGGCACGACCGAAGCAATCCAGAGAACGCGATGCTGGTCTGGAGTGCTTCGGTCCTTTCAGTGATGGCAAACCTAAAATATCAAGAACAATAAAATTACCCTATAAGGATACATATTGTATCTTATGAGGATAATTTTGGACTAAGGGTAAACGCAAAGTTGATTGTCTTTCCAATGAAAGATTTTTTAAAAACGCGTTTTTATGACAAACTACCGATTTAAACACGGTAAAAATCCCAATGAATTAGATCAAGGTATCGCCCAAAGCGGTGCATTTTCTAATAATAATATTCATTTTATTCACCTATTTATTAACCAAATCAATTTCATTATGAAAAAGAAAGTGTTTTCTTTGATGATGACGCTTGTGCTGGCCTTCATGGGTATGGCACGGGCGGAAGTTGTAGAGATTGGCGACGGGACGGGTACGACGTACTATTTTCCAATCGACAATTATTACAACTAC
>JAFUAA010000015.1 GCA_017460915.1 Bacteroidales bacterium | reverse complement strand
CTCCTGCAAGCTCTCGTTTTGTTTCTTGATTCCCGAGTAAGTCCGGCTTCTCAAGGCCGCTATCTCGCCTTCTCCCAACCCCATCAGATGCAGGTGGCAAAGCGCCAAGTCGCTGTGCCTCAAACTAGGGCAGCGGCTCAAAAGCGCATTGTCAAATCCTGCGTAATGCCGCTCCACGGCCTCCTTGAGTTGCTTGTAGTCCTCTTCCTTTAGGGCGATGGCTTCGTGCTTGAACGACGTGTCGCGCGTGGTGATGTGCCTGCCATGCAACAGTTCGTTGATGTGTTGGCATATCGGCTCCTTCAGGAAAGCCTCGCGCCTCCGCTCTGCCTCCTCGCGTTGCTGGACCATGGCCGTTTCCTTGTCGTTCTTTGTGATGTTTTTTTCAAGGTTGTTAACTACGTTGACCAAGCCATCAACCAAATCTTGTTCCCCCCCCTTGTAAGCTCGTGCAGCCAGTGTTGTAATAATGATGGAAATAGGTTCGTTCTCCTTATCATTACTGAACATCATATCTCTGTGTCTTTTCAGAATCTGAACGATACGCTGGAGAACCGTTTTGTCCTTGTTGTACTTTTCAATAGGCACAACGGCTTCTGCTAACAACTTTACTGAGGCATCTTCTATACACCTAGTGGCAAACCAAAGGGCATAACCATCCGGATTGCTCTTTAGCCATTTCTCAATTTGAGTAGCAGTTGCATAATCGTCAGATTCTTTGTCCGTAATCCGAATAGAGATTTGATCCACGGTTTGTTCAGAGAAACTCTCCGAAAACAAGCGCGTCATCCTTTCTGCATATTTGCTATCGGCAACCGAAGGTAATATGTCCATATGGTACTTCTCCTTAGGATTGTCTGTGTTGTCACGATAAAGTAGTGTCCAACAGCGACGACCTTCTTCCCTTTTCAACATCGGGGCATAACGGTCGCTTCCTTTCAATCGTGCTCCCACCTTGTCCTTTAAGTCTTTTTGGGTCCACCATGGATTCTTTTCGGAAAGACGGTACGCCAAGTCCACATCCAAGTCGTCACCCGGTTGATGGGCTGGATTATCGTTCCCAAACGAAGTGAACCCTGTGGGGTCACCAACGGTTTGTAATCAGCAAAAGCAGGGTCGTTTTCTAAAAATGTTCCCACCGCCCTATAGCTTTGAGTTCGGTTGTCATACTGCTCTTTGGTGATGTCCAGAGATTCACCAAGCGTTTCAAGAATATCCTTGAATTCCTCTTTTTGTTCTTTGCTTAAATTCGTCACCATCGTATTCTATTTAATTGTAATTGTTTCAACATCTTCTCCTTTCTCCTCCCAATAGTCATACAACACCCACGGCAAGTCAGCCTTAGGCATTCGAATTCTGCCCAATTCAACCGCGCACGATGCTGGAGCCGCCCTAAAGATTTTCAACTGGTCTGCTTCTGGATGTTCGGTCTTGATGGCATCCATCGCCATGTGCGCGACACTATTAAACTGTTCTAATTGAACATGTTTGAGAATGAAAAACAAGACGTGGTTAAAAGAACACCCCTTTCTTTTTGCTGTTGGATTTTGTCGTTTTATTTCGTTCCTTTGCAAAAAATTGATCATTGAAAACAAAACCGACAGCTTTATGACACCGCCTGGCTTAAACAAGAATGTCGCAAGTCGACTATGGCAAGACCTGCCTGAAATGGAAGGAAGTCAGCAACGCATTCGACCAACTTTTATCATTTTGTGGTCAAGCCCGACGACGACTCGGTAAGCAAGGCCGCCTTTTGGTTTGGCGAAGCTGCCAAGGAAGGCTTGGGCGACGCCGTTTTCGAGTTTGCACTCCTTCATCTCTATGGTTATTACGGCCCCGATATCCACGTGTGCGCCGCCGCCGACTGGCCACAAGCCTCAGCCTTGGTCCATGCCCAACGACTGGCTCCCATCCGCATGGACGGGCTTGCCCGACTGTCGGAAGAACAGGGCTTGGCGGGCCGACTGACCTTGTGGACCAACCACTTGGCTCCGCGCAAGGCGATGGCTCAAAACGAGGTGGCTTCGCGACTCTGCGCAAGCTATATTGCCGGCGATGTCATCCTGACGATGGAGGACGGCAAAGCTTACCTCCTCAATTCGACCTCCGACGGCCTCGTGATGCTTGAGGAAGACATCTACGACCCGCTGAGGTTTGACAGCCTGCACGAACTCGGGCAAAAGCTGGCTTTGCCTGGCCGTCTCACCGCTTGGTTCGACAACACCGCTTTGCGCAAGCAGCAGGTTTATCTGAACACCATCGATGACAACCCCTTGGGTAGCAGCATCTATCAGGGCAAAGTGACCGACAACTTTTTCATCGCTTTGGAGAACGACCGGTTCTTGCCCATGCCTTTCAAGGACGAGGCCTCACTGAAGCAGGTTTTGGAGGCACTTGGCATCGCCCCCGAGCATGTAATTCTGCCATAAGAATCGCGCTCTCGGCGAGGCTGATTTGCCGAGGTTTCCGTGTCGCGACAAAAAAAAATCCGCTTCCGTTGGTGGATCGTGTCGACTTTATTCCTACTTTTGCAGCCGATTTGTGGTGTCCCTTTGCGGACTCAATAGGGAATCGGGTGCAAATCCCGGACAGTTCCCGCTGCTGTGATGGCCAATCGCCTGCCACTATGCCACTGAAAGCCATGTCTTTCGGGAAGGCGGCAGAGCGAGGCCTCAGTCAGAAGACCTGCCTCAAGTCGCTAAAACAAGGCTTCCGGGATTTGGAGCTGGGTTACTAACGACGACAAGTTGCACCCTCATGGCAGTGTGCGCCGCTTTTAGTTATTCCAACACGTTTTTCCAGAAGTTTTGAGGTAAGAAAATGATTGTCAAACCTTTAAGACTTTATTTTATGTATTACAAAAGATTTCTACTAATGCTGCTGATGGCATTGTTTATGCCATGGCAGACACATGCACAGGAAACATTGACTGTGTGTGATGGGACCAAGACTAGTTCAAATGCCCCTATTAGATCTGGTAGCGGCTCACAAAGCGAATTTATCTATCCAGCAAGTATGCTCGGGGATATGGCAGGAAGTACAATTACATCTGTCAAGTTTTTTTCGTCAACGACAGCTACCTATAGCAATAAAGTTACGGTGTATGTGGAAGAAGTTTCCGAAACAACCGAAACAACTTCAGAATGGCGTTATAACCAAAGTTCTGCCACGAAGGTTTACGAGGGCACAACTCTCACTGTAACAAATGGTGAAATGATGATTACATTCAGTTCGCCATACGAATACAACGGAGGGAATCTCTGTTTCAACATTTGGTGTGTAACATCGGCACCATCAGTATACTATAAAGGTGTCGATCCAGGGTATGCTTCTTGTGGTTATGACTATTATATAACACCGCCTGTCAACAAACCATACAGCACGGAGTCTTTTTTGCCCAAGGCTGAATTCACTTACGAGTCCGCCGGCGGTTGCAGAAAACCGAAAAGCTTCACCGCAAACAACGTCACCGACAACTCAGCCACACTGACTTGGACGGCGGGCGGCGACGAAACCAACTGGGAAGTTTATCTGACCCAAACCGACACTAACGATCCTGGTGACAATCCTTCATCCAGTTATTCAGTTACGGAATGCACCAAGACTTTCGAAGGCTTGTCCAGCCAAACCACTTACTATGCCTTTGTCCGTTCCGTTTGCGGTGGCGAAGCGGGTAGCAGCAGATGGGCCAAAACAACCTTCACCACCCTGCAAACTCCTGTGGTACTGGGTGCTTCCAACGCAGCTTATGACGATGATTTCGAAGACAATTGCGCTTGGGTTTTCGTCAACGGCGACCGTCCCAACCAATGGTGCTTAGGCGAAGCCGCCAACAACGGCGGCTCGAAAGCCCTCTACATTTCCAACGACAACGGCGTGAGCAATTCATATACAGCCAGTTACCAAAGCAAAAGTATGGTGTATGCCACCAAGGCCTTCACCTTCGACGGCATCTACACCTTCAGTTTCGACTGGAAATGTAAAGGCTTCTATAACGATTACTTTAGAGTTGCCTTGGTGCCCGCTTCTGTTGAGTTGACCGCAGGAAATGCTGTTCCCCATTATACTTATAGTGACAATAGTCTTCCCCAAGGATGGATTGCTCTCGATGGCGGCTCAAAGTTAAATCAAGGTGTAGATGGACCTTGGAGCAACCACACTGCCTACGAGCTACAACTTGAGGGTTCCTATATGATGGTTTTTGCTTGGCTCAATACTTCCACTTATGGTGGATATAACCCGCCAGCGGCCATTGACAATGTGAGCATCAGATACATCTCCTGCCCCAGACCGACCAATCTGGCAGCAAGCAATGTGGAAGCCCGCACGGCTGTCCTGACCTGGACAGAAAATGGTACTGCCACCAATTGGATTCTGCAATATGCCACCGATGCCAATTTCAGCACAAACCTTGTGGAAATCAACGAGGGATTCACTGTAAACGAGAACTATGCTGGCTGTGGCTTAACAGGTCTTAGTGGTGAAACAAAATATTACGTCCGCGTGAAATCCAACTGCGAAAGCTCGTGGAGCGACGTGATTAACTTCACAACGAATCCCACCTGTGCCAAGCCTACCAACGTGACGGCAAACCTGATAACCGCCTATTCCGCCTCCATTGGCTGGACCAACGGCGAAGAAGGTCAAGAGGCTTGGGAAATCAGCTATAGCACTACCACGCAGTCGGATCCTGAGAATGGCACCGTGGTTGACGCCGATACCAACCCGTATACGCTCACTGGATTGACTCCCGAGACTTCCTATTATGTCTACGTGCGTGCCAACTGTGGCGACGAAGACGGAATGAGTGCTTGGAGCATATACAAATACTTCAGCACTTTGGCCACCTGCGTCAAGCCGACCAATTTGACCGCGAGCAATGTCACTTCGTCAACAGCCACCATCACATGGACGGCGGGCGAAACCGACCAAACTGCTTGGAATCTGCAATACAAGAAGTCGTCGGACAGTGAATGGACCACGATTCCAACGGATGCCACCACCTGCAACCTCGAAAACCTCAGTCCTGTCACCACCTACGATGTGCGCGTGCAGGCCGATTGCGGCGATGGCGACTTGAGCCAATGGGCAACAAATTCTTTTACAACCGCATGCGGAGCTTTGGGACTGCCTTACACCTATGGTTTTGAAGATAATTTGGTCACCACGTCGCCCTATAGTTCAAGCAATCCTTTCCCGAAATGTTGGGATCGTGTCGCCTATCAATCAGGATACCCTGGCAGCTACACTTATTATCCATACGTTTTCACTGCAACGATCTCACAACCTTATGCACATGGAGGAAATGGAGCTAACACCTATTCTGGTCATTCTATGCGTTTTTACCAAACTTATAGCTCAACAAACGAATGTGCCGTTTTACCTGAAATCAGCAATGAATATGAAATGAACCATTTGCAAATTAGGTTCTGGGCGGCAGTGCAAAGCTCGCAAGGGACACTGAAAATTGGCATTATGGAATCCCAAAACAACGCCAGCACCTTCACCTCAATCCAAGAAGTGACGATTTCAAACACATACAGCAGCGGTTTCCAGGAATTTACAGTTCCTTTCTCGTCCTACACCGGAAATGGCAGATACATTGCTTTCATGTGTGGAACGGGTAGCAGCTATGCATATTTCTTAATCGACGACATCACCGTGGAGGAAATCCCCACATGTCTCATCCCGACAAACCTCGAAGCCACCGTCAATAGTGAGACTGAAACCACATTGACATGGCAACCTGGTGACGCCGAAACCGATTGGGAAATTGAAGTGACTGCCGAAGATAGTGGAATAATGCAAACCATTGTGGTTAATGGTGCTCCCACTTATACTTTGACTACCACCCAAGCCACAACCTACTCGGCCAGGATTCGCGCCAATTGCGGCGACGGCGACTACAGCGAATGGTCGGACTATATTAGTTTCACATACGACTGCGGAGTCATGACCATTGATGCAACGCATTCCTTCGCTGAAGATTTCGAGAACGTCGAGGCCACAGCCTTCCCACCCACTTGCTGGGAAAAATTCCATTATCAAATGTCTGGTAACACGAATTCCTATTGGTATCTGAATTCAAACAATGGCTTAGGTTCAAGCACAGCATATAGCTATTGGAATGAAGGTTACGCCTTCTTGGTGATGCCAAAAATGCACATCGACGGCGAGGCCACGCTTTCATTCGATTATCTCATTGGCTCAGGCGACTATGACGAAAGCTGCTCCGTCGTGGTTTCTACTGGAGAGATGACTTTCAACGATTTCAACCAAATCATCTGGTTAGCTGAAGGCAGCAATTCTGGCAATGCCAGTGCAACCGTATCATTGAAAGATTTCGACGGCCAAGACATCTACATTGCCTTCAAGTACAAAGGTTCAGGCACCAGCGGCTGCATATGGTATGTCGACAACGTCCAAGTCTATGTTGGCGAAATCTTCACAAAGGACATCACCGCCTACACTGAAGGCAGCAAAGACCGTTATTATCTTATCGCCTCACCCATCGGTGAAGTAAGCCCTGAGAATGTGACGGACATGCTTTCAAACAGCTACGACCTCTACCGCTTCAACCAAAACCCGACCCTCGTGGATGGTATTGGCTTGGAATGGGAAAACTATAAAGCTGAAAGTTTCAACCTTGAACCTGGCAAAGGCTACCTCTATGCCAACAGCCAGAATGTCACACTGACATTTACAGGTGTGCCTTATAGTGGCAACGACAAAGTAACCTTGACCAAGACAAATGATGTTGATTGGTCTGGCTGGAACCTTGTTGGCAATCCTTTTGCCCAGACAGCCTATATCACAAAGACATTCTACACCATGAATGATAATGGTTCCGAGGTTATTGCTGGCACTGGCAACAGTATTGAAGCCATGGAAGGTGTTTTCGTAATTGCCAATCAAGATGGCGAGGAAATGTCTTTTGGCACTACGCAACCTACCAAACAGAACCAACAGTTTGTCGTCAACGTCACCCACAACCGTGGTACTGCCATCGACCGTGCCATCATCTGTTTTGATGAGGGCCAACAGATGCCCAAGTTCCAGCTCAACCCGAACAACACGAAGATTTACGTCGCCCAAGGCAACAAGGACTACGCCATCGTGCGCAGCGCCGCCCAAGGCGAGATGCCCGTCAGCTTCAAGGCTGCCGAAAACGGCACCTACACGCTCAGCGTCGAAGCCGAGAACGTGGAGATGAACTACCTCCACCTCGTCGACAACATGACGGGCGCCGACGTCGACCTGCTGGCCACCCCGAGCTACAGCTTCGAGGCTCGCACGAGCGACTACACGAGCCGCTTCCGTCTGGTGTTCAGCGCCTCGCAGGTCACCGAGCCTGTCGAAGGACCGTCCGCTTTCGCCTTCTTCAACGGCAGCGAATGGGTCGTGAGCAACATGGGCGAAGCCACGCTGCAAGTCATTGACATGATGGGCCGCGTGCTCAGCAGCCAGGCCATCAGCGGCAACGCCGACCTCAACGTGAACCAACCCGCCGGTGTGTACATGCTGCGCCTCATCAACGGCGCCGACGTGAAAGTGCAGAAGGTGGTGGTGAGATAATCCTTGGACGCGCTTCGCGTCATTGCGAGGCGGCACAGAGCCTGCCACGAGGCAAGCGAAGTGGAAGCAATCCAGAAAACCAGCTTGCATACTGGATTGCTTCACTTCGTTCGCAATGACGCAAAGCGCCGACAAGAGCCTCGCCCCGAAGGGGCGGCACTACAGTAACCGTGGGTCATCGACCCACGTCATCAACAAACCAGTAATCAACAAAATAAACAACATACAACAATGAAAAAGCAACTACTGACAATCGCAATCGTCCTCGGCCTGTCCGTGCCGACCATCGCCGACCCGATTCAGGGTGGCGGCTTGTTCCAGCGCGG
>JAFUAA010000079.1 GCA_017460915.1 Bacteroidales bacterium | reverse complement strand
AGTCGTCGCCACAGCCGAACTCGCTCTGCATCCGCAGGGCATCAACCACAGTCACGATGCAGTCCAAGATGGGCAAGCCGTCCTTGGTGAGCTGCCAAGCCATCTCGGGCATGGAGCAAATCGTCTGCGCAATCGGCTCAGGCTCGCAGATGCCGCTGGCCTCGATGACGATGTAGTCGAACTTCCGCATAACGATGATTTCGTGCAGTTGTTGCACAAGGTCCATTTTCAAGGTGCAGCAAATGCAGCCGTTCTGAAGAGCCACAAGACTGTCGTCCTTCAGTCCGACCACGCCGCCTTTCTCAATCAGGTCGGCATCAATGTTCACTTCGCCTATGTCGTTGACAATCACGGCGAACTTGACACCTTTGCGGTTGTTCAATATCTTGTTGACCAAAGTGGTCTTGCCGCTGCCGAGGTAACCTGTGAGCAGCAATACGGGAATATCTTTCTTCATTTTTCGAGCAATTTAGAAATGAGTTGCAAAGGTACGCAATTTTGATTTTTCTAACTACAGATGAAACAGATTTTACCGATTCGTCGTCGAAAATTTTTGGGATGCAAGCATCCAATTGTTACAGATAGATTGACACCGCAAAAAATCCGTAACATCGGACACTTGCGTCCATATAATTCCATCAGGAGTCCGTTTAATCTGTAGTTTATCACCGAATTTTCACAGATGAAAAAGTGATTTTTATATCATTTTTAGCAGATGGAAATGCGATTTTTAAGTCAAATTTCGCAGATTGAAATGTGATTTTTTTGAAATTTTCGCAGTTGGAAAAGTGATTTTTTGTATTTTTGCGGCGTAAAACACGAAAGCCATGGAAGAAGAAAGCGTAAAAACCATCATCGATGCCTATTACATGAAGCTGTCGGCTACAAGCTTGAAATTCAATCGTTACCTATACGACAAAATCAATTGGGAGACACGGCTCATCGGCATCAAAGGAGCCAGAGGCGTAGGAAAGACAACGCTTATGCTACAGCACATCAAAGAGCATTTCCCGAAAAAAAATGAAGCGCTGTATGTTTCATTGGACAATTTATGGTTCAAGACGCACACTTTGGAGGAACTGGTGGCCTACGAATACGCCCACGGCGTGACGCACCTTTTTCTCGACGAAGTACACAAATACCCCGACTGGAGCATCACCATCAAGAACCTGTACGACACCTATAGCGACCTTTACATCGTTTACACTGGCAGTTCGATGCTCGAAATCGACCATTCGAAGGTGGACTTGTCGCGACGGCAAACGCTTTACACGCTGCCCGGCCTTTCGCTGCGCGAATATATGGAGTTTGAAGGCGTGCTGACCACCGCGCCCATCGCTTTGGAAGACCTTTTGGAACGGCACATCGAAATCGCCTTCGACCTCTTCCAGAAAACAAAAGTGCTGAAACACTTCTCGGACTATCTGGAGAGCGGCTACTATCCTTTCTACAAGGACGCGAAAAAGGACTACCTGCTGCAACTCGCTGAAGTAGCCAACTTAGTGATTGACACTGATTTGCCTGCCGTTGAAGAGGTCACCTACAGCACCGTGAGAAAAACAAAGACCCTTCTGATGCTGATCGCACAAAACCTACCGCTGATGCCTAACATCAACAAGCTGACCGTGCAGTTGGACACCAGCCGCGACCTCTGCCTCAAGATGCTCTACGCCCTCGACCGCGCCGAGCTCGTCCTTTTGCTGACCCAAAACGTCAAAGATTACAAGCACCTGATTTCGCCCGAAAAGATTTATCTCAACAACGCCAACCTCATGCGGGCTTTGGCGGTAAAAAGCGAAATCGGCACCGTCCGCGAGACCTTCTTCGCCAACCAAACCTCGGCGGTGGCCACGCTCACCATGCCGAAAAAGGGCGATTTCCTGTTGGACGGCAAGTGGCTGTTTGAAGTCGGTGGACAAGGGAAAAAGTTCGACCAAATCAAGGACATTCCGAACAGTTATCTCGCCATCGACGAAACCGAGGTAGGTATGGGCAACAAGATTCCACTTTGGATGTTTGGATTCCTTTATTGACGCGGGACCTTCGACAGGCTCAAGCACCCTCGATTTATGAAAAAGCTAAAGTCCCTGAGCTTGTCGAAGGGCCGTACACTTCAATTTCAATAACAATTATCATGGACAAAAACGAAAACTACCAACTCCTCCTCGCGCAAGTGAAAGCGATGGTGAAAGACGAAAGCGACGCCGTCGCCAATATGGCCAATGTGGCCGCCTTGATTCAAGAGACCTTCCATTTTTGGTGGACAGGCTTCTATCGCGTCATCGGCGAACAGCTGGTGCTCGGGCCGTTCCAAGGTCCCGTGGCCTGCACGCGCATCAGCTTCGGCAAGGGCGTTTGCGGTACTGTCTGGAAAGAAAAGCGAACGATTGTGGTCGAAGATGTGGAACAATTTCCTGGCCACATCGCTTGCAGCAGCGAGTCGCGGAGCGAAATTGTGGTGCCGCTCATCAAAGACGGTGAAGTCATCGGCGTGCTTGACATCGACAGCGAGCGTTTGGCCACTTTCGACGAGACTGACCGACTTTGGCTGGAGCAAATCTCTGAGGTGGTGGCTGCCACGTTATAGCCTAACCCTTGCAACATTCCGATTTTTTTCTTTTCTTTGCACTTATTTTTCGACTAAACGCCTAAAAAAGACATTCCTATATGAAAAACTTCTTCCATAGAGTACTGGTTTACCTCAAATCCCTCATCCACCTCTCCGACGAAATCGACTACGAGAACGCCAGCGCGTCCATCAAGAAAAACATCGCCTTCCGTGGCACCAACGTGTTCATCTTGGCTTGCGCTATCGTCATCGCCTCGGTTGGTTTGAACGTCAACTCCATCCCCGTCATCATCGGCGCGATGTTAATCTCACCTGTGATGGGTCCCATCTTGGGCTTCGGCCTGGGCCTCGGCACCGAGGACAACAGTTTGGTGAAAAACTCACTGAAAAACTTCGGTGTGATGGTGGCTATCAGCATCTTGGCGTCAACAGTATTCTTCTTGCTCAGCCCTTTGAGTCTGGCCAATCCTTCAGAACTATTAGCCCGTACCAACCCCACGATTTACGACGTCCTTATTGCCCTGTTCGGCGGCTTTGCAGGCATCATCGAGACCTCGCGCAAGGACAAGGGGACGGTCATCTCGGGTGTCGCCATCGCCACCGCCTTGATGCCTCCGCTCTGCACCGTGGGTTATGGCATCTCGCGCTGGAACTGGGGCTACGCCCTCGGTGCGCTGTATCTCTTCCTCATCAACAGCATCTTCATCGCCTTGGCCACCTTCGTTGCGGTGAAGTATTTCCGTTTCCCCATCACTGCCAACGACGAGAACCACAAGCGCCTGCCGCGCAAATGGGTGGTCGTCATTCTCCTCATCGTCATCGTACCGAGTATCATCTCCGCCATTTCAGTCGTGAAAGAAAACAACTTCACCACCCACGCCGAACGCCTGGTGGCCGAAAACAAGAACCTCGGCAAATGCTTCATCTACGACCACAAGGCCACCTATTCGCGCAAGTCGCCCACGTTGGAGCTCTTCCTCGCCGGCGAAACCCTCACCGCCGAAGCCAAGGAACGCTTCTACAAGGAAGCCGAGGAATACGGCATCACGCGCAGCCAAGTCATCTTCCACGAAGACGCCACCAGCGTGCGCCAAGAATTGTCGGAAGCCGAAATTGTCAGAAGCATTTACGAACACAACGACAAACAGATAAAACTACTGAACGACAGCATCTTGCAACTCGAATCACGGCTTTCGGAATACAAGAACAAGGAAATTCCCATACAAACCATCTCGAAGGAACTATTTGCGCAATACACTGAAATCAAAAGCATTAGCTTAACGAGAGGTTCTTCCATCAATGCTGAATCCGCTGAACCCGAAGAACAGATCGTGGCCATCGTCAGCAGCGAAAGACCCATTGATGGAGAACTTCACGACCGCCTCGAAAGCTGGCTGAAGGTGAGGTTGGGCAACGAGAATGTCATCGTGGTGAGCCAAATGCAAGATTGACATAAAAAGCATTTCCCAACCCTAGATTCCCACAGGAATGACATGATTGAAAAATGCTTTTCGATTGATTTCGTGGAGGTTACCGGACTCGAACCGGCCACCTTCAGATTGCGAACCTGACGCTCTACCAGATGAGCTAAACCCCCTTTAATTCGACCAACTCAGTAATCAACGAGCGTGCAAAAATACAACATTTTCGTTTACAACGACACCCCTTTGTGAAATAAAATCCATTTCGCTGATTTTACCTTGGGAATTGGGAATTAAAGTGTATTTTTGCAGGCTTTATCAAACACATACCATTATGGCCATTGAAGAATATATCGTTTTCAGGGTGAATGCCCTGCTCCATACCCACGATGCCCACATCGTGATGCGTTTAGAAGGTGGAATGAGCAACTACACCTATGTTGTTGAATGTCAAAGTAAGAAATACACCTACCGCGTGCCTGGCAAGTTTGCCGAGAAGTTCGTCGACCGCGACGAGGAATGGGCCAACATCCAGGAAGTGGAACAGCTGGACATCAACAACGTGACGACCTACGTCGAAATCCGCTCGGGCGAGAAGCTGGCCGAATTTGTGGAAGGCACCATCATGTCGCAAACGGATGTAGTGTCGTACAACACCATTTCGGTGGCCGCGCTGAAGAAAATCCATGGCAGCAACATGAAATTCAAGGACTACAACGCCTTTGGCCGCATCGCCCAATACGAGCAATACTGCAAAGAAACAGGCTTCACCTTCCCGCAGGAATACCTCGACCTCCGCAAGAAGCTCGAAGACATCCGTGCCACGCAGACCAA
This sequence comes from Bacteroidales bacterium, assembly GCA_017460915.1. Taxonomy (GTDB): domain Bacteria; phylum Bacteroidota; class Bacteroidia; order Bacteroidales; family F082; genus Limimorpha. Next base: position 1,399 of record JAFUAA010000079.1, on the reverse strand, counting down.
CGTGCCCATGGTGCCCTGCCACTGCGACTACCAACCCACCAACCTCGTCATCAGCGGCGACAAACTCTATGTCTTGGATTGGGAATATGCCGGCATGAACGATCCGTTCTACGACATCGCCTGCTATGGCAACGCGGGCTTTGACAAAGCACTCTCGCTGCTTGAGGCCTATGTGGGGCACCAACCGACCAAGGAAGAACTGCAACGCCTTTATTTCCACCGCGCCTTCCAGTGCCTGCAATGGTACAATGTGGCCATCTTCAAGGATCGCATCGGGCTCAGCAAGGACCTCAATACGGATTTCAACGCTGTCGCGCTGATGTTCATGGGAATGGCGAAGGATTTGCTGGAAAACTATGAGAAATTATGAATGCTGAATGTCGCGATGCGACGCTGGGCTTCGCCTTATTCAGCATTCAGCATTCCTAATCCAGCATTCAATACAAAAAATCCGTAGCAGAATAATTATAATCCCCATCCAAGCCCAATTCGGCTTTGGCTTCGTCGGAGAGCATGTCGATGCTCCAAACGGGGTCGAAGGTGAGTTCCACGACGACCTTCCTCACGCCCATGATGGCCTCCACGCGCTGCCGCACCTCGGCAGGCAAGGTCTCGGCCACGGGGCAGTTGGGTGCCGTCACGGTCATCACGATTTTCACGTTGCCTTCTTCGTCGACATCGATGCCATAAATCAGGTGCATCGTCCAAATGTCAATCGGGATTTCGGGGTCATAGATGGTCTTCAAGACCGAAATCACGGTCTCTTTCAGGGTATTGATTTCTTCTGTGTTCATGCTTGTTCCTCCTTCAGTTTAAACGCCTCCGCGTAGAGCAACATCTGTTTCAGCATGGCCAACAGGCCGTTGGAACGGGTGGGCGACAAATGCTCTTTCAGTCCGATTTCGTCCAAAAACGAGAGGTCGGCGGCGAGGATGTCCTCAGGCGTCTGCCCCGAGAACACTTTAATTAATAGGTTGACGATGCCTTTGGTGATGACGGCGTCGCTGTCGGCACTGTAGTACACCTTGCCGTCGCGCAGCTCGGCGTTGAGCCACACGCGCGACTGACAGCCGTTGATGAGGTGCGCCTCGTCGCGGTATTGGTCGTCGATGATGGGGCACTCCTTCCCCATCTCGATGAGCATGGCGTAACGGTCCATCCAATCATCGAACATCGCGAAATCTTCTACGATGCTATCTTGTATTTCCCTAATGGTCATATTCTGGAATTTTGCCGCAAAAATAATAAAAAAAGGGAGGCATCCCGTAGGATGCCACCCCATTTTCGCGGAAATCAATTCCGCAAAGTCATTTAATGCATGACCGTCACACGTTTCACGGCAACGCCGTTCACCGTGCTGACGCGAACCATGTACATGCCTGCGTTGAACTGAGACATG
>JAFUAA010000078.1 GCA_017460915.1 Bacteroidales bacterium | reverse complement strand
GGCAGGTCAGCCCGACAAGGCCGCCCACCATCTCCCAAAGCAGCATGTTCTTGGCTTCGTAATGCTTGCCAACCCTTTGATTTGCGATGGCGAACAAGGCATATAGCGCCGACGAAACCACACCCAAGGCAATGCCTAAACGGTAACGAGAGTCGAATTGGAAAATCAAATAGATGCCCAGCAAGGTGAGCAGGCTGAACAGGAATTCGCGGCCCGAAAAACGGTGCCTGTTGATGATAGGCTCGAACAAGGCGGTGAAAAACCCGACCAACGAGAAACACACCACGCCAATGCTGACATTGCTGGCCTTGATGGAGGCATAGAAAAACACCCAATGCAGGCACAATAACATACCCACGCCACCCATCTGCAAGATGTCCCTGAATTTGTATCGCTGTAGAGACGTGCCATGGCGCGTCTCTACAAAACGCAAATAAACAAACATAATCACCGCCGCTGCTGCCATCCGCCACCATACCAAAATGGCGGAATCCAGCGAAATCAACCGCCCCAGCACGCCTGTGAATCCGGCGATGAAGACGGAAAGATGCAGCAAAAAGTAGTCCTTTTTCATTTCGTTCTGCGTTGACGGACAGCCTCAAAGGTGACGATGGCGGTGGTCACCGACACGTTGAGCGAGTCGGCGATGCCGTTCATGGGGATGATGATGTTCTGGTCGGCGGCCTCGACCCAAGCCTGCGAGATGCCCGTAGCCTCGGTGCCCATCACGAGGGCCGTGGCTTTGCGGAAGTCGGCGTCGAGGTAGTCGATGGAGGCCTTCAGGTAGGTGCAATAGATGGTGATGCCATTCTGTTTCAGCCAAGTAATGCATTCCTCGGTGGAGCAAGTATAGACGGGCACACTAAAAATACACCCGATGCTGGCTCGTATGGCGTTGGGGTTGAAGATATCCGTGGCGGGGTCAGCGATGATGACAGCGTCTACGCCGGCGGCGTCGGCGGTGCGCATCACGGCGCCGAGGTTGCCAGGTTTCTCGATGGTTTCCAATACGATAATCAAAGCATCTTTCCTGGGCTTGAACTCGCTGAGGCTCTTGTATTTGGGCTCGGCCACGGCCAACAGCCCGTCGCTGCCCTCGCGGTAGGCGATTTTCTCGAAAACCTCCTCGCTGACGGTCTCGGTCACGCTTGCCTTGATGCCGACAGGCTCCCGCAGAAGAGCCTCGCATACATACAGTTGCTCAATCTCAAAGCCACATTTCTGTGCGCGCTCGATTTCGCGCTGCCCCTCAATGAGGATGCGGTTTTGCTCGCGGCGTTCCGAGGCCTTCTGCAGCCGCACGAGGTTCTTTATCTTTTCGTTGGTTTTGCTGGTGATCATTTCGTTTTCCCTTTCATTTGCGAAAACACCAATCCTAACACCACCAGCACAATGCCGATGATCTTGCTCGCCGTCAGGCTTTCATGGATGATGAAATAGCTGAAAATGGCCGTGAAGACAGGAATCAGGTTGGTGTAGACGTTGGCTTTCGAGGCACCGAGTTTGCTGTAGGCGAAGGCCCATAAGGCGTAGGCTGTTGCACTGCAAAACACGCCGAGACAGACTAGCGGAACGATGTAATCCTTCACGTTGCCGAAGTTCGACGGCTCGAAATGCTCCATGATGACGACCATCGGAATGAAATACAGCATCCCGATGATGTTTTGCATCCAAGTGATAGTCATAGGTTTGTAGAGTCTCGTCAGCCGAATCAAGGCGATGGAATAGCCGACGGCCACCAACACGCAACCGCTCAAGAAGAGGATGCCTTTGGGCGAGGCCGTGAATTCCAGATTCTTGTTCAACAGCATGACAATTACACCGATAAATGACACGATGAGGCCGACGATGTTCATCGCGGTCAGTCGTTCTTTCAGAAAAATCCTTGCGGCAATGGGCGTGACCAAGGGAATCAAGGCCACGATGGCCGAACCGATGATAGGGGATGTGTTCTTCAGGCCGTAGCCTTCGAAGATGAAGTAAAGGAAAGGCTCGAACATGGCCGCCAAAGCGAAAAGTCCGAGGTGCTCCCTTTTGACTTTTTCGTTCAGGCGGAAAACAAAAAGTATAGCCGTGAAGAAAATCGTAGCCACCACAAGGCGCAAAAAGATAGTCGCAGTCGGATTGAGGCTTTGGTAGACTTGCGTCGACCAAACGAACGAGAAGCCCCAGAAAACCATGGCGACGATGCCGGCAAGATGAACAATGTGGTTTTTGCCTTTCATGGCGCAAAATTACGGTTTTTTGAGATTGTTTTCTCGAAGTGGAGTATTTCGGCAAGATTTTTGTAGTTTTGCAGCGCAAATAGGAAATCAAATCAAAGTCTAATAATTAAAAATCTACCGAAATGAAAAAGTTAAGTGTTATCTGCATGACGATTCTGGCAATCGGTTTCTTCGCTTCGTGCCGTGGTCCGCAAGGTCCGCAAGGTCCGCAAGGCCCAGCAGGCCATGATGGTCAAAATGCCAATGTTTCATCATCCACTGTGACAGTTCGTTCGAACGATTGGCAGTGGAACGATTACAATGGCAATTGGGGCGTCACAATTGATTATCCGGCCATCACAAACAACGTGTTCAATTATGGGGCAGTGCTCGTCTATATGGATGTGGATGGCGCATGGAGCCAAGTGCCTCTCACATATTACTATCAGGATAAGGATGAAAATGACGACATTATCAACTGCGCGGCTTCCATCGAAGTGGCTACCTTGAGTGACGGTGGCGTGCGTCTCTTCTGGACTGAGAGCGACTTCTACGATGGAATGCGTCCAGCCACCCACGATTTCAAGATTGTAGCTATCGAAGCAGCCGTTTACAGCGACCGCAGCGATGTCGATTACAGCAACTACGAGGCTGTGAAGACCGCCTTCCAGTTGGCTGATTGATTTGGAAGAAAATTTTCCGAGAGGAACAATTAGACTCGTTTAAAAGACGGGTCTTTTTTTGTTTTACGGCATTAGAAAAACTTCGTACATTTGCGCCATAAAATCAGAAAGCCATGCCTAAATATCCCATCGGAATACAGACCTTCTCCAACATCATCAAGGAAGGCTACGTTTATGCGGACAAGACCGCATTGGTGTACAAATTAGCCAACGAGGGCAAATATTATTTTTTGAGCCGTCCGCGCAGGTTCGGCAAAAGTCTGCTCATCACCACCTTGGAAGCCTATTTCCAAGGCAGGAAAGAACTCTTTGAAGGTTTGGCTATCAGTAAGTTGGAAAAAGAATGGATAGTGTGCCCCGTGTTGCATATTGATTTGAATGCCGAGCTTTATGACACCCCCGATAGCCTCCGTTCCATCTGGAGGAGGCATTTGTCCTATTTTGAGAAGACATACGGCGCAAGCGAACCCGGTCAAACACTTGCGGACAGGTTTGTCGGCGTGATTCGTCGCGCATACGAACAAACTGGACAGAAAGTCGTGGTATTGGTTGATGAGTATGACAAGCCGTTGTTGCAAACCATTGGCAACGATGCATTGCAAAACGAGTACCGAGGCATACTGAAATCCATGTATGGTGTCACAAAAACGATGGATGACCATATCCGCTTCGCGTTTTTCACGGGCGTGACCGAATTCTCCAAGGTTAGCGTTTTCAGCGACCTCAATAACTTGAAAGACATTTCATTGGATCACCGATACAACGAAGTTTGCGGCATCACCGAGAAGGAAATCCACGGCACTATGGACGAAGGCGTTGGGGAAATGGCCGAGTACTTCGGCATAACAAAGGAGGAGTGCTACGAGAGGCTGAAGAAGCAATATGATGGTTACCATTTCAGCAATAGTGAAGTCGGGATTTACAATCCTTTCAGCTTGTTGAGAGCGATTGACAGCCAGGATTTCGGCGACTATTGGTTTGAGACGGGCACCCCGACATTCCTCGTGGAGACCATGAAACGAAACAACTACGATTTGGAGCAACTCACCCGCGAAAACGCGACTGCCGATTTGTTGGGCAGCCTCGACTCCATCGACACCAACCCGATTCCGCTGATTTACCAAAGTGGCTACCTGACCATCAAATCGTATGACCCGCGATTCATGACTTACCGCTTGGGCTTTCCCAACGATGAGGTGGAGCGTGGATTCACCCGTTCCCTGTTTAGATATTACACCCCAATTAGTCCAAATAGGGACAACTTCTTGAAAGATTTTGTCTTGGAGGTAGAGGCAGGACAGCCCGAAAAATTCATGAAGCGTATAGAAACACTGTTTGCTGGCCAAGATTACCAGCTTGCGGGCGATGCCGAACTGTATTTCCACAATGCGGTGAGCCTCATTTTCAAGATGGTGGGCTTCTACACCGAAACCGAGCGCCACACCTCCGACGGGCGCATGGACATGGTGGTACAAACCGCCGACTATATCTATCTCTTCGAGTGCAAGTAGGACAAATCCGCTGACGCGGCTTTGGAACAGATTGAGAGGAAACAATACGCCGCCCCGTTTGCCAACGACCCGCGCAAGTTGTATAAGATTGGCGTGAACTTCTCAAGCGAGACTAGGCGGGTTGAAGGATGGAAAGTGGTGTAAGCCCGACTATGGCTGATTGCATTTTTCGTGCCTTGCACAAAAAAAAACAGTTTTTTGTTGGCGGATTTTTTTCCCTATTTTTGCGAAACGAAACAAACGATGGATTTTGCAATGACAAAACGTTATTTGGATATAAATTTAGTTAACAATCAGGGAGGGATAAAAACGGTTTGCTAAACCGAATTTACGCCTCGATCTTCGATTCTTTCTGTTTGCTATTTTCCAAAACCACTTTTCTCGGATATCTGTGCCACGGGCGTTTGCCTGTGGACGGTTTTGTCGTTTGTTGTGCGATAGAAAACACTAACCATCTTAAAATTTCAATACAATGAACAGATTCATGAAAGCCATAGCAGCCTTAATGCTAACGACGACGGTTCTTTTTGCCGCAGAATGTATGAACGCCCAAACCCACAAGGGCCACGACTATGTTGACCTTGGCTTGCCGAGCGGCACGCTGTGGGTCACCTGCAACGTGGGTGTCACCACGCTCGAAGGCTATGGCGACTACTTCGTCTGGGGCGAAACCCAGCCGAAGACGACTTACGGGAAGTGCGTATGGGATGCATCTCGCCTGAGGAACTGATTTCGTTTGCCATGGAATACATTCAGATGCAAAAGAATATTTGCCCAAAGAAGTTCATTGACATTTTCTTCATCGACTTGGCGACGGTTGAGCAATGTTTCCCGATGATCAGCAACGAATCGCTGTTCCTTCCCACCTTGACGACGCTTTGCCGCGAGAGGAAGGTTGACTTGCATTTTGTCTGCAACAAGAAGTATTCGAGAAGAAGCACGGTCTGCACCGTTTCCGACATGCTGATTTGCACGGAAAGGAAAAATAAAGATGAGAAAGAAGAAGAAATAGTAGTAAATGAAGACACGAAAAAGGTGGCGAAGAAAGAAGAAAAGGCAAAGCAGAAATTCACGGAAGAGACCCATTTGACCTTGTATTTGGAGAAGAACGGCTTCGGTCCGCGCTTCAACTGCCGCATTTTCAGGATGGATGCCAATAACCTGTTTGTCCAAGATTTAGGGGATGCAATGCGGTTCAATGTCCGCACCGACGACCGCGACGGCAGGGGTGTTTTTGATGTGGAAACGAACGAGATTTCCACGATGAAGGATTATTGGCGCGACAAAAAGAATTTGATTTCCGTTGAGGAATAGGGGAATTCGTTTTGGATTATTCTTTCGCCTCTTCGGGGCTAAATTGGAATTGGTTTCGTTTGTCGGCAGGGGTTCTGCGTGTTGTCCATTCGGCTGCCGAATGCCCAACGTGCTCCACCGCCTGCCTATTGTCTGTCGTCCCTTCGGGACTGTGCGCGCCGTTGGAACCCCGTTAGGGGTGGTAGATGCAGGTTACAGCTCACCATTCCCGCTGTCTGTCGCATTGCGGCAGCCGCAATACGGTAGAGGGATAATCATAAATAGTTTGGGCCAAAACTTCAGTTTTTTCGAAGTTTTGGCCCAAACTCAAAATTTAGATTTGAAATATAAATATAAGAATTTCAGTGTTTTAATTGTGAAAATACAAACAATAAAACACTCAGAATTTTACCGCATCGCCAGCGAGAACCACATGAACCCCACATAGCCCAAAGTGAGCAGAGCACCTTCCCAACGCGAAATCTTTCGGCCTTTTCCCGTGAAGACGAAAAGAAGCATCAGGATGTTGGCGGCAAAGAGGATCATCAGTTGCTTGTTCATCATCGGGTCGAAAGGCAAAGGCGTGATGAGTGCACTGACGCCCAAAACCATGAAGATGTTCAAGATGTTGGAACCCAATACATTGCCTATGGCAATGCCCGAGTTCTTCTTGGTGGCGGCCATGATGCTGGTGATGAGTTCGGGCAAGGAGGTGGCCGTGGCGACCACGGTCAGGCCGATGGTGCTTTCACTCATGCCCCAGTTGCGGGCGAGTATT
>JAFUAA010000077.1 GCA_017460915.1 Bacteroidales bacterium | reverse complement strand
TCGGCACCAAGGCAAAACGGCGCAGGTGCAAACGCGGATGCGGCACCGTCAGCGCCTCGGCCTGGATGATACGATCGTCATAATACAAGATGTCCAGATCCGCCGTCCGTGAGGAGTAGCCTTGCACCTCAGGATGGCGCACACGCCCCAACTCCCGCTCGATGGCAAGCAACTCGTGCAACAAGGCTTCAGGTGCCAGGTCGGTTTCCAACACGATGACCCTATTCAGGAACCATTCTTCGGCTTCGAAGCCCCAAGGCTCCGAAGCATAGGCGGCAGAAAGGCCGACGATTCGGCCACACCTATTATTAATTAATAGGCAAGCTTGCATGAAAATCCGGTCCTTCTCGCCCAAATTCGATCCAAAAAGCACATAACAGGTTGCCATCTCGCAGATTTTCGGCAAAAGTAAGGTTTTTTTTCTTACTTTTGCGGGCTGAACACTGAACAAAATGTCATAACATCATGAAATTCTACAAAATTGTACTTGCCGCTTTCATCGGCACCTTGATTGCCTTGGTAATCAATTTCTTCATCAAGGTTGGCGTGGTCTCCTCCATGATTTCCAGCCTCTCGAAAAACGAAGCAGAGACTTCTGCCACCGTGAAACCCAACTCGGTGCTTTACATGAAACTCAACTACGCGATTGCCGACCGCACGACTGACAATCCTTTTAGCGGCCTCGATTTCCAATCCATGGAATCGAAAGACATGACGGGTATGAACGACATCCTGCGCAACATCGAGCAGGCCAAGACCGACCCGAACATCAAGGGCATCTACATGGACCTGAGCAGCATACCCACCTCGACAGCCACGTTGCAGGAGATTCGCAACAAACTCATCAAGTTCAAGGAGTCGGGCAAGTTCATCGTCACCTACAGCGAGACGTATTCGCAAAGCGCCTATTACATGGCCTCCGTCGCCGACAAGATTTTCCTCAATCCCGAAGGCGCCCTCGACCTGCACGGCATGGCGTCGCAAGTGATGTTCTACAAGCACCTGCTCGACAAGCTCGACATCGAGATGCAGATTGTGCGCGGCCCCAACAACCGCTTCAAGAGCGCCGTCGAGCCTTATTTCCTCGACAAGATGAGCGAAGCCAACCGCGAGCAGATGGACAAGCTGCTGGGCTCCGTTTGGGGACAAATCCTCACGGGCATCAGCCAAAGCCGCAACATCAGCGTGGAACAGCTCAACCAAATCGCCGACAACCTGGAGACCATCTTCAACGCCGACAAAGCCTTGGAATATGGCCTGGTTGACAACTTGTACTACAAAGACCAAGTGCTCGATGAACTGAAAGGCCTGACGGGCAGCAACAAAAACATCAACGCCATCGGCAACGCCAAGTACGCCAAGTCATACAAAGACAAGAACATGAGCAAGAACGAAGTGGCCGTCATCTATGCTTCGGGACAAATCTTCGACGGCAAGGGCGACGAAACAGCCAACATCTATTCCGACAACCTCAGCAAGACCATCCGCAAGGCCCGCGAGGACGAGAACGTGAAGGCCATCGTGCTGCGCGTCAACTCGCCCGGTGGCAGCGCCGTGGCTTCGGCCATCATCGGGCGCGAACTCGACCTGACCAAGGAAGTGAAGCCCGTCATCGTCTCGATGGGCAACTATGCCGCTTCGGGCGGTTACTGGATTTCGGCTAAGGGCGACTACATCTTTGCCGACCCCACCACCCTCACCGGCTCCATCGGCGTGTTCGGTACCTTCCCAAATGCAAAAGGGTTCCTGAACGACAAGATCGGCCTTACCTTCGACGTAGCCAAAACCAACGAGAACGCTGACTTCGGGAGCATCACACAGCCGCTCACCGAGTTCCAATACGCCAAACTGCAAGAGAACGTGGTGAAGACCTACGACCAGTTCACGAAGCGTGTGGCCGAAGGTCGTGGCCTGCGCCAAACCTATGTCGACAGCATTGGCCAAGGCCGCGTGTGGTCGGGTGCCGATGCCATCGGTTTGGGTCTCGTCGACCAACTCGGCGACATGGAAGACGCCATCGCCTATGCCGCCGCAAAAGCCAACCTCGGCAGCGACTACAAGGTGACGGAAATGCCTAAGAAAAAAGACTTCATGTCGCGTTTGATGGAATCGATAAGCAGTTCCAATGCCGACAAACTCGATGCCGCCATGAGAATGAAACTCGGTGCCTACTACGACTACCTGCAAGGCATAGAGAACCTGCAAAAGAACACGGGAATCCAAGCGCGAATGCCGTTTGACATGATAATCGAATAATCGACAGAGTATTAATTGACCATTAAAAATGCGGAGCGACATGATGTCGTTCCGCTTTTTTATTGGGGTTTCTGTGGTTCATAACTTTGTGAACTAACGATAAATCGCATTCAATTCCGCATTGGTGAAAGCCTTGAAACGGTTTTTCCAGTATTCCGACTTCTCGTGGTCGAACTGCTGGCGGTTGATTTCCGACTCCTTTCTGGCATGGTGCAGGATGGTGTTGTTGCCGTCGCCCATGTGCTCGACCCAATCGATGTCCATGCGAACCAGCGCCCAGCGGTTGCCGACACGATCCGCTTTCAGCCCAGCCCTAATGTAAATATTGGCCTCCTCCACCGACGCGATGGCGTTGATGATTTCGTCGGGCCAGTGGGTAAGTTGTTTGATGTCCATTATTAAGTATATTCGGGTATGATTCGGGTATGTGTAGAATGTTCCTTTCACTTCACCACCTGCCTCCACTCCGTCCAGAAGAGCACACGCTTGCCGCATTTCGGGCAGCGGACGGTGGCAAACGGCAAAGGCTGCGGCGGCGGACACGGGTCCACCATCGTGCCGGGCGGCAGGAAGTGCAGGGTTACTTCGGCTTGGCAGCGGGGGCAGGGTTTGGTGATTAAGGAATTCTTCGTATCAGTGCACTTTCTTTCCATTTAATTGCTATTGTTACACACAAATAACCCATAATTTTGATTTACGACCTCCTCTTTCTCCAATGGTTTGGTATAATTAGCCCCCTCCCATACTAATTTATAAATCTTTAGTTGCGTATAATATCGAACAAAAAAAGATAAAACAAACAATACAACAAAGAAAATCCCAATTTTACAATTCGTAACTATTTCAAGAAAATCCCAGTCCGCATTACTAAATGCGCCAATACCTAATGCGAGTAACAACCAAGAAACATTACGAGCAAACGCGACCTGTGTTTCCAGAATACTAATATTCTTATAACAAGGTTTATCCATTATATAATAATAAGCGGAATAATACTCCTTTTTGATTTCTTTCAATTCGGTTTGTTCATTGCTCATTTTTTTCAAAGCTTTGTCATAATTCTTGACAAAAACAGTCCCAAAAAAGAAAGACATTGATAGTTTACGTTTCTCAATTATTGTCCCTAAACATTCTAAAAATCTATGATAAAACAAACCCAACAATATATGAAAAGACAGTTACAAGAACCCAGTACTCTTCTATACAACTCCATGGTATCAACATAATAAAGATGATGAATCCTGTCACCATCATCGTCAGAAAATCGTAAAGAGATATTTTTTCAGAGATATTCATAGCGGCAACTATTACTCTTATATCACATTGTTAATAACTTCCCTAATCACTTCTACTCCATCAACTTTAGTAACAACCTCGATTGAATAAGGTCTCTTTGAATCACCCTCATACAATAATTTCCGTTGTGACGTAACATTCTTCCCCCCTTTCAATGCTTTTTCCTCTATTTTCTCAAGTTTTCTCCATGCTCCAGTTCTATTAAGTTCTTTAGCCATAGGAACTTGGTTTATTAATTCATTAGGTCCTCCAGAAACATTGGAAAACAAATGCCCTGCATCATCAAGTCCACGTCTTCCTCCAAGTTTGTCTATTACAAGGTTTTGGACATCTGAATTACGCTGCGTGTTTCTTTGTATTGTCTTAAACGCTTTGGTTCTATCAGCAGAGGCTTCAACCACCCTGCCCAATTTATCAGTTTTAAATACATAACTTCCATCAAGCATGTATGTTTTATTAGGCATTAGATGATTAAGAAATTCATTAACTGGGCCTGCATTCTTCAAACTTCCAGCTTTAGCAGTAATAATATTCTTATTGATTTTAATCATCGAAGTTGGAAATTCCTTAGAAACCAATTCCATGCCTTCTTTAGTTGATTTAACAGTTATACCATCTGCGAATTCCTTGCTAACGTATGCAATCATATGATCATAAATGTCCTTCAACGCTTTATCACTTTGAGCAAGTTCTTTTAATGTCTTTTCGATAACATCTTCACCACCTTCTTCAACAATTTCTTTTACACCTGTTTTAGCAGCCTTTTCTCCAGCTTCTTCACTACCCTCTTTTATTATTTTCCTTGCTCCTTGTTTTGCTGTTTTTTCGGCCATTTCCTCAGAGCCTTCTTTTGCGGCTTTTTTTGCAACTTGTTTGGCTGTTTTCTCAACTACCGCTTCGGTTCCTTCTGAAACAATCTTCGATGCAATTCTTTTACAGGAAAAGAAGCTTAAACATAGCAGAATAACTGATAATACGACAAACTTTTTCATAATAATCCAAGCATTTGTTCAATTATGTATTGTGTATCCAAATATGCCAAAACCCAAACCTTTTATCTACTCTTGTCTTAAATTCACTTTCCAGATACTCATTGATATCTGATGAAAGCATCTCAACAAACTCCTGTTCAGACTCTGCCATTTCGATTTCTTCATCCATTTGATTACCTTCTTGACCGTCTTCCTCTCCCTTGCCAAACCATTGCTTAGCTGTTCTTCTAACTTGCTCGAAGGTAGTAACAGATATTTCTTTCTCATTTCGACCATCTTTCCATTTCCCTTCCAGACATTTTCCATTTTCATACAGTTTCCCCTTCCCATGATATAAACCGTTTTTCCAACCTCCCTCACACCAAATGACACCACTTTCCCTATAAGATGTGCCTTCCCCATCATACTTCCCATGCTTCCATTCTCCTTCATAGACTAAATTACCACTCCTGTACTCTTTCCCATCGCCTGACCTCTCTCCATTTTTGAAAGACCCTTCGTAAACCAATTTAGAATCTTCATATTCTTTTCCCAGCCCATTCTTCACTCCTTTTCTCCACCATCCAGAATAAATCATATCTCCATCTTGATATAATTCGCCGCCTCCATCAAACAATCCTTTTTTTATAGAACCACTATATACAAGAACTGCCTGCCCTTTTTTATCAACCCCATAAATTTTCGTTGTACCCTTATCCAACTTTCCTTTTTTAAAAGAACCGATGATAATCTCATCATCTTTCAATAATACACCAAAACCGTTAGGCTCATTGTTTTTATTTGTTTCACCTAAAAATTTTCCATCCCTAATAGGTAGATATGGCCACTGGGTATTTGCGCCAAAATATGTTTCCATTTTTTTCTTCTCAATCTCGGCCCCCTTTTTATCATAAACTACCATAGTACCCTTCCCGTGCACCAAATCGCCGAAACACTGTCCCTGCCATGAATACTGATAACCTGATTGGGTTTTGTCATAATAATAATGACCTTCCAAGGTTTGTTGCCATTTAGGTTTGTTACAACCCATAAAAGCGACTAAAACAGTCATCAACAATACAGTTTTTACATCAACTAATCTCATTTCACTAACACTTTTATTCCGCCTACTCTCCAAGTTTTTCGGCTTCCCCTATCACTCTTGCGAACACACATAAAGAAGCGTAGCCCGACTTTTATATTCCGCAAGAAAGGCTCTGGTAAACCGTATAGAAGAATCAATAAGAGCAGTCCACGCCCTGATAGGGCGGAACGCTTGAACGATTGCTCCTCTATTGTTGAAATTTACCAGATTTCTTCTTGTCAGAGCAAAACGTCTTTCAACGTTCTCAATGTCTGCCGCCAAAGCGACGCCGCAAAATATACAAATTTTTCATCGTCGCAACGCTTGCCGACATTTTTTTCGGTGGACTGCTTTCTTCGGTTTCAACTCATCACCATCAATGATTAGCTAATTAATCAGCTTCCAAATAACTCTGGCTACTAATGCACCATAACAAAGGATTTGTGATATGAAGCCTAACACTTTTACAAATGTTATCTTAGTTTTGTTCGCCATAGACAAAAAGATTACATCATAACATCGACCTAGAGACAACCAGGCCAACTATGCCAACCAATGAAAGCAATATGGTGATAAGCGTGTCCGCCGTCTTCCATTTGTTCGGATTGGTCCCTTCTCCTTTTTCCAAAAGGGACACAAGCAACAAGATAGGGCCAAATAAAGGAATAAGACATAAAAGAATCCTCCAACCTCGCTCACCAACATCATGCAGGCGTCTTACCATTATCCCAACACTAAACAATAGCAACGACAACACAACAACAGCCAAAACTACTACCGCAGCCACTGTCACTATGCTTTCACGCAAGAAGAGTAAAATCAGAAGATTTTCCATTAATGCAAATCTAATCAACTCTGTGAACAAGTAATTGACCCAATAGGTTTTCCTATCCACCGAGCCTTTAAAGTCGAAGAAGTGATGCGCAATTTGATCCCAAAAGCATTTCTTGAACAACGAGCCTTGCAAGGCGTTGTCATGTCCAACAGGCG
>JAFUAA010000076.1 GCA_017460915.1 Bacteroidales bacterium | reverse complement strand
AGTACAAATGGTTTCGTGGCCTCGACCAAAACACGTTACAACGCCTTGCGCAGTACTATCCTGAACACGGATTATATCATGAAAATGGTTCAAAATCAGTATAATGACCTGGTTGAAATAGGTGCTTACGACCGTGAGCATGAAGCTTGGCCGACTTATTCTGTGAATGAAGGGCAGCTCTGCTATATGCGCAGTTGGTTGGACGACCGTTTCAATTATTTGGATGGCGAAATCAATGCGCCTTGTGGCACTTGGGGCATCGAGGACCATGAGCCTGTCGAAGGGCCGACCCAGTTCGTTGAAGTGTTCCCGAATCCTACCAAGGATTGTATCAATGTCCGCTTTGTGGAGGCAGGCGAGGCCGTCGTCAATTTGTATGACATGACGGGGCGTTTGGTTTATTCAAATAGCGGTGCGGCCCAAGCTATGGTCATCCCGACGCAAGGTTTTGTAAAGGGCGTTTACACTTTGGTAATCAACGCCTTGGAGCAACAGCAGGTGAGTAGGGTGGTGGTGGAGTAAGGCTATTTTTCCATCCTTCGCAGCACCAAAATGCTCACTTCATAAAGCAAATACAGCGGAATGGTGACCAAGACGAGCGTCATCAAGTCGGGCGGAGTGATGACGGCGGCCACGACCATAATGACGAGAAACGCATACTTGCGGTATTGTGCCAACATACTTGCAGTTACGACATTCAATTTGCCTAAGAAAAACGCAATGACGGGCAACTCGCTGAAGGTAAAATTGTAGCCAAGCCTGTGCAAAAACCTCTCGATGTAGCGATAGGTCACGAAGTCCCATTGGCTGGGTGCGAGAAGCAGTTCGAAGGTCTTGTCCTTGAAGCAGAATATGGCCACGGCCAGCACCATCACCACAGCGATGATGCGGAACAGCATTCGGCGGAGCACCTCAAGGTGCCCGCCGAAGGTCAGCAGGTTGGGGTCGGCGTTATTGTCCGGCTCCGTCTTCTTCTTTTGGCTCGGCTTGCGCTTCATCCGTCACCTCTTCCGGTTTCTCTTCTTCCAAAGGCTCGTTCATGCCTTGCTTGAAACTTTGCACACCTTTGCCCAAGCCTTTCATCAACTCGGGCACCTTTTTGCCGCCGAAGATGAGCAAGGTCACGCCCGCGATGAGCAGCAGTTCCGTCGTTCCGATGAATAGCAGTGTCATGATACGAGGTGGATTTCGTTGGTTTCGAAGTTGATTTCCCAGTTGCCGTTCTCAGCAGACTCCCATTGGTACTTCTGCGCCATGCGGTCCCACCAGCCTTGGAACTTGGTGCCGGTCTCGCCCATGTCCTTGACGAGTTTCTCGTAGAGTTCGGTGTTGTCGGCGTTGAGGATTTTCGCCAGTTCGTTCAGCCCGTTCCTTCTTTCGAAGAGCTGCTGGATTTCGTTCTTTTCTTCAGGGGTTACCTGACCTACTTTTTTCTTCATTGTTGTATGATGTTTATTCTGTTTATTGTCTGTTTGCTGCTGCCGTAGGTCGCTGACCCACGGTTACTGTAGTGCCGCCCCTTCGGGGCGAGGCTCTTGTCGTCGCTTTGCGTCATTGCGAACGAAGTGAAGCAATCCAGTATGCAAGCTGGTTTTCTGGATTGCTTCGTCGTACCTCCTCGCAATGATGCGAAGCGTGTCCTAAAACTCCTTCCTGACCTCAAATGGGTCCAAGTAGTTGATTTCCTTGATGTCGATTTGCGGCATGAATTCGCCAACCTTGCGGATGTCGCTCAGAAGGGCGCGGCTCGCGTTGCGCTCGATGTGCGCCATCACGCACTGCTGGCGCGAGGGCGTGTTGATGTCCCAAGTCAGGCGGCGGTTGAGCCATAGGCAACGACGGCATTGGAAGGTGTCGCAGTTGCGGCACAAAGGTGCGTGGTCGAGTTGGAGGAGTTGCGGATTTGGGATGTTCAATCCGTTGTCCAAGTCTCCTACGGAGCGGTCTGACGATGGCTGATGATGGTTGAGTTGGTTGAACACCTGCATCTGCTCGTCGTAGTAGAAGGCGGGGCAGAGGTAGAACTTCCCGTTTGGAGCAAGGGTGATGTTGCTCACGCCCGCCTCGCAGTTGTGCATCTTGTCGAGCATCATCCTGTCCGTCAGCAGGTTGAACTGCGGCGACAGGCCTTGCTTGTAAAGGTCGAGCAAGACGGCGTTCCATTCCTCAAGCACCTTCTTGTAAGTTTCAATCTGCTCGTCCGAGAATTGCTCCACATCGGTGATGCAGAGGTTAATTCGTGCGCCCGAAGCGAACAGTTTGGCGATGTTGTCCTTTTGCTTCAGCATTTCGCTGAAGGTTAGGCGAAGGACCAAATTCTTGGCTTCCACCTTTTCGGGGACAGCATTGACGACTTCCACATCAGCCTCGTTGCCATCCTCAATTCCCGTAACAGGCTTGCAGCCAACGGGATAGATCTTCACCTTATCGATGCTCTCAATGACCGAGGCGTATTCCTCAGGCAGGGCATAGTCGGGGAAGACATACTGAATCATTAGGTTCTGCTTCATCCCGAATAGGATGCCTTTCCGCAGGGTTTCAAGCGGCATTAAGTTGCGCTTTTTCAGCGGGTTGTCGGCGTGACAGTAGGCCACGCTCGTGTCGTCCAATAATATAACAAGGTATTGCAGCATGGCTCAGCAGGTTTCGGGTTTGACAATGCGTTTGTTGGCTTCGTACTGCTCGCGCAGGTCCTCGAGTTCGAGCTTGCGGTAGAGCTTGTTCCAATAGTAGTTGTTGGCTCTCACCCTTGCCTTGTGCATGAGGCAGATGGCCGTGGCGCGCTCGAACACGGTGTGCGTCTGCGCCGCGTCGAAGTTCTCGCCTTGGCACCAGGCGCAGCCGCTCGCCACCTCACATTCGATGCACTTCTGCGGGCTTTGCGTGGTGCGGTCGAGGGTGAGGAAGGGGCGGAGCTTGTTCTTGTCGATGCCGTCGTGGATGTTGCCGATGGTCCAAGTCTCCTTGTCGCGGAGTGAGTATTGCGCAAAGCGGGTGCAGGGGTATAGGTTGCCCGCCGCGTCCACGCTGAGCATCTGCCTGCGCCGCACCAGTTCTGGTTGTCGTGCTCGGGGTCCAGCGGCTTGCCGATGTGCTCCGAGAAAAACGAGCAGGCGTAGTCCTGGTAATAGCCGCCGTCGATGATGGCATCGGCCAACTGCATCAGCTGTTCTTCAAACTTGAGGTCGTCGCCTTCTTGCCACACGTCCTCGAACACCACATTGATGTTCACCTCGTGGATGCCCAGTGAATAAAGGTGCAGCACGCTCTCGGTGATATACGGAATGTCTGCCGACGAGATGGTGACCTTGGTGCCGTTATTTGGGAATTGTTTTAACCACAATGGAATGTTTTTTACTACATCATTGTAACTCCCTTTTTCAGTGTTTTTATACACTCTATTGAGGTCGTGTTTGTTCTTAGTCCCATCAATAGTTATGCCGATACTTAATCTTTTTAATGAAATCCTGCACGGCTTTTTCATGATAGTTGATGCCGTTGGTGGAGAAGGAGAAGCGGTAGCTATTGAACCAATGGTGGTTACGGCAGAAAAGCTCCGTCTTGATGTAATCGCAAATCTTGTTGATAAGCTCTATCTCAAGGAACGGCTCGCCACCAATGAAGTCCCACACCACCGACTCATAGGCGAAATCGGGGTCGGTCTCATGGTCGAGCACATAGTCGATGAAGGTCTTGGCCACCTCCCAAGGCATCCGTTCCTTCACGTTCTTGCCCACGAGGTAACAATATTTGCAGGCCAACTGGCAGTCCTTCGTGACGATGAAGGTGATGTTCTTCGCCATACAGGATTGCCAACTGTTGTTGGAATCTTTAATGAAACTCATTGATTATTAATGGCTCTGGTACGAATTACTTTTGCAACTACCATAACACGTTTGTCTGCACCCGCCACTGCAACTTGACCAACATTGTCTGGAACAATCCATGCAACCGTCGCTATTCGTGGTTACACTTTTGCAATTGATTGAGCAATCAGATTTGCAGCTTCGTTCACAACCGCTATTGCAACCACCATAGCAGGTGTATTTGCAGCCACTGCCACAATCACTACAACTGGTTGTATTGCTTACAATAGTATTAGCAATCACTGGATTGTTCATCAAAGCCACGACTCCGAGGATTGGCAGGGCTTTTTTTGCAGCTTCCTTGAAGAATTCTCTTCTTCCTTGAAAATTGTTGTCACTTTCCATGTTTATGAGTTTTTAGTTTTGTTAATAATCAAATTTTGTTGTCAAAGAATTACTTGTTGATATAGGGTGTGCCTTTATGACACCCCCTTTGATTTTGACCTTGTTTTAGTTCTTATTTACTATATTTCGTATAAGCATCTCTGCATGAGGCGCTGCATCCGCCCTTGCAGGAACCAGAACAGCCACCGCTGCATGCTCCTGAACAAGTACCTGAGCAAGTGTATGAACAACTGCCAGTACAACCATCACAGGCATTTTTTTCTACTGCCTTTGCAATGACTGGATTGCTCATCAAAGCCATGACACCAAGAAGCGGAAGGGTTTTCTTGGCCGCCTGTTTGAAGAATTCTCTTCTTCCTTGAAGATTTTTGTTTTCTCCGTTTTCCATTTTAGTTTGATTTTGTTTGCTTTCCTTGGCTCAAAGGGCAGCGTTATTCGATGGCAAACAGAGCGGAGCCTCCCAAACTTATCCTTATTTCTGAAGGTTGGGCTTGGACTCCCATGATATAACAAAATAATGGATACGGTAAGCTCCACTGTTTATGTTAGGTATATAAAGGATACACAAACATTAAACAGTGAAAGCCGCCTCATCTCATTATTCCTCATATACCAAAGTGAATTGTCCAGATTCACAGCGAGGAACAAAGCGAAGAATGCGCTTTCTCTGGCCGTGCCGTTTTCTCTCGGCTTGGCGGGGCAAAGATACAAAGAAATTGGGATTTGCAAGAGGAAAGATAGAAAAAATAATTCGTGTTAGAAAAATTGTTGGTACGAATCTTCAGATTCATATATGGCAAGGTTGTTCTTGTTGCCATAGAAACAATCGTCTTCCCAACGGATTACATTGTTTTGTATGTAATCGGCGATAAGGTTCATTTCGAGTTGGCTGCGGATGATGTGGTCGTGAAAACGAGGTTGCCATGCGAAAGAAAGGTCGTTTTCATTCGCAAATTTGGTGACGCCAATCTTGAAACCACGGACGACAGAGGCCAGGTTTTTCGATTGCGGGCCGAATTTTTGTTTGGCCTGTTGTAGAGACGCAAAATTTTGCGTCTCTACATTTGGTTGATATGTATGCGCTTCCTCTGATCTATGCCTGCAACCATTTGTATTTGGCCAGACTGTAAATCGGGAGCAAAGGAATCAAGATGGGTGTTTTCTTGACATAGGCCTGATATTCAGGATCATTGCCATAGACCTCGTTTTGACGCAATTCGAGACGGCGGGCGCCGCTGAACATCACATAAAGGATGCCAACATAGCCGATGGCCGCGATGACCCATTGCCATACCGTCAGGCTCGCCCCGATGCCGCTGAGAAGGATGCCGGTCCAAATGACGACTTCGCCTAAATAGTTGGGACAACGGACGATACGGAACAACCCCGTGTCGACAAAACGCTTGGGGTTCTTTTTCTTGGCCGCCGACTTTTGCATGTCGCTGAAGGCTTCCAAGAGAATGCCGCAAAGCGTGACGGCAGCGCCAATCCAAGCCCAAAGCTCTGTGACGGGTTTCCCCTCTGTGGCATTGGCCAAACGGAAGACCACAGGGCTCACTTGCGCCACATAAAGGATAGCACAAAACAGCCAAACCATGAGGATGGCGGTGATGGGTTTCTTCTTTTGCAACGACGGGTCGTAAAGGATTTTGCGGTAGGCGGCGGCTTTCCGTTCGCGAATCAGCAGGTAGGTGCCCAAACGACAACCAAAGATGACCAGCAAAATGCAGAGAATGGCCGACGCAGGGGTGAGGGCTCCGAAAAACAGGATGGCGATGGTGATGGCAAGGGCAGCGATGCCGTAGCCATAGCCGAGGCTGAAGAAATAAATGAAGTATTTCCAACCCACACTTGAGATGAGCAATGAAACGGCAAAAAGTATCAGCAGGTAAGTCATGGTTTTACATTTTTATGGTGAATAATGGCGCAAAAATAGTTTTTTTTCTTGCTGACGCAACAAAAACTCATGTGAAAACATCATAGTTTCCAAATCATCTCCACTTTCAAGTCTGTCTTGTGGTTGCCTTCAATTAGCGTCAATCCGCTGCCGATTTCGTCGCGGTCGCTGTAGATGGTGCGACCGATGCGGGCGTAAAGGGTCAGATTGCTGAAAGGCTTCCATTTTCCTAACAGATAGATTCTCATGCCTTTGCCATACAATGCAGGCACGCTGAACGAATACAGCACGTCGCTTTCGTAGGCGTAGATGCGGGCGTTGTAGTCCTTGGCATCGAAGAGGGCGTAGCGGAAGCTGAGGCTAAAAGGCTTGCTTTCAGGTTTGTAGGCGATGTCCTGACAGAGGAAGTAACCGTGTTCGTTCGTGCCGTCCTCGTTGTGATAGTGGGCGTATTCGGCTTTGTTGCTGCACTGGAAATCCCTGCCAATCTGATAGTTGATGTTGAATCTCACCGAGTTCTTCGTGTAGAGGATAGGGTAGTGGCTGAACACCATCGCATCAGTGGAATTCTTCATCTTGGTCTTGGAACGGATTTGCAGGTAGGCGTTGGCTCGACGGCTGAAACTGTGGCTGACGCGCAGGTAGTAGTCGTGGCCGTTGCTTGGTGCGTTGACTTGCGAGGTCAGCCAGGTGTATTGGAACTGATCGACGTAGGCGAGGAGGTTCCAATAGGGCGCGGGAGCGGCTTCCACGCCGAGATACACGCCGCGTTGACCTTGGTTGCGACTGCCTTCGCCAAAGGCATTGCCGAGAAGGTTCTGGTAGGCTTTGCCGTAATTGCGATACAGAAGCGTAAAGTTAAGATAACCA
>JAFUAA010000075.1 GCA_017460915.1 Bacteroidales bacterium | reverse complement strand
CCTGTCGGCATCACGCCTGATAACGTGTGCCTTATAATCAGCCACATTCTTTCCGCTTACAAATCTCAATACATCACCTTTTGTTTTGCCGAAAAACGCGATACGGTAATATGGTGCCGTTTGTCCCATGCTACCAAAATCGACCAATGGGAATACGCCCAAACCAAAACGTCTCTCGACAACCACTCCTGATTTGCCATCATCGACCGCGCTCTTGTAATACATTCTCTCGTATTCAATCACACGAGACTTTTGGATGGGTATCCTAAGAACAACCAAAACCGCGCCATCGCCAACAGGCTTCAGTTCCACCATCTTTCTTGATTGATGACCATCTTTCACCGTTCCCATCAAATCTTCTACATTGAAATACTCGAAGAACCTCTCCGTCAAAGGCAACAAGAATGTTTGGTTGTCATCGTTGCTATTCCCGTCAAAAAACGAGTCAACATTCAATTGGTATGGCATGGAAACTATCGAAGGACTCAGGAAATCACCGATAGTCAGATACGGGTGTTTCTCGCTCGTCTCTGGTAATACCCTATCCTCTAACGACCTTGTATCGAAATATGGGGCATGATAGTTCTTATTCCAGTTGTCATTGACATATTTCAGGCTCACATACTTGTCGCCTGCTTCAACGGGAAGCACGAGAGGCTTCTTCCCAACATACACCTTTGAACTTATGGCAAAATCACTCTCGATGCCACCTTGATTTACTGGAGATTTCCTAAGTGGCATATCGTTTACGTTCACCACATTGCCAATCAAAGACAGCTCATCTAACTCTTCTATGGAATTGGCATCCAACGAACGGACTTCCTCTTTTTCTGCATCGGAGAGATACTCATGATTCTTTTCAAGGTATGCGTGGATTTCAGGGAACAGCGAAGGGAATTGCGGGAAAGATTCTCGCAACGCATACAAGTATCGTTGAAACTTGAAATCTCTCTTGTGCAACGCTGCAAATACATTGTCAAAGGGGCGGTAGTTTCCGCCAAAACTGATAAGCTGCGACAGCCGACTCAAGTCATTGGCAGTGCTGAAGAAAATGGTCACTGGTGATGTGGCACCAACAATATCGATCGGTTTGTGTCCTGGACCAATATATTTCAACAGATATAATCTCTTCAAGGCATCGAAATTATATGTCTTGGCATCTTGATTGAGATACATATCCAATGTCTCGCCAAGAATACGATGCTCTTTCAGTTTGCTCTTTTTCAGGATTTCAATTTCGTTTTGCCTATCCCACACTACAATCTCAAACATCGGCTTGTTTTTGTGCGTCACGGAATCTTCATAGGTAAGCTTGTCAAAGTTGAAGAAAATCTCACCAACATCAAAGCAGTCGGAAACGATTTTATGATATATGGTATTGCCGTCAAGATTACCCGAATCCACCACATACTTGAAAGCGGTCTTGGCCAAGTCGATTCTTGCAAACGGAGATGGAATGGATGTTATTTCCTTTTTTGCAGTGAGTCCTGCTGGGTCTTGGATTTTCTTTATGACATCGGAGCCATATTTCTTTGCCTTGCCCCAATCGTCGGAAGTCTCTCCACCTTCCTCGTATATTCTCAATATCTTGCTCATAGTTTACATGTTGTATTTTTCATTTACCAATTTTTCTGTTGCCCTATAGAAAAGTTCCATGAATTTCTGCTCTCGTGAAGCGGCACTGTTCCAGCCCTTCCAATTGGAATTAAGTGTAGCATCAAACAAATCGTAGTTCTTTTTGCCGAGGAAACTCGACTTGGGCTTATAGCCATTGACTATTTCAAACAGAGGGTTGACCTTGTCCGCATCAAAAGGCATGAATGCACGCTTGTTTCTTGCCATCTCTTCCAGCCATTGATGGAAATCCTGATGGAATGACTGCACCTGCTCGAAGAAGTAACCTGAGAAGAAGTTGTCGTCCAATTGGTTGTCTATGGCCCAAGGTTGGGATTTGCCACCTTTCTCGAAACCATAGTTCAGATACCTGTTCATCAATACGAACTGCGTCAATGGGACCATGATGGTTTTTTTGGTTTTCTCACACAAATTCTTGAATGTCAATTCGTTTCCATTATTATCATCTTTCAGTCCATACTCATAATGCTTTGTGCCGCCATCAAAGGCTTCGTTTGGCGTATTGGCAAAATCCAACACGGCAAGGGCAGAACACAATTCGATGAAATGAGCATCGTTCCTTTGTCCCGAACCGCCTTCACGATTCTCATACGACGCTGTAACCAAATCGCCAATGTAATATAGCGCATCCAACGAATTGTTACCGCTGATATTTTTCTCATAATACGCTAATGCCGATTTTGTCTTTGATATGAAAGTTGAGGAATCAACTTCACTGTTGTCATCTTGGGTCACTCCAAAATACGGCATCACTGTTACTGCCCCTATCTTGCATTCACTGATAGCCTTCCACTTTGGGGAGTTCTTGTCGTTTCTAATCGTTTTCAACAGTAATGGGAAACCGCTTGCACCTGTTCCGCCGAAAATTGAACTGATGATAAAAATCCTGTCTTTCCCATCATCTGCGAATCCATTGGCAAAGTTCTTGTATTCCTGTGAATCCGCGAACTGGTTGAGCACGACGCTACCAATGTTAGGATTGCCTTTGAAGCCAACCTTCATGTCGGATTCCAAGTTCTTTTCTGAAAAAAGCATCTTCACAAGTGCCTTCGACGAAGGGTCAAGCTGATCCATCTTTATAAAGTCCTTGAACTTACCGTCATGCGTGTTTTCTAAACTAAAGATGAAATCCTGCATACCATCGACGGATTGCAATTCTGTCTTGAAGAACCTGTTTTTGTTGGCATCGGCAAACTCAAGGTATTTGTTGTCGCGGATAGCCTTGTATTTCTTCATCAGTTCGACTGTACGAGTCATGTCTGCGGCAGAATCATCAGGGTCGATGATGACAGGAACGATGTCCATCTTGCATTCAACACCTGAAGCAAGCAGCAATACCAACGATTTCAGGACTCGCGATCCGGTTCCACCTATGCCAAAAACATACAATTTGCTCATTTCTTCTTATTGTTTAATTTAGTTTTCAATAATACCCACGGCGAGTGCTTGCAGTTCCTGCTCCACCTTCTGAAAAGCAAAGTGAACATAAAGTAGAATAGCACCGCCAGCATCATATTGTAAATACCAAACATCAAAGCGCTATTGTGACCAATGTATGGTTGCAAGCTGGGCGTAATAATCTGATTTCTTACCTCAACATTAACGGTTCTGAATCCGACCCAACAGGTCAGGCCTGCAACAATAGCCAACGAAATCAGCCAATGCCACCATTTAGCAAGCCTTGGCGAGTTGATGATGTAATAATACAACACGAACACAATCACTACAATTCCTATCGTCCATAAGAATAGCGAAGGAAATTGATTGAGGTCAGGATTGTAATCCATAAGTGCATCATCATAACCTCTCATGTGTTCAAACAATTGAGCACCATAGAAGGATTTCCATCTGTAGAAAAAGTCAAAAAAGTCCATATTGTCAATTCATTTTGAAATTCATACTCGAATAGTAGTCGCCACACTTGGCTGAATAGGCTCGCACAATACCGTCGAAGATAATGTGCAACCCGTAGGTTTTCATTTGGTTGGACTCGCTTAATACGCGGTCGTCCATGTCGGAATACTCATCTGCCCATTTCGGTTTATTTCTGCAAATGGCCAATTCAAAATCGCCTTTTGGTAGATTTCCTTTTGTAAATAGGCTGATATTATGCGTTGCCGGAGATGTCGGGATAGTATTTGGCGAAACGGTAATATACCAGTCGTCTGCTGTATGTTTGTTGATAATCCTTGCATAATGATTCGTGTCAAGCAGATAGTTGTTTCCCAAAATCGAATCCAACACACCAAAGTCTGCTCCAATGGTAAACATGAACTCCCCTTGAGTGTCTTTTTTCATTTTATTCATTCTATCTTTGCCCAACTTGTTAAAGCTACCTTTCTTTGGGTTTGGCAATATGGCATAGTTCTCAATATTTGGCGAAAGCGATGTGATACTCCAAAAGTTCTCCACTTTGTGCAGAAACTTGTTTTCGGGAATGGCAACTCTCATTTCGGCTACTTTTAACGGATGTCCAATTACCCATATATAATAAGGTCTCCGTCCTTCGTAATCCTTGTGGGGTGTATTCAAATAATCGTAATAGGTTCCCTTGAAATTTGAATACAACTGATACACTATAACGGCAAGATTGGGATTTTGATTCAAGTAATTCTCAAAAGCCCTCTTGATTTTCACCTGCTGTTCGCCCAAATAAGCCTCTGGATTGTTCTGCGTTCCAGGAGAGAAGATAAAGTCAGATATCAAAATGGAGACGACACTATCATTTCCTTGCTCCAATACCTGCCTGAACAAATCGGCTATATCTGTTGTCAATGTATTTCCGCCCGAACTCTTGAAATCATTCGGAGTCAATTTGCTGATGTAATCATTGAGATTGCTCCCTTTAGGAATGATTTTGCTATTGATAAAAAACAAATTAAGCTGCGAACCAAGCCACTGTTCGACATCATCAAGATAGTTGAATACATTGTGCTGGAAATCTGTTTTGCCAGCATCGACATATCCATTCATACTTCCAGAGTTTTCCAAATACACATTGACTTGGAAGGAAGTTGAAGTTTGGCTCGTAGCATAGCTTGTTTCATCGGCATTTCCATTATAGCTCATACCGGGTGCTTTCATTGGCATTTCGGGGACTCCGTTACGTTGTTGTTGACTCTCAATTCTTCTGTTGTCCTTGGCATTGCAGCCATTCAACATCAAACATACGATAATTAGCAACAAAAAATCTCTCATTTCTACTTGTTTTATCTGTTATACCATATCATCCAATTGTACAAAAAAAGCGTGAAACTCGACTGTTTCCCGCTGTTCTAGGTATTTGGCGTAACCCGTAATCTCGATGAAATAGTCCAGCTCACGCCTTGCGTGAGCATATTGAACTAAATCTCAAAGATTACTCTCCATTAAAATCGCCAAATTTTAGAACAGATGAAATTCGTCTCTATGCTTGCCTATTTAATAAGGTGTAAATCTTCTTACTTTTATTTGTTTTTAGTGATACAATCCGTTAATTCAGGTTGCAAATATACGACAATTTCATTCCAAAACAAAAAAAACGATAAAAAAGTTCAAAAAACAATCCAAATTGGATTTAAAAAACAATGCAAATATAAGAAAAACAACAATATAGAACTCTTTTTTAAAAAACACATTTTGGAGATAACTTTTGCGATGTTTCAGGGTCACTTTCCAAACACCAAAGTAATGCGCCCATCACTCCGCAAACATCCCTTCAATCAAATCGCTGAAATGCTCGGCGATGACCTTGCGGCGGATCTTCAGGCTCGGGGTGATCTCGCCCTCCTCGATGGTCCACTCGCGGTCGACCAGCTCGAAGCGCTTCACCTTCTCGAAATCGCCGAAGTACTTGTTGTAACTATCCACCTCCCTGCGGTAGCGGTCATTCACCTTCTTCTCCTTGATGATTTCGGCATTGGTGGTGTAGGCGATATGGTTTTCTTCGCACCAAGTCTTCAAATTCTCGAAGTTAGGTACAATCAATGCCGCGGCAAACTTCTGGTTTTCGCCCACCACCATGATGCTGTTGATGAGCGGCGACTCGGCAAAGCGGTTCTCAATCAAGGCGGGAGAAATATATTTGCCCATCGAGTCCTTGAAGATTTCCTTCATACGGCCAGTGATTTTCAGCAAGCCATCCTCGTCAAACTCGCCAATGTCGCCCGTGTGGAAATATCCGTCCTCGTCAATGGCAATCTTAGTCTGCTCCTCGTCCTTGTAATAGCCTTTCATCACGGGAGAGCCTTCCACCAGAATCTCGCCCGTCTCCGGGTCAATCTTGATGTGGACACTATCGCAAGGCACGCCAACGGATCCTGCCTTCACCACATTCATGGCCAGACTATTGGTGCAAATCACAGGCGAGGTCTCCGTCAGGCCATAACCTTCGATGATGGGGATGTTCATGGCGGCGAAAAGGCGCACCAAACGCGGTTGCAAGCTGGCACCGCCTGAGATGATGAACTCCAAACGCCCGCCAAAAGCCTTGCGCACATCCCTGAACACCAACCTGTTGGCGATATGCAACTTGAAACGATAAGCCCTACCGTTGTGGCGTCCCGTCTCATCGTAGCGTTCAGCCAACTGGAATGCCCAATGGAAGATGCGTTTCTTCACGCCTTTCAACTTGTCGCCTTTGCGCATGATGCCGTTATACACCTTTTCAACAACGCGAGGCACCGTGGTAAAATGCTCTGGTTTCACATCAACGATGTCGCGCATGATGGTGCCGAAGTTCTCCACATAATAGGTCGAGTTGCCAAGATACAAGTGGGTATACAGCACGGAACGCTCATAGATATGCGACAAAGGCAAGAAACTCACCACCTTATGCGAACTCGCCACAGGGTAATGCGGTCCGTAATAAGCAATGCAGCTCATCAGGTTATGGTGGGTCAGCATCACGCCTTTGGGAGTGCCCAGCGTGCCTGAAGTGTAGATGATGGTGGCCACATCCTCGGGGGCAACAGCATCCTTGTGCGCCTGCAAGGCGGCAAGGCTCTTCTTGTCGACCTTCACCGAAACCATCAAGCCACGGAGCGTCATCAAGCCCTCCACGGGATTGAAAACAAACTCCTTGGGCGGATTCGGCATGGCCTTAAAGATGCCGTCGAGCTTCTTGTGAAGCAACGAGCCTTCCACAAAAATCACCTTAGGTTCGGCATGGTCCAATATATGCTCGAAATCGCTTTGGCGCACAGTAGGATAAATCGGCACCAAGATAGCGCCAATCTGCTGCACGGCAAAGTCCACCATATTCCATTGCGGACAGTTGTTGGAAACCACCGCCACACGATCGCCCTTCCCAACGCCGAAGCCCATCAATCCTTGGCTGATGGTATCCGTCATCTTCAAGAAGTCGCGACCGTTGTATTTCTTCCAATCCCCGTCCGCCTTGCAGGCAAACATCACCTTTTTCTTGCCGAATTTCTCAACGAACCTCGGCAAAAGGTCGAAAGTGCGGGGCGGAATATCCGGATAAGGCTTCACCGAACCCGTTTTGAAACTATTCTTTTCCATATCCACTGAAAAACTGCTGCGAAAATACGTTTTATTTCAATTAATTCAAACAATTATCCAAACGAATGCCAATTTTTGAAAACAAAATGCTATATTTTCTCAATGAAAAAAGAAGCTACATGGATTGGTTTCTCAAAGAATGATTACCTTTGCATCCGATTCAATCCGTTATGGTAACCCTTTTCGACGATATGACCCAAGTCAGCGAGGCCGAGGTGCAACGGATGCTGCCCCTTGTCAACGGGCAACGCCGCAATGAGGCTTTGCGATACAAGCATCTCTTTGGGCGGTTTGCCTGCCTGAAGTCGTGGCTGATGCTGCAGGAGTTGCTGAGGCCGCTTGACATCATCGACTTGGAAATGGGGCGTAACGAGCACGGCAAGCCTTTCTTGGTACACCATCCACAGGTGCATTTCAACCTCAGCCATTGCAAAAACGGCATTGCTGTGGCGGTCGACTTCTCCCCTATCGGCATCGACATCGAGAGCTTCAGGCAGGGCAGCCTCGCCCTCATCCGCCGGACGATGAACCCCGCCGAAGCCGAATGGATTCGCACTTCGCCCGACCTCATCGAGACTTTCACCCAATATTGGACCAAAAAGGAAGCCGTGGTGAAACTGCGCGGCACGGGTCTCTCCGACAACCTGCACCGTGTGTTGGACGGCGAAGGCTACCGTCTGGAGACGCATATTAATAGAGAAAAACGCTATGCGTTCAGCATAGCGTTTTCCGA
>JAFUAA010000074.1 GCA_017460915.1 Bacteroidales bacterium | reverse complement strand
ATCTACAATAGTAGAAATTAAATGTGCCTCATAGAGTTTTGAAACAAGATTTACCGTTTTACATCTACAATAGTAGAAATTAAATGTGCCTCATAGAGGAAGCCGAAGAATAACGGGTGCCAGGTTATCTACAATAGTAGAAATTAAATGTGCCTCATAGAGGTTGCTGAGGGACGGCTATCCTATGGAATCTACAATAGTAGAAATTAAATGTGCCTCATAGAGCTCGGCTTGGCTACCGGAAGAATGTCTAATCTACAATAGTAGAAATTAAATGTGCCTCATAGAGCACCATTGGGAGAACTCAAGGATAGAATCTACAATAGTAGAAATTAAATGTGCCTCATAGAGCACTTAATCCTTTTGATGCATGCAAAATCTACAATAGTAGAAATTAAATGTGCCTCATAGAGTTGGTGAGCTTGTCGAGGTCGTAGATTCCATCTACAATAGTAGAAATTAAATGTGCCTCATAGAGTCAGTCGGCGTTGCTCGTCTGTAATGTATCTACAATAGTAGAAATTAAATGTGCCTCATAGAGTTCTTCGGCTTGGACAATGGCTGCTCATCTACAATAGTAGAAATTAAATGTGCCTCATAGAGTTCACCGTAATAACCGGCCATCTCTTCCATCTACAATAGTAGAAATTAAATGTGCCTCATAGAGCTTGCCGACTTCGGCGTCGCTCTATCCGCTATCTACAATAGTAGAAATTAAATGTGCCTCATAGAGCTTCGCGCTCTCTTCATTCCACCACTTATCTACAATAGTAGAAATTAAATGTGCCTCATAGAGTCGGATAACTTGTCGGAACAGGAATACCATATCTACAATAGTAGAAATTAAATGTGCCTCATAGAGCTATTTTTGTAAGACGGTAAACTTGTCATCTACAATAGTAGAAATTAAATGTGCCTCATAGAGGCCTTGACCGAGAAGTCATTGTGGCCGATCTACAATAGTAGAAATTAAATGTGCCTCATAGAGCTTTGGCAGCAGCACCTTTGGCAACACATCTACAATAGTAGAAATTAAATGTGCCTCATAGAGCTGTGCCTACGTATGGACGTGCTAAGGATCTACAATAGTAGAAATTAAATGTGCCTCATAGAGGTTTTGAAGTACACATATTAAGACAAGATCTACAATAGTAGAAATTAAATGTGCCTCATAGAGGCTATTAGTTTGCAAAAATAATACTTTTCTCCTTAGCCACAACCAGTTATGCAATATTTCAAAGAACAAAATGAAAGGTTAATTTTCCCCACCCCAATCAAGCCAAAATTACAACGAAATGAAAATCAATAAATTATTAAGGATAAGTAATTTGTTGAGACCTAGGTTTGCTACAAAAAGACTATATCTTGGTCACGATGCACGGCGTTCCCATACTTTTTCACTTTTACATTCCCAATGTCAAAAATGACGACACTGTCCGCGCCCGAAAAGTGCTTTGAAAACACATCTTCGATTTTCACGATGATGTTGTCAATCACACGCGAAGTGTTGTTAACCTCATAAACAGAAAACTGCAATCTTACCGCACCGTTCTTGGTAAGCATTTTTGCGAAACGGTTTCTTAACTTGTCATCGGCAATATCGTAACTGATAATCATCATTGTACTTCGAATCTTGGATAGTCGGCCATTGCCTTCTGTCTCATAAAACACCTATAGTATGACTGGACATACTTGAACACCTCGGTTTTATATGGAATCAAAGCATCGAAAAACACTTTACAGTATTCCGAGTTATTCTTGATTTTCAGTTTATACTCGCCTTTTATCACATCAAAATCCTTTTTCGAGAATTGCTTTCTGTTAAATGCAGTTCTGACAGCTCGGTCAATGATACATCGAAAAGGCTCCATCAGATCACAAATCAATGATTTCCGTTTGAACCACAATCGATGATACACTCCAACGTATGGATCAAAGCCAAACATACGGACAAAACACTCTATATAGTTGAACAAGATTGTATAACCGATGTCGAGGGTCGCATTAATGGCATCGCACTTTATGCGAGGTTTTCTCACCTCCCAATTCAAATCTTGGAAATACGCCTCAAAAAAGAACTTTGAAGCCAAGCCTTCAACGCCCATCAAACTGCTGTATTGGTCAATGGCCTCCAACTTACCAAGGTAATCTCTACAAGATTTGATTGACGATTTGGTAAGATTGTCAGTCCTTCTTGTCTTCTGAAGCGTGTCTATCTGATTCTTTATCTTGTTTTCAACGATAACCTTCGCAATGGAAATGTCATCCTTTGAAAGTTGGTATTGCTTCTGTCGAAGGAGGAAATTCGCTTCTGCGGAATTTGCCCAATAAAACACTGGCCTAAAGCTTTGGTTGACAACAATAAGTGCAACATTGAATTTCTTGCACTTGTCAATCAACGGAGTAGTAATCCTAATGTGTCCGATGACAAACAATGCCAAGATCTTTTGGAACGGAAGTTTCGTCAAGGTCTTAGCCTCTTCAACATCTTCAAGGAGCAATTCCCCATTGCTCACCCGCAAAACCCTGTCATGGATGCAATTGATCACATAAATCGAACGGTATTCTATGTCCTTGTTAGTAAACATTGTCTTCTTCGGTTTTGTCGCACAAGTTGCAATAGATACAATGGCGGCATTTGTTAGGGTTTGCTTTCATTGGCGTGGATGGGTCATATTCCCTGAACGAATTGATAAAGGACATCAGTTCCATTTTGTCAGCATCTGTCGGGATTGCTATGGGTATGGTCTTGTTTGTTGAGATTTCATAGAACGCGATTTTCTCTATTTCATACCCCATTTCAACCATACAAAAATACTGTGCCCACAATTGATAAACCTGTCCCTGGTATATTTGTTTGAGTTGGTATTTCCTTTCGATCAGTTTTTTCTCACTTTTACGATAAACGTCTATCTTGCCCATTATTCCCAATTGTTCCGACATCACTGGCAGAGCAAGAATTTCATCTTTCCTATTGCTAGAAGTTTTTGTATCAACTGGCTCATGAGCCAACTTCCCTTTGGTTTGCGGGGTGGCGTGATACAACCCTTCGTCCGTTTCCATATACACGTTGTGCAAGTATATGGAATACGGACAAAAGATGAAATCGTTAAGGGTGGATATGGAAATAAGATTTTCCATCATTTTATCTCAACCCTTGTGCATACCGCATCCATTCCTTGTTGCTGATGGCCAGTTTCAGTTTCGACAAATCTTCAGTTTGCTTAATCTGTTCAATAATCCACAAGCCTTTTCTCGCAATGTTGTATGCTCCGTTGGCATCGGCATTTTTAGGAAGATTATTACCACAAGTGCGGCTGTCGTAAAACTCGCCATAAACGTTCATCACTGGGGAAACCAGATAATCCACATCAGTTCCTGTGATGCTGTTTCGCATTTGCAATGTCAGGTGAAGGAGATGCAGCAAATCCTTATAGAATTGGGTATCATTTTGCGAGCAGATTTGTTCCAACAAATTGCCATTCAAGTCAATGGCATAGTGGGCAAGCAACTTCTTGAATTTGCTTGTCAAGTCAAATTCTTCGCTCACAAAACTGTTGTTTTGCTTCGGGTCGCGTTTGGTTTCGATGCGTGTACCGTAAGTGCAAAGTGCCCATTGGGTTCTTGTACCTTCTGCCCTATTGTGGAAGTTGTTGTAGTCAAAGGCGAATTCAAACCAATCTTTTGTGGCGTTGTATCGAATGCTCTTGAACTTGCCGAAAAAGGCTTTGGCTTTCGCCATGTTCTCGTACCGTGTATCCAACAGATTCACGAAACCTGTTGTCGGGTCCATTTTGCTCGTGTTCCAAGCGGGAATGTAGAACAGGAAACCGCTCTGTTTGCCAGGTTTTTGGAAACTCTCAAACTTGTTTGTCAACTGATAGGCATTCAACACACCACCCATCTCCGTTGCCTCCAGTTTTTTGTCCACAAGATAGTTCAACTTGTCAATTAGCATCTTCTCAAACTTTTGATAGACTTGCTTTTCAACCTTTTGTCTGCCTCGCATAAAGCCTGGTTTCAAGTCCTCAAGCACGACAACGGCATTGTATTTCACCATCAGTTCGGCAATCTTGTGAATCACATGGCTCATATAGCCTTCTTTCAGTTCCTTGATATTTTCTATAGTCTGCCAACTCTTCCTGGCCTCATCACGCTGTTTTTCTTTGGCATCCAGCAAGTCGTGATAATTGGTGCGATAGGTGTTTCCGTTATACTCGTTCACAATTTCGTTCAAGGAGTATTGCTCAACGATATTGCCTTGCAAGTCAATCAACGACAAATACAACAGATGTCGTTCGCCACGGTCAATGCCGATAATATGCGTTGCCTTGGATTCTTTCAGATAGGCGTTCACTAAAGGGTTGATATTGTTCAAGCCTGCCGCTTTGAAATTCATGGTAATCGGCACATGGAACTGGAACTTGTCAACAGTATAGCGACGGTCTTTCAACAAATCGTAGGCAAACACACTGATTTTCTTCTCGTTCAACTTGTTCTTGTTTTCTATTGGCTTGTTGGCAGGATGTGTCGGCCTACCAACTTCAATGCTATGCTTTCGGAAAAACACTTCCGCTTCTCCGTTCAACTTATAGACCACATCCGCCAAGTTGCGTTCATCGAACAGCATTTTCCAATAGAGGGTGTGCATGTTGGGCGTTCCTTTGCTGTAAGGCGAAAAGTCCTTGTTGTAAATCTGGAAGAGATAGATTTTTCCTTCCTCAACCATTTGAAATAGTTGTTTGTCTGAAATCGAACCAAACTGAACCTGATAGGCTTGTTGATTAATGTGGTCGGTAAACTCCGCAAAGGATTTGTATTCTGATGGATTTCTGAAACTAAACTGATAATCAGAATAATATTCTCTTACCAGAGGCATGTAATACTCAATATAAAGTGCCAAATCTTGTTTATTGAATGACTGACTTGAGGTAAGATAAGACTGTTTTAATCTGATGTCGTTGATCTCAGTAGGGAGATATGTGTTTTTAGCGTTTTCCAGCCTAATGTTTTGTCCAACCATTGCACCTTCTTTTTCTTTTCGTCCATTAACTTTTCTTGTAACGCCATTGATTCGCATAAGATTCTGGACATTCTTTTCCATATCGCCTCCTTGAAGATATTTCATTATTGCCATCTCACTTTTTTCAGTAGGACATGACTTCAGTTCATTCAAGCAGGTTCGATGCATGGAATCAAGAATAGCCAAATAGTAAAGGCCTTTATTGTCTTTTAGAATAGCCCCAGAGCTTGCCTGTGCATCGGGCCAACCTTTTAATAATGTTGGAGTATCAAAGTTAAGCTTAATCTTCTCCTCCGAATACGGTTTCTGAGTCATTCTGTTACGCACCATATTATATAAAGGCGTAATTTGGTCGAGTGCTTCCCACATCGGGACGAACTCGCCATAAAACCGTGGGTCTTTCTCGCTTTCAGTTCCACCGCCAAGAAGTGGTTTCACAAAACGCTGCAAATCCTTGATGGCATCCAGCAGGTTCTTAATCCTTTCAACATTTTTCTTGTCTTGTGATAATTTTCTGTCTTCAGGATATACCGAAGTCAGCAAAGCCTTTGCCTCTGTGTAGGCATTCTCAATACGAATGAAAAGATCGGGCTTTTGTCCATTTTCATCGTCCTCGGCACCCATCATGGAAAAGTAATTCTCCATCGGCTTGTAATCGTCACCAAGAAGCCATTTCATCAATCGGTTGATTTCTTCTATTGAAATACTTTCTTTGGATTTCAGCAATTTAGTGATTCTCTCTTCATACTTTTCGCCAGTATCGTTTCTCTTTTGCGGATTATTGGCTTTCACATCCTCTTCCATCGCCTTCTTGATTACAGACCAACTTCCATAGTACTTTTGAGCAATGTCGGTCAATTGCAAATCATTGGGAAGATAGATATGTTCCAAATCGTAGTCCCCAATGGATTTCAGCAACACCTGCATGGAGTTTTCGCCATTAAACACCTGTTTTTTCAGGTCTTGGTAACATCTTTCAATACCATCAAGCATGTCGTTGTCACTTTCAAACTCTTCCGGCAACCACGAAATGGCGTTGCGTTCGCTCAAAATCTGCTTGAAAAGCGGCTTCAGTTTAGGCAGTCGGTTCCCTTTGTCCTTTTGCTGTTGATTGTAAAGGTTCACATATTCGTTCAATCCCTGAATCTTGGTGCCGTTCTCCAATACCATGCCGCCAATAATCGAATTGTAAACATCGATTTGTTTCTGGGTCAGTACCATTGAGAAATAATCCAACTGGAACATCTCTTCGATAGAATTGACATTCAGATAGGCTTCCATTTCCTTGTACAGGGTTTCAAAATGCGTTGCCACCTCACTTGACGATATTTTGGCAAACACATCCATGTTGTCAATGAACTTGGGCAAGTTTTTGGTAATCATCCTATGAGCAATAGAAGTAGCCTTATCATCAGCCACATACATATTCTTGCGATTATCATAGAAACCCACAAAATAGGTCGTGAAATCATAGAATTGGTCTATCGTCTTTTCGACCTCTTCTTGGATCTTACGTATTTCTTCCTCCGTCAAATCCTCGTTGTCGTGTTGAGAACGAATGACTCCCTCGTATTTCGGTGTCTTGATAAAGTCGGCCAAATCTTCTCGAATTAACTCCTTACCAAAAAGCCGTTTATATTGCTCACTTTTGGTAAAACACTCCGAAATCTGTTTCCTCAAGGCTTCTTGCACCTTTTTCAAATCGTCTTTTCGTTTTGAATCTATAGTTGGAAGATGATACAAATAATAGAATTCCATCAGCGAGTCCATTCTACCTTCATCTTTCAATTTCAGTTCAAAACTATCGAGCATCAGTTCGATGAATGCCTTGTGGTATTCATCAATAACTTTTTTGATGGCTTTGTAACCAATGGCGCGTTGGCTGTCGCGGTCAAGAATGCCGTTTCTTTCAATGTTGTCCTTGGTCTTTCCAATGGGCTTCAACTCAAATCGAAGTGTCTTCGACAATGTATATAAACCTGTAAAATCTGAATATGTGCTCATTTTTCAGTATTGTTGTTTTCGGCTGCAAAGATACAACAAAAAACAATATGTTCCATATTGCAAGCCTTGCAAATGTCCATTAGGCCAAAAATGCAGCATCAAATCTTACCCAGCTTCGCAACGATGCTAAAGTGTTCGGATTGTTTTTTTACGCCTTGGGCAACGCAATTGAACTGCAATCAAAATGGGTCACTTTCATTTGAAGATGCGAAGACTATCTAATGGTAAAAAAGAACAATGTGTTTGTTGAAAAGTGTTATCTTTGCCAAACCAAACGAAGAAACACAGGATGCAGATCAACAGATTCGGCTATTATGGGTTGGATACTTGGGTGCTGGGCAATATTGCGGAGGGTAATTTGCGACACTCCACTTAAGTCCAATTTAGAACTAAAAACCGCCACTATTGGCACTTTTTAGTCGAAAACAATTGGTTGATTGATAATAATTATCACTTTTGCATTACAAAAAACTGCCAGTAATGGCATAAAATATTCTCAACGTTATCTTAGGCTCCGCCATAAGCCAACTTCGCCTTTTTCCCGAAAAATCTTCAAAATCAAAATGAATGGTGCATTTTGAATCAGAAATTTTCGTACTTTTGCAGCCGTTTTCAAAAAGACCATTCTTATGATTAACATAACCTTCCCTGACCAGAGCGTCAGACAATATGAAGCGGGTGTCACGCCGATGGAAATCGCCAAGAGCTTGAGCGAGGGATTGGCGCGTAACGTGTTGTCAGCCAAAGTGAACGGCAAGATGTGGGACGCCATGCGCCCCGTCAACGAGGACGCCACCATTCAACTCTTCACTTGGGACGACCCCGAAGGCAAAGCCACCTTCTGGCACTCGTCGGCACACCTCATGGCCGAGGTCATCGAGTCTTTGTATAAAGGTGTGAAGTTCGGCATCGGACCGTCCGTCGACGCTGGTTTCTACTACGACATCGACACGGGCGACATCACCCTGACCGAGGCCGACCTCGTGGCCATCGAGAAGAAGATGCTCGAACTGGCCCGCGAGAAGCAAAGTTTCGAGCGCGTCGACGTGAGCAAGGCCGAGGCCTTGAAGTATTTCCAAGAGAAAGGTGACGAATACAAGGTGGAGTTGATCAGCGAATTGGAAGACGGAACTATCACCTATTATAAATGTGGTGCCTTCACCGACCTTTGCCGCGGACCTCACATCCCGAACACGGGTGTCATCAAGGCAGTGAAGTTGACTTCGTTGGCCGGTGCCTATTGGCGTGGCGACGAGAAGCGCAAGCAACTCACCCGCGTCTATGGTATCACCTTCCCAAAGCAGAAGGAACTGGAGGAATACCTCGTGTTGCTCGAAGAAGCCAAGAAGCGCGACCACCGCAAGCTGGGCCGCGAATTGGAACTCTTTATGTTCAGCGACACGGTGGGCAAGGGCCTCCCGATTTGGCTGCCCAAAGGCACCGAACTCCGTCTGCGCCTGCAAGACTATCTGACCAAGATACAGAAGGAATATGGTTACGAGCAAGTCATCACGCCGCACATCGGTGGCAAGCAATTGTATGTGACTTCGGGTCACTGGGACCACTACGGCGCCGACAGCTTCCGCCCGATTACCACGCCCGAAGAAGGCGAGGAGTACCTGCTGAAGCCGATGAACTGTCCCCATCACTGCATGATCTTCAAGTGGAAGCCGCGCAGTTACAAGGACCTGCCGTTCCGCTGCGCTGAGTTCGGCACGGTGTATCGTTACGAACAAAGCGGCGAGTTGCACGGCCTGACCCGTGTGCGCTCGTTCACCCAAGACGATGCCCACATCTTCTGCCGTCCCGACCAGGTGAAGGAGGAGTTCATCCGTGTGATGGAAATCATCGAAATCATCTTCAAGGCTCTTGATTTCAAGAACTTTGAAGCACAAATATCGCTCCGCGACCCCAACGACCACGAGAAGTATGTGGGCACGGACGAAAACTGGGCCAAGGCCGAAGCCGCCATCCAAGAGGCTTGCGCTGAAAAGGGCCTGCCCGCCCATGTGGAATATGGCGAGGCTGCCTTCTATGGTCCGAAGCTCGACTTCATGGTGAAGGACGCCCTTGGCCGCAAGTGGCAGTTGGGCACGATTCAGGTGGACTACAACCTGCCTGAGCGTTTCGACCTGACTTACATTGGCGCCGACAACGAGAAACACCGTCCCGTGATGGTGCACCGCGCGCCGTTCGGCTCGATGGAGCGTTTCGTGGCTGTGTTGCTGGAGCACTGCGCCGGCGAGTTCCCGTTGTGGCTCGCTCCCGACCAGGTGATTATCCTCCCCGTGAGCGAAAAATACCTCGATTTTGCGAAAAATTTGCAATCGTATCTGAAAAAGTCCGATATTCGCGCCCTCATTGACGAGCGAAACGAGAAAATCGGTCGCAAGATTCGCGATGCCGAAATGAAGAAATATCCTTACATGCTCATCGTGGGCGAGAAGGAAGCGTCTGAAAACCAGGTGTCTGTGCGTAAGCATGGCCAAGTGGATCTCGGCACGATGCCAACGGATTCCTTTGCCGAGATGCTTCGCAAGCAAGTAGAAGAGGAACAGGACAAGAGATAAACAGTAATTCACTGAATATAAATTTAATATAGGAGACTAAAGCAATAGCACAGATTCCACAAAAAGGAAGGCCGGGTCAAAGGCCGAAAAAGGACAATGACGGCTTCAACCACCGCATCAATGAGCAAGTGAAAGCCCCAATGGTGCGCTTGGTGGGCGAGGGTGTCGACCCCAACATTTATCCCATACGCGAGGCGTTGAGGATCGTTGAGGAGTTGGGTGTCGATTTGGTTGAAATCCAACCCGATGCCAATCCGCCCGTCTGCAAGGCGATGGACTACAAGAAGTTCGTCTTCGACCAAAAGAAGCGTCTGAAAGACCAGAAGGCCAAGGCCACCAAAGTTGTCATCAAGGAAATCCGACTCGGACCCCAAACCGACGACCACGACTTTGAGTTCAAACTCAACCACGCCAAGCGCTTCCTTCAGGAAGGCTCCAAGGTGAAGGTGGAAGTGTTCTTCAGAGGACGTTCCATCGTCTACAAGGAACAAGGCGAGGTTATGTTGCTCAAGTTTGCACAAGAACTGGAAGAGTTGGGCAAGGTGGAGATGATGCCGAAACTGGAAGGCAAGCGTATGCAGATGATGATAGCTCCTAAGTCAACGAAGAAATAGAATTGTTTGGCTTTCAGCAATAAGCCATCAGCCAAAGGCTTCTTTGCTGATAGCTTAAGGCTGACAGTTAACAAAAGACAACAAAAGAATACAACTTAATACCTATAAAACTAATTGTAAAATGCCGAAAATGAAGACCAAGTCCGCTGCCAAGAAGCGTTTCCAAGTAACGGGTAGCGGCAAACTGAAGAGAAAGCATGCTTATCATGGCCACATCCTGACCAAGAAGAGCCAGAAGAGAAAACGCAACCTCGACCACACTGCAATCGTGGAGAGAGCAGACGAGAAAGTTGTGAAACAAATGCTTCTCATGTAATTAACTAAATGTGTAATTTGTCTCAGCAGAAAAGTTCTCGAAAGGAGCGAGGCGCTGGACGAAAAAATCAAAAGAAATGACAAGATCAGTCAATGCAGTGGCTTCAAGAGCCAGAAGAAAGAAAATCCTGAAGAAGACCAAAGGTCAGTTCGGTACGAGAAAAAACGTCTGGACTGTGGCGAAAAACTCTTATGAAAAGGGTCAGACCTACGCTTATCGCGACAGAAGAAACAAGAAGCGCGAATTCCGCAGCCTGTGGATTGTGCGTATCAACGCCGCCGTGCGCGAGCATGGCATGAATTACAGCCAATTCATCGACAAGCTGACGAAGGCCGGTATCGAGATGAACCGCAAGGTGCTTGCCGACCTCGCCCTCAACAATCCCGAAGCTTTCAAGGCCATTGTCGATCAGGTGAAGTAAATTGCGCTATTGTTCGAACGATAACAATGAAATCCCGACCTACCTCAGGTCGGGATTTTTTATTATCTTTGCCGCCCTTATGTATTGGAGGGATAATCCATGAATTTCAAGCTAGTCTCCGATTTCAAACCCACTGGCGACCAGCCCGAAGCCATCAAGCAGTTGGTGGACGGACTGGAACGTGGCGACCGAGCCCAGACGCTGCTTGGCGTGACGGGCTCGGGCAAGACGTTTACCATCGCCAACGTGTTGGCGCAATTGAACCGCCCCGCCTTGGTGCTGAGCCACAACAAGACTTTGGCGGCGCAGCTCTACGGCGAGTTCAGGCAGTTTTTCCCCGAAAATGCGGTACAGTATTTCGTTTCCTATTACGATTATTACCAACCTGAGGCCTTCATTCCCGCTACGAACACTTACATTGAGAAAGATCTGGCCATCAATGCCGAGATTGACAAGATGCGCCTTGCCGCCACTTCGGCCTTGCTCTCAGGAAGGCGAGATATTATCGTGGTCTCTTCGGTGTCGTGCCTTTATGGCATTGGCAATCCTGACGATTTCGGAAAAAACATCCTCTATTTGGAACGCGGCATGAAGATTGAGCGTGACGATGTGGCCAAAGCCTTGGTGAGCGCTCTATATGTACGCAACGAGATTGAGTTCACGCAGGGCAAGTTCCGCATCAAAGGAGAGACTATGGACGTTTTTCCGGCCTACGCCGACTACGCCTACCGCATCGTGTTTTGGGACGACGAAATCGACAGTCTCGAGATGTTTAATCCTGTAACGGGTCGAAAGATGGAAGACCTTTCGGAGCTGACTATCTTTCCCGCCAACATTTTCGTCACTTCGCAAAGCAAACTTCAATTCGCCGTGCGCGAAATCCAAGACGATATGTTCAAGCAGGCCGAGTATTTTCGTGAAATAGGGAAGGCCATGGAAGCCAAACGGTTGGAAGACCGAGTGAATTACGACATCGAAATGATGAAGGAACTGGGCTATTGCTCGGGCATTGAGAACTATTCACGCTATTTCGACGGGCGCAGTCCTGGAACACGGCCGTTCTGCCTCTTGGATTATTTCCCCGACGACTTCATCACCGTCATCGACGAGAGTCACGTCACCATTCCGCAAATCCGTGGTATGCACGGTGGCGACCGCTCGCGCAAGCAGACCTTGGTGGAATACGGCTTCCGTCTGCCTTCGGCCTTGGATAACCGTCCTTTGCAGTTCGATGAGTTTGAGGCACTTACAGGTCAGACCATCTACGTCAGCGCCACGCCTGCCGATTTCGAGTTGCAGCAGAGCGACGGAGTGTATGTGGAGCAACTCATTCGGCCCACAGGCTTGCTTGACCCGCTCATCGAGGTGCGTCCCAGCCTGAACCAGGTCGACGACCTCATTGCCGAAATCCATAAGGTGGTGGAGAAAAACCAACGTGTTCTCGTCACAACCTTGACCAAACGCATGGCCGAGGAACTGAATACTTACCTCAACAACTTGAAAATCAAGACGCGATACATCCATTCCGATGTGGACACGATGGAGCGCGTGGAGATTTTGCAAGGTTTGCGCATGGGCGATTTCGATGTGTTGGTGGGTGTGAACCTCTTGCGTGAAGGTCTGGACTTGCCCGAGGTGAGCCTTGTGGCCATCCTCGATGCCGACAAGGAAGGTTTCCTGCGTTCCGAGCGCTCGCTGACGCAAACGGCGGGTCGCGCGGCGCGCAATGCCGAGAGCAAGGTCATCATGTATGCCGACACGATTACGGACTCCATGCGCAAGACCATCAACGAGACCGCCCGCCGTCGCGCCAAGCAAATGGCTTACAATGAGGCGCATGGCATCGTGCCGAAGACCATCGTCAAGGCCATCGACAACTCCTTGGGCACATTGAAAGGTACGCAACCTTCGGTGGTCGACTATGCGCAACAAGGACCTACTACAACGATGGCAGCCGAGGAACAAGCCGCATACATGTCGAAAGAGCAGTTGCAGAAGGCCATACAACAAGCCAAGAAGAACATGGAGAAGGCCGTCAAGGAGATGGATTTCCTCAACGCGGCGAAGTATCGCGACGAGATGTTGGCGCTGCAAGAACGCATCAATTCATAAAAGAGGAATCATGTCGGCTGTCACGAGATCGGTTTTGCAGAAATATTGGGGCTATCCTAGCTTTCGGCCATTGCAGGAAGACATCGTCGATTCTGTGATGGCGGGAAGGGATACTTTGGCTTTGTTGCCCACAGGTGGCGGCAAAAGCATCTGTTTTCAGGTGCCGGCGATGGCGATGGAGGGCTTGTGCTTGGTCATCACGCCGCTCATTGCGCTGATGAAAGACCAAGTGGCCCATCTGGTTGAGAAAGGCATCCCCGCCGCCTCCATCTATTCGGGTATGCATTCTGACGAGTTGGATTTGGCTTATAATCAGTCAGTTTTCGGCAGGTTGAAATTCCTTTATGTCTCGCCAGAGCGTCTGCAGACCAACACCTTCATCGAGGCGTTGAAAAGGATGAGGGTCTGCCTGCTGGCCGTGGACGAGTCGCATTGCATCTCGCAATGGGGCTACGACTTCCGTCCGCCCTATCTGGAAATTGCCGAAATCAGGCCATATATGCCCAAGACGCCGGTTTTGGCCTTGACCGCAACGGCTACCGCTAAGGTGGTGGACGACATACAGTTACGCCTCGGTTTCAAGCAGAGAAACGTTTTCCAAAGCAGTTTC
>JAFUAA010000073.1 GCA_017460915.1 Bacteroidales bacterium | reverse complement strand
CCGCCGTGAGCTTGCAACCCATGGCTTGCATTTCGACCAAGTTCTGGCCATTGAGGGCGTAAGGCAACCACATGCCTTCGTCTGCGCGGGCTGTCATGACGATCAGCACGAGCGCTACGATTAAGGAGAATACTTTTTTCATTTGTATAGTTATTTAATTGATTTACAATAGAATAATTATTTATCCAAACAAGTCCGAATGTGTTCCAGTATCAAGCAGATACAGAACCAACTTTCCATTGTCTATTCTGTAAATGAGTAACCAATCAGGCTGTATATGGCATTCACGACAACCTGCATATTTGCCACTTAACCAACAATCCTTATTCTTTTCGGGTAATGCTTCCTGACAGGCAAGTTTCAAAACAACTTCATTGAGTCGTTCGATAGGCATACCACGTTTTACGGCTCGCTTATATCCTTTTTTGTAAATATGGGAAGCTTCAATGCTCAACATCGGGCGTTCATTTTAGCCAGATAATCATCGAAATCAGAGCATTTGATGGTGTCGCCTTTTTCGACTTCCATGATGGCCCGATCCAATTCATTTAATCTTTCTTTGGCACCAAGGGCAAGAATGGCCTCAATCAATTTCTTGATTACCAAATTCTTTTCGTCATAATCTAAGGTTATCGATGTCATACTTCTTTTTATTTACGCCTGCAATATTACGAAGAAAATCCGAATCTTAGGCGGTTTGTTCGGGCAAATAAACAAAAAACCCCTCCTGATGGGGAAAAAGGAGGGGAAAAACAATATAAAGATTATGAAAAAAATCCGTATTTGGTTTTCTCAATGCCTTAGCATCGAAAAGCGATGCAAAGATAAGCATTATTTTCATTCACGGCACAACTTTTTGAGATTTTTTTGAATTATTATCCACGATTCGTCTCAAATCGGGACACAATCCGCCCCAACAATCCCTCTCGGGTGCCGTGTTCAAGCGCCAGCAATCACTGCTTGGCGGCCATGACCAGCTGACCTCTGTAGTACAGGTCGCCGTCCACGTAGTAAGCACGGTGCATCACGTGCATGGTGCCGGTGACGGGATCGATGGTCACGTTAGGCGTTTCGGCCTTGTAGTGCGTTCTTCTCTTAGCGCCTCTGGTGTGAGACTGTCTTCTTTTAGGATGTGCCATTTCTTTGTTATTTTAATCGTTAATTACCTGTTGTTTATTTATCGTTCAATTTAATGTCTTTCAAAGCGGCCCAGCGCGGGTCGATGTCGTCGCCAGTCTCCTCTTCAGCGGGAGCTTCAGCTTCCGCATTGAGCATGGCCAGCACCTCGGGGTTGCACTCTCCTTCAGGATGCACGCGGTGCATCGGGATGGCGAGGATGATATACTCATACACCAAGGGCCGGATGTCGTATTCGCTCAACTCGGCGGAGACGACAGCCACATCGTCCGACTCTTCGGCATTCTCCGTTCCCAACTTGAGGAAGAAATCCTGACCGCTTTCGATAGGCAAATCGAACTCGTCGGCGCAGCGGTCGCAAGGCACGCGCACACTTCCCTTGAACTCGAAATGTAGCGTCAGCATGGTCTCTTGGCGGTCGATATCCAACCTCACATCCACCCTACCTTGCTGAACCTCAGAGTAATCCATACCAACGAAGAAATCATCGCTGATCTCATACTGGAAGGAATGGCTCCCCAAGGCGAGACCACTGACCGGAATCAAGAAT
Organism: Bacteroidales bacterium; assembly: GCA_017460915.1. Taxonomy (GTDB): domain Bacteria; phylum Bacteroidota; class Bacteroidia; order Bacteroidales; family F082; genus Limimorpha. The sequence goes on along the minus strand of JAFUAA010000073.1, from coordinate 22,797 downwards.
TCGTTCTTCTTTTCCATATCTGCCTAAAAATCGGGGTGCAAAAGTACGGAATTAATTTGAATGTGGAGCATTTGGGATGGAATTTTCGCAAAAATCGCTATTTTTGTATCTTGCAACAAGTACCTAAACCTATGAAAAAGATCCTTTTCATCATCGGCTCATTGAGGGCCAAGTCCTTCAACCGCCAGCTGGCCATGATGGCCAAGGAAATCATCGGCGACCATGCCGAAGTGTCGGAACTCGACTTCATCGACCTGCCGCTAATCAATCAAGACCTCGAACAGCCCGAGCCCGCCGCCGTGGCCCGCATCCGCAAGGCCATCAGCGGAGCTGGCGGAAAGGCCGCCACGGCCGACTGCCGCGCCAAGCTCACCGAGCTGCTCAGTTTCATCAAAACCGATGTCCTGCCCGAGCAGATCGGCATCGCCGTCCCCGACGAAGCTTGGAGCACGGATGTGCTGACGCTCACCGACGAGCAGATGGCGCAATTGAAGGCGCAGGCGGAAAAGATTCTTGGATAAAAAAAATCTGAAAAAGGGCCATGCTACCATCGGCATTGCCTTTTTTTTCTTATTTTTGCAGAATCTTATAGTTTTGGAGTATTATGGACGGATTCAAAAATCTGGAAATCAATAATTTTAGGGGGATTGAACATCTAAAGATTGATGACTTCTCTCGGGTCAATGTTTTCCTTGGGCAAAACAACTCAGGAAAAAGCTCAATATTGGAAGCCATGGCTATGCTCACAGGCATGTCGAATCCCGACCTGCCACAAGCCATCAATGCCGTTCGCGCTCGCAAAGCCTTTAGCAAATTCATAGAAACCCCGTATTTTTTCAACAACTTAAATGTTGCGTTTCCACCAGAAATCAAGTCTGAATTAATTGATGGCACATATAGGCGTTTGAAATTGACCTTGTCGTATGTATTTGACGAGTTGGCGGAACCAAAAAACGAGCCGCAACAACAGGCCAGTACGGTGACCTATGTGAACACATTGGAAATGGATTTCGACGTCACAGAAGGCACAACAAACCACAACTTCAAAAGTTGGCTACGAGTAAATGCCCAAGGCATGGTGGTCAATCGAAAAATGGCAGACGGTTATTTGGAGAATATGAGGGCATGGTTGATTCCTTCCGACTTGATGACGAGCAACTTAGCCAATGATTTGGCCGAGTTGTTCAAGCGAAACCGCAAAGACACCATCATCAATTTGCTGAGACTCTTTGACAGCCAAATCAATGGCATAGAGATTCTAACAGACGACATCTATATTGGATATGAAGGAATGTCTCAAATGCTGCCTGTCAGCATGATGGGCGACGGACTTCGCCGCTACCTGAGCATTGTGGCAAGCGCAGCCAATCCTTTGACAAATGTACTTCTTATTGACGAAATAGACAATGGCCTGCATTATTCCATTTATAAGAAACTATGGCAAGCATTGTTTACATTGGCTGTTGCCACTGATAAACAGATTTTTGCCACAACCCATAGCAAAGAGACATTGCTTTATCTAAATGAAATGCTTCAAGAGAATCCCCACAATAAAGGTGAACTACGCTTGTACACGCTGGAGAAGACCCTCAAGAAGGGGCTACAAGCATACAAGCTAACACATGAGGGTTTACAAGAAGCTTGTGAAAATGAGATTGAAATTAGGAGCGTTGTGTTATGAAGAAAAGGTTTCTTATCATCGTAGAAGGTGATGCTGATAAAAAGTTTCTGAAAGACTATTATCATCATCTGTTTTTGGAAAATGCTCCAAGCAACAGCATTATTCATACTGGCGAGCTAAAAAAGGAAACCGGAGGTTATAATAAAGTGACCTACGAAATCAATCTACATCAGATGAGAATTAATTCAGACCAAGGAGGAATCAATTTGGTCATCTTTGACGCAGACGAAAACATTGAGGCTCGTCGTAAAGAATTGCTGTCCATCAAAGACCGGTATGGCGTTGATTTTGAGTTGTTCCTGCTTCCCAACGACAAAGATGCAGGCGCATTGGAAGACCTGTTGGAAAACATCATCAATCCGAACAACCAGCCTATCTTCGATTGTTGGGAAGGCTACGAAAAGGAACTTGTGAAATTGGATATTCCCGGTCGCACACCTCCGCCGTTGACCACGCCCGCCAAGAAAACCAAGATTTATGGGTATCTTGAGGCATTGTTGGGAGAGACGAAGAGCCAGAAGGAGTTAATCAAAGAACCCAACCGCGACTATGAGAACGCCCAACACTGGAATTTGGACGTGGAGTATTTGGGGGCGTTGAAGGGGTTTTTGGAGAGAAATTTTAAAGAATAATTATGCCCAAGAAAAAATATACATTCATAGATTTGTTCGCAGGAAAATGATACAAAAACAATAAGCAATTTGATTATGGCAAGTTTTAACATAGAAAAACTACAATTCTACATAAATGAATACCAGAAAGCTCTGCCTTCTTTTTGGGAAGACGAAAAATACAAATGGGAAGCAGTACAATGCTTTCAAAAAAATTGGGACATTGAAAGCGAAGATTTTGGGCAAATGCTCAAAACGGCAACTCGAAAACATTTGAATTTATTGAGTTCTGGCAATTATTTTCCACTTGGTATGCTTCAAGAATTTGTCGCCGTTGACAAAGAACGAGTCCGCAAGATGTTCCGGCTGCTCTATGATGAGAGTCGGGATGTCGTGGAACGTATTGCGACGTATCAAGCAGAGGCAGAACAAATGAGGCTTATTGCCCCAGAGAAATGGAAAAATCATTATCAAGACATGAGAGCCATTAGTGTGCTTTTATGGTTGCGCTATCCTAACAAATACTACATTTACAAATACAAAGAACTTCATAAAACTCTTAAAGACATTGATTCTGATTTTTCAACGAAAAACAGTTCAAAACCTGTATTTTACAAGTCTTTTCTTGAGTTTATGAACGGTTTATGTTCAATCATCAGTCAAACACAAGGCTTGAAACAAATGTTGAAATCCTTGATAGACAATAATCCGGATGTGTTTCCTGACAATGATTTCCATATAACAACAGTTGACTTCGTGTTTTATCTTGGAAAACGTTACATACCAGTTGATATGGAAGCCTATCCTTCAGAAATATCAAATACAAACGATTCCCAAGGGTTTACTATTAAAGAACAATTTAGAGCATATCTTTCAAATTGTGTCAAAACAAACAGGTCAACAGATAGTTCTTTCATCATTGGCAAAACCACTGTCAATAGTTATGTATCCTTTGCTGAAGTTGATAAATTATTTGATTATGCGCCTGAAAAATGGAAAAGCATAGCAAGTATTTATGATATCACTTCCTCACAATCAATTATGGATATTATTGAGGAGTTGTCCAAAGATAGTGCTTTCAAAGCAAAAGATTCAAATGAAACTAGCCAGTATTTTAGATCAAATGCTATAAAACAATATTATTGTTTTCTTAAGGCGCGTGAACTATTCGAAGATTGTGAAGGAAAGCAGACAGTATCCGAAAAATCCAATATTACATCCTTTCTTCCCAGGCAAATCTTCAAAATAACTCCAGTTATCGAAAGCATCCTCTCCACCGGCCTAATCTATTCCCCCTCCCTCATCAAACGCCTCGCCTATTCGCTGATGGCCAAGCCTTTCGTTATCCTCAGCGGGCTGGCGGGTTCGGGAAAGACGCAGCTGGCGTTGGCTTTCGCCAAGTGCTTGAGCGAGAACATCGAGGAGCAGGTTTGCACGGTTTCCATCGGGGCGGATTGGACCAACAGGGAGCCATTGCTTGGCTACCCAAACGCCTTGAAGGAAAACGAATATGTGCTGCCCGAAAGCGGCGTGCTACAACTCCTGAAGCGCGCCAACGAAGACCCGTCCAAGCCCTACTTCCTGATTCTCGATGAAATGAACCTCAGCGTGGTGGAACGCTATTTTGCCGATTTCCTCAGCGCCATGGAATCGGGCGAGAAAATCAAACTTTGGGATGGCAATGAGGATGTCCCCGCAGAGATACCTTTGCCCAAGAACGTCTTCATCATCGGCACCATCAATGTGGACGAAACCACCTATATGTTCAGCCCCAAGGTGCTCGACCGCGCCAATGTAATCGAGTTCAAGATTGCAGCTGAGGAGATGGAGAAATACCTCAACGAGAAGAAAGACATCCACCTCGAAAACGCCTATTCGGCTTGCGCCGATATGGCCGTGGATTTCGTGAACAGGGCAAAGAGTCAGTTTGAAATCAAGAATGACGAGGAAAAAGCCGTTCTGCTCTCATTTTTTAAGGAACTGAAAAAAGTCAATGCCGAATTTAGCTACCGCACCGTCAACGAAATTAGCCGTTACCTGCACTTTGCCGAAGGAGATTTGGCTGACGAAATGGCAATAGACACGGCCATCCTGCAAAAACTGCTGCCCAAACTGCACGGTTCCAGAAAGAAACTCGTTCCGGTGCTCACCTCCTTGTGGAAGCTCTGCCTGAACGAAGGCGTTGCCAAAGAGATAGATGCCGACTTCAACACCGCTGATTTCAAGTATCCCGAATCGGCGGAGAAGATTCAGCGGATGTACCATGCCGTGGTGGACAACGGATTTACTAGTTTTGCGGAGGCGTAAAGGGAAAATCATTGTTAATGAAAGACTACAAAGCAACATATCAGCAACTCATCGCCAATGTGGAGTATGAAGTGGCGGAGTTCAAAACGGCTGAAAATCAGTTTGACAGGGATAAACTCGGCAAGTATTTCTCCGCCTTAAGCAACGAAGCGAATTTACGTGATTTGGAGTTCGCTTGGATAGTGATGGGGGTTAACGATGCTCGTCAAGTAGTGGGGACCCAATTCTTGATGGACGATACCAAACGACAACTTCTCAAGCATGAAATTTCCGCCAATACAACAGGAGGATTGACGTTTCGCGACATTATACCCATCGAAGTTGACGGAAAACGGGTACTGATGTTTCAAATACCTGCTGCGCCAAGGAATATCGTTACAAAATGGAAGGGAATCGCTTACGGACGAAGTGAAGAAAGCCTTGAGCCACTGTCGCAAGACAAATACGATGCGATACGCTACCAACGCCCGGTTGACGATTGGTCGGCACATGTGATTGAAGATGCGACTATCAAGAATGATTTGGATGAATTGGCCCTCGCCAAGGCACGCATTGAGTTCAAGAAAGTGTATGACAAACAACCCGCGGAAATGGTTGACAGCTGGTCGCCAGAAGAATTCCTCAGACATAGTGGTTTACTGAACAACGGTAAGTTGACACGAGGAGCCCTTCTCCTTCTTGGCAAACCCTCTGTAGCATACAAATTGTCTCCTGCCATACCGCAAATCACATGGACATTAGTGAATGACGAGGGGCGCAAAATCAACTATCAGCATTTTACTATCCCTTTCATCCTAACCGTAGATGAGGTGCTGGGCAAAATACGCAATCTTACCATGCGGGAGATGCCTGGTGGAACACTATTCCCCGAAAAGCTGATGCAATATGATGACTTCATTATTAGAGAGGTGTTGCATAACGCCATCGCACACCAGGATTATACACTTTGCCAACGAATCAATTTCATTGAAGGGCCGGACTATTTATTTTACTCAAACGCAGGTACGTTCTACCCTGGAACGCTGGAAAACGCCCTCGACTCATTGAAGCAACAAAAGTTCTATCGTAACGAATGTCTGTGCAAGGGTATGGTTAGCTTCAACATGATTGACACCGTCAGTAGCGGCATTCAGACCATGTTCTACAAGCAGAAAGAACGCCATTTTCCCATGCCCGATTATGAAATCAACGAGAATGTCCCCGAGGTGAATGTAAAGATTTACGGAAGGATTATTGATGAACGATATGTGGATTTACTTAAGCGAGACGCTTCCTTGTCCCTAAAAGAATGCATTTGGCTAGATGCCATACAAAAGAAACGTCCCATCGCAGAGGAAGCATTAAGAATATTGAAGAGCAAGAAACTTATCGAGTGGCACAAACCCAACTACATCATATCCCAATCCGTTGCCCAAAAGACACACCAAGTGCCAGAATATACCAAACAAAAAGGATTAGACAAGAACAAACTACTGAATATGCTTCAGCAGGTTGTCGAAGATGCTGGAGACACAGGTATTATGCTGAATGAGATTTATGAGTATATGCAAGTCGCATTGTCATCAGGTAAATCGGTAGAAGCAAAGAAAAGGACCTTGCGCTATTTGCTCCAACTTCTCAAAGAATCAGACTTTGTCTATCTTGATAGGTTGAAATGGAAAGCGAAGAAGAAAAAGTAATTTAGGTGAGATTTGGCTAGATTTTGGCTAGATTTTGGCTAGATTTTGGCTAGATTTTGGCTAGATAGTTTATTATAATTATTTGATAATCATATAAATAAATATAATTAGGTATAAAACGGACATAATTTAGGTATTAGGTATAATTTAGGTAAGATTTGGCTCGATTCAACACAAAAACACAGTAAATGACAGAGTATCTCAAAATACCAGTGGCGAACAGCAAGGATGATCTGATGCTGATGGTTTACCCGCAGTCATCAAAGGCAATGGTCTTTGAAGAAAACGACTTGTCCTCTGGTGAATCGAAATGGCAATTGGTGGAAGGGGAAGAATACGAATATGAATTTACCCCCAATGGCTATTCTTTTTTAGCGAATGAGCTTGTTTGCCCTTCAAAAAGCAATGCTTCGAGAGGCTTGATAAAAACTGGAGTTTATATTGGCTGCTTGACATTAAAGGTCGTTGACAGGGCAGAAAACGAAATTGCCGATGTTAACTTTGAGGTTCGTTCCGTCAAAATGGACTACAGAACCGATTACAAGTCCATGCTTCATGACATCACCTGTCATTTCACGGAATTGGTAATGATGCAAGGTGCTCCGATAACCCAACGGTTTGAAGTCAATCCCAACGAAAAAAGCCGCACACTTTATCAACAATTTGCTTTTATGAAATCGCTGATTGACAGCGAAGAGTTTGAAGAAGCCCTGAACAAGATTCTTTACAATCCCATCCATAAATGGACGGGGACAATCATAGAAAAGGATATTTGTGCCGTAAAAAGGCTGGGGCGACAGGAACTGCGTCAAATCGTTTCCAGCAAGAACCGACTTCCGCTAGATGAAGGTGAGTTCATAGGAGACCATATCGGCAGCGTTCCGCGAAGATTGTCGGTTTCTTACAAAAAAGACACCGTAGATGTGGCGGAAAACCGTTTCGTAAAGTTGGTGTTACAATCGTTTTCTTCGTTTTGCAGCACCATCCAGCAATGTAAAAACGCCAGTCCGAGGTTGAAAACCGAAGCCGAACTGACGGCTAACAAACTGATGGGCTGGTTGAGTCGCAGTTTTTTTCTGGATGTATCCAACTTGCAGACCTTGACCTTGAACAGTCCCGCCTTGCAACGCAAAGAGGGCTATCGGGAGGTGTTGCAAGCCTGGATGATGTCGAAATTGGCGGCGCAAATCACATGGAAAGGCGGCGACAACGTCTATCAAGCCGGCAAACGCAATGTGGCCGCACTTTACGAGTATTGGGTATTCTTCAAATTGCTGGATATCGTCAAAGAGACCTTCCGTTTGGAACTGACGGAGGAAGACGAAAAGAAGTTGGTCAAAACCGACAATGACCATATCAATCTTGAACTGAAGCAAGGTCATACGAAAATGATTGGCGGAGTTTATAGGATACCTACCCGAATATTAAAAGTCCGCTTGTATTACAACCGAACCTTTGGCATGACAGACAAAATAGACGCAAGCGGTTCCTGGACCACAGCCATGCGTCCCGACTACACATTATCTATTTGGCCAGGGAATATCAAGGAAACCGAGGCGGAAGAGCAAGACCTTATCGTCCATATCCATTTCGATGCGAAATATAAGTTAAACAGAATCCTTATCAACGAAAAGGAACATGAAGAAACACACACTGTTGAGGATGACGACACGGACCTTTCAGAGGAAGATTTGTTGATGATTCATGAAAAGCAAGAGGAAGAAAAAGGCATATTTAAGCGAGTGGACTTGCTTAAAATGCACGCCTACAAAGACGCTATCCGCCGTACGAGTGGCGCCTACATTCTATATCCTGGTTCTGAAAACAAAAGACTGAAAGGCTTTCATGAAGTATTGCCTGGTTTGGGCGCTTTTTGCTTATCGCCGAACAGCGTTGAAAAAGACTCAAAGGAAATTGAGCGTTTTCTACACGACATTTTGGAGCACATGATGAACAGGGCTTCCCAACGGGAACGAATGTCATATCACACATACGAGATCTACAAGAACGAACCATCGATTGTCAGTGAGTCTATGCCTGAACCGTATGGGAGCAACCGCGATTTGATTCCAGAGGAAACATATGTGTTGTTGGGTTCTTTCCGCAACGAGAGCCACCTGAAATGGATCTTGAAAAACCATATTTACAATACACGGACTGATTCAGGCAACGGTTCTATTCGCCTCAAGTATGAGATTTCGTCAGCGAAATATGTATTACTGCACAATGGGGGAACACAAATCATGCTTAGATTGAGCCCAAAAGGTCCACGGGTAATGTCAAAGGAAAGACTGTGTGACCTTGACAGGAATTCTCCCTACAAGCCATCATTGCCTTACTATGTGGTTTTTGACTTAGTTGGAACAGAACCCGAAGAAGAATACCAAAATGCACAATGGGATTTTAATAAGATGATCAATGAAGGTATCATCAAAAAAGGTCATTTGAGTGCCGAACCTAAAGGTATCTCGTTGGCTGAATTAATGAGATATAAGAAGAAAAACTAACGCCATGACCGACCGCCTCACTCCTACCCAGCGCCATTATGTGATGTCACGCATCCACGGCAAAGGCACCAAGCCCGAACTGCTCGTAAGGCAATGGCTTTGGCGACATGGCTATCGCTATCGCCTCAACGTGAAGAGCGTGCCAGGCAAACCCGACATTGTCATGCGGCGGTATCGGACAGCGATTTTCGTCAATGGGTGTTTCTGGCACGGTCACCATGTAAAGACGCAAAATTTTGCGTCTCTACAAGAAATCACCAATTCAACCTGTTGCAAAATCCCGCAAACCAACAGAGATTTTTGGGTGAACAAGATCAAGAGAAACCAGGAACGCGACCAGAAAAACTACCAAATTCTGCACGACAACGGCTGGCAGATCATCGTCGTATGGGAATGTCAACTGCGGCCTAAACTATTGGAAAACACGATGCTGCAAGTGGAGCTTCGACTAAATGAGAACTTCCTCGCCTTACACCAGTCGAAAGTGGTGCCCTACGCCTCCCAAGAAGCAACCCTCCCGCCAATGGCCGCTGAGGATGCTGCTGGATATGCGCCTTCCTAAGGTTTCGCTTGCGGATTGGTGCCCCGATGGAATCTCAAGAAGCGTCTCAGCCACAATACGTATCACTCTTTGCGTGCAAGCCAAGAGTCAAGATAAGGGCTGAATTGCCTCCATCCAATGCCTCATCTATTCTTTCACCAATTTGATAGTGGTTGCGCCTGAATCACTTGCAATGCGAGCGAAATAAACGCCCTGCGCCAGGTCGCTGAGGTCGAGTTCGGCATGGCCTTCGTAAACTTGGGCCGTGGCCAATTGTTTGCCAAACAAGTCGAACACGGTAACATTGCCGTCAACGGCATCGGTGTTCACCTTGATTTTGCCTGTGGTAGGATTCGGATTGACAGAAACCTTGACAGAAGCCGATTCAACAACACCGACACCCGACTGCGCACTTCATCCACATACACGCCGTTGCCATTGAAGGAAACGCCCATGAAGCAAATCTGATAGGTAGCCGAGGGGTTCGGCAAACTCAGCGTTACAGGCATCCAATTGCTCGCGGCTTCGTTGTAGGCGTCCAAAAACTGCCACTCCCCATCCTCGGCAGTACGATAATAGACCGACAGCTCATCCACAACACCACTCTGCTGAGGCTGCTTGCGGTTGAAGGTCAGCGTCGGGTTGGTGACAGCGGTGAGGTCCATGGGAGTGGAAACCAGACGCGCAGCCTCACCCAACCAGATGAAGAACGCTGTGTTGTTGGGGGTGACATAGCCCGGATCCACGACCCAACCGTAAGGGCCAGCCACAATTTCGTCTTGCCAGCAAACGAAGACCTCAGACGATTCAAAGTCGTCGATATAAGGTTGGTCGTCAGTGATGACAATCACATCGCAAAGCGTGGTGAACGAGATGGGCATAGACCAGTCGGATTGCATGCCACCGCCACAATTGGCCTTAACACGGAAGGTGTAATCCATGCTGGGACGCAGACCCTCCATCAAGAAGGGTTGGGTGCTGGCGGTCTGTTCCACGCCATTCAGCTCAAGCGTCCAACTCTCTTCGTTGCCCGAAGTCGACCAGTGAAGCAGTGCCGCAAAAGGCGTGATGTCGGTGGCCTCAAGGTTGACAGGACGCGAGCAACCACCTTCACCCGACACTTCCACGTTATCGACAAAAATGTAATAACCACCACGGTCGATACCCAAGAAAGAGATCTGGTAAGTAGCGGAAATGTCAGGCAAGATGTAGGATTGTTCATAATAATTCTGCCAGTCGTTGAAACTGAAGCTCCCCAAATCATGCCACGGATCGCTCTCGGACGAACGATAGCTGATGACCAGCTCGTCGGAATCCGAAATGCCCATCATGGCGTAGGTGAAACTCAGCGTGGCGCCGCTCACACCCGTCATGTCGAATGTGGGCGAAATCAGGCGGCTCTCAGAATTGGTGTAACTTCCATCATGGGAATAAGCCGCCACGGTGGACTGCGTGCCCTCAAGGATCATCCAACTCGAGCCCTCGCCGTTTTCGAAGGTCCAGCATTCGGAACCGCCGCCTTCGAAGTCATCCACAAAAGGACTGCCATCGGTAATCGGGATTACGCATTGCGCGAATGACGAAGCGGAAACGCAAATGAAAGCCGCTGTCAAAAAAGCTTTTTTCAGGTAGGAGTTTGTCATTTTTCTAGTTTTTTTAGATGAGTAATTCGGTGGCAAAGATAAAAGTTTTTTTGAATGCAACTATTTACGCCTACCAAACCAATACTGTCCTTTGCCTTTGGTGGCCTTGCCGTATTGGATGGCGTTGACGGGGCAATGGTGGTAGCAGGCCATGCAGATGGCGCAGTTGCCATGCCAAACGGGGCGACCCTCCTCGAGGGTGATGTTCTGCAACGGGCAGACTTCCACGCACCTGCCGCAATGAATGCAAACCTCGGTGGAGCGGTATTTCTTGTCGTCGGTGGCAAAGCGGTTGAATCCCGGATTGACCAAATAACTCTTCAGCCACGCCGCTCCGCCCACAATCATTTCGGAAAAACTCTCCTTTTTCTGAAGACGCGGGATAAACTCCGACAAGGCTGCGTTCGCGGCATTAATCTTGCGTTGGGCATTTTCTTCGGTATCGAGTTTGAAGCCCGGCATGCCAATATAAGTCTCAGGCATTTGCAGGCTGAAGCAAGCCGAAAGCATCCAGCCTTTGGCTTCCACGGCCTTTCGGAAAATCTTTTCCGTGTGACCGCACTCGTCACCGCAGGTGCAGGCGAAATAAATATAGGGAGAGGTCGGCCCTTCGACAGGCTCAGGGACCTCAATTTTTAATTTTTTTATAAAATCGAGCACCAATTTCGGCGGCGCCCAGGAATAGACGGGAAAGACGAAGCCAAGACTTTCTCCTTCGGCCAAGGTGTAATCATATTGGTTGTTTCGAGCCACTTCGGGGATGAAGACCAGTTTGTCGTTCAAGCTTTCGGCCAATTGTTCGGCCACATGTTGGCTGTTGCCACAGCCTGAGAAGTAGAAGATCATGGTTTTGTCGTTTTGTTGCGACAAAAATAGGAAAACAATCATTTCCTTGCAAGAATAATCGTGTTTTCGAGAAACTATTGGGCTGTCACACTGTGGCAACATTATATTATGTGGATGCAGCAATACTTACATAGTACAAATCATAGGGATGCGATTGAGGTTTCATGTTTTTGAAAACCAATAATAATCACGCCTTTTCAATAAACTCCGAAAGCACTTCCTTCAACCGCTCAACTTTTTCGGCGGTAAAGCCTTCAAAACCTATGTTGAGTTCCAGTTTCGGGCTGAAGGTGGCTGTCAGGCCATAGTGTTTCATCGCGTCGTCAAGGAAGTTGTAGTTGAGGATTTCGGAAAGCATGGCCAAGAGTTCCACATCGACGGTGCGGCGACGGGAAATGGTATAGACGTTGGTGCGCTCGCAGTGGAGCTTTCGCGCTAGTTCACTTACGGTCATCCCGCTTTCGTCGAAGACGGATTTAATAAGGTGTCCGATATGCACATTGTCCGTGTTTGCCATTGCGCCATGCCTTGTTTTGTGACATGAAAAAAGCGTGGAAGATAATCCTTGCCAGGTACTTCGGGTTTCCACTCCCACTCATCTAACAAGTCTTTCCACGCCGTACAAATACGGCGAAACGGAAACTTTTTCTTGATGAGTTGCCCTCAAAAAGAGGGCTGGTAGTGGAACTAAATGAAGTACCAAGAATCGGCTTCTAATCGCTATTATTCTATGTCAATGTGTTGTTTTCTTTACATATATTCGGTTGTATGTTGGCGGCAAAGATAATGGGTTTTTCGGTTGTTGGAGCGAAAAAATTGGTGTTTTTTCATCGAAATGCTTGCTGGATGGGAAAATGTTTGTATTTTTGCGGCGACAGAATCCGCCACGCTTCTCGTCGTAAGACCAGCGAACCAGGGCGGGTCTTTTATTTATAGCCTATGGGGACGATTTATACAAAGCAACCAATAAGCATCACCGACCAAATTGCCAGACTGAAGTCACTTGGCCTAATCATTGCGGATGAAAACAAGGCGAAAAAGACTCTGGGTGAGGTTAGCTATTTCCGTTTTGCCGCCTATCTTCGCCCAATGGAGGCCGACAAGCAAACGCATCGGTTCAAACCTAATTCCATTTTTGAAAATGCCGTGGCCATGTATGAGTTTGACTCCGCATTGCGTCAAATCCTTTTTGCTGCCATTCAAAGAATTGAAGTGGCTTTAAGGACAAAAATCATCCACCATTTTTCGATGACGCATGGTGCTTTCTGGTTTATGCAGATGAACCTCCATGAGAACGAGCACCGCTTTCTGGAAAACCTCAATGCTCTTGACCGTGAAGTGCAACGGTCAAAGGAAGATTTTATCAAAGAGCATTTTGCTAACTATGACAAGCCAGAATTTCCACCAGCATGGAAGACGCTGGCTTCGTTGGGTACATTATCCAAACTCTACTATAATTTTGCCGACAACAAAGTGAAGAAACTTGTTGCCCGAGAGTTCAATCTTCCTCAACATGAGATTTTGGAGAGTTGGATGCGAAGCCTTTCCGCTCTTCGCAATTATTGTGCCCACCATGCACGGCTTTGGAACCGATTTCTTAATGCGGCTCCCCAGATGAATGTCAACTTGCGTGGCACATGGATAAACAGCGGCCATATCGATGCGAACAAGGTTTACGCTATCCTTTGCTGCATCGCCTATTGGCTTCGCGCCATCAATGCGAAAAGTAGTTTTGTTGCCGACCTCAAATCGTTGCTCTTTCGCTATCCAACCGTCGATGTTGCTGCAATGGGCTTCCCAAAAGACTGGAGACAAGAACCTCTCTGGCAGTAATATAGCTCAATAACAAATCATTATGCCCAAAACCTCCCTCAACCGTTCCATCCTGAAGCTCGCCATCCCGAACATCGTCAGCAACATCACCGTGCCGCTATTAGGATTGGTGGACATGGTGCTGATGGGGCATCAGGACAGCATCGCCTACATCGGGGCCATCGGATTGGGCGGCACGATTTTCAGCGTGATGTACTCCGTTTTCAGTTTCATGCGGGCGGGCACCACGGGCTTCACGGCGCAAGCCTACGGCGCCAACGACCGCACGGAAATCGCCTATTCGCTCTATCGCTCACTTTGCATCGCGCTGATTGCCACCGTTTTGGTGCTTTCGCTGCAAAACGCCGTAGAATGGCTCAGTATGAAATTGTTGCACGGCAGCGAAGAAGTGCTGCATTATACTTCCATTTATTTCCGCGTACGCATCTGGGCGGCACCGGCGGTGCTTTGCCTCTATGCCTTCAACGGCTGGTACATCGGAATGCAGAACACCACCATTCCCATGGTCATCGCCATTCTCACCAATGTGGTGAACATCGTGCTCAGCGTCATCTTTGTCAACGCAATGGGCATGGGCGTGAGTGGCGTAGCCTTGGGCACGGTCATTGCGCAGTATTGCGGCTTGCTGACGGCCATCGTGTTCCTCTTCGCCAAGTTCCGCTACCATCTCATCCCCATCCGCAGGGTGATTTTGCTACAAGCCGACAAGCTGAAGCGTTTCTTCCAAGTGAACGCCGACTTCATGATTCGCAGCATCCTCCTCGTGCTGAGCATCGCCTACTTCAACAACCAGTCGGCCAAGCTCGGCGACGACATGCTGGCCGTCAACATGATTCTGATGCAGTTCTTCTACATCTTCTCCTACTTCACCGACGGCTTTGCCTACGCGGGCGAAGCCTTAGTAGGCCGTTTCACGGGTGCCCACGACCCCAAGCAACTGCGACAAACCGTGAAATTGCTCCTCATTTGGGGCTTTTGCATTGCCTTGCCGTTCACTTTATTGTATGCCCTTTTCCCCGACTGGTTCATCGGCCTCATCTCCGACCAGCCCGAAATCGCGGCGCAAGCCAAGCCTTACCACATCTATCTCATCCTCATCCCACTCATTACTTTTGCAGCTTTCCTTTGGGACGGCATCTACATCGGAGCCACGGCCGCCCGCGCCATCCGCAACACGATGCTGATTTCGGCCCTTGGTGTATTCCTGCCCGCCTCCTTGTTATTAATGCCGCCTTTCGGCAACCACGGCCTTTGGATTGCCTTCCTGATGTTCATGGTGGCTCGCGGCCTTTCGATGACTTTGATGGCGAAAAAGGCGGTCTTGTCAACGAAATAATTCCTTATCTTTGCCAAAATTTTCACCTATGGAAGAGATTCTCGGTTTTTTGGAAAATGTGCTCCACAACAACAACCGACCGTGGTTTCAGGAGCATAAGAATGAATATCTGAAGGCACAGGACAACTTCAACGCCTTGGCCGAACAAATCATCGCGGGCGTGCAGAAGTTTGACGACGACTGCGAAGGCTTGACCCTGAAAGACTGCACCTATCGCTTCTACCGCGACACGCGTTTCTCGCCCGACAAACGGCCCTATAAGACCCACTTCGGTGTGTTCGTCTGTCCTGAGGGCAAGAAGTCGATGCTGGGCGGCTATTATTTCCATTTGGAGGCCAAGGAATCGGAATACCTGGGGCATAACATGATGTGCACGGGGATGTATATGCCCGACACGGCCATGCTCAAGACCATCCGCGACGAGATTCTTTTCAACGCCAAGCCTTTGGTGGAAAGCCTCAACAAAGCCCAGGGCTTTGTGCTCGACACCGAACACGCCATGAAGCGCGTGCCCAACGGCTATCCCAAGGACCATCCGCAAGCCGAACTCTTCAAGCAGCGCGACTGGCTCGTGGTACAAAACATCCCCGAAAAGCGCCTCTCCGACCCGCATCTCGTCGACTGGGTGCTGAGTGAATTCGAAAAGACCAAAGATTTCTGCCAATGGCTGAATAGAACCGTCGGGGTGAATAAAACTGTAGAGACGCAAAATTTTGCGTCTCTACCATCATTAGATTTCTGAAAAATCAAGCCAACTCAAACTGTTCGAGGAACCGTAAATCGTTCTCGAAGAACAGCCTCAGGTCGTTGATGCCGTATTTCAGCATGGCGATGCGCTCCACGCCCATGCCGAAGGCAAAGCCTGTGTACCTCTCCGGGTCGATGCCGCTGGCAGTGAGGATGTTGGGGTCGCACATGCCGCAGCCGAGGATTTCAACCCAACCCGTGTGCTTGCAGATGTTGCAGCCTTTGCCGCCGCAAATGTTGCACGAAATATCCATCTCCGCCGAAGTCTCAGTGAAGGGGAAATACGACGGACGGAAACGCACCTTGGTGCCCTCGCCAAAGAATTCCTGGACGAAATGGTAAAGCGTCTGTTTCAGGTCGGCAAAGGAGACATTTTCGTCAATATACAAGCCTTCAATCTGGTGGAAAATGCAGTGGGCACGAGCCGAAATGGCTTCGTTGCGGAACACGCGGCCAGGGGCAATGACGCGGATGGGCGGCTGTTGCTTTTCCATGGCGCGCACTTGCACGCTCGACGTGTGGGTGCGCAGCAGAATGTCGCTCACCTTGTTCACGTTGGGCTCCTTATTAATAAAGAAGGTGTCCTGCATATCGCGGGCGGGATGGTCAAGCGGGAAGTTCAAGGCCGTGAACACATGGTAGTCGTCCTCGATTTCCGGACCTTCAACGATGGTGAAGCCCAAATGCGCGAAAATCTCGTTGATGTCACGACGCACGATGCTCAACGGATGGCGGGCGCCGCGCATCTCGTTGGCGGGCATGCTCATGTCGAAGCCTGCATCGGGGCCATGCTGGTTCTCAAACTTTTGCAATTGCTCCTCCACCTTCTCCTGAACCACGTTCTTCAATTCGTTGAGCCTCATGCCCATCTCCTTGCGGAGTTCAGGAGCCACGGTCTTGAAGTCGGCAAACAAGGCGGGAATCACTCCTTTCTTGCTTAAATAAGTGATGCGGAAATTATCCAAAGCCTCTTTGCTGTCAGCTTGGAAGTCACGCACCTGGGATAATATTTCTTCTACTTTCTCTTTCATGAAATAATCATATTTAAAGTCGGGCCTTCAACTAGCTCAAACCCTGACAAAGCAAAGGGCCCTGGGCTTGTCGAAGGGCCGGATTTACTTTTCAATCGTTACTGAAATGATGGTGACGGGCTCAACGGGCACATCCATGCGGCCAGTCTTGACGGCGGCAATCTTGTCGACCACCTCGAGACCCTCGGTCACTTCGCCGAACACCGTGTAGTCGCCATCGAGATGTGGCGTGCCACCAACGGTCTTGTAGGCTTGGCGTTGGCGAGCCGAGAGCACCTTGCCCGAACGGCTTTCGAACATGTCGAGCCAACGGTCGTCATACACCTTGCCTTGCACGATATAGAACTGCGATCCGCTACTGGCCTTCTTGGGGTTCACCTGATCGCCTTGACGGGCAGCGCAGAGGGCGCCTTTCTTGTGGAAATGGTTGTCCTTAAATTCGGCGGGGACGGTGTAGCCTGGGTCGAGACGTCCGTCTTTGTTCTGTCCGCCCTGAATCATGAATTGGTTGATGACGCGGTGGAACGGCGAGCCGTTGTACCAACCTTCGTTCACTAACTTGATGAAGTTGTCGCGATGTTGCGGAGTGTCGTTATACAATTTGGCCTTTATGGTTCCCATACTGGTCTTCATCACCACGACGGTTTCCTTTTCTGTGTTTTTCTGTGCCTGGCAGGTCAGTCCGACCAACACCAAAGCGGCTAAAATCAGTTTTTTCATATCGTTGAAGTTTAATCGTTTACAATGGAATAAATCACCTCAAGGCGAAGCTTTTCCGTGGTAGTGGCCTCGGGGCCGTTGATGACCATCCGATTGGCGTTGTAGGCCGCACCATTGATGCCCAAACTCAGTCCATAGTTATCCTTTTTTCCCATGATTACGCGTTGCATGTATTCAGAGATGCGGAAAATAACCGTCTGATTCTTTGGGTTATACGTTCCTCCGAAATAGCCAGATCCTTCATAATAGTCAGGCAGGAGATAGGTGGAACTGTCGGCGTTGAAGCCCAAAAGGAAGAAGTTGGTCGGGGCCTTGTAGACCGAATCGGTGGCTGATGCCGAAGCGGGGACAATCAGTTTCGCCTCATTGATGACCAAGTGGCAATTTTCCAAACTATCGGTCCAATGTTCAAGATTGGGGAACAGGATCTTGGTCTTCACGCCGCCCATGGATTGCAGATAAACCAACTGTTTCCCCAAATCGGTTTGCCCTTCCAGAACTTGGCTTACAAAATCTTGGCTTCCAGAGGAATAATCGTGTTCCACACTATTGAAATAGGCATCTTTTGAGGTTGTATGGAAATCGTAACGCATCGGCTTTTCGGGCGTTGCAGCGTTGTGATAATAAAGCTGTAGCAACGTGTAGGTGTTGTTGGTCACGTCGATGCTGATGATGGAGCCAGGGTAGCTCACGGGGTCGCAAAACACGTGGAGGCCCTTGAAATGCTGTTTGAAGAGGTCGGGGCGTGAATAGACCGTGGTGTCGAGCGACATCAGGTAATTGCCCAATTCTTGGCTCAGCGGGATGCGAATGACGGCTTGCCGCACGGTGTCGGTGCCATAAATGTGCATCTTGGTATTGGGACGCGGTCGGAACTGGTATCCGTTGGCGTGGTCGACATTATACGTGGCCACCTCCGATGTGTTGTAGTAGGTCGAAAGCACCGAGAGCGTATCCGACAACTCAAAGGCGTGGACGGTTTGCATGACAGTTGTATCACCATAATAATTGGTGAGGCTGAGTTGCAGCACCAGAGAGTCCAAAACCGGATTGCTGCCATAGCTTTGACCTGCCACCGAAGGGCGGAATTGCGTGTAGAATCCTGCCTCGGAATGGCCAAAAACGGGATCGTTCATCGAGCCCAGCAGGCCATTGAGCACATTGCCCGTCGAGACGGTGTCGAGGTAGGAATAGCAAATCACTTCGGCCGTATCGGTCTTGTAGACTTCAAAATAGTTGTCGTCCGAAATCAGGTTGTTGCCGATGGTGTCGGGCGACTTCCTGCACGAGGCGAAAGCCAACACCAAAAGGCCAATCATTAACGCTAACGGGATTCGAGCGGTTGAATGATGTGTTTTCATCGTTTTCCTTATTGTTTTTCCAACATTGAATCATAGAATTCGTTACAGGCCTGCGCATAATGCACTTGTTCCTGATAGGAAAGGAAGGGCTTCTTCGAGGCCACCAAGTACTCCTCAATTTCTGGATTGAGGCGATTGGTGCTGACCACAATGCCATCGGAATAGTCGATGGCCGCCTTCATCATGTTGACGTAGTTGGCCTCCTTGAAATACTTGAGGTCCTTGGAGTTCATTCCGGGCAGTTTCATTTTCTTGTCGAAACCAGCAGGGAAAGTCTCGTCGAAAGCATCGTCGTAAATCGAATAGACAATCTTCGATTCGTTGAAGAGCGGGTTGTCCTTGACGTTCATCGCACGCTTGATGTAGACAGGCATCAGGGCCGAAATCCAACCATGGCAATGGATGATGTCGGGCGACCAGTTGAGTTTCTTCACCGTCTCGATGACACCACGGGTGAAGAACACACAACGACTGTCGTTGTCTTCCGAAAAGTTGCCGTTTTCGTCATACATCAGGTATTTCTTCTTGGTGAAAAAGTCGTCGTTGTCGATGAAATAAATCTGCATCCTCGCCTTCTGGATGGAAGCCACCTTGATGATTAAGGGATGGTCCGTATCGTTGATGATGAGATTCATACCCGACAGGCGAATCACCTCGTGGAGTTGGTTGCGACGCTCGTTGATAACGCCATAACGGGGCATGAAAATCCTGATCTCCTTTCCGCTTTCTTGGGTGGCTTGGGGCAGATAACGGCCGATGAGGCTCATCGGGGTTTCCGGCAAATAAGGAGCGATTTCCTGATGGACGAATAGTATTCTTCTTTTGTCAACCATGGGCTTTTTCTTTCTTTGAAACTACAAAATTACGCATTTTTTTCGGAATAACGCAAAAAAAATTGCAAATTATTTAAAAATCAACATTTTAAATCATAAGCTTTATTTCAAAATAATTCCCTACCTTTGCCGAATCAAAACCGCAACCCGCCATGGAACACGAACACTTTGAAAACCAGGAGCACGAATGGGAGTCGAACCTCAAGGTCACCGAAGGCGTCGAGGGAGCCATTCAAGTCAACCCGAAGGCTTTGGAACGCCTCCGTCGCAACCAGCAGCAGCTGATGCCGCTGGAATGGTACATTGATGGTATCATGAATGGCGACCGCGTGGCACTCAGCAAGGCCATCACCTTGGTGGAGAGCGCCTTGCCGAAGCATCAGGAGCTGGCACAACAGATCATTGCGGCCTGCCTGCCCCATTCGGGAAAGGCGTTGCGACTGGGTATCACGGGCGTGCCAGGCGCGGGCAAGAGCACTTTTATCGAGGCCCTGGGCGTGCATCTCTGCGAACAGGGACAAAAACTGGCCGTCCTCGCCATCGACCCGTCGAGCCAACGCTCGAAGGGCAGCATCTTGGGCGACAAGACGCGCATGGAAACGCTCTCCGTACATCCCAATGCCTACATCCGCCCCTCGGCCTCGGCAGGCACTTTGGGCGGTGTGGCACGCAAGACACGCGAGACCATTATCCTCTGTGAAGCAGCGGGTTACGATACCATTTTTGTGGAAACCGTAGGCGTGGGCCAATCCGAAACGGCGGTGCATTCCATGGTCGATTTCTTCCTCCTTATATTAATCAGCGGCGCCGGCGACGAGCTGCAAGGCATCAAGCGCGGCATCATGGAGATGGCCGATGGCATCGCCGTGAACAAGGCCGACGGCGACAACGTGATGCGCGCCAACCGTGCCGCCGCCGAATGCCGCAACGCGCTGCACCTCTTCCCCTTGCCCGAGTCGGGACAAGAGCCCAAGGTGCTGACCTGCTCCGCCCTGACGGGCTTCAACATCGACGAAGTGTGGAAGATGGTGGCCGACCACGTGCAGGCCTTCCGCGACAACGGTTACCTCTACCGCAAACGCTCCGACCAAGACGTTCAGATGATGTTCGACACGATGGACAGCGCCCTGAAGAACGACTTCTACCAAAACCACCTCGTCACCGACCTCCTGCCCTTAATCGAAAACGACGTGCGCGGCCAGCGGATGAGCGCTTACATTGGGGCACAGAAGCTGCTGGATGCTTATTTTAATATGCTGAAGAAATAATTCTGGAATTTTGTGATATTTTCTTTTGTTTGGTTCGGAATTTTGTGATATTTTTGCCGAAAAATATTGGAATTTTGTGATTTATAGAATTAAATAGTTATGAACCAAATACTTAAAAGAAAAATCGATGATTTCTTGCAACATTGGAAACAAAACCCTCAAAGACTTCCGCTCATTATTAAAGGATCGAGGCAGGTAGGAAAGACTTTTTCGATAGAACAATTCGCCAAAACCTACGGCAACTTCATAGAAATCAATTTTGTAACCGAGCCACAATACAAAACCATTTTTGACACGGGTTTCAAAACCGACGACATCCTTAAACAAATCAGTTTTGTCAATCCCGATGCAAAGTTTGTAGCCAACGACACACTCATCCTCTTCGATGAATTGCAGGCCTACCCCAATTGTGCCACAAGCCTGAAATTCTTCAAGTTGGATGGACGCTTTGATGTCATTTGTTCGGGTTCACTCATGGGCATCAACTATCAGGAAATTGAGTCGAACAGCGTGGGCTACAAAGAAGAATATGAGATGAAGTCGCTTGATTTCGAGGAGTTTCTTTGGGCGAAAGGTTATTCTGAAGCACAAATTGAAGATATTTATTCCCATATTGCTGAACAAAAGCCGTTTTCACAACTTGAAATGGATATCATGTTCGGCCATTTCAAAGATTATATGCTCATCGGAGGTATGCCCGCCGTTGTTAGTGATTTTGTCAGCCAAAACAACTTTTCAGGTATCCTGAAGAAACAGCAGATGCTGCTCCTCGACTATGAGGAGGACATCACCAAATATGCCGTTGGCCTCGACAAGGGAAAAATCAAGAACATCTACCGCAACATTCCCAATTTTCTTGCCATGGAAAACAAGAAATTCCAAATCTCAAAGGTAGCAAAAGGCGCAAGGTCAAGGGAATACATCGGAACCGTCGACTGGTTGGCCGACGCGGGCATCGTAAATGTTTGCTATAACCTCAACCTGCCCGAACTGCCCATGAAAGGCAACGCCAATGCCAACGAATATAAGATCTATTTTCGTGACACAGGCTTGCTCATTGCTTCGCTCGATGACGAGTCGCAAACCGACCTGCGTCATAATCGCAACTTCAACACTTACAAGGGGGCGCTTTACGAGAACATCGCAGCAGACATGCTCGTCAAGGCTGGATACTCCCTGTATTATTATAGGAACGAGAAATCGACTATAGAAATGGACTTCTTCATCCGTGATGCTGAATCTCTGATTCCCGTTGAAGTAAAGGCCAAAGACAATGCCACGCCTTCGCTAAACAAGTTGATTACCGACACCAAATATAAAGACATTCGTTACGGCATCAAACTATGTTACAAGAACATAGGATTCAACGGGAAATTCTACACCCTTCCTTATTTTGTCACATTCTTGCTGAAAAGGTGGATTAATGAACAAATCGCAAAATAAAAACGATGTCCGCGGCCAACGGATGAGCGCTTACATCGGGGCACAAAAGTTGCTGGATGCTTATTTTAATATGCTGAAACGATAGGGGTTTGTGTATCTTGTCCCAATATACAACCGACTAACATCATGATGCTTCCCTGTTGATTTAATGGGGTTATATGGACGGCGGGGGATGTAACCAAATGATAATGGGATTACATTGACACTTTTAGGATTATTATGCAAAAACCATGATTAATTTGTATTAGAAACAGATTATTCTCTACCCGTTGGCGGAATTAAAAAAGTGTCAAAAGGCGATGGAATAAATGGATAAAAAGATGTACATATTATTGGTTTTCAGTAATGTTGTGGTTGAAATCAAAAGTAAACCACAAGAAAGCCCCATGTACAACTTTTGCGCAAAGTTC
>JAFUAA010000072.1 GCA_017460915.1 Bacteroidales bacterium | reverse complement strand
GCGTGGCCGTCATCGGTGACGGTACTTTCGGTCACAGCGGCATGACGGGCCTCATGGACTGCGTCAACGAGAAGGCCAACGTCGTGGTCATGATTCTCGACAATGACATCACTGCCATGACGGGTGGTCAGCCCTCGTCGGCCCACAACAAGATCCGTCGCATCTGCGAAGGTCTTGGCGTGGAACCCGAGCACATCCGTGACATCATCCCGCTGCCGAAGAACCACGAGGAGAATGTCAAGATCATGGAGGAAGAGGTGAACTACAACGGTGTTTCGGTCATCATCCCGCATCGCACCTGCATCGTCGAATTGAAGAAACACATGAAGAAGTAACTATGGCCTATAGCCAATGGTCTATGGCTACCTCAACGTAAAGGTAAGCCATAGGCCATGAACCATAGTTGATGAAGCAACTATAGAATATTGAAGTTTAATTTTAAATCTTAGGAAAATGAAAAAAGATATAGTCCTATGCGGCGTGGGTGGCGACGGCATCGTTTCGGTGGCCAAGATTATCTCTGATGCCGCTCTCAATATGGGCATGAACCTGAAACAGTCCGAAATCCACGGCATGTCGCAGCGCGGCGGTTCGGTGTTCTCGCACCTCCGCATCTCTGATGACGAAATCTTCGCCGATGTCATCCCTGAAGGCCATGCCGACATCATCCTTTCGTCCGAGCCTATGGAAGCTTTGCGCTACCTGCCTTGGCTGAGCAAGGAAGGCTGGGTCATCACCAACAACGACCCGTTCATCAATATCGGCAACTATCCTGATATGGAGCTGATTAACGGCGAGTTGGCCAAACTCGACCATGTGGTTTCCTTCAATGCCAACGAAATCGCCAAGCAACTGAAGGCTCGTTCCAACATGGTGCTGCTGGGTGCCACGGTGCCTTACCTCGGCATCGAGATGGAGAAGGTGGAAGAGGCCATCGTCCACATTTTCGGCAAGAAAGGCCAAGAGGTGGTCGACCTTAATATCCAGGCCGTGCGTGCTGGTTATGCTGAGGCGGCGAAGTAACCCCCGCCTGTAAAATGAAAAAAAGCCCGATTGGAGGTTCCAGTCGGGCATTTTTATTGGTTCCGTTTGTTACATCGTTTTCTTGTTTCTCTTGATGAAAATGACAAACAGCACCAATCCCAATACGGTGATGGCAGCGCCGATGCCGTAACCCACCAGGCGTGGCAGGATGGAGCCCAAACCTCCATCGGCGGCCTTGGCCACGAAGAGGAACGAGCCCGTCACCATCGTCATGAAGAGGGCAGGGATGAGGGTGACCAAATACCACATTTTGCCTTTGTTTTTGGCCAGATAGACCGAGATGGCCCAAAGAGTCACCGTGGCAAGGACTTGGTTGGCCCAAGCGAAGTAGCGCCAGATGAGTTGGAAGCCTTTGTCGTCGGCGATGCTGTAAACCAAGATGATGGCCGTGATGACGAACATCGGGATGGCGATGAGCAGGCGGTTCTTGATGGGCTTTTGGTCGTAGTGCATGAAGTCGGCGATGATGAGTCGGGCCGAGCGCAAAGCCGTGTCGCCCGAAGTGACCGCCGCGCTGATGACGCCCAAGATGGTGATGACGGCGATGACGGGTGTGAACCACGTGTCGGCGATGACGCCCACGATGGCGGCTCCGCTTTTTCCCGTCATGTCAACCACGCTGTCGGGACCGAAGAAATAAGCGGCGGCAGCGGCCCAAATCAGGGCGACGACGCCTTCAGTAATCATGGCACCGTAGAAAATCGGACGACCTTGTCGCTCGTTCACCATGCAACGCGCCATCAGTGGCGACTGCGTGGCATGGAAGCCCGAAATGGCACCGCAGGCGATGCTGATGAACATCATCGGGAAGATGGGGTTGTTGGCCGCGTCGGGATGGCGGTTTTGCAGTCCGCTCCACAATTCGGGAATCTCAGGCTTGTAGATGATGAAGGCAATGAAGATGGCCACAGCCATACCCAACAGCAGAATGCCGAAGATGGGATAGATTTTGCCGATGAGCTTGTCGATGGGCAAAAGCGTGGCAATCAGATAGTAGGCCAAGATGACGACAATCCAGATGTATTTGTTCCAGCCTGGTGTGAAGTGCGCGTTGAGCAAGGTTGCGGGCGTGTTGACGAACACCACGCCGACCAAAATCATCAGTAGGACGGTGAAGCCGCGCATCACTTGTTTGGCGCCGTTGCCGAGGTAGGTGCCGTGGATTTCGGGCAGGCTTGCGCCTTTGTCGCGCAAGGAAATCATGCCTGCCAAATAATCGTGGACGGCACCTGCGAAGATGCTGCCCAACACAATCCACAGGAATGAGGCTGTGCCGAACTGCGCGCCCATGATGGCTCCGATGATGGGCCCCACACCAGCGATGTTAAGGAACTGGATGAGAAAGATGCGCCAAGGCTTCATCGGCACGTAATCGACACCGTCGGCCATGGTGGTGGCGGGGGTGGTACGCTGCGGGTCGGCACCGAAGAGGCGTTCAACAAACTTTCCGTAAATGATATAGCCGAGAATCAGGACGGCTAATGCGATGAAAAAAGTGATCATATTAGGTTCAAATTTATGTTTTCTCAATCGTCGCTTCGCGTCATTGCGAGGAGGAACGACGAAGCAACCTAGAGTTTCATTTGGCTTTTCCTGGATCGCTTCGTGCCTCGCGATGACGCAAAGCGTGTCATTCCTTCTTCCCTCCAAATTCCATCAAATATGCCTTGAGGAACGCATCGATGTCGCCATCCATCACAGCCTGCACGTTGGAGGTCTGGTAGTTGGTGCGGTGGTCCTTCACGCGGCGGTCGTCGAAGACGTAGCTGCGGATTTGGCTGCCCCACTCGATTTTCAGCTTGCCTGCCTCAATCTTGTTCTGTTCCTCCATGCGGTGGCGCATCTCGCGGTCGTAGAGTTGCGACTTCAGGATGCGCAAGGCGTTCTCGCGGTTCTTGGGTTGGTCGCGGGTCTCGGTGTTCTCGATGAGGATTTCCTCTTCCTCGCCCGTGTAGGGGTCCTTATATTGGTAACGCAGGCGCACGCCCGACTCAACCTTGTTCACGTTTTGGCCGCCGGCGCCGCCGCTGCGGAAGGTGTCCCACGAGAGGCGCGACTGCTCCACGACGATTTCAATCGTGTCGTCGACGAGCGGGGTGACGAACACCGAGGCGAACGACGTCATGCGTTTGCCTTGGGCGTTGTAGGGGCTGACGCGCACCAGACGATGCACGCCGTTTTCACCTTTCAGGTAGCCGTAGGCATAGTCGCCTTCGATCTTCATCGTCACCGACTTGATGCCGGCGTCGTCGGCTTCCAGCAGGTCGCTGATGGTGAGTTTGTATTTGTGGTTCTCGGCGTAGCGCATATACATACGCATCAGCATCGAAGCCCAATCTTGCGCTTCGGTGCCGCCCGCGCCCGAGTTGATTTTCAGCACGGCGCTCATCGGGTCGGCCTCTTCACGCAGCATGTTCTTGAATTCCAGGTTCTCCACGATTTCGATGGCGGTGGCATATTGCGCATCCACCTCTTCCTCGGTGGCTTCGCCTTCCTTGGCGAAGTCGAAGAGCACGGCAAGGTCGTCGTAGGCTTGCGCGGCTTCCTTGTAGCCGTTGAGCCAGCTTTTCACTTCGCGCACTTTCTTCATCGTGGCTTCGGCGGCCCTGGGGTCGGCCCAAAACTGCGGGTCTTGCGTCTTTTCGTCTAGTTCTTGTGCTTCGATGGTACGTCTGTCGACGTCAAAGATACCTCCTCAAGGCATCAATCCTCTTACATAATTCTTTAAGTTGGTCTTGGGTGATCATATTAAATAGGTATTTTCGGGCTGCAAAGGTAGGGAAAAGTTTTCAATTAGTTTGGAGTGGGGAGTGAGGCGTTGGTGGTTTTCTGATTTTGGCGTAAATTTAGGACTATAATGGATAATTTTAGCGTAAATTTATGACTTAAAGAGATAAATTTGGCGTAAAATTGGGAACTATACTGAAAAATGTTGTATTTTTGCAGCCGTAAAACAAGAAACGATATGGACAAAAAGCGACAAATGGAAGTGCAGGTCGAGAAGATGAAAGACCGCAAAACGGGACGGATTATGGTGTTCACCGGAGCAAGACAGGTGGGGAAGACCACATTGGTGCGACAGGTGCTCGACGATTACGTCTATCTCTCCATCGAAGACCCCGTGACCGGTCCCACTTATCTTCAACTCACCGCCGGACAGTGGCACGAACTCTATCCCAAAGCCGTGCTTGACGAGGTGCAGAAGTTGCCCGAATTGGTGGAAAGCATTAAGGCTACCTACGACCAATTCCCCGATGTGCGTTACGCTTTGTTGGGGTCGAGCCAGTTGTTGCTTTTGCAGAAAGTGAGGGAAAGTTTGGCCGGTCGGTGCAGCATTTTCACTCTTTATCCGCTCACATTGCCCGAACTGCTCACCAACGGTTGGGACGACGAAATACAACTTTCGGCATGGCAACGCTTGTTGCAGCAACCCGACCAAAAACCTTCGTTTTGGCCTTCCTTTGTCTTGGATCCAGCTATGCCGAAGAAAGCCAAGGCTTGGACGTATTATCAGCGTTTCGGAGGATATCCCGCCTTGGTCGATGAGGAAATGACCGACGACGAACGATACCTTTGGCTAAAGGATTACGTGCGCACCTACCTTGAACGCGATGTGCGCGACTTGGCCTCCTTCCGCGACTTGGAGCCATACGTCAAGTTGCAACGTGCCTTGGCTTTGCAGACCGGACAGACGGTCAACATTTTGGGTTTGGCCACGGCGTTGGGCATTTCGTCGAAAACGGTGAGCCGCTATTTGGAATACCTGCGCTTGAGTTACCAGACCGTCACGCTCCAGCCGTGGCAACGCAACTTGAACAAGCGCTTGGTGAAGACCCCGAAAATCCATTATATGGATTACGGGTTGCTTCAGGCCGTGTTGCAGAAGCGCGGCGGCATGACGGGAGCCGAGTTCGAGAGCCTCATCGTCACGGAACTTTACAAGCAGGCGCAAAATGTGCTCTCGGACGCTGCGTTCTACCACCTGCGCACCCACGACGGCAAGGAAGTGGACCTACTCGTCGAGCTACAGGACGGCTATATCGCCTTCGAAATCAAGATGGCGGAGCATGTGGCCAAGACCGACGCAAGGCATCTTATGGATTTGGATGCCATCCTCGACAAGCCAGTACTTCATTCCTTTGTTTTGTCCAACGACGTGGAAACCAAACAATTGTCCCCAAATGTGACAGCGGTTCATGCGGCGGCGTTTTTGAGTTGAACATCACAATGTTGGAAAAATGAAGATATTGCATAACATCATTGGAATTCTGATAGTTCTGGCATTTTCCGCTGCCAGCAAAATTACCGCGGCAAGGCAACGAAGGCGCTTGAGCAAGGTTATGCCATGCAAGAGGTTGAAAATGAGGCTGCTGCCATGGAAGCCTTCAAGGCTGCTGAGCATTACGGCTTGAGGTGCGACGATTCGCTTACGGTGTCCCGTGCCCGATACGAAATCGGTGACATGATGTATCGCAAAGGCGAGACGAAAGAGGAATACATCGGGCGGCTGAAGGCTGCCGATGCGGGCTTCGGGACGCATTACGGCGAGCGGGCCAAGCTGTGGAACCTGATGGCTTCCGCGTATATGGCCTTTGAAGAATTTGACAGTGCGCAAATGTGTTTGGAACGGGGATTGGATTACGCTTGTAAAGACGTTGCGCGCAACGTCTCTACAAAGGATGTGCCTCACGATGTCGTTTCCACGCTGATTATCAATTATTTCGTCCTATATTTCGACCAAGGCCAATTCGACAAGGCCTCCGAATACCTTTGGCGGTTCAAGGCGAGGGACGGGCTGAATGACGATGAAACCTTGCGGTATTATTACAGTAGCTTGATCAACAACTACCGAGCGGCGGGCAATTCGGATTCCGCAAATTATTATTGTAGGTTTTTGGAGAAAATGCTGCCAGAAATGGATACGGAAAAAGACGCCTTTGGCTACTGGAATTACTATGAGTTGTCGGTGTATGCCGAGGAGCAAGGCGACTACAAATCAGCTTTGGAGTATTACAACAAATTCGTCAGGGGTTATTCGAGGCACAATCGCAAGGATGAGAGTGACAATCTTTACGCCGTCCAGCGGAAATACGATTTCGAGGTCTTGCAGAACGAGATGAACCAGAAAATTTCGCCCGCCAGCGGTGGATTATTTTTGTTAGTGTTTTGGCAGCCTTGATTTTGGCGGCTTTCTTGGTGTCGCAGGTCAAGTTGGCGCGGCGGCGGAAGGTGGAGGCCGACATCAACGCCGAGTTGTTCCACTTCAAGCAGCAGAACGCGGTCTTGGCGCAAAAGGATGCTGAACACGAACAGGTGCGACAGGACTATGCTGAGCGCCTTTCGAATGCCTTCGACAAGGAACAACAGACCATGCTGCGCCTCGACATCTACCTGAAAGACAAGAAGGCCAACCTACTCAACGACTTGGAATCCACCGTCTTCGACCAAAACGACGACCACTGGGCGGCGATGCTCGCCGTGGTGGAGAAGAAATATCCCGGACTTTGGGACACCCTCCAGCAAAAACACCCCGACCTGACCGACGACGAGCGGAAGTCTTACATCCTTTCTCACTTCAAACTGTCGCGGCAGGAGGAAGCGGATTCCCTCGGCACCTCCGTGAATATGGTGGACAAACTGCGCGGGAGGGTGCGGAAGAAAATGGATGCCGAGCAAAAGAAATAATGTGATAAATTGTGGTTGTTTCAAGAAAAGTTTCTATCTTTGCAACCGCAATTAATTTAATGGTAGTTAAATTAACGACGGTTAAATTAAGTCTAATAGAGTATGAGATTCTACGATAGAACAACTGAATTACAGGTACTTGAAAAGAATTGGCAACAGTCGGCCAATCACTCCATAATGACTACGCTCATCGGAAGACGACGCATTGGAAAGACTGCTTTGTTGTTGAAAAGTGTGGAAAACACGCCTTTTCTTTATCTGTATGTGTCAAAAGACAATGAGCAGGTGCTTTGCCGCAAATTCCAGCAACAGGCACAGGATGCGCTCGACTTGCAACTCTACGGACAAGTGGAAAGTTTTGGCAGCCTTTTCAAGGAACTGATGAAATACGGAGAGAGCCACCATTATACGCTCATCATCGACGAATTCCAGAATCTGTTGGGTATTAATGCCGCCATTCCGAGTGAGATACAGGACATTTGGGATCGCAACAAGGACAAAAGCCGGGTCAACCTTATCCTTTGCGGCTCCATCTATTCCATGATGAAACGCATTTTCGACCATAGCGACCAGCCGCTTTTTGGCCGTCGCGACTCGCATCTGCGCCTGCTTCCTTTCAGCATCGGGACAATGAAAAACATTCTTGCCGACCATAACCCCGATTACAAGCCCGATGATTTGCTTTGTCTCTACATGCTTACGGGCGGCGTGGCCAAATATGTCGCCCTGCTGATGGATGCACGCGCTACGACCAAGCAGAGGATGCTCAACTTCGCCCTATCGCCTGACTCGCCATTCCTGACCGAAGGTACTGAACTGCTGATTTCAGAGTTTGGTCGCGATTATGGTACTTATTTTTCCATCCTCCAACTCATCGCCGGCGGAATGACCACTCAAAGCGAGATTGACAGCGTCATCGGGAAGAACACGGGCGCCTATCTGAATAATATGACCGAGGATTACCTTTTCATCAGCAAGAACACGCCTTTGTTGAGCAAACCTGGCGCGAGGAACATCCGCTGGCAGATTGACGACTGTTTCCTGCGTTTTTGGTTCCGTTTCGTCTATCCCTACCAAGGCTTGATTGAAAGCAACCAACTTGGTCTGCTAAAACAGTATGTGACAGACAACTATGCGCAATTCACGGGACGCACTTTGGAACGCTATTTCCAAGAAAAGGCGATGCAAAGCGGCAAGTTCACGAAAGTGGGCAACTGGTGGGACCGCAAAGGCAAGAACGAAATCGACATGGTGGCCCTAAACGAATTTGACAAAACCTGTCTTGTGGCCGAAATCAAGCGCAACAAGGATAGAATCAGCCTAAAAGACTTGCAGGAAAGAGTGTTGGCCTTGCCTTCGGAGTTTTCATCGTATCAGATTCAAATGGAGGGGCTTTCGTTGGAGGACGTGTAGGTTCTTTTGTTATTGCAAGGCTTGCAGAAGCATTTTTGCGAAAAGTTGTAGAGAATTTACTTGGTCAACTTTGTTTGATGTATTTGAAAAAAAAGGTACCATGCCAAAAGCTTTATGGCTTTAGGATAATCCATCGACCAAATCTTGCACTGCCTTCACGGGCAATCACACCCTCTTTTTTAAGGATGGCCAGTTCCCGTTCGATAGTGCGTTTGATTACCGACATTATCACCGACATCTGTGTGACGGTAATGGTGGGATCCATCCTTATCAAATCAATGATTTTTCGTTGTCTTTCAGTAAGTTCCATTACCGACAAACCACCGACACTATCACCGACATTACCGCCATTTTGTTTGTTGAGGGCGACAAAAACTTCTCGTTGTATGGTCGCCAATACACCGCCACGGACTTGCTCAAACAAAGGGATTTGAAGTTGCTCTTTCTTGAACGCATTGCTTATTTTCTCATAACCGCGCCCCCAACTCTCGATGAAACCAACCAAATAGAACACTTTGGCGATGAGACTGTTGCGAGGATGCGATTCGTGTGTTGTCATTAGGTTGTCGGCTGTTATCTCTGGCGGAAACTCGCCACTGTTCCAAAGGTCGATGTGATCATCCCAAACGCGCATTTGGATGAATGTGCCACGATAATCCTTGTGAACGATGGCATTGCAAATAATTTCCCTAAGTGCGTCTTCAGGAATTTCCAATGGCTCGATACGATGTAAACCCTCGTATTTGATGGGCGCAACCAAATAGCGACTGCGCAAGGTTTGTATCACCCGCTCTGGCATTCGGATAAGCGGACAAACAATGGTGTCGTCAAAAATCAAATCGGCTTGGGTGGCACCGAACCTGCCAATACGGAAAGATGCAGAAAGACAGTATTCTTCAATGTCTTTCCCAAATAGCTTCAGAGCGGCAAAAGTGAGTTGCCCTTGCTTGTTGATGAGTTTGAGGTTGCGAAGAATATGCTCCAAATTTTCGTGTTTTGCGCTTTCGTTCAACCGTTTGGCATCAATGGCGAAATTGACGAAATACTTGACCGCTTCGGGGTCGATGTCGTCAAGTGTTGCGTTGGGTTCGATGTGCATGTCCCAAGTGACACGGGTTTGCCTCATCAGAAAGTCAGTAAGTGCGCTGCCACTACGCATATAATACTTGCCGTTGCAAGAAACAGGCTGGTCGGACGGCTTGATGTGAATGGCGATATATGCTTTGCCGTCTTTGGTGAGAATTTCAATGTCGGGAATGATGCCTGTGGCTTGTATGGCTTTGTTGGGAAGGGCTTCCAAAAGGTATTCGGCATTGTCAATGCCAACGACTTCGCCAGCATCATTTATTCCGATATAGAGCGTACCTCCCTGCGCATTGGCAAAGCCGCTGATGTAGGCGAGGTATTTGTCAGACCATTGCTGCTTGTATTCTGTTGTTTGGGATTCCATATTGATTATGTATGTTGTTATTGTGTAATATTATCCCTGCGACATCCCTTCCTTCTCAAATTATCCTTTAATTTGATTCCTGAATGATTTCCCAATATCCATAATTAGTTCATCATATCTGTCTTTTGTTGCTTTGTTTTGCTGAATTGTGTTCTTTGTGTCCTCTTCTGTAATTGTTTGAACAGTTTCTCCTTCCTCAATCTGAATTCTTATGTCAATTAGTTTTAATTTGCCAAATTGGAACTGCTCAAACTGTTCGATTAACTGGATTAATTTGTTGTAATGTTCTTCTTCTATTAATAAGAGATTATCGTTTATGGCTTTTCTTGTAAGTCTTATTTGTTCACTAAACGATGGAATTTTAGAGGGATCAGCCTTTTGCCATAACATATCTGCTTGTTGTTTGGTATATAACAATACTCTCCATAAATCATTATATAATTCAAATTGTTTTTCTGAATACCTTGCAAATTGCAATTTTGCTTTCTCTAATTCATTTTTTGTTCTTTCTAATTCATTAGCATATCTGTTTTTTAATGTTTCTAATTCGCTTTCATGCTTGTTATTATAGGAATCAAGCAATCGATTAGACAAAAAGCCGCCAAACCATTTCGCTAATGCAATGATAATAACGCCAGAACCTCCAACAGATACAAAAAAAGCTGATGCTAACTTAAAATATTCAATCCATTTCATAATCAATAAAATAAATTGTTAAACTTCATCCATTCTCTTATTTGTGTTGGATTGACACTTATATATAAGAATTGGTTTACAGTCAAAAAACCGAACTTGTTTCCCCGTAAATATATAGTTGGTGGTGTAGATGTGTACGGATTATAAGGACTTAATGAGGAATACTGACTTCCATATATGGAGAACTTATTATTAATAGATGTATAAGAATATGGATTTCCATATTGCCCATATGCATTCAATATGGATTCTGAATCATAAATGTTCAAACATAATTTCCCCAAAAACTGTCCATCGTTTGCAACGACGAAAGACTCACCTCTGCTTATTCTTGCATTCAATTCGTTTATTGTCATACAAAGTTCAATTAAACACTATACTCTTATTCAAATTCCATCGCTTTAATCATCCCTTATTCTTCACTTTTCAGATAATTATATTGCGTTTCTAGTTTATCCAAATTTTCCTTAGAGAGCTGATTGACACAATAATAAACATCATCTTCGGCTGCTTTATGCTCATCATTTACTCCAAAGACCGAACCGCATAACACTTTTAATTCATCCACGGCAATCATTGATTTCCCATTTGCTTCATTATCTCCACCATTAACAATTACCTCCTCCAAGCTGTGACAAATATAATAAACGAGGTATCCCAAACCTATTCCAACAAACGCAGCAAGAACAGCGGCAATGCCGCTAATAGATGCAGCAGCACCAATAAGCATAATATTAACTAAAAGAGCTGAAACGATACCAAACACGGAAAATCTTGTCGTTTTTTTATGTCTATTTCTACATTTGTTACACCGAGGAACGCAAATGACATATTCTTCATCGTTCGTGTCTTCAATGTGAACTTTCAATTCAGAACCAACTTCAATCCGGTTCTTTTTGCAAAAATGACACTTGGAATCGTGATAATAGTTCGGCTTATAAATAATCATAGAACAATGATTTTAGTGGTCGTTTATTTCCCAAATGATTTCTTGTTTTACATAACCTTTAATCCTCATAACCGAAGGGGCTTCTTTGAAAATGTAGCCTGGCAAATCTCCAATTTTTACCATGTCATGGCTTGGGCATAAAAGAATTTCAGATTCATCATAGGTCTCTCCTGCTTTTGGCCGTCCTGCTGTGTAAACATGTTTTTTTGCGTACAGAATTGTATTTGTTCTATTTTCCAAGTACTTTGTTCTAATACCCAATTCATTTTTGAAATCAAAAATGGCATATTCATAGTGATGGCTTTTATCAACTTCAACAACAAGAATTCTTGGGGAGAACCACAAAACGCTTCTTCCAATTATGAATCCCACAATTAAAGCTAACAAGGCCGAATAACCTATTATCTTTTTATATTTAGGATTGATGTTTTTGTTCGCACAAATCACATACCGAATAATCAAGTATATGAATATGGACAATATACAAAAAGCATATACAATAAAACCTTTTAAATGCATTACCTTGGAATTATTAAATACTTAAACCTTGCTCTCTTAGTGATTCTTTCAAAATCGCTGCTGCGTTACCACCTACTGCTGCATAAAATTTAATCGGCAAGTTGTCTTTGACAAATTCGAGAAGTAATGTGTGGAACGCCCTAAAACTACCGATAGCTCTTACTTCTATATGAATGTTACCTTGGTCTGTTTTTATTGTAATATCTCCGTTATGTAATTTAATGTCTTTAATGTTTTCTTTGTTACATTGTTTTCCGTCAATAATTAACAAACTCTTACTAATTCCTATATATTTATCAAAGACTTCATAGGTGCCTTGTCCATAAAAATAATTAAAATAAACTAAGTCGTTATTATCAAAAGCTTGTCTAATCATCCTAAGACGATAAGAAGTCCATAACTCTTCAATGTTTATTGTTGCAACCTCAAAATCATCGAGTGTGCTATCCTTAATATAAGTCACTTCTCTATCGAGTGTCGGCCTTTTGGATTTCCTATCGACCAAATTCCAGTAATGATATTTTCTATCTGACTTTTCATAAAAAGCTCCATTCAAATAAGTGTCTTTAGCTTCAACAATAATATCATACATATCAGAAAACTTATAAATATTCGATACGGTGATATTATCTCTGCTATTTTCAAACCATTGTTTTACAAAGCCTTCGGTGCCAAGTATTTCATTACTACCTTCAAATCTGGCTTTTCTTATGGCCATTAAAACAATAATAGCAACTCCTATCACCCCAGCGGCAATAGGAAGAAAAAGAGTTCCTGAAAGCGATAAAAAACCGACAACCGCAGCTACAATCAAAGTGGTAACTATCAATTTTATCGTTTTGGATAATATTAGTTCTGTTTTGCTTTTACTAAGTGCTAAACTATCAGTTGCACAAAAGACAACATTCCCAATTTCATTAGGAATAACGGGGAATAATTTTGAAGTCCCGCTTTTAATTTCTTCCAGGTGTTGTTTGTCATTTTCGTTATAGATCATAATGCATTTTTTTTCTGCTGCAAATATACGGCTTTTCTGAAAGATGCAAGGAAGCGTAATGAAAATTTCTGTTTTTCGCTATTGCCAATTGTTGAATTCATGTTTTTAAGAACCCAATAGCGATGACAAGTATGTTGAAGATTCACTATTCCAAAAGATGTAGAGTTCTGTTCAGTGAAACCAGAAAGGCGGCTGGGGTTGCGTTCCTTCGGGCATAGCTTTACCATTATTTCGTTACTTTTGAACGGAGAGTATTAATAATCACCGTAAGAAAAATACTTTTCCAGCAGGAAAATGCGACATGGCCAATAAAGCCTACCCAAACCCCACCAAGGTCTGTAGTTCATCTTTCCCCGTGCGACACCACCATGTCAAACAAGATGGCATCCAATGCCTCCGAGGAAGTCTTTTCGTGTTCTGGTCGGAAACTCGCAATAGTCTGCTCAAAATGCTCGGCCCAATGGCGGGCGTATTCGACAAGGATAGAGTCCACTTCCTTTAGGTCGTTTTCCTTGCTTTGCCTCTTTAGCGCAAGCAACTCGTCGATTTTCTGGCGGATGGGTTCTTCGGCAACAGTGGCTTGCACCAATTCGCTGAATAGCACGGGCGGCATGGTTTGCCGTGCCTCAATCCAGCGGCAGGCAAGAATGCCGCGCAGATAATAAAGGAAGCGCTTCAGCGGATAGGCCGCATTATGCAGGTAGCGTTTGTCGTGTTTGATATAGATGCTGCCATAGTGGTACATGGTCTTGATGGGGGTGAAATAAGCTGGTTCCAATGCCCTCATGCGCGACAAGAAATCCTCGTCGGCTCGATAGATGATTGGGGAGTGAAGCCATTCCATCAGCGAAGGGTTGGACTTCTGGAACAGCCGCAAAGTCTTGAGCAATTCCCAGCCCACGAGGTCAACATCGTCGTCGTACATGTGTTCAATCACGACTTGGAAAAGAATCTCAAACTCAAGTTCCAAAACGAATTATTTTTTCCTTGATTTGGAAAACGAGTTTTAATGCGGACGGAGATTGACATTTTTGTATTGTCGGGTGCGAAAAAAGATGAACGAAGCCCCAAAATCTTTGGACTCCCCCCAACAAAAAGTTTGGAATCAACAAGAAATCAACTATTTCATTATTAACGATTTACGATTCTCAGAAACCAAAAAAGTTTGGACTATGCGTTTGGACTGCTTGACAAACGCGATAGTTTTGCAGGCAAATTCAAAATCGTATCGTTATGCAAAAACAAACTTGTTTTCTTTTGCTGCTGCTCGCCATTTCGCGTTTGGCGTTCTCGCAGAATCCCATCAACATTGATGAGTACAAGGTCATTGACCAAAGCCGTTTCATCATCACCTACGAAGCGATGATGACCGACGACTCGCTGAAGCCCACGGAACACAACTACGACCGCCTCGTCCTGATGGTGGGTGATTCCATTTCACGATGTTACAGCAATACTATGTACCGTTATGATTCCGCTTATACGGAATGGTGTGTACACAAAGGAAGGGATGCTTGCCAAAACATGAGCCATTTTGTTGGGGACTCTGGCGGCGTTTGGAACCCCGATGTGTATAAGTATTTTGGCTCAAAACGGATGACGGCCATGCATCGTATGGGAGAGGCTCGGGTGCCGATTTTTCTGTATGACGAGCCTTTGGACTTGATGGACTGGAAGATGTCGTTTGGAACAAAGGAAATCCTTGGCTATCCATGCTTCAAGGCTGAATGTGATTTTCGTGGACGGCATTGGACGGCTTGGTACACGATGCTGATTCCTGTGCAAGACGGTCCGTGGAAATTCTGCGGCTTGCCCGGACTGATCCTCGAAATGGAGGAGTCGCGAGGGCATTATGCTTTCCGCTGTATCGGTATCGAGACGCAGAAAAGGCCGATAGTTTGGTTTGATGGGCCTCGTTTTGAAGATTATCAGCGTTGCATTCGTGCCGATGTCATGAAGCAAGAGGAGGATTATCATGCGGATTGGTATGCTTACATTCGGATGGCAAATCCTGGTATCAAGTTATATGTCGCAAAAACGGACGCTTCGGGCAAACGAAGGCCGGTGGAGGCTCCTGCGGATGAAAAGAAAGTGCTGCCTTATAACCCTGTTGAGTTGGAATAATATTGGTCAAATATTGTATAGGACTATTCTAAAATAGACCCCAAAATAAGTAAATACTAGTCTAATTACAAAAAATTTGTATTTTTGTACCCGAAAAACAATAATGACCAATGAAACTCCTGAATGACATAATGCTCCGTTTCCTCCGAGCCGCCAGCGTGAAACCAGTGCTTGTTGCAGAGGTTTTGGCGTTTGAACCCAATAACTTGGTCAGGTGTTGGATAATCATTAGTAATTTACGGAGTGCTAACCAAAGCGGAGGATTTTTGGGCAAGACGCAAGGACAACAAGCCTGGCGGATGGCCACAGAACTCCGCAAAATGGGGAAGAACAAGTTCGTCCAAACCTTGTCCCCGCAATGGAAGCGCTTGCCGTTTGCGGGGACTTGACCGCCATAGGCGGCGGGAATGCATGGCCAAGGCGTACCCCACCCCCGCAACGAAAGGCAAAACGGAAGCGGGGAGCGCAACAATGCCGAAAACAAACAAGACTTTTACAAACTTAAACCTTACTGAAATGAAAAACCTGAAACTGAACAAGCTGAACCGAATCAGCGAGGAAATGAAGAACGCTGTTAAGGGAGGCGAAGCACCCTGCTGCTCATGCCGGATGCTGCTACGCCAATAGCGGCGGGTCGTCGGTGGCTGCAAACGGAAATGAAAACAAGAAATATGGGTGTCACTCGATTGTTGGTTCTGATTGCGACACTGCATATGAAGATATGTGGCATATTGTTTGTCCACAAGACTAATCTTAAGGTTTTACAATAAGAGAGTGTTGTTGAATAAAATCGCAACACTCTCTTTCCCAACACATGGATATATGAATAAGAAAACAACAGTTTTAGTGCTTTTGCTTTTTCATTCGCTTTGCATTACAGCCCAAGACCGCATAGATGGGGTTTCGTTTGAAGATTATATGGTTGTTGATACCAGCCGGTTTGTCGTTGTTTATGAAATGCTTCAAACACGCGATGCCCAAAATCCATCAGAAAAGGTTTACGACTATGCCTTGCTTGAAGTGGGAAGGCAAATATCTCGCTATCATAGCAAACACCTTGTCACCTTTGATTCCATTTACACGGTAGCGTTGAGAAAAGGGAGGCAAGGCATACCTCCCGCCAATAGCAACTTGTATCCTTTTGAAATTTACAAAAACCATTCGGAAAAGAACGTGCAAGTATTCTATCGCGCACGAATGAGAGGCATATTCAGCTATGAAGAGAAAATGGAAGAAATGAGATGGATACCAATTGGCGGAAAAGAAACCATTGCGGGCCATTCCTGCAATAAGGCAGCCTGCACATTCAGAGGACGCGAATGGACGGCATGGTACACTTCAGAGGTTCCCTGTTCTGAAGGCCCATGGAAGTTTTGCGGATTGCCAGGGTTGATTCTGAAGGTTGAAGACGACAAAAACGAGTACACTTTTCGTTGCGTCAAAATCAATGGTGGAGGCAAGCCAATTGAGGTCATGCAAAGTTACTTTTATGAGAAAAGCACAAGAGCAGCAGTAGTTGAATTGGAGAAGAAAGCCCATAACGACTTTTACGGTTACATGACAACCTATAACGGTAAAACTCCAAATATTGTATATGACGATGGAACCAAAATGCCAGCGGAAAAGGTAAATGAGAGATTCAACAAGCCCTACAACCCCATCGAATTGGAATGAACCAAGAACGCTTATCTTACTGCCGAACAAATCAGGTCGGCCTTGGCCAACACGCCCCAAATCACCTTTGAGGTGACGGATGCCTGCAATTTGTGTTGCGAATACTGCGCCTACGGCAAGCTGTATGCCGGCTATGACGTTCATGCCTACACAACTGTTTCCTTTGAAACATGCAGATTGTAAATAAATTGCATTTTTTTGATAAAAAAACAGCCAAAACATTTGACAAATGAAAAATAATGTGTATCTTTGTACCATCAAACCTGTTGAAAGGATACGGTCGTGAAGCCCAATCTGTCGATAGGAAAACAGCTGACATCGCTCATAGGCAAAGCGACAGGGCGGTGCTTGTTGTTCGTTTCGTTCTCCGTCGATACATTGATTGTCAAGTGTTTACAAGCATTATCTTCTGATGAGGTTAAGACGTATGCCCTGCCTGTTGCCGTAAGCGGAAGCCGGGGTGGAAAACGGCCTTTCATCTGGGTTTTGGGCAAGAACAGGTTCATTCGAGTTGTGGTCTCCGTTGCCTGAATCTTTTCAGGCGGCGGCTCCGGCAAGGGTGGCGGTCCATCCGCCTTGAGGGAGGCCCTGGATGGGCAAGCAAACAGGAAAGCTGTTTTTGGCTGCGCCATAAAGTTGGCAATTCAAAGCCGACGGATGTTTTCAAATGAAGTACGAACCTTTAAA
Organism: Bacteroidales bacterium; assembly: GCA_017460915.1. Lineage (GTDB taxonomy): Bacteria > Bacteroidota > Bacteroidia > Bacteroidales > F082 > Limimorpha. The sequence continues at coordinate 9,560 of JAFUAA010000072.1, read as the reverse complement.
TTATGAATGTCATGAAAGACTTGAAACTGAACAAGCTGAACCGAATCAGCGAGGAAATGAAGAATGCCGTTAAAGGCGGAGAACAGCCTCAAGAGTATTGCACTTGCGGTTGCTGTTATGTAAATCAAGGCGGATCGAGTTTCGAAGACAATAAGATTGCCAATTTCAATGGCTGTCTGCACACGAAATGTGACGAGTATGTAGTAGTACCAGAAATGTAAACTCATTGCAGGCTCCTTGTTTTGTGGAGCCTGCAACAATCTTTTATGTCGCATGAAAACTAAATTTACCTTTATAATCGCACTCTTTTTCATCACAGTTTCCATGATAGCCCAAAAGCCTATATTTCTGGATGACACTGTCTTCATTGGTAAAAGTGTGTACGAAATTCATTATTCAGTCAGTGTTGTGGATGATGTTGATAATGAAGAATCAAAGGTTTCTGATTTTTTGGTGCTGGAAATAGGAGAAAACCTATCAAGATGCTATAACCAAAACTTGTTTTTGTATGATTCCAGTTTTACGGCAAGTGTGAGACAAGGGAAAAACGCCTATCCAATTGCAAGGGGTGTCCATTTTCCTGAGGAAGTGTTGAAGTGCTTTCCAGAAGCGAAATTGATAGTTAACCATAGGATGCCCCAAAAATACATCTATCAATATGAAGAGGAAGTCCCAAATTGGCAATGGCAAATGTGTGACGAAACGAGAGAAATACTGGGCTATACTTGCCACAAGGCGCAGTGCTACTTTCGAGGCCGTTTGTGGACGGCATGGTACAGCGAAGAGATACCTTTGCACGATGGTCCGTGGAAGTTTTGTGGGCTGCCTGGGCTCATTCTCAAGGTGGAGGATGACAAAGCACACTATTCATTCACCTGTGAGAGTGTCCAAAAAGCCAAGGGTTCTCCGATAGTTGTCTATGACAAGTATTACTACACGCAAACAACACGGGAACAGATGTACGAAGAACTGACCACGATTTATTCGGATTGGTATGCTTATTTGCGTTTTCTTAATGGCGGACACTTGGAAGTAGGAAAACGGGATGAAAACGGCAAAGTGACCTTTATGGAAGTACCGCTCGATGTGAAAAAAACTATACCCTACAATCCCATCGAATTGGAGTAAACCATGAACGCTTATCTTACTGCGGGGCAAATCAAGTCGGCTTTGGCCAACACGCCACAAATCACTTTCGAAGTTACGGATGCATGCAACTTGCGTTGCGAGTATTGCGCCTATGGAAAGTTGTACTCCGACTACGACAATCGAGAAGACAGGATGCTGCCTACGGAAACCGCCAAACGATTTATCGACTACATTGGCGCCCTTTGGGCTTCGCCCGACAACCATTCTGTGAACAACAACCTTTATGTTGGCTTCTACGGCGGTGAGCCTCTACTCAATATGCCTTTCATTAAGGAGATTGTAGGCTATTTGAAAGCGGGTGGTCATGCCAAGCGCTTCGCCTACAACATGACCACCAACGCCATGTTGCTCGACCGCCACATGGATTTCCTCGTTGAACACGACTTCAGCCTGCTCATCAGCTTGGACGGCAACGCCGAAAACGATTCATACCGCGTCAAGGCCGACGGGAAGCCGTCGTTTGAGCAAGTGGTAAAGAATGTCGATATGCTGCGCGCTGCCTATCCCGATTATTTTGCCAAGAAAGTGAATTTCAACGCCGTGCTGCACAACCGCAACTCGGTGGACAGCATACGCGGCTTCATCAAGGAACGCTATGGGAAAACGCCTCGTATCGGTGACATCAACGATTCGGCTATACGTGAGGACATGAAGGAAGAGTTCAAGCGAATGTATCGCAATTCGTATGAAAGCCTCCTACAGAACGAGAACTACGATGAAATTGAGAAGGAAATGTTCCTTTCAAGTCCTACTTACCATTCGGCCACCATCTTTCTCATGCAGAACTCACCCTTCAAGTATGAAAACTACAACGAGTTGTTGTTCGGGAAAAACGAGGACATAGCATTCTGTCCCACGGGCACTTGCATACCGTTTTCACGCAAGGCGTTCGTCACGGTGAACGGCAAGATTCTGCCATGCGAGAGAATTGGTCATCAGTACAGTGTCGGGCAAGTTGACTCCAAGGGCGTGATGCTCGATTTCGAGGCAATAGCCGAAAAATACAACAATTACTACTCACGGCTCGAGAAGCAATGCCGCTTGTGCAAGAACCAACGCAATTGCATCCAATGCATGTTCAACCTCGATGGACTGGAGAAAGGGAAATGCGACTGCAATGGCTTCATGGACGAGAAACAATATGAGCGATACCGCCAAACGCAACTGGCGTTTTTTGCCCGCCATCCTGAAGCCTATTCGGAAATCATGAAGAATGTCATATACAAATAGACAATGGAAATGAAAGATGGTTGGTTGTCTTTACCCAAAACGGTTTATATTTCGTTTGAGGAGCCGGATTCGGTTTTGCTTTATCATACCGAAAAAAGCTGTCATGCATACAGCCGGTTACCCAAAAACGTAAAACTTATGGAGGATGTTTACAATCCGAAGAACTTGGGCGTCGTGAACCTGAACGAATATTTGCCAGATGGTGATATTGAGGCTTTCTTGGATCGTTTACTTGAATCCGGCATGTGCAAACTAAAGGAACAAACAAAAGACGCCCCCAAACCTATCAGCTTTCTACCCATCCTGAATCTGCAGAACGACGTGGAAAGGCTGCAAGAAATCGGGGAAGACCACATGATTGGCGATAACATCAGTACGTACCTCACCCGCACGGTGATACACCTCAACAGCAAATGCGGCAAGCATTGCCCGCACTGCGGCCTATTTCACAAGCAGACGCTTTGCTGCACCGCCACTGAGCCGCCACAGGTCATGCCAGTGGAGCGGCTAAAAGAGTTGGTCGGACAATTGGCCACTACCTCAGTGCAGGTAATCGACTTGGTGGGCGGCGACTTGCGTACCTATCCGCATTTGAGCCAACTCCATGCCTTGGTGGAGCAATATCCCCAATTCAGTTGGCACCTGTGGCAGCACATCATCAATGGAAAAGGCTTGTCGTTGGATCATGTTAAAACGGAGGTCATATTGACCGCTCCATTCGAAAAAACGATGTTGCCGGAGACTTTTCAACACGATTCGAATGTCTGGTTTCATCTGTTGGTTGAAAGCGAGATGCAGGTTGAGCAAGCAGAACAACTGATTGCCGGAATTGAGGCGGAGCGTTGTGAGTGGGTCCCGGTTTTCAACGGTGAGAACCTGAAGTTCTTCGAGGACAACGTCTTTCTTAATGAGGACGACATCATGTCGGGTCCGGTTAGTATGCGGGAGATTTTCTGCCACCAGAAACTGAACACGAACTATTTCGGGAAGCTGCATTTCTTCGCCGACGGGGAAGTGAAAGCCGACGTGAACAAGGAAGCCGTCGGACGCTTTCCTGAAAAGAATGTCCTTGAATTGGTTTACGAGGAACTGACTCGCAACACGGCATGGAGACGCATCAGGGAAGGGGCGCGGTGTTCGGGGTGCCGTTTCCGTTATCTGTGTCCCTCGTCGGGTAATTATGAAACCGTAATCGGCAAAGAGAGTCTTTGCCATGTACAACCTATGCGTGAATGATGAGCAAACGTTTTCCACATATCCGTCAACATGATGCCATGGACTGCGGACCAGCCTGCCTTTGTATGATTTCCAAATACTATGGCAAATCATATTCCTTGGAACGGCTGCGAGGCAAGAGCCATATCACTAATCAAGGAGTTAGTTTGGCTGGCATCGCCCATGCTGCGGAGAGCATAGGTTTCGAGACGGAATCGGGCACCATTTCTTTCGCAGACCTGATGGACACGGAGAAACTGCCTTGTATAGCCCATTGGAATCAAAACCATTTTGTAGTGGTGTATGGCTTTAGTTGTGGGAAGAATGGCACGATTGTCAAGGTGGCAGATCCAGGTGTGGGATTGGTCAGTTATACAAAAGATGAGTTTTGTGCGCATTGGCTCAGTGTGTTCGATGACACTAAACCACCTCAGGGCATTGTAATGGTTTTGGAACCCACATCAGCTTTTTTTGAACATGAAGATGGTAAAACAGCCCAACGAAAACGTTTTGCCCTCATCAGTCAGCATGTCATGCGTTATAAGGGTGCATTCTTCCAATTGGCATTTGGATTGCTTGCGGGAAGCTTGTTGCAATTGCTGTTCCCATTCCTCACCCAAGCCATTGTCGATAAGGGCATCCGTTTCAGGGACTTGAACTTGATATGGCTCATCCTCTTGGGCCAGATGATGCTGATTTTAAGCCGCACGGCCATCGACTTCGTCAGACGCAAGGTGTTGCTTCATTTGAGCACACGGATCAACATCTCATTGATTTCCGATTTCATCTGCAAGTTGATGAATCTTTCCATGCAGTTCTATGATTCCCGTACCACGGGTGACCTGCTGCAACGCATCGACGACCATAGGCGCGTGGAGAGCTTTCTTACCGCACAGTCGCTAAATGTCTTGTTTTCAGTTTTTTCGATTATTGTTTTTAGTGTCGTTTTGGCGATTTACAGCATTCCCGTTTTTCTTGTGTTTGTGACGGGTAGCGTTTTGTATGCCGTATGGGCCAGTGTTTTCCTCAAAAAGCGTCGTATCCTTGATTACAAATTGTTTGACCGTTATGGTGTCAACCAGGATGTGATTTATCAACTGCTGACGGGGTTGCCCGAAATCAAGCTGCAAGGCTGCGAACAACGAAAACGCTGGGAGTGGGAAGATGTGCAAGCAGACCTTTTTAAGGTTAATCTGGAATCACTCAACCTGCAACAAAACCAAGAGGCGGGCAGCATCCTGATTAACGAACTGAAAAATGTATTCATTACCGTTTTGGCTGCAACCAACGTGGTAAACGGCAATTTGAGCCTTGGCATGATGCTCTCCATACAATACATCATCGGACAACTGAACAGCCCTATCGACCAGATTGTAGGGTTCATCTACCGTTGGCAGGATGTAAGCATCAGCCTGGAACGTATCAATGAAATCCATGAGGTGGAAAACGAAAACGCCCATCGAGATATATGCGCCATGCCACGGCAACGCGACATTGTGATTGAGCACATGTGCTTCAAGTATGACGGCAACGCGAAAAACAACACGCTCGACGATATCATCCTGACTTTGCGCCAAGGTAAAACCACGGCCATCGTGGGGACAAGCGGGAGCGGAAAAACAACGCTGGTGAAGCTGCTCTTGGGTTATTATCCGGCCTTGTCTGGGCAAATCATGCTGGGAGACAAGGACTTGAAAAATGTCGACTTGCAATGGTGGAGGTCAAAATGTGGAGCTGTAATGCAAGACGGTTTCATTTTTTCAGATACTATAGAGAACAACATCGCTGTTTCAAGTGATATACCGGATAAAAAGAGACTGGAATATGCCATAGAAATGGTCAACCTGAAGGATTATATTCAATCTCTTCCAATGGGGTTGTCAACTAAAATCGGGCATAATGGACAAGGATTGAGCCAAGGTCAGAAACAGCGTGTTCTGTTGGCAAGAGTAATCTATAAAAACCCTGATTTTGTCTTTCTTGATGAAGCCACCAATGCTTTAGATGCAGAGAACGAACGTACGATTGTAAATAATCTGCGGGAGTTCTATGGCGATAAAACCGTGGTTGTGGTGGCTCATAGGCTTAGTACAGTGCGCCACGCGGACTGTATTGTGGTGTTGCATGAAGGCAAGATCGTGGAAAGCGGCACGCACGACGAGTTGACAGCCTTGCGGGGGCGATACTACACTTTGGTAAAAGATCAATTGGAATTAGGGAAGTAACTATGGACTGGAAAGAATCTGATATGCGGAAGAGTCCCAAAGTGAGGGAAATTGTAGGCCAAATGCCGCCTATGCTGGCTCGTTATGGCATTGCGGTAATCGTAGGAAGCCTGCTGATGACCTGCCTTGTTTTTGCTGTGATGCCCTATCGTCCCCAACTTCCCGTCGTGGCCAAACAAACACTCTGCTCCGATTCCTCGCAAGTCGTGTCTGCGGTTGTCCCAAGCGAGTTGTACAACACTTTTCCAAAGGCTTTTTCCGAGGTCGGAATCAATCGGCAAAAAGACGGGTTGCAGCTTCTTCGTGCCACGGAAATCGGGAACGATGAAGATGGTAATCCTGTCACCCTCATTGAATTGGAAGGAAAAAACAACAACCTGAACCTCGATTCAACCATCACGATCTTCCACTTGGGGAAAGTGCCACTGCTCTCGTGGATGTTGGGAAGATACTATTTTGGAGTATTTGACAAAAACCATAATAATCAATAGCTTTGTGCCATGAGAAAACCATTTGCCTTTGTTATCTTGTTTGCGCTTTTCACTTGTGAGGCGCTGTCGCAAACCATCCTTACGGGCCATGTGCTCAACGAGAAGAAAGAGCCTGTTTTCAATGCCTCGGTGGTGCTGATGCGTGTGACCGACAGCTTGCCATTGAGCTACACTTTCACCGACGACAAGGGGCATTACAAACTCATCACTGAAAACAAAGAGGAGAAATGGCTCCTCACTGTATATGGCTTCAACATCGGGCGGCAATCAAAAATAATCGAGAATAAATCTCAAGTCGTTGATTTTAATGTGGCTGAACAAGCAATTCAGATTCGCGAGGTGAGCGTGAAGTCCGAAAAGATTTGGGGCGGCAACGACACGGTGAACTATGTGGTGGATGCTTTCCGCGACACCACCGACATCGTCATCGCCGATGTGCTGAAGAAGATGCCTGGAATCGAGGTGAAGGACGACGGCAAAGTGGAATACAAGGGCAAGCCCATCTCGAAGTTCTACATCGAGAACATGGACATGCTGCAAGGCCGCTACAACCTCGCCACCAACAGCATCGCCGCCTCCGATGTGGCCTCGGTGCAGGTGATGGAGAACCACCAAGAGGTGAGGGCGCTGCAAAACATCCAGTTTTCGGACAATGTGGCCCTCAACATCAAGTTGAAGGAAAACGCCAAAGGCACCTTCGCCTTGATGGCCGACCTTGGCGCGGGCTGGGCCGACAGTCTGCAATACGAAGGCGGTCTCACGGGGATGTACTTCGCGAAACGGAACCAGTTTCTCGGCACCTTGAAAGCCAACAATTCAGGCATTAACCTTGTTGACAACGAGAATGTCACGGTCTATCCGATGGCCTCGATGGTCAAGCCGAGTGCGCCAAGCATCTCCAGTTCGCGCTATGCGCTGAACCGCTCGCAAGGCGTCACCCTCAACAGCCTCCACAAACTGAAAAACGAGGCCGAACTGTCGTACAACCTGCTCTTTGGCGGCGACCGCAACCGCAGGTCGAGCGAGTCGCGCACGCTCTATCTCCTTCCCAACGACACGCTCAACCTCGTCGAGCGGATGCAGTCGATGGAAACAGCTAAAATGCTCGAAGGCAGCATCAATTACAACCTGAACAAGGACTTGGACTATTTGAAAATCAGCCTCACCGCTTCGGGACACCGCAACTGGGGCGAGGGCTTGGTGGACAACGGCGAACTGATTCGTCCGGAGGAAGACTACCCATCGCTGTGCGCCAAGGCCAATATCCACTGGATTCGCAAGAGCCGCCGCGACCCCGAAAGCGGCGTGGAAATCAATTCCACCACGAGTTACGGCACCTTGCCCTACGGCATGCAAGTCGAGCCAGGCTGTTTTCCCGAAGTCCTCAACAGTGGCGAAGATTATGCGCTGACGATGCAAAACATCGGTTTTCAATCCTTTAAGAGCGAGAATTCCCTTCGTTTCCTCACCAGCATGGTTTGGAAACGGTTGCGCATCATGCCGTATTTCAATTTCAACGTGGAAGAGCAGTCGCTTAATTCAGACGCGCTTTGCGTCATTGCGAGCGAAGCGAAGCAATCCAGACAAGAAACTTCAAGTCTGGAATGCTTCGTCGTGTCTCCTCGCAATGACGGAAACCTATTCAGTAATGACATCCGTTGGCACAAATACCAGCCCGCCGCAGGTGCCTGGTTCACTTACGACCGCCGTCGCGTGAGCGTAACGCTCGTTGTGCCCGTACAGTTGCGTTACCTGCAATTGGACGACCGCATCGAGACCGCTTCCGACAAGCAATTCAAGGTGTTGTCCCAGCCTTCGCTCTCGTTCCGTTATGATTTCAGCCACAAATGGAAAGTGAGCACCAAAATTGCCACCTACAACAACACCCCGAGTTTGCGAACGCTGTATTCGGGTTACATCTTACAGAATTACAGAACCTTGTCACGCTACGATTGCCCTTTGGCCGACACTTATGGGACCAACGGATCGCTGACTTTTTCGTACAAGAACGTGATGAAATATGCGTTTGGCGATTTTTCGGTGAACTACAACCGCTACCGCAACGAAGTGATGTATGCGCAAAGTTTTGAAGGCAACACCATGGTTATCAATGCCGTGGAGCAGCAGAGTTGGGGCGATTACCTGTCCGTTTCGCTATATGCGGGTAAGGGCTTCAGTTGGAAGCGGTTGAACATCAATGCGAAATGTTCGTACGGATTGGGTCGCTCGCCACATTTGGTCCAAAACCAAGTGGCCACCTATTACAACCAAGCCTGGAACGTCAATCTGACCGCTTCTATCGCAATCACAGATTACATCTACTTCAACAATAAAGGCAGTTTTAGTCGGATGACTTCTTCTTTGGATGGTTTTAATGCCGATAGTCAGCCAATTGTGAGTATCATTGACAATGCCAATTTGAGTGTCGTGTTGCCTTTTGGTTTGTCCGTCACGCCCTCGGTGGAGTTCTATCACACCCGTTCCGAAGGTCGAACAGACAATTTTGTGCTTTTGGATTGCAGCCTCGGTTATACTTTCCGCAAGGTCAAGTTCACTTTGGATGTGAACAACATTCTTGACACAGATAGTTTTGTTTATTCCTATTATTCAGGAATTTACGGACATTATTCGGCTTATTCGATTCGGCCAAGGAGTGTGATGCTAGGGGTGCGGTTGAAGGTGATTTAAAAGAAATTCTCTATTTTATTCAAGAAAAGTAGTGTTTTTGCAGCGTTTCTTGAACAAAATCAAAATGACCTATCTGCAATTTCGCGAACAATGGCATCGGGTGGGCTGCTTCAACATCTATCAAGTGAGGGCAGATTGCCCCCATTTCGACCGTGGCAACTTCGGCCATTGGGTTAAAAAGGGCTATTTGGTGCGCTTGCTGCAGGATTGGTATGCTTTTGCCGATTTGCTGCAAGTGGCTGAGTTCTCGCGCTATATCGCACAAAGGATTTACGCCCCTTCCTATATCAGCCTGCATTCGGCTTTGGCCTATTATGGCATCATCCCCGAAGCGGTGACGAGAATCACTTGTGTAAGTACCAACAGAACTGCACATTACGAGAATGCCTTTGGCGAGTTCAGTTACCAGACCGTCAAGCCGGATTTGTTTTTCAGTTACGAGCCAAGAGCCTTGCCACAGGGCTACACCTATCATTTGGCCTTGCCCGAAAAGGCCCTGCTCGACTTGCTTTACCTTTATCCGCAATACGACACCGAAAACGAAATGCTGGAACTGCGCCTT
>JAFUAA010000014.1 GCA_017460915.1 Bacteroidales bacterium | reverse complement strand
GCAAAGCTATAATAACGATAGATGCCGCTAATAGCAATGCGCTGATTATTATTATTATGCGATGCCTAGAAATGATTTTCTGGGTCATTGCATTTTGCAGGCTCTCGTAATCGAATTGCCTTTGGATGCGGTAGATGCTTTGCTCTTGACTTTGGACCAACACCTTTGGACATGAGTTCTTCCATCAGAGCCTTAAATCGTAATGCCTTCTGGATATCCCCTTGCCATTCGGCGAATTGAGACAAGGAACCGCATGCTGAAATTTGCGACTCCCTCTTTATTTTCATGTCGGGCAACAATGCCTCGACTTGTCGTAGATACAGTGTGGCGGAATCCATCTCATTTTCTGCAATGAACGTTTTCGCCATATTGAGATGATACAAAAACATCTCGGTTTCGTCAAGGTTGGAATGGCCTGCCATTTGCCTAAGGTATGCTTTTGATTCGTCATATTTCCCTTGCAGGCGACAAAGTACTGCGTAGTTGTTACATATTCTGTGATGCACCTTGTCAGAATTGGAATGGCTGTCTGTCTCATCCAACAAACTCTGTTTCAAACAGATATCGGCGTTGTAGAAATCTCCTTGCAACATATGACAAATACTCATTATGTTTTGCGTTAAAGCCCTGTCTAAAAGGTTGTTGCCAAAATTGGGCAGAGCTGTTTGAAGTAAAGACAATGCATCTTGTTCCATTCTGTCATCTAACAACATCTTCCCCATCCAATAATCCGCCAACGCCACGGTAAGGCTGTCTCCACCATCTTTCCATATAGTTCCGCCTCCTTGAACGACTGCATGGCGGCTTCCTTTTCGTCGTAGTGTTGCTGCACGAAGCCGCTGTAGAGCGCGGCGTGGGCGGCCTTGGCATACTCTTTTTCCCCGGCGTAATAGTCGGCGGCACGCTCCAGCTCGGGGCTGGTGCTGAGGTTGGGGCGGTCGTCGAAGAAGTCGTCGTCCATCACGGGCGAGAGTTCCTGCCCACGGTCGCCCAACAGGGCCTCGGCTTGCAGCAGGGCCATGTCCATGCGCTCGCTTTCTTTGAAGCTCGCAGGCATATGCAACACGCTGTCAATCAGGCGCACGGTGCTGTCGGTCAGGGTGTCGGCCAGCTGCTCGGCACGGCGCACCATGCGGCGCGCCTCGCTGGTGGGCGTGTGGCAGGCCGACAAGGCCAACATTAGCGTTAGGATGAATAGGAAAAGCCGTGTTTTCATGCCTGCAAAGATAAACAAAAAACCCCGCCACAAAAAAACTTGCGGCGGGGAAAAATGCAATACTTATGAAAAAATTCTTTCTCTTTATTCTTCTTCCTTCTGGCTCTCTTCGTACTCCTTGAGGAGGCGGTTCTGCACGTCGGTGGGTACTTGCTGGTATTCAGCATACTTCATCGTGAAGGTGCCACGGCCCGAGGTGAGCGAGCTCAGCGAGGTGGAGTAACGGTCCATCTCGGCCAACGGCACCTTGGCGTGGATGGTCTGGTAGTTGTGGTCGCTGTCCATACCCATCACGATGGCGCGGCGGCCTTGCAGGTCGGTCATCACGGCACCCATCAGGTCGGCGGGCATGCGCACGTCGAGGTCGTAGATAGGCTCCATGATCTTCGGGCCAGCGTTCTTAAAGGCGGCGCTGAAGGCCATACGACCGGCAATCTTAAAGGCCATTTCGTTGGAGTCGACCGGGTGCATCTTACCGTCGTAGATGTAGACGATGATGTCGCGGGCGTAGCTACCCGTCAGCGGGCCTTGCTCCAGACGCTCGTTGACGCCCTTCAGTATGGCGGGCATGAAGCGGGCATCGATGGCGCCACCGACGACACAGTTGGCGAAGATGAGCTTGCCGCCCCAAGGCAGTTCGTACTCCTGCTTGTCGCGCACTTGCAGTTCGCTCGGGTCGGTGTAACCCTCGAAGTAAGGAGCCAGTTGCATGTGCACCTCACCAAACTGACCGCTACCACCGGACTGTTTCTTGTGGCGATAGCTGGCGCTGGCGCTCTTGGTGATGGTTTCGCGATACGGGATCTTGGGCGACATGGTCTCGATGGCAATCTTATGGACGTTGTCGAAGTACCATTTCAGGGTGTTGAAGTGGTATTCGCCTTGGCATTGCAGGATGTTCTGGCGCAGCTCGCGCGACATGCCGCTGATGACGGTCGGGTCGGTCTTGTGCATATCGTTGAGGATGGTGCCCAGCTTTTCGTCTTCCTGTGAGTTGACGGCCTTGACGGCGATGGAGAACACTGGCGTTGGGAACGGGATTTCGGGGAAGATGGCTTCGGCAGCCTTGGCGTCGGCCAAGGTGTCGCCGATGCGGCCGTCCTTCAACTTGATGGTGCAGATGATGTCGCCAGCGTTGACTTTTTCGACTTCTTCGCGGTTCTTGCCACGGAAGACGAGCAGTTGCGAGAGGCGTTCCTTGTTGCCCGTGCGTGGGTTGACGAGGTCTTGGCTCTTGCTGACGGTGCCGCCGTAGATGCGCATCCAAGCCACATCGCCGAGGTTTTGCTCGGTGGTCACCTTGAAGATGAACATGGCGGTCGGGTCGTCGTTGCTGTTGTGGAACTCTTGTCCGTTGTTGGCCTTGATGGCAGGCATGTCGGCGGGCGACTGGCAGGCGTTAATGATGAATTCCATCAGACGGGTGACGCCCACGCCGCGCTTGGCAGCGCCACAGAGGACGGGGAACATCTCACGGTTGACGATACCCAGGTGGATACCGCGTTCCATGTCTTCCTCGCTCAGGGTCATCTCTTCGAAGAACTTCTCCATCAGGGCTTCTTCGCCTTCGGCGGCGTGCTCGATGAGGTTGTTGTGTAGCTCTTCGGCCTTGGCCATTTCGGCAGCGGGGATGTCCTGGATTTCGGGGGCTCCGTTGCCGTTCTTGAAGACGAGCATCTTCATCATGATGAGGTCGATGACGGCGTTGAAGTCTTCACCGGCGTTGACGGGATATTGGATAGGCGTAACCTTGTCGCCGAAGTATTCTTTCAGCTCGCGGACGGTGTTGTCGAAGTTGGCGTTGCTGTGGTCGAGTTGGTTCATGAAGAACACGACGGGTTTGTTCGTGTTGGCGGCATGGCGCCAGGCGTTTTCGGTGGTGGCTTCAACACCCGATTGGGCGTTGACGGTGCAAACGGCCATGTCGGCGGCATAGAGGCAGCTGACGATGTCGCCCGAGAAGTCGCTGAAACCAGGGGTGTCCAAGATGTTGATTTTCTTGTCGTTGTAAAGCGTATACATCATGGAGGCGTTCACCGAAATCTGGCGATCCATTTCGATTTGGCGGTAGTCAGACACGGTGTTCTTTTCATCGGTGCTACCTTTTCTGTTGATGAGCTTGCCTTCGAAAAGCATGTTTTCGGCAAGCGTGGTCTTACCCGACTTTGCTGCGCCGATGAGGGCAACATTGCGGATGTCTTTTGTCTGGAATTCCTTCATTGTTATCTAAGTGTCTAATTTTTAAATTTTTACTTTTCGCGAAAAATAAGTGGGTGCAAAAATACAAAAAATAGTCTTTGCTCGGCTCAATTATTTACAATTTTGCAATGGCCTCGTGAATTTTTGCCCAGCGCGTGGCATCCATCTTGGCGCCCATCACTTCGATGATGTTCTTGGCGACGATGGCACCCATCATGCCGCATTTCTCCAGGTTTTCGCCTTTTACCAGTCCTGCGAGGAAGCCCGAGGCCCACATGTCGCCTGCGCCCGTGGTGTCGATGACGTCGGCTTTCATTGGCGGGACGGTGACGACTTCGGAACCGCGTTGGACGAAAGCGCCTTTGGCTCCCACTTTCACCACGGCGATTTGGCAACGCTCGGCGATGTAATGCAAAGCCGCTTCGGGTTCAAGACCCGTCAAGGCGAAGGATTCCTGTTCGTTGGCGAAGACGATGTCCAACCTGTCGTTGAGCAGTCGGAGCAGCAGCTCGCGGTTTTTGGCCACTTCGTTGTAGCTGGCCATATCCATGGCTATTGTCATACCTTTGGCATAGGCGGTGTCTAATGCTTTTTCGAGCAGGGTGGGGTTGGCCACGAGGTAGCCTTCCACGTAGAAGATGTCCCAACCTTCGAAGAGTTCGGGCTTGATGTCGTCGGGACGTATCTCAGCGGCGGCGCCAAGGCAGGTGGCGAAAGTGCGTTCGCCGTCGGGGGTGACCATGGCGATGGCACGCCCCGAAGGCGTGTCGGAGGTGAGCAGTTGAGGTTTCACGAGGGTTTCGAGCATTTGCATTTTGAAGAACTCGCCCACTTCGTCGGTGCCGATTTTGCTGAGGAAACCTGATTCCACGCCGAGGCGGGCCAGTCCGCTCATGGTGTTGGCCGTTGAGCCGCCTGAGGCGCGTTGGCTGCCGTAAAGTTGGGTCAGTCGTTCGCCGATTTTGACGGCAGCGTCGGCATCGACGTAGGTCATGCTCCCCTTGGGCAGCCCTAATTCATTCAAGATTTTTTCGTCGGGCACTTGGCTCAAGATGTCGACCAAGGCGCTTCCGATTCCGAGTATTCTCTGGTTTGCCATATCTGATTTGTTTATGTGCTGCAAAGATAGCAATAAAAACAAGCGGTTAGAATAAATTTTTTCTCGTTGATTTACAATCGATTAGAAAATAGTATAAAAATTTCCACGGAAATTTGTTGTGGGTAATGAAAAAAGCTGTACTTTTGCAACCGCAAATCAGAGATAAGTTCTGTGACATTGTGCAGCCTCCTTAGCTCAGTTGGTTAGAGCATCTGACTGTTAATCAGGGGGTCTCAGGTTCAAGTCCTGAAGGGGGCGCATTTTTATGTTTCATGTTATTAATTTTTTGGCCTCGTAGATTCTCCCCGTTTCTACGGGGTTTTTTTATGCCGTGGTCAGCTAACGCTGGCCACGGCATAAAAAGCAGGGGTTGGCGCCGCCTGCTTAATATCCTGTCGCCACTACGTGGCTCAATGGAATACGGTCTTGAAAATCAGTTTGATGTCGCCCAAAAAAGTCCAGTTTTCCAGATAGTTCAGGTTGATTTTCACCTTGTCGGGCCAAATGACGGTGTCGTTGTAGGCTTTCGGGGCAGCCTGATGGGCGAGCAGTTCCTCCTCGTTGCGGTATTTGATGCTGGCGGGGCCGGTGATGCCAGGCCTGAGTTGCAATATTTTTCTATCGTCGCCTTGCAGCCGGTCGGCATAGCCGGGCACGTCGGGGCGCGGCCCGACGAGGCTCATCTGGCCAACCAAGACATTAATCAACTCGGTGAGGCAGTCTGCCTTGCTGTGGCGCAGCCAGTGGCCTATCTGGGTGATGCGCGGGTCGGTGGCGGTGGTGATGCTGTCGCCCTCCGATTGGTGGGTCATTGTGCGGAACTTACAGATTCTGAAAGGTTTGCCGTCTTTACCGATGCGCCATTGCAGGAAAAAAACAGGTCCTTTCGAGTCCGTTTTGATGAGCATGGCGATGACGAGCAGGGGCACGGCGAGCACCACAAGCCCGACGAGTGCCACGACGCGGTCGAAGCACCACTTGCAGAGGAATCCTATTTTGTGTTCATTTCTCGCCACGTTGCATGGCCTCCATGTTGAGTATTGCCTTAACACGCGGCAAAGTTATGATTTTTCGGAATGGGTACAAGGAATTTACCGCAATCTTCATCCACCATTTGTAATGCACGGCCAGTTGGCAGTAGGCTTTGCGGAAACGGAACTTCTCTTCCAGAAACTGTTGGATATTGGAGTGCTCGGTGATGCTGCGCGAGCCATCGGTGACGTAGCGGAAGCTTTTTTCTTGCAAGTAATATCGGTTCATTTCATAAAATAGACCGTAATATGGGAAAGTACCATTGTGCTTATATTGCGGCCATATTCCGATAATGCCATATTCTGTCGCATTTTCCCATAATCTGTTAGCGCAAAATCCAATGAACTCGTTGGTATTCTTGTCAAAGACGCCCCAGTATTCATAATCCCAGCACTGGCAATGTCGGAGATAATCCTCAAAGATCTGCTGGTTCATGGGTCGATCGACGGTGGCATAATCGTCGAAAGTCGCTTTCAAGATAGGATAACCCAAAGTTTGCACCATGGAGAAATCAACACGTTGGAAGTCCAAGCATTCCAAGGATTTTGTGACGCGGTTTCTCGTGTTGGAAGTCAATTCTTTCAAACCACCAAATTGGTCCTTGATGAGATTCCAGAAACAAGTTTCTTCCTTACAATCAAAATCGTAGGTGTTTCTTACCATCAAACCGGACATGCGAAGAAGATTTTTGCAAGCTTCATCGTTGAGCTTTTGTTCTTCGTGAGGAGGACCGGCAAACCGCCAAGCATTCCTATAGTTATAGTACTTCCAGTCGTTCCGCTCGTTTTTCATTGTAGACGTTTTTTGATGGCGTTGAAGGCATAGCCGAAAAAACATCCCAAAGCACGGAAAAATGAGAGTTTCTCTTGTTTTCTATAAACAAGCCAGACATCTTTGGCGGCCTTGAATTTGTTGGCAGATGCTGAATTGCTTCTGACTCGGTATAGCATGAGCACTTCGGGAATGGGATAAGCGAAATGACCGTCTTTGAGGATTTTGCACCAAAGAGCCATGTCATCACTGGTGGCATTGTCGGGCATTACCAAGGAACCGGTCTGTTCGCGGTCAAGCATAATGGTGCCACTACCGATGATTGTATTCCTCAAATATCGATCATAATTGATGACACCTGCCGTTTTGATGGTTTTGCCTTTAGGCGTGCCGTTTTCTCTCAACAGTTCATAAGCCGAATAACTGCAAGCACAACCTTTTTCAAGCATAAAACGGATTTGCTTTTCTAGTTTTTCCGGATGCCAAAGGTCGTCGTTATCAAGAAAAGCGATGAAACGTCCTTTAGCCCTTGCAATGCATTGGTTGCGTGTGCCTGCGATGCCGGAATGCCTTTTGGCGATGGCAAAATGAATTCTCGAGTCTTTGTCGCAATAGGATTGGACGATTTCGGGCGTTCGGTCGCTTGAACAATCGTCGGTGACGACCAATTCCCAGTTTTGATAAGTTTGATGCAACACCGATTCAATGCTTTCGGCAATGAATTGCTCAGCGTTATAGCTGGGCATGATGACCGAAACCAACGGCTGCTCCATCACTTCAATCCCTCAATCCAAACCTTGATTTGTTGCTCGTCATGCAGCTTGCACACGAGGAGCGAGTGGTCGCGGTAGGCCACGAGGTAGTCCTCCAAGCCTTCCACCACGGCTTCGGTGCCTTCTTCGATGTTGACGATGGTGTTCTTGTTATCGACCGAGACCACCTTGCCGCGCAAAGCGTTGCCGTTTTCGTCCTTCCTGGCGTGGGTGAACAGCGAGCCCCACGTGCCGATGTCGCTCCAGCCGAAGTCGGCGGGGATGGTGAAGGTGTTGGGCGACTTCTCCATCACGCCGTAGTCGATGCTGATGTTGGGGCAGTCCGTAAAATGGTCGTTGATGAAGTCCTGCTCCTCGGGCGTGCCGAAGTTGAAGATGCCTTTCTCGAACACTTCCACCATCTCAGGCAGATAGGTCTTGAAGGCCTGCATGATGCCGTCCAAGGTCCAGAGGAAGATGCCACTGTTCCAGAAGTAGTTGCCTTCGGCGACGAACTTCACGGCGGTGTCGTAGTCGGGTTTTTCCTTGAACATTTCCACCTTCACGACCTCGGGCAGCACGTTCTGTTTGGGCACTTCGATGTAGCCATAGCCCGTCTCAGGTCGGCTCGGCTTGATGCCGATGGTCATCAAGGCCTGCGGTTTTTGGGTCAAAAAGCCGAAACCCAAGCGGATGATGCGTTGGAACTCGGTTTCGTTGGTCACCAAGTGGTCAGCGGGGGTGATGACGATGTTGGCATCCTTGCAGCGGCTTTGGATGTGATAGGCCGCGTAGGCGATGCAAGGCGCCGTGTTGCGTCGCGTCGGCTCGCAAAGCACTTGGTCGGGCTTGAGCATGGGCAGGTGCTCCAAAACGAGGTGCTTGTAAGCCTTGTTGGTCACCACGAGGAAGTTCTCGTCGGGGATGACGGGGCTGAAGCGTTCGTAGGTGCTGCGGATGAAGCTCTTTCCCGTGCCTAATATATCGAGGAATTGCTTGGGATAATTGTCCTTGCTGAGGGGCCAGAAGCGGCTTCCTATGCCGCCGGCCATGATGATGCAGTAATTGTTCATTGATAATGAATTGTTGTGTGGAGACGCAAAATTTTGCGTCTCTACAGGATTTTACGGATTCAAAAATGTTTTTCCTTTCTCGCTCAAATAAGGTTTCAGGTCGGTCAATGCGATTTTGCACAAGGGCATGCCGGCGGCGTAGGATGCTATTTCATAGGCTTGGTAGCAAAACACAACGCTGTCGGTTTCAATCCAAGGCTCACTGGCAGGCAGCGTGGTGATTTCTTCGTATTCAGGGAAGAGACCCTCTTCAGCGTCTTTTTCAAAATATTGGTTTTTAATGTTTTCCGCAATGATTCCTATCAATTGTTCAGGGTCGACAAACAGGTCGTAACCCACAATGCTGCCGTCGATTTTGCTGAATGTGGTGCCATTATACCACGGCATGGCATGGGCACCGCCTGTATATTCGTAGCCTTCTGTTGTGTAGGTCACGTATTTGTCGGTTTGTTCCGAAAGGGAATAATTGTCTTCGTATACTGAACGAGGTTCGCTGCCATCTTCCCCAAAGAAACCGTCTCTCAGCATCTCGAGGTAGCTGACGGGGTCATCCGTTTCTTCCGAGAGCATCCAATGGAGAATGTTTTGGCGCAAGGTCTGGTTTTTGGTGACGGGCAGGTCGAGGTTGACATTGAAACGGGAATAGCCGTCGCCATATTCGCTTTCGATGAAAACGCTGTCGCACAGGGAATAGGTCTCCACGTCGACTTCGTTTGGGTCTTTTGGATTGCAGCTGGCCGCGACCAAAAGGAGCAGCGCGATAGGTAAGAACAACTTTTTCATGACGATTGATTTTTAAATGTTCAATGTGGCAAAGATAATTCTTTTTCGTAGAACGGCAAATGTTGGCTTTTATTTCACCCAACGGAAAAGGATTTTCGCTACGAGCGGAGGCGTCGGTGGCTCGTGCGATGCGGTAAGGCGGGTTGGTGAATAGGGGCTGCCTCTTGGATTATTTGTCCAACGTGCTGAAAATGCTGTTGTTGCTCTTGAATTCGGGCACGATGGCCTTCATTTGGGCCACAATCTTCATCTCGTCGCAGGTCTCGAGTTGCTCATGCAATTTCTCTATCATGGCATCCACTTCCGAGGTCTCGTATTTGCGCACAAACGCGTGCATAATCTTCTCATTGTCAGTCTTGATGGTGTTCTCCTTGTTGGCCAGCACTTCTTCGTAAAGTTTCTCGCCCGGACGGAGCCCTGTCTCGATGATTTCCACATCGGGGCGATGGGCTAGTTGGCGCATCTTTTCGGCGAGGTCCCAGATCCTGACTTTCTCGCCCATGTCGAAGACGAAAATGTCGCCGCCTTCGCCGATGGAACCCGCTTCGAGGACGAGGCTGCAGGCCTCGGGGATGGTCATGAAGAAGCGCGTGATGCGACGGTCGGTAACGGTGATGGGGCCACCTTGGGCGATTTGCTTGCGGAACAGCGGGACGACGGAACCGTTCGAGCCCAGCACGTTGCCGAATCGCGTGGTGATGAACTTGGTTTTGCCCGTGCGGCTTTGCGTGTAAATCTCGGCGATGCGCTTCGTTGCGCCCATCACGTTGGTTGGGTTGACAGCCTTGTCAGTCGAAATCATGACGAACTTCTCCACGCCGTATTCAACGGCGAGGTCGGCCACGAGTTTCGTGCCAAACACGTTGACAAACACGGCTTCGTAGGCATTCTCCTCCATGAAGGGCACATGCTTGTAGGCTGCGGCATGGAACACCACTTGCGGACGGTATTTTTCAAACACCTCGCTCATGCGAACGGGGTCTTTCACGTTGGTGATGACAAAGGCCATGCGGTCGCGCATCTCCTTGAAATCCTCCGTGTTGTTCATCTCGAACTGGAAGTCGTACATGGGCGACTCGGCTTGGTCGAGCATGATGAGTTTGGTGGGATTGTAGTGCATCAACTGGCGACAAATCTCGCTTCCGATGGAACCTGCGGCACCTGTGACGAGCACCATTTTGTCGTTGATTTCGCGAATCACGTTGCTCTTGCCCAGGATGATGGGCTTGCGACCCAAAAGATCTTCGATCTTGATGTCTTGGATTTGGTTGGTCGACAGTTTGCCGTCCACCCATTTGTCGAACGACGGGATGGACTTCACGATAAGGTTGAGCCCCAAGCCTTGTTTGATGATTTCCTTTTTGCGTTCGTCGGGTAGGCTGGGGATGGCCACAATCATCACGTCAATATCATACTTCTTGATGAACTCGGGTGTCATGGCCTTCTCGGGTGAATACACCTTGATGGTGTTGATTTGCGACTTGGCGCGTTTGGGGTCGTCGTCAACGAAAGCCCTGATTTTGAATTTCGAGATGGTGTCTTGGCTCAGCGTCCGCATCAGCATGGTGCCGCCGTCGCCAGCGCCGTAGATGAGGGTGTTCAGCTTGTCAGCGCTGCTTTTGTAGACTTCGTTATACAGCCGTCGGATGGCGAAGCGCATGATGATCATTAGCACCATCGTGATGAGGTAGTGATAAATCATGGTCACGTAGCGCGGGAAGATAACGGTGACCAGCGAAGGCCCAATTTGGCTTAGGCCCAGTTTGGAGATGATCAATATCGCCAACGTGGAGGTGCAAGTCGCGAAAATCTTTCGGATGTCGTTGAAACCCGAATAACGCAACATGCCATCGTAGGTTCGCGTGATGAGGAAAGCGACAAGGTAGGCCACGGGTACTAGCCAGATGCGGCCCCAATCGAATGTTGAATCTTTTAAATCCTTGAAATACAGCATAAAAATCGCAATCACATACGCAAAAACGACAATCACCATATCCGCTGCCAGAATCCAAAAACGCGGCAAAGTGTTGCTTTTGTGTTTACCAAATATGAAATTGCAAAAACGCGTAAAGAGTTTATACATAGGCAATCGATTTGAACTTGCAAATCTACGACAAAAGTTTTTATATCTTCAAAAAATTCTTTCCATTAATTTCCATTTTCCCGTCGAAGGCAAATTGGGGTCGGCGCCTTGGCATTGAGCCACATAGGCTTCCCATTCGGCCTGGCGGGGCAATCCGGCCAGTCGGGCCATGTCTTTTTCCCAATCGAAATCGTCCATGGTGTCGCAAATCATGAAGACATGGTTTTCAAAGCGATAAATCTGCATGTCAAGGATGCCTACTTGGCGTTGCCCTTCGACGATTTCGGGCCACACATGGGCATGGATTTCGCAATATTTCGCAATGAGTTCGGGGTCGTTGACGAGTTGGAGGGTTTGGCAATATCTTTTCATGGTTTGTCTGATGTAGTGATGAAACGTCCGTAAATGACGATGACGACGAAGCAGACGAGCGGCAACACGAAGCTCAGGTTGACCGCAGGGATGCTGCCCAGTCCGCCGCCATCGATGATGCGGGCTTGCAATGGCGGCAACACCGAGCCGCCCAAGATGGCCATGATGAGTCCCGCCGCACCCAGTTTGGCGTCTTCGCCCGTGTCGGTCAAGGCGATGCCATAGATGGTCGGGAACATCAGACTCATGCAGGCGGAGATGGCCACGAGACAATACATTCCGGCGCGACCGTCAAGGAAGATGACACCTAACACCAAGATGGCACCCGCAATGCCAAAGTAAGTCAGCAGTTTGGAAGGATGGATGTATTTCAGCAGGAAGGTGCAGATGAAGCGGCTCACGCAGAAAATGGCCATCGCCACGATGTTGTAGCGTTGCGAAAGCACCTCGGCGGCTTGCTCGGTCATGCCTTCGTTCATGAAGACGCGCGTGCCGTATTGGATGATGAAGGTCCAGCACATGATTTGCACGCCCACGTAGAAAAACTGCGCCACCACGCCGTAGCGATAGGGTTTGTTTTGCCAAAGGCGTCTCACGGTGGGGCCAAAATGGCTGTCGGCACTTTCGTCTTGCGTTTTTGCCGCGTTCTTCACGCTGAACAAAATCACCACAAAAAACGCCACAAGCACCAAGCCAATGATGACGTAGGGTTTGCAAAGCACGGCCAATTCGGCGCTTTTTACGGCTTCAAATTGTTGTGGGTCGAGCAGGGCGCGTTCTTCGGTGCTCATCGGGTTGAGTTTGGCCTGGATGAACTGCATCGCCACGAACATGCCGGCCAGCGAGCCAATGGGATTGAAGGCTTGGGCAAGGTTGAGGCGACGTGTTGCGGTCGCTTTGTCGCCCAACGAGAGGATGAACGGATTGGCCGTGGTTTCGAGGAAGGAGAGGCCGCAAGTGAGTACAAAGTAAGCAATCAAGAACGGATAGTAACTGCCTGTGGCCTTGGCGGGAATGAACATCAAGGCGCCGAGGGCGTACAACCCGAGACCCATCAGCAGGCCCGCCTTGAAGGAATGCTTCTTGACGAACAGTGCGGCAGGCAGCGCCATGCAGAAATAGCCGCCATAAAAGGCTAGTTGCACCAAGGCGCCATCGGTGACGCTCATGCGGAAGATTTTGGAGAAGGCCTTCACCATGGGGTTGGTGATGTCGTTGGCAAAGCCCCAAAGGGCGAAACAGCAGGTCACCAAAATGAAAGCCAGCAGGTATTTCTTTTCGACGATTTTATTCATTTTCTTCTGATTCTTAGCGTGATAGCCTCTTGCTTTTTTTGGCTGAACGTAACAGCATCCTTGACCACGCAGGCCAGATAGCCACCGCCACCTGCGCCAGGCATCTTCCAAGCCAAAACGTCATCCAAAGCGGAATAACGGTCGATGTAACTCTGCACCGAGCCTTGAATCATGGCGGGGAACATGGCGGTTTGGGCGTTGAAAGAAGCCTTGTAGGCTTTTGCGAAAGCGAGCAGGTCTTGGTTCATGATGGCATCCCAACAGTCGTCGGCGGCCTTGGCCAAAACCCTGACCTTCGGCTCCGTGATGTCCTTGCCTTCCACCACCGAGCAACCCAGGCGGCGCGGCTCCATCGGGACCATCACAAGATGGTTTTCGAGCCAATCCAAAACGGCATCGTCCTGGCAAGTCTCAATCTTGATGGGCCAATAGAGTTTGTCGTAGTAATGCCTTGCCAAGCCAGGCATACAGATGCCGATGGAATCTTGCGCCCCGCTGATGATGCCGTCGCTGCGTTCGGGGTCGTTCTCGAAGCAGAAGACGAGTTTGGCGAGGGTTTCGGGATCCATATCAGGCAACTTCATCGGCCAGATGCGCTTGATCATGTTGCGCGTAGAGGTCGAAAGGCCGCAGCGTTCGCGCACCTCGAAAGTGGGCTCAAGGGAGATGGTGATGGCCCAGCCTGGGGCAAAACACGACACGTAAGGTTGGTCGATCCAAGTGCCAGCCAAGTCGAGGCGGGTGGGGATTTGGCAAATATCCTGTTTCAGCGAAGTGGAAGAACGTGCTTCCAGACCTTCGGAAGGCGTGCGTTGCAGCACCACATATTCGATGCCACGTTCTTCGCAAAAACGGCGTTTTTCTTCTGAAGAGCCGTCCTCGTTGACGACGAAAACATCGGGTTTCAGTCTGTCAACCGTTCCGATGAAGTCCATCACGCCGTCGCCATCGTTGATGAATGCGTCTTTCACATAGCGGACCGCCTTCACCATGAAGAGGCGTTCATGCTCGGGATAAAGTGTCTTGTGTTTTTTGTAGTGCAGGATGGTCTTGTCGGAACCGATGCCGACATACAAGTCGCCGAACTGCGCCGCTTGGCGGAAAAACTCGACGTGACCGCTGTGCAAAAGGTCGTAACAGCCTGAAACAAATACTTTTTTGGTCATCTTTCTGCACGCATTGGGTTATTCAAGAAGTCGTCATAAGCCAGTCGGATGCCGTCTTCCAGTTCGGTCTTGTAGGTCCAGCCCAAGGCGGTCGTCTTGCTCACATCGAGGAGCTTGCGTGGCGTGCCGTTGGGGCGGGTGGTGTCCCACTTGATTTCGCCTGCATAGCCGATGACTTTGGCGACCAATTCCGTCAGTTCCTTGATGGACAGTTCTTTGCCCGTACCGGCGTTGACGGTTTCGTTGCCGCTGTAGTTGTTCATCAGGAAGACGCAAAGGTTGGCGAGGTCGTCCACATAAAGGAACTCGCGCAGCGGCGAGCCGTCGCCCCAGCAGGTGACTTCCTTCAAGCCTTGCATCTTGGCTTCGTGGAACCGACGGATCAAGGCGGGCAACACATGGCTGTGCTCGGGGTGGTAGTTATCGTTGGGGCCATAGAGATTGGTCGGCATGACGCTAATATAGTCCGTGCCGTACTGGCGGTTGAGGAATTCGCAATACTTCAGCCCGCTGATTTTTGCCAAGGCGTAGGCTTCGTTGGTCTTCTCCAACTCGCCCGTGAGCAGGCAATTTTCCTTCATCGGTTGCGGGACCATGCGCGGATAGATGCACGAAGAGCCGAGGAACTCCAACTTCTTGCAGCCGTTTTTCCAAGCCGAGTGGATGACGTTCATCTCGAGAACCATGTTGTCGTACATGAAGTCGGCGAGGGCAGATTGGTTGGCGACGATGCCGCCCACTTTGGCGGCGGCCAAAAACACATACTGGGGTTTTTCGGCCTCGAAGAAAGCCTCAACGGCCTCCTGACGGGTCAAATCCAGTTCCTTGTGGGTGCGGGTGATGATATTGGTGTAGCCTTGGCGTTGCAGTTCACGCACGATGGCGCTTCCCACCATTCCTCTGTGACCAGCTACATAAATTATGGAATCTTTATTCATTTCACTCTGATTTATTTCTTTTTTCTCATCGTTGTTTTCACAAAGATTGCACGGATTTCACAGATTTGTTCACCTGACGGTGAAGTGCTGTATATCAGAAAAACGCGAATAATAAATCTGTGCCATTTGTGCTATTTGTTTGGCTTAATTAACTATCCTTTTGATGCTTTCCCTTAGATTACTTGTATTGAAGTTTACCAATAGTCCTACATGTTTATCAAGAAGTTTTAGGTAGGTTAGCAGTTGTTTTGAAAACACAGGCTTCATCTCTTCAACAGATTTCAATTCGACAATTACTTGATTATTAACGAGTAAATCCAGGCGAAGAGGGGTTTTGAGTTCATTACCTTTGTATATGATGGGAACCTCAACCTGTCTTGCCACTTCCAATCTTCGCTTCTTCAGTTCAAAAGCCAAAGCTTCTTCATATACAGATTCCAACAAACCTGGCCCAAGCTCGTTGTAAACGTCAAATATGGCACCTCTAATTTCGTATGTCAATTCGTTGTCTGTCATTTTGTTTCCTCTATTTTTGTCACACAGATTACACGGATTTCACAGATTTTTGACTACAGTAACTGTTCGCCAAAGGCGAGCAATATCTGTGTCATCTGTGCAATCTGTGTGACATTAAAACTATTATCCATGTGACCTAATCCTCCATATGGGCTTTCAGATAGAGTTTCTTAACGAAGCGCATATCATGGTCGACCATGATTTTGACCAGCTCCTCAAACGAAGTCTTCCTCGGATTCCAACCCAAAAGTGTCTTGGCCTTGGTGGGGTCGCCCAAGAGCTGTTCCACTTCGGCGGGACGGAAGAAACGTTGGTCCACCTCGACGAGCACCTTGCCCGTGACCGCATCGATGCCTTTTTCGTCCACGCCTTCGCCTTCCCAACGCAAGTCGATGCCGACATGCTTGAAGGCCAACGTGCAGAATTCGCGGACGGTGTGGTATTCGCCCGTGGCGATGACGAAGTCCTCAGGCTGTTCCTGTTGCAGGATGAGCCACATGCACTCCACGTAGTCCTTGGCATAGCCCCAGTCGCGGAGCGCATTGAGGTTGCCCAGATAAAGCTTGTCCTGGTGCCCTTGCTTGATGCGGGCAGCGGCCAGCGTGATCTTACGTGTGACGAAAGTCTCGCCGCGGCGTTCGCTCTCGTGGTTGAAGAGGATGCCGTTGACGGCGAACATACCGTAGCTTTCGCGATAGTTTTTCACAATCCAAAAGCCATATTGTTTGGCCACGCCATAGGGCGAACGTGGATAGAACGGCGTCGTTTCCTTTTGCGGCACTTCTTGCACTTTGCCAAACAACTCGGAGGTGGAGGCTTGATAGATTTTGCACTTCTTTTCCAATCCGAGGATGCGCACGGCTTCGAGAAGACGAAGCGTGCCCACAGCGTCGGCTTCGGCGGTGTATTCGGGGCAGTCGAACGAGACTTTTACATGGCTTTGTGCGGCCAAATTATAGATTTCGTCGGGTTGCACCTTCTGGATGATGCGCACCAGCGACGACGAGTCGGTCATGTCGCCGTAGTGCAAGGTGAGCAGGCGTTTGTTTTTCATGTCGCGCACCCATTCGTCCAAATATAGGTGTTCGATACGACCTGTGTTGAACGATGACGAACGGCGGATGATGCCATGTACGTCATAACCTTTTTCCAAAAGGAATTCGGCAAGGAAAGAACCGTCCTGGCCAGTGATGCCGGTAAGTAATGCTGTTTTGCCCATAGCTGTTGAATTTGGCGCAAAGATAAGGAATTAATTAACACAGGGAAGGTTTGTCATAAAGCTTTCACTTCTGCCAAGGCTGCAACGAAATACCAGCGTCCGTTGCTTTCGCAATAGCACTTGTAGCGGGTGCGTTGCTTCTCCCCTTTTTGGAAAACGAGACCGTTTCTCAGCACAAATCTGGCACCGTCAGGCAAACTTTCCACGGTGCTGACCGATTCGGGATGCTTGTCGTATTGCCGCATGATGCGTTGCAGGTTCTGGTCGGCGGTGCTGCTGGCTTTGATGTGCTGCAAATGCTTGAACAATGCTGCGAGCACATCTTTCGGAAGAATTGTTTCGGTCATGAACGGCTGCAAGAGCGTGGCAAATATCGTTTGCCATTCCGTGCCATGAGGTTGCACTTTCCGTGATCCATATTGTTGATACACATCATAATGCGCCACTTCGTGAACGTAAGTGACGAGCATTTGGTAAGGGTTCAAGTCCAAGTTGAGGGTGATGGAGCAAATATCGTTTTTGGTCCTTGGCGGACGGAAATCGCCCAGTTTAGAAGCGCGTGGCCGTTTGAAGTGCAATCTAAAGTGGCGTTGCTCAAAAATGGAGTCCACCAATGCAACCGAGGCTTCAGGGAAATAACGCTTCAAGAGTTCGAGTTCCTCAGGCTTCATCGCTGTTTAGAAGTAATGTTTCGGGGGTGTCCTGTGGAGCATAACTCCATTTAGTGCAGGTGTTGCAGTGACGTGGAGTGCGTCGCCGCCCTGGCACTTCCTTGGTCTTGCAGGAAGATACCGTTAAAATCAAGCCTAACAAAAACAATATCAGTATTTTGTGTCTCATTTTCATTAATTTGAAAGCCAGTTTGATGGGTTTTGTCGTGTGGTTTCCTTGAGCAGTTCAAAGTGCAGTTCGGTCTTGTTTTCCGTCTTGTTGGTGTGAATTGTACCGATATTCTGCTTGGTCTTCACCCTGTCGCCGCGCTTGACGGTGACATTTTCAAGGTTGGAATACACGGTGAAATATTCGCCGTGGCGGATGATGACCACCGTGTTGGCACCAGTCAGTTTGGTGACGCTGGCCACTTCGCCGTCGAAGACGGCACGGGCCTTGGCGCCTTCGGTCGTGGCGATGTCGATGCCGTTGTTGGTGACGGTCACTTTGCTCGACACCACCGAAGCGTGTTTGCCGTATGACGATGAAATGACGCCGCGCTCCACGGGCCAGGGCAGTTTGCCCTTGTTGCTGACGAAGCTCGAGGAAAGGGTCTTTTCGGACGGTGTCAAGGCCATGCCTTTGTCTTTCGGAGCAGGGTTCGGAGTTGAGGGCTTGGGAGTCGTGGTGGCTTTCTCTTTGTTGGCCTTGGCTTTCTTTTCGGCTTCTTTCCGTGCTTTCTCCTCCTCCAGACGGCGCCTTTCGTTGGCTGCACGGATTTCCTCGGCGATGATGTCATCTATGGCCTTTTGTAGTTTCTGCGCCTGCTGCTGCTTGTTCTTGATGTCCTGCTGGATGCTGCCTTCTTTTTTCTTAAGGTTGGCCACTTGCTTGTTCAGGTCTTCCTTTTCGGTCTTTAGGGCGTCTTGCTGGGCTTTTTCGTCTTTCAGCATGGCGGCTTGTTCTTCGCGGGCTTTCTGGCTGGCCTCCACCTCGTCACTGATGCGTTTCTCGGTGGTGGCGATTTGTTCCATCTTGATTTGGCGCGACTCGCTGAACTGCCTAATGTAGCGCATTCGGCTGAAGGCTTGGTTGAAGTCCTTCGAGGCAAAGATGAATTCCAGATTGTTGTAATGGCTGCGGTTTTTGTTGGCGAAGGCGACCATCTTTGAATATTCCTTGCGCAGCTTGCCCAAGTCGGAATTGAGGCTGGCGATGTTGCTCTGCCCCTTGCTGATTTCCTCGTCGAGGACGGCGATTTGTTCGTTGTAGGCGGTGATGAGCTTCTCGCGCTGCTTGATTTTCTTGTCCAATAGGTTGACTTCGTTGAGGGTCATTTCCTTGTCCTTCGAGGTCTTCTTCAGCAGTTTGTTGGCGGTCGAGATTTCGTTTTGCAGGGAAGTGATTTCGCTTTGCAGCTGCTTTTTCGACTTGCCTTTCGTCTTTTGGGCAAACGAAGGAGTAGAAACAGCTACAAGCAACAAAACCAATATGATAGAAAGTCTTTTCATGGTTGTTTCTTCAATCGTATGCGTTCCATTTTGTCGGTGATTTTCAGCGGAAAAATGGGGGGCTGGTCCAATTTGATGTTAGTGTATTTCACCTTAGCCGCGAGACCGCCCATAAGGAAGGTCTTCAACTGCACCGTCTGATTCTCAACGGGCGGAAGGCCTTGGTTATTGTCCAAGAGCAAAGTTTGCACCCAAGGCAGGCTGAACGGCACGCCAAGTTGCAAGGCGAGGCTGTCCAAAGGCTCAGCCAAATAGGTCTTTTCCAAGCGGTTGATGACCCAAACCGAATCGGTGCTGACCTTGGCGCGTAGCACTTCCACGCCCATCGTGGCCGTCACCGAGAGCCAAATGAGGCTGTCCTTGCGCATCCGCATTTGGCCTGACAAGTCGTTGAACGACATGCCGTTGCCCTCGGCTTGGATGCTCATATTCGAGGTCAGCCATTCAAACGATTGCGGCGTTTCGGGCGCGACGGTTTTCTTCCGCGAAGCGCAGGAAACGGCGACTAATGAAAGGGCCAACAATGCTATGGCAATTTGTTTTGACACAATAGGTTTTACTTCAAATTTCGTTCCAATTAGTTTTTGCCCAACTTCTGCAGGATAGCCTCATAATGCTTGGTATAAGTCTCGTCGGGCTCTTTCAGCAGTTTCAAGGCCTTCTTCATGTGTTTTTCGGCTTCCTTGTAGTCGCCGCGCATGTAGAGCACCCAAGCGTGAGTGTCGAGATAAGTCGGGTTGTCGGGCTCGGCAGCGATGGCTTTGGTGGACATCTCTAAGGCCTTGTCCAAATCCTGGTTTTTCACGGCGAGATAATAGGCGTAGTTGTTGAGCACCAATACATTGTCAGGGTCGTTGCGTAGTGTTCGTTCGTAGGCATCGAAAGCCTTTTCCTCGTCGCCTTGCTCGTGGTAGAGGTCGCCAAGGAAAGCATCGAAATTGGCCATTTGCACCTTGTCGGTGGTGTATCTCCTACCCTTTTCCAAGTAGGTGATGGCATCGTCGTTCATCTGTTGGACGGCGCTGGCCACGCCCGCATACCAATAGAAAACGGACTGCATCGGGTAGTATTTCAGGGCGGCGATGGCGTGTTGGCGCACATTCTCGTTCTCGTTGAGTCGCGACTCGCTGATGATGAGGTTTTGCCACGAATAGAAGTCGGTGCTATCGATGGCCAGCGATTTTTGGTACAACTCCTTGGATTTCACCGCGTTTTGCTCAATCATATAATAAGAGCCGAGGATAAGATAGCCCAGTTTGTCGTCGGGATGGGTCGCCACGAAAGCTTCGCCGCATTGGCGGACTTGCTCGTTCAGCTGTTTGGAATTCTCGTTTTTCTGCACCCAATAGTCGTAGATGTTCGACTTGGTGCTGAGGTCGAGGTTCTTGTTGCGGATGGCCGAGAGTAGTTCGTTGAAGGCCTTTTCCTTGTCGCCGTTTTTCTCGTAAAACTCCAAGAGCGAGATGTTGATGTATGGGTCGCTCGGGTTGATTTCCTTGATTTTCTCGTAGGTTTTCAAGGCTTCCTTTTCTTTGCCGCTTTCGGCATATACCTGAGCGAGCATGGAATAATAGCGGGCGTTTTCGGGTTCTTGTTCTATGAGTTTCTCGAGTTCGGCAATCAGCTTCTTGGTCTGGCCTTGCTGTTTGTAGATGCCGAGACGTTGTTGGGTGATGAACTCGTTTTGTCCGATTTGCTCTTCCAACACATCCATTTTTGCCAAAGCCTTGTCGTATTCTTCCGTAATCAGGTAAGCATCAATAAGTTCGCTGAGCATATCGAGGTCGTCGGGATAAGTCTTTGTCAGGTTTTCGTACAAGTTGATGAAGTCGTCATATTGGCCCAATTCGCGGTAAAACAAGCCCAGCCGCATTTGGTACCACTTGTTCTCAGGGTCGATTTCGGCGGCTTTTTGGATCATCTTGAAGGCGTCTTCGAGGCGACTGGCGTTGTAGTATTGCTCGCTCAGCTCGAACATCGAGGCGGCATCGTCGGGCATATAAAGAAGGGCTTGCTCGAAGTTGCGGATGGCGCCGTCGGTGTCCTCGCGGTACTTGCTTTGCAGGCCGTTGGAGAAATAGGTGGCGTTCTTGCGTTTGTCGGGCTTGCCTTCAAATTCGGACGGCATGGTTTGGGAAACGCCCCACATCGAGACGCCCAAAAACAGAGACAATATTATTATCCTATATTTCATAATTTCAATATTTTGACTATTTCGGTTGCCACAATGTGACAACCCTACATTTCTTACTTCCTACCACCTACTTCAATTTTTTCCAGTATGACCAAATCCGCCAGCGCCGCGTTCGGTCTCCGAAAGCGTTTCCACGGCCACGGGCTCCATCTGTTCGCAACGGGCGAAGACCATCTGCGCGATGCGGTCGCCGCTGTTGATGACGAAAGGCTTGTCGGACAAATTAATCAGAATGACGCAAATCTGCCCGCGATAGTCGGCGTCGATGGTGCCAGGCGAATTGAGGACGGTGATGCCGCTTTTGAGCGCCAAGCCGCTGCGGGGCCGCACCTGGCCTTCGTAGCCTTCGGGGATTTCCATATAAAGTCCCGTGGGAACGAGGCCACGTTGCATGGGTTCAAGAGTCATCGGGCCATCGGGAAGATAGGCGCGGAGATCCATGCCGGCGGAGTTCGCGGTCTCGTAGGCCGGCAAGGGATTGTTGGAGGTATTGACGATGTCCAATTTCATATCGACGAATTTGACAAATTTAACGTGTTGTTTTGTGAACGCAAAAATAGGATAAATATTTGGTTTAGGCCTGAATTTTATGTTTTTGCTTTATGCAACCACGGTTACAGTAACCGTTGTGACACAACTTCCCTATAAATCTCAATTATTTGGATTATATTCCAAAAAAAATACCAAAATTTTGGATTATATTCCAAAAAATTCATATTTTTGCAGCACTAATACAAATATGATGATACAAAGAGCATTAAAAGAAGTCATAGAAAGACAACTATATCATGGCAAAGCCATCGTGCTGGTGGGTGCCCGTCAGGTGGGAAAGACCACCTTGCTCAGCCTATTGGCGAATGAAAGCAACCAGCCCGTCTTGATGCTCAATTGCGACGAAACAGAAGCGCGCAACCTATTGGAAAACACCAATGTGGCCAAACTGAAAATGCTGATTGGAACCAACAAACTCGTTATTATCGATGAGGCGCAAAAGGTGGACAACATCGGCCTGACGCTGAAACTCATCGTTGACAATTTCAAGGATATTCAGGTGATAGCCACCGGCTCGTCCGCTTTCGAGTTGCGCAACCGGCTAAACGCCCCCCCTTACGGGACGCAAATCGGAATACCATCTCTATCCCATATCAAGTGCCGAAATCGTGCAGACTTACGGCCTGCTCGAAGAAAAACGGACTTTGGAAAACCGGCTGATATACGGCAGCTATCCAGACATCATCCAGCACCCTGAACAGGCTCGAAGATACCTTACCGAACTGACACAAAGTTATTTATATAAGGACATCTTCTCGTTAGGCGACATTCGCAAGCCCGAATTGGTCGAGAAATTGGTGCAGGCTCTTGCGTTTCAGATGGGAAGTGAAGTCTCGACGAACGAATTGGCCAAAATGCTGCAAACCGACAGCAAGACCATCGACAAATACATCGACTTGTTGGAGAAATGCTATGTGGTGTTCCGTTTGACTGGACTCAACCGCAACCTGAGAAACGAACTGAAAAAAAGCAAGAAAGTCTATTTTTACGATACAGGTGTGCGAAACGCTGTCATTCAGCAGTTTGTGCCCGTTTCCTTGCGTGGCGACATGGGGCCTTTGTGGGAAAACTTCTTCATCGCTGAGCGAAAAAAGCGAAACCATTACAACGAGCATCTCTGCAATTCCTATTTTTGGCGCACCACCCAGCAGCAGGAGATTGACCTCGTTGAGGAATGTGACGGCCAAATGACCGCATTCGAGATGAAATGGCATCCCGAAAAGAAAGCGCATTTCCCCAAGAGCTTCTTGGAGGCTTACCCCGTGAAGGAAACCGTGGTGATTACTCCCGAAAACTATCTGGATACCTTGATGACTCCTTGAAGATTGGGCATCACCTTCTGCGACTGGCTCAACCTGACCAAGCCTGAGAATCTGAAGCATATCTTGAAGGAAATGAACCGGATTGCTAAGGAATGTTAGAGGAAAACTATAACAATCCGTAATTAACGGCATAGGATAATGCCTCAATGATATTTCTAGCATCCAACTTGTCAAACAACTGTTTTCGATACAATTTCACAGTATCTTGTGATTTATACATTCTTTCGGCAATCTCACTTACAGAAAAACCACGAGATGACAGAACTAGCATTTCTTTTTCCTCTGGTTTCAAGGTGATTTCTTTAAGCTCTATCCAGTTATGCTCCAAAAGTGAGTATTCGCTAAACTTTTGCGTAAGCAACCGGTAAAACTGTATATGACCTATCTCACGATGCGCTGAAAATGAAGCCACACAAAGTGCTAACCACATTCGTCCCGACGCATCAAAAGCCAAAGGTGACAATTTGTGGTTCACCAATAGCTTTCGTTGATTTGTAATTAAATGGAAATCATATGATACCATACATTTTTTCTTTTCAATTAGTGGTATATGGTTAAATGCGGAAAGACTTGCTTCCTGTATCTCAGACAGTAAAAAAAACTCTGCTTCTACTGTGTTGTGAACAAAAAAAGCATAGCCTTCTGCTTTGATTTGCTCAACGGAATAACCGCAACTGAAAATTGGATTATCCGAGACAAATAAGAAATCATTTCTGAAATAATCTACAATGTAGATGGTTTGATAAGAAGTCTGTGCAAACGCCTGGGCCGCATCAATAAATAACTGGGCTTGCTGATAATCTCTTTCCGTTATGCCAATAGGCTGGTAAAACTTATTAATTACGAATTCTTTTTTCTCCATTTTCTTATTATTTATAGCTGCAAAAATACGATAATTTCATAAAAATCCGAATATTAGTCTGTTTTCATTACCCGAATGGGTAGTTTTTTGTCATTTTCAGTAATACTACCCGAGTGGGTAATGACGGTATCATCTAGGTAGAATACTTTTATAGTATTTTCGAAAACAAAAAATCAACTCAATGTTTAACAATTAAAAATCAGTAAAATGTTTAAATCGACAAAACTCAAAACAATGCTAATGCTTCTGGCTGTGGCTTGCATTGCTTCCAGTTGTAAAAAGCAAGAAGCGACATCGGAAATGCAACCTCAAGATGGGTCTTCACCTCTTTCTTACACTACCTCTGAACTTCCCATCGGCGGTGCCAAAGATAGTGATGGTTCAAGCAGGATGACTATCGGAACCGACAGAGGCATCCCCTTTTCCTTAAGAAACATGCGTGCCGCTGCCAATTTCATTAACGCCAATTCTAACCATGGTTTGATGATTGTTATCCCAACTCATTACTATGTACAGTTCAACCCTACCACTGATGAGCACCTTACATTGCTCGATTCGCTGTGCAACACTTATGCGTTGTTCAATTATCCGATTCAAAACGAAGTTGTTGAAGAAGGTAGCTACCTTTCACTGTCAACAGCTACGCAGAACAAATTCGACCCGCTATATGCGAGCATTCCAATTGGAGATGTCCTCCCCAATGTCCCCTACACGGTAATCGATACTCTTTTCGATCCTGATGAAGAACAATTTGACTTGACCGTTGTTTCATATGTTCTTACAGGTAATGCCGACCAGTTAGGCATCAAATACAATGGAGAGAATTTAAGCACCGAGACCCTTTCAGAATACCTTGCCTTACCTGAAACAACCAAAGGCAGTGGTAACTACTACCCTGAAGGCATCCTTAAGGTACAAACCAATGGTAACGAATATGCACCTGTTAGCAACACAAAACTTCAGATTGTAAGATGGGGCATTCCTTATCCAGTTTATACTGATGCCAACGGGCACTTCAAACTGAACAAGAAAATGCGTGGCGAAGTAAAAGTGAGAGCCACTTGGCGCAATGGCGACTACATTATCAGAAAAAGTTGGAATGAAATGCTTGGCATTGCCACTTCTGATGCGGTAACCTACATGAACCAGGGTTCTTCAGGCCCCAACATAGAGATAAGAATTGCAAATACCAATCCCCATCTTTGGTACAAAGCCACAGTGAGTAATAGCTTGTACAAATACAACCAACACATGGAACCCCGTGGTGTTACAGGGTTACACAATAATGCAAACATTTGGGTTATCCCTTCCAACATTGATGGCTATATGGGAGCAACTCCTATGGCAAAAAAATATGCATGGAGTGTCACTTACAATGGTGTCCTCTCGGATTGGCTGAAATACTTCATGCCTGCTACTTACCCTATCCTTACACAATTCAACCTGCTGTTCAGAAACCTTTATCCTGATATGGTATTAATTATGACAAATTCGGTTCAGAATTCTATGTGCATAGATAAACTATCTTTCCATGAAAGTGGTCATTTCAGTCATGGTACCAAAGCAGGTGAAAGTTTTTGGAGTGAGTTTGTCCGACGCGAATTCGAAAACATCTTGGGAAACTCAAATCATGACCCGTATCAGGACGGTACCAAACCTTCTGTTGCAAGTGGGCAGTTAATCGCTTTGTGTGAAGGTTGGGCAGATTTCTGCTGTTTCGCTGTGCTCAACAACTACTACTACAGTTTGTATGCCGACTATCTCGAGAATTATAGAATGAGAACCACCCCCTCAAAACTTCAAGATGAAGTGCCTAATAGAGAGAAGAACTTCTGGTTGCTTTCGGGTTTGCTTTGGGATGTGGTCGACAATTCACAAGAAACCAACTCGACAAGAGTGAATGGCATGACGGATGCTTATCTCAACAACATTGTTGACAACTTGCAAATAGGAAATTTCAGCAACTTATCTCCTATTTATAATTGCTTGACAAGCACTACAAAAACTGGAGGTCAGCTGAAATCAAAACTTCTCACCAACTATCCAAATAAAACCACGCAAATCAACCAATTGTTTACTAACTATGGCTACTAACAAACAAAAAAGGAGAATAGAAATATGAAGCACAGAATTCATTTCACATCAAAAAGAATAGCAGTATTAGCTGTCTTGCTTGTCACTTTAACCATCGCTTCATGCAAACCTCGCGTTCCTGTGGAGTTTAAAGCGGTCTACAATCCAACTATCGCAATAGATACCATTACTTTTGAAGGATGGAGCTTGGGAAACCTCGTCAAGAAGAATACAGCCGTGTTCTACCCAACCCCTTCCAGCATACAGAATGGACAATACGAAGAACTGCCCATCTTCATATATGAAGGCATAGGAAATGTCTCTACACAAGACGCTTTCAGAATCCTTTCCTCTGACTATGACAGCGTCAGATTCATCCGTAGTTCTGATGGTGCCTCTACCATCACCTACTGCCATGACGAGAACGCCACGGAAAATCAGCGTTTATTCTTTAAGCGTGAAGCTTGGACTTGCAATCCTGACGATGAAGGATATGTTGGAACACGAACTTACACCTTCAAACTTACTGATGATATGTTCAAGTAATGTCGCTTTTGAATCCGAAAAACGCCTCAATCCTTCATTCGGATTGGGGCGTTTTTTCATATGCAGATTGCCAGAAAACATAAGTTTTTTGCCGCCAATCTGTAAGATTTTCAAGACACAGACGATATAAGGTAAAGATATTGTTTAACCATTAACACCTATCATTATGTGCGCAAAAATCGTAAAAACCAGTGCCATTGCGGCAGCGTTTCTTTTCGTTTTGGCCATCCAATCCTGCATCAGGTTCCAAGTGGCCACTCCCAACCGTTGGAACGAGCGTTATGCTCAGAAGCATGATTTCATAGAATGCCTCAATGCTGAACAATTGAAAGAAATGATTGTCTCCGACACGACACATTTCAAAGTCGTGATGATTTACAGTACGGGTTGCGGGGCTTGCTCACAACATCTGCAAAGAACCTATGCGCATGCCTATGCCCAGCATCGAGAGGATGTGAAGTTTTATTTCGTCAGCGAAAGCACGGGAGGCATCAAGTATTGTCGCGAGGAGTTGGAACGCTATGGCTTTTATGATGGCAAGGTGCTGTGTTTCCTCGATGACGACCCCGATTTTGACCAACAAAACCAAGGAAAGGACTATAATTTGGAAAGCCTCAACAACATAACGAATCATATCTTCAGCAATGGGCCAAAGGTGACGGGAAACATTGGGCTTCCGTGTGAGTTCATCGTCAGCAAGGACAACCGTGTCTTGAAACAGCTTACCACCACGCCCACTTCGGGTTCGGCCATCACGACGACCCAACTGTGGCAAATCGACTTCGACCATATCCAAGAAATTGATTTCGACTCCATTTATCGCCAAGACTTGGACTTCGACTTTTTTGAAGGAATTCCTATCTGCAATGATGACCGATGCGTAATTTCTGGAAAAGAAAGGAAATAGCCTGATTTCCAAGTGCGATTTCCGTATGTTTGCCTTTTTATAGATTCACCAAATCATCTTCCTTACAGCAGATGGAGTTATGATCTCGCTTTCAGCGCTTCCTTGAACGCGAAAAGCGGAAGGTTCTCCACCCAGCCTTGGACGATGTGGTTCTGCATGGACAGCCGCAAAGCCTTCAATTCGGGGTGGTCTTGGATGAAGGTCTTCAATGACTTGGACTGCAAACTGACTTCAGATTTCACCTCAA
Source organism: Bacteroidales bacterium (assembly GCA_017460915.1). Classification (GTDB taxonomy): domain Bacteria; phylum Bacteroidota; class Bacteroidia; order Bacteroidales; family F082; genus Limimorpha. Next base: position 28,337 of record JAFUAA010000014.1, on the reverse strand, counting down.
CGGGATAGACGTTTTCCCCGATTTGCACGGCAAAATCAATCTCGATGGTGGAATTGTCGACGCTATGGTAATAAACAGGAATGCCCGTTGTGACCAATTGGGTATAGGCAAACAGTTCGGTGAACGCGCCTTTGTATTCCTTGAAGATGTCGTTGCCGATGAGTACCAAAGACGCAGGTGCATTCACCATGGCCCCCATCAGGCCCACGTCGAGGAGAAACAGTTTGAAGGCCGAAAAATCCTCGTAGAATTTGAGCGGCATTTTGATGTCGCTCACCCGATTCACTTTGTGGACCAGTCCGGCATCGTTGAGCCACTGTATTGCCATCTCGAATTGGGAGGCACGCGCGCCTTTTTTCAGTGCGCCGTAAATGAATTTCTTGTTGTCTTTGGCCAGTTGCGCAGGGATGCTGTCCCACACCATACCGATGCGCGGCACTTCGCTGGAGGGTGCGTGTTTCGAGAAATCGAAGCGATAGGCCGCCAAAATCCGCTCCTGAATCTGTCGCACTTCCTTCAGACCGCGGCCTTCAGTGTAGGCTAGCACCGCCTCGGGCATACCGCCAACATAATAATATTGCCGCAAAAAGTCAATATAGACCTCGTTCATGTTATTAATGACTTCCCAATCCTGCTCCTGCAAGGCTTTCAACAGGCTTTGTCGGCCCATGGCGGCAAGAAATTCCTCGTATGTCATGGGAAACAACCGCATCATGTCAACCTTGCCAACCGGAAACGAGGCGTTGCCGTGCATGGAAATCCACAACAGCGAACCCGCCACAACGATGTGATATTGAGGCATTTCCTCTTGGAAATACTTCAACGATTCCAATGCGGCAGGACATTCTTGTATTTCATCGAGAATGACAAGGGTGTCGCCTGCAGTGATGTCGGTTTCGGTATGCGCCGAAAGCAACCTGACAATCCTTTCCGCACCGCCACCTTCGCTGAAGAACTGCCGCGCCTTTTCGTCGCGGTCGAAGCTGATGTGCACCGTTTTGGCATACTCCGAACGCCCGAATTCCTTCAGAATGTAGGTTTTGCCCACCTGTCGTGCGCCTTGCAGGATGAGCGGTTTTCTGTTGGTGCTTTGTTTCCAGTGTATTAAATCCTCAATTACAGCTCTATACATAATCAAATGACATTTTTCTTGACGACTTTCCGCTGCAAAATTACACTTTTTCAGACGACTTTTGGCATTGAAACTACATTTTTTTCTACGAGTTTAAAAAACCATTGAGTTTACTTTCTTCTCCTAATCCACCCCAAAACGCCCTTCACCAAATCCTTCTCCCGCCAGCAGATGATGGCAAAGAAAACTAGCAACAGACCCGTGTTCACGACCAAGGTCAGAATGGTGCTCTCGATGTGGATGTATTTCTGGACGAAATAAAGCGCGATAGCCACGGCGAAATAGAGGAACGCTGATTTTAGGTCGTAGGGAATTGGGGCTTTCTTTTGCCCGACGAAATAGGACAACACCATACAAACGCCATAGCCCGCAAAGCCGCCCCAAGCACAAGCCATGTAGCCGTATCGGGGCACGAAGATGAAGTTGATGGCTAATAGCACTGCGCAGCCGATGGCGCTGAAGATGGCGCCCCACCACGTCTCGTCGATGAGTTTGTACCAGAACGAGAGGTTGAAATAAATGCCCATGAAAATCTCGGCCATCATCACGATGGGAATGACACGCAGGCCCTCCCAATAGTCGCTCTTGATGATGTGTTTCAGAATGGGCATATACATCACCACGGCGAGGAAAGCCAGCAGCGTGAAGATGATGAAATATTTCATCACCGAGGCTTGGGTTTGGCGGTCCTCCTTGTCGCGCTTGCCGCCGAAGACGAAAGGCTCATAGGCATAGCGGAAGGCTTGCGTAATCATCGCCATGATCATCGCTATTTTCACGCAGGCGCCATAGATGCCGAGTTGCACCTCACCTTCCTTGCCCGGCACGATGAAGCGGTAACAGATTTTGTCGGCCACTTGGTTGAGGATGCCTGCCAAGCCTAAAAGCAACAGGGGCCAAGTGTAGTTGAGCATCTGTTTCAGCAAGGCGCGGTCGAGGACGAAACGCAACTTCTTGATTTCGGGAATGAAACCTAAAGTGATGAGACCCGTGCAGATGAGGTTGACGATGAAGATATAGCCGACTTGGTAGCTCGTTTCGTACCAACCCATCAGCGCGGGATGGCTTTCTTTCAGGCTGGGAGCGACGAGGAAAATGAACAGATTCATTCCGATGTTGAGGAAGATGAACAACAGCTTCAGCGTGGCAAACTTGATGGCCTTATTCTCGTAACGCAAGCGAGCAAAGAGGATGGCTTGGAACGCATCCAAAGCCACGATGATGGCCATGATTTCGACAAATTCGGGATGGGCCGAATAGTCCAAGGCACTTGATATAGGCTTCAAGAAAACGCTGACCAAGGTTACGAACAGCAAGGCCACAAAACCCACGGCCAGCGCCGAGGTGGAAAACGCCTTGTCGGGGTTCACGCCTTCCTTGTTGGAGAAGCGGAAGAAGGTGGTCTCCATGCCGAAAGTGAGAATGACGAGCAGCAGAGCGGTGTAGGCATACAAGTTGGTGACGATGCCGTAGCCGCCCGACTCGGCAGCGATTTTATAAGTGTAAAGCGGCACTAGCAGGTAGTTCAAGAACCTGCCGATGATGCTGCTCAAGCCGTAAATGGCGGTTTGCTTCGCCAAGGAGCCTAGTTTGTTTTCGGTCATTTTATTGTTTATTCGATACCAGCCTGTTTCATAATGGCCATAAATGTACCTTTTTTCAAGTCTTTACCATTATGAAACGGAACGATTATGGTCTTATTGTTTACGGGATTATAATACAATCAATGCGAACCTTTTACTCTTTTGAAAACATAACCATTTTCTTCAAGCAATCGTATCAAATAATTTGGACTTAAGTTCATACGACCATCAAATTCAGAGAGTATTCCAACATATTACTGTCATCTGGGACATAGTCCCCGCGATCTTGTAGCTCTTCAATATACAATTCAATGGCTTCCTTGGCCATTTCAATGGCTTCATCAACGGTCTCACCATAGGTTATGCATCCTGATAACGATGGAACAAATACCGTATAGCCACCCTCTTCTTCTTTTCTGAGGTTAATTTTATAAGTACGATTCTTCATAGTTGGATTTTTGTTTGCAAAATTAGGTATTTCTTTGGATTATGCCATTGTTTTGGGTAAAACTATTTCAAACTTTGCTCCCTCCCCTTCTTGGCTTTCGAATGAAATCGTGCCTCCTGCGGAAGTGACGATGTTGTAAGTCAAGGAAAGACCGACGCCTGAGCCTCCCGTTTTGGTGGTGAAATTGGGCAGGAAAATGCGGTCCTTGTCCTCTTCCTTGATGCCCTTGCCGTTGTCTTTTACGCTGATGATGAACTGTGTCTCTGTTGATTTCAGCTCCACATCAATGCGACCGTCAGGCTTCGATCCGATGGCTTGCGTGGCGTTTTTGACCAGGTTGCTGACGGCGCTGTTGAGGTGGGTCTTGTCGCCGTTGAAGGTGTGGTCTTTTTCCTTGTCGTAGTCGTAATGGAACTCGATGTTTTCGGCGTTGTTGTATAGGTTCACAACATTGCCCACCAATTCGGCCAAATCCAAGGGCTGGGGATGGTTTTCGGGCAGTTTGGCGTAGGTCGAGAAGGAGGAGGCGATGTCGGAAAGGGCGTCTATCTGTTCAATCAGGGTGTGGGTAGTGCGCTGTATTTGTTCAGGCGTGGCGTTGCCGCTGTCCATTTTGCGTTGCAGCAGTTGCACGCTGAGGCGCATCGGCGTGAGCGAGTTCTTGATTTCGTGCGCCACCTGGCGTGCCACGCCACGCCACGCCGACTCGGTCGTGGTGCGTTTCAGCTCGGCGGCGCTCTTTTCTAGTTCCACGATGAGTTGGTTGTATTGCTTCACCAAAGCCCCGATTTCGTCGTTTCTGTTCCATTCGATGGGCTCGTTCTTTTGGTCGATTTTCACGCCGCGCATATTGGCCTGTATCAGGGACAGCGGTTCGGTCAGTCGTTTGGTCAGCCGAAGGACGACAATCAAGGCGATTCCGAGAATGATGAGGATGATGTTGAGATAGGTGAGGATGAAATTCAGCATCTCGTTGTGTAGATCCGTGACACTTGAGAAATATGGCGTGTTCAAATAGGCCAGTGTGTTACCGTTTGCGTCGTTTAATGGGATGTATGTCGATTCGTAGACCCCTTTGCCAAGATGCTCCTCGTGGGTGTAATACAATGCCTTGTTGCGGTACATGTTTTGATAGGCTTCGGCATTCATTATCGGAGCTTGCAGATGCATTTCGAGAATCTCTGGACGAGTTGTGGCAATGAGCCTTCCGTTGTAATTGTAAAGGTTCAAGTCGGTGAAGAAATTGGCCGCGTAGTGTTGCAGGATTTCAGTCCATGTGTCTCTTGATGCAGTTCGCAACGTTGGGGCGATGTCGATGTCGTTTTGTATTTCGTTGGCTAAGGTTCTTGTGGTTTCAAATTGTGTGTCCGTGGTTTTCTGGTTGTAGATGTTCCGCATGAATAACAGCGAAAAGGGTACCACGGCAAAGGCCGAAACGCCCAAGGTGATGAGGATGATGTTTTGTAGGCGTTGGCGCAGTGTGCGGTCTCTCCACGTGTGTTGTTGTTTGGGTATTATGAGCCAAATAATCAACAAGTAGGGAACGACAAGGCAAAGGAAAAACAGTGCAAAAGGTGCCGTGATTTGTGTGAAGCTTTTTTGTGGCGCACTGACCACCAATGCATCGGTGTCGCTTTCTTTGATGGAATAATGCTTGTAGTTTGCGTCCCAGGTGAATTCGCGGTCTTTGATGTTTAGACTTTTTTGGAAGTTGGGATAGATGTATTTCCCATATTTGTAGACAAGGATATTGTCGCGGAAATTGGCCACCGAGTAGTCGTGCAGATTTTGGTTGTCGGCTTTCTGAAGCATCTGTGGGAAACTGAACCCTTCGGGCGCAATGGGTTTGTAAAACTCGAAATAGAGCGTTTTTTGCTGCATCGAATCTGCCGATAGAATGCAAGTTTTCCCTAAATAATTCGGGTCAAGGGTGTAGTAATCAATGAAATACAGGCCGTCCCCTACCCTTTTTTGCTTGTTGTTGGCTAGTTTTTCGAGGAAGTAGTTGTCGCAATCGGTGTCATACCCTTCAGGTTGGATGGTGATTTCCTCCTTTGGCGCACAAACGGTGAGCGATGTGACGTAGCCTTTCATCGTTTCGTCGAAGAGAAGTTCTTTCGCGTATCCCATGACAACGTCGGCGAGAACATTGCTTTCGGAGAACAGCATTTCGCGGAAGATGGTATCCTCCTTGATTTTGTCGGCAAAGAGTTTATACGAGGCCTCAAAGTTTTCGTCTCTTTTCTTTAATAAGCTTTCAGCGGTGGCAATCATGTTCTGGTTTTCGCGTTTGGTCTCGATTCTGTGGTAAACATAGGTTGCGATGATGGCACCAAGTAAGATGCCACCTAAGCCGCTTTCAATGTGCAGATTGCGGCTTTTCTTTTCGGTTTTTCTTATTCTTATTAATGCTCCGCTGATGATGAGCAAAGCTATGGGTATCCACCAATAGTTGAAGGGTTTCCTTATAGTTGGCTGTCCGACGATATTGCATCTTGTGAGCAGCTTTCCTTTTGTGTTTACAATGGGCTCTCCGTCAAGGGCATTTTCGAATTCGACTTTCGCCTTGACGAACCTTGGTATGCTTCTGCAGCTTGTTTCGAAATAGCGATTCTCAATTTGGTAATTCGTGTTCAGTGTTCTGAAGACGATGTAATTCATCGAGCCGTTTTGGTGTGATTTCACGTAGTAGTCGGCCGAAAGTAAATGGCAAATGGTGTCGTGTCCTATTTCGACCTTGCGTTTCATCAGCCTTGGGCTGGCATCGTTGCGGTTCCAAAACACTAAGGTGTCGTTCATATACACAAAAAGTCCGGTGTGCGTTTTTTCCAGCTCGTCGTGATTGAGCCCTTTGTCTATGAGTTGTTGTATCTCTCGGTCAATGCTTAATATTGACCGTTGTAGTTTTTTGCTGATGGACTTTTCGTTCAAGGAAAAACGGAAAAACAGGCTTGCGGCCATGAGTAAGGCAAGACCTGATAGTATGAGGAGGTTTCCTGTACGTTTTTTCCTTTTGTGTTTCATTTTTCTTCCGACTTTTTGTACATCGGCATTTATTCGTTGATTTACTGACACTTACAATTCCTTCGTTTTTAACGGCTTTCTTTTGTCTTCATGGGCTTTCTGTCTTTTTTGTCCCAAAACGCTTTAAATCGCACGAAAATGGCCGAAATTTCGATTTACTGTTTTTTCTCAAAAACATATACCATGCTTGACCATTCTCCTGACCGTCTTGCTTTGCAATTTGAGATGAAACCTCTATAAGCACCGCGCAATAATGCGAAAGAATGATGCTTATATTGCTCGCTCATATAGGATATGTAATATGCATCCCAAGTTAGTTTTTTGGTCTTTTTTAATTCTAATCCATTGGATTTGAATATTTTAGTTATTGTACTTTTGTTGAAGTGGCTCAAGTGTCGAGGCACATCGTAGGCCGCCCAAAGGTTTTCGTAAAATTGCCCGTCGTAGGATTTGTAGTTCGGCACGGCGATGACTATCCTTCCATTTTGTTTGACAATACGTTGTAATTGTTCGACTTGCCATTTTAAATTGTCGACATGTTCCAAGACGTGCCACATGGTGATGACATCAAAGCTTTCGTTGGGTATTTGTTCCAATTCCTCGCTTTCAATGATATTGGCATTAATCCTTGTCTTTGCGATGTTTCTTGCGTCCTCTGAGGGTTCTACGCCCAAGCACTCCCAGCCTTTTTGTTCTGCGGTGTGGATGAAATCACCTACCCCGCATCCTATGTCAAGCAGTTTTCCTTGTGTTTTCTCCGCAGTTGCCATTTTGTATTTGTTCTTCAGGTTGAAGGATTTTACCGTTTCATAGATTTTTGGTATGAAACCCTTTTTGTTTTCTTGGTGGCTGTAGTATTCTTCTGACTTGTAGTATGCTCCAATTTTGTCTTTGTTTGGGCGGGGCATTGTGTAGAGCAACCCACAGCCTAGGCATTCGCATATATGGAAGTCTTCGTGGCTGAGGAATTCATCTTTCAGCCATAGGTTGATTTGTGCTTTGTCAGATTCGCACCATGGACATTTATTGTTCATTTTTGTTGTGTTTCATGTGGAACATTTTTCTATCTACCTAAGAATATGGCCAATACGTTGATATCGGCTGGCGAAATCCCGCTTATCCTTGAGGCTTGTCCCAAGGTTTCGGGTTTGTATTGGTTCAATTTTTCTCTTGACTCATACGACAGGGATTGTAAACTTTGGAAATCGAAATCCGATGGCAGTTTTACGTTCTCCAGCCGATTTAATTTGTCGGCAAGCTCATTCTCTTTTTGGATATAACTGTCGTATTTGATGAGGATTTCCGCTTCTTCGAGACATTCTCTTATAAATCGGTCAGTGGTGTCATAGCGTTCTGCAAGTGATTCAACATGTTTGACCAAGTCAAACAAATCGAGTTGTGGTCTGAGCAATATATAGCTCATCCGCGTTTTTTGGTCAATGGCTGAGCTTCCCTTTTCTTCCAATAACCCATTGATTTGATCGGGGTAGACGTGGTTTTCTTGTAGAAACTCCATGATTTCGGCGACCTTTTCTTTTTTTCTCGAGTAATGTTGATAGCGTTCGTCTTTGGCCAATCCTAATTTGTGCGACATTTCTGTTAGGCGCGTGTCGGCATTGTCTTGCCTCAGTAAGATGCGGTATTCCGCCCTACTCGTAAACATTCTATAAGGTTCGTCGACACCTTTCGTGATCAAATCGTCAATCAAAACCCCGATATAGGCCTCTGAACGTGACAAAACCAGTGGCTTTTCGTCTTTCAGCATCAAGCTTGCGTTGATTCCCGCCATCATCCCTTGACAAGCGGCTTCTTCATAGCCCGTTGTTCCATTGATTTGTCCAGCGAAATAAAGACCGTGTATCAGTCTTGTCTCAAGCGAGTGATGCAATTGTTCGGGTGGAAAGTAATCATATTCGATGGCATATCCTGGGCGGAAAATCTTGGCATTTTCGAAGCCTTCGATTTGTCGAAGAGCTTCATATTGGATATAATCTGGCAAAGACGAACTGAAACCGTTGAGATAATACTCTTCGGTGGTCCAGCCTTCGGGTTCCACAAAGAGTTGGTGTGAATCCTTACCTGCAAAACGCTCAATCTTGTCCTCGATGCTTGGGCAATATCTCGGTCCAACGCCTTGGATTCTGCCATTGAACATAGGAGAATGCTTGAATCCTTTCCGTAGCGTTTCGTGTACTTTTAGCGAGGTGTGCGCTATCCAGCAGCTCCTTTGCTTGGTGATCCTGAAGGGTTCGGTGTACGAAAACCCGACCACTTCGTCGTCGCCTTTTTGCTCGATGAGTTTGCTGAAATCGATGGTTCTTCCGTCGATGCGTACTGGCGTACCGGTTTTTAGTCGTTTGGCTTCAAAACCTATTTCTTTCAGTTGTTCGGTGAATCCATGTACTGCCACCTCGCCCATTCTACCTCCCGAAAAATGCTGTTCACCGATATGTATCAATCCGTTTAAAAAAGTACCGTTGGTGAGGATGACGGCTTTGCTTCCGATTTCGCCACCCATCATCGTTTTCACGCCCTTCACCTGGTCGCCTTTGATAATCAGTCCTGTCACCGTATCTTGCCAGAAATCCAGATGGGGTGTTTTCTCCAAAAGACTGCGCCATTCGGCCGAAAACATCATCTTGTCGCTTTGGCATCGTGGACTCCACATAGCGGGACCTTTCGACTTGTTGAGCATTCGGAACTGGATCATCGTGCGGTCGGAGACGACGCCCGAATAGCCGCCCATGGCGTCGATTTCGCGCACGATTTGTCCCTTGGCGATGCCGCCCATGGCGGGATTGCACGACATGGAAGCCATCAGGCGCAAGTCCATGGTGATGAGCAACACCTTGCTACCCATATTGGAAGCAGCGGCAGCGGCCTCACATCCGGCGTGACCGGCTCCAACAACGATGATATCATAAGGTTCAAAATACATTTTATCTTGGGTGTTTCACGGGAAACAATCACTTTAATAGATTGATATTCAATAATTTCAATGCTTCATCCTCTTTCTCACGCATTGTTTTTTCGTCTTCATCAGTATGGTCATCGAAGCCGATGAGATGCAGCACGCCATGAATCATGACGCGGTGCAATTCGCTCTCATAAGTCTTTCCAAAGGTCTTTGCATTCTCCTTGATGCGGTCGACGCTGATGCAGAACTCGCTCGAAAGTACGGTTTCGCAATCGGTCAGCGGAAAAGTCACAATGTCGGTGTAGAAATCGTGTCCGAGACGCTCCTTGTTGATTTCCAACAACTTGTCATCGCTACAGAAATAGTAGTACAACTCCCCTACCGACTTGCCATAGCCTTCGGCCACGGCGATAATCCAATACTTGTCGCGCTGTGGTTCGATAGGTGGCATCTCCACATCCAATGTGCTGAATCTAATCATCTTAGTGCGTGTTTTTCTTCAAGTAATACTCGTTGATTTTGTTCTGGTAATAAGGAGCGTATTCGATGGGGTTACTTCTCAGGAACTCCTGGTTTTTCTTGAGCGTTTGCTCATAGAGATATTCGTCTATCTTTCGCTCGAATTGCGAACCTTTATACTCGTTGGACTTGCGTTTCTCCTCCTGTTCGCGCTTCTCCTGCGCTTTCTGTGACTCCAGCATTCTCGACTCGATTCTTTGGCTGCGTTCAATCATCTGTCGGTTGGTTTTCTTGTTCACCAGTTCCTCTTCCAGTTTTTCCATGTCCTTAATGATTTCGTTCATGCCGTCGTCGCCGATTTGTCCGTTTTCCTTCATGTCGTTGAGCATCTGTTGCATGCCTTGGCGCAACATTTCCTGTTCGGCGGCCATGCGGGCAAACTCTTCGCTCATCGAGTTGGGCGTTTGTTGCCCCTGCTCCATTTGCTGTTGCATTTGCTTCAGCTGTTCGCTGAGTTGCTGTTGCATCTGCTGCATGTTCTTCAAGCTTTGGCTTCCTTGTCCGGGCTTTGGCTTGCTGTTGGGCATGGGCATGCCCATCGCTTCCATGCTGTTTTCCATGTCCTCCAGCGACTCGGCCAGCATTAGCGCCAGGTTGTTCATCGACATCATGGCGGTTTGTTGGTGGCGGGTGGCTTGCGACAGCTTCAAGTCGTTGAGTTGTTTCATTGCGTTTTGGGTCTGGTTTTCGATGATGTGCAGCTCATCGAAGATGTAGTTCATGATCATTGGCTGGCGCATGGCCATGCTGCGCAACGAGTCGCGGACCATGTTGAAGTTGTCGGCCACATCCTTTTGGTGGATGATTTTTTCGGTTAGTGAAGGGTCGTCGGTGCGCAGCGCTCCGATTTCAATCATCAGCGCTTCTTGCTCGTGCGAGGCGTGCACCACGTTTTCGAGCAGAATGCGCACCAAATGGGCGTCTTCGGCCATCTGTTCCATGCCAGCCATCTGCATCTGCATCATCATTTGGTTGGCCATCTGCTTCATCTTTTGCCCGGCTTCGTTCTTGTTTTGTTGCGATTGCTGTTGTTCGCCATTCTGCTCATTCTGCATGGCGTCTTGAAGGTTCTGGTCAATGCTCTGCTCCATTTCCTCGTCTTTTTCGAGGTTGAATGGGTCTTGCAGTTCTTGGTTTTTCTCCAGCAGTTGGTCGAGTTCGTCCATCATCTTGTCGAATTCCTCCTTGGCTTCCTCGGCCGATTTTTGGTCACTCTCCTCCCCTGCTTCTTTATTCTGATTTTCAGTGTTTTGCTTTTGCAGTTCCTCGCCGAGTTGATCCAACTTGTTGGCCAAGTCGTTGAGGTCTTTCTCCATCTTCAGTTGTTCCAAAAGCGCTAGGTTGCGGTCGAGCAGCTCCTGCATCTTCTGGTTGTTTTTCTTGATGTCCTGCATGGTCTGTTGCATCTGCTCACGCGGCATTTCCTCAAGCAGCTTGTCGATTTGCTCCATCATCTTCTGAAGCTCCTCGGGGATGACTTCATCGAACAACTTATTTATCTGTTCTTGCTTCTTGATGAGGTCTTCGTTGGCGATGTCGTGTTCCTTCATGAAATCGGACAGTTTCTCCTGCTCTTCCTGCAGCTTGTTCCATTCGTCCTGAATCTCTTTCTGCTTCTCCATCAGCTCTTTCATCTTCTCTTTGTCGGACCAGTCCAAATCCTTCTTCTGGATGAGGTCTTGCAACATCTTCTCGATTTCATCTTGCAGTTTGTCAGCCTCTTGCGACTTCTCCGAAAGGCGTTCCATAATGTCTTCCGACTCTTGGTTGGCGATGCTGTCCAAGGCGGCCTCGGAGGGTTTATAGTAAGTGAAAGTCTCGGAACGCTTCGACTTCGGGCCGTGGAAACCGTCGTTGTCCCAAATCTCGAAGTAGACCTCCATATTCTGTCCGGGCATGATGCCGAGACTGTCCATATTGAACTGGTAGAAAAATGAGGTTCGGGTTTGCTTCAAGTCGATGGGCACGGATTTGACGATGTTCTTTTCGATGGGCTCCTTCACTGTGCAGTTGAAGGTCAGGCGGCTGAAGCCATAATCGTCGGTGACGAGACCCGAGAAATACACATCCGTGGAAAGTTGCTCGTCGAACGACTCCACGCGGATGTCGGGATAGGCATCGGGTAGCACATCCACAGAAAACCGCAGTGGGTCGATGGTGGCGTTCCACGTGTTTTGCACCTTGGCATCGAACTGGGTGGAGTTGGAGGCAACGAATTGGTATTCAAAAACATCATTGGTTTTTCCCAAATCGGTCAGCGTCGAATCTTTGAGGATTTGCAGTTGCTCGGTGTCGCGAGTCACGAAGTTGAAAATCAGGCGCGTGCCTTGCGGGACGAAGAGGCGGGTCTTGCCTTCCATCGTCTCGGCGGCGCGGTGTAGATAGGCTGGATAGTGCATCTCGCAGCGATAGGAGAGTAGGGTAGGGTTGGGGTGCACCGTGATGTGGATGGGCTGACTGTTGTATTCACCTCCCATCACGTTGAAATCCAAATCTTTGTAGAGGTTTTTGAACGTGTAGCTGAAATCGTTGGTGGAGACTTTGGTCATCAGTTGCTGCCCCAGCTCGCTTTTCACATAGAAGGCGTCCGGGATGCGGTCGCCGATGACGTGGATGTTGAATTTCACCTCCGCGCCTTGGGTGGTCTCGATTTCATCTTGCGAAAACTCGACTTGATAGGGGAGGGGCTTCTCGAAATGCTGCTCGTAGTTGACGATGCGCTGCGTGGGTTGCACGGCAAACGAAGGCAGGAACACCATCAGCAATATTAATAAAAGGAGTAGGCCGAAAAAAATGCCCAGATATTTCAGGTTGCCGCGCAAGTCGACGGCATCAGAGAAACGGATAGGGGAGAGGCGTGCACTGCGCTGCTCGATGGTGGCGGCCAATAAAGCGTTGTCATCCAAGGTTCCTGAGCCTATCGAAGGGCCGACATTATTCTTAGAGTCCTCCATCAGCTTACTCAATTGTATGGTATTCAGCAGTTTGTCCTTGATTTCAGGGAAAAACTTTCCGATGAGCGTCGAGGCTTGCTCCACAGACATCTTCTTGCGGAATCGAATGAGGTTGATGAGCGGGATGAGGAAATAATACACCGCAACAAAAGCGCTACCTGCCAGCAAAAACAGGAACAACACGAAACGTCCCTTGGGCGGAAACCATGAGAAATACTCCAGCCCGTTGATGAGCAGGTAGAAGACAATCCACAGCACGGCACCCACCAACACGCCTTGTATCAAGCGGTTAAGGTAGTATTTCCGCGTGAAGCCTTCTATCTTTTCTATCAATTTGTTTGGTGCAGACATATCCAATATAGAATATTTTGCAAAAGTACGTTTTTTTCCTCAATTGGGTTTGTCTATTCAAGAAATCTTCCTATTATTGCACTTTGAAAAGTTAGAAAAGTGGCAAAAACAGCCTTAATAATGGTTGGAAAAGTGGCAAATCAAGCTGCAGAATTGGTTAGAAAAAGTCGTTATTTATGATTAATAGAAAGATATACAGTTATTTACGCTCTTTTTTTGAAAACAATGAAAAGGCGCTTTTGGTTTCGGGAGCCCGACAAGTAGGCAAAACCTATGCCATTCGTAGAGTAGGCATGGAGTGCTTCAACCACTTTGTTGAACTGAACTTCATTGAAAATCCGAAGTTAAAGACCATTTTCGAGCATCCTCGTGATGCCAAAGAAACCTTGCTCCGTTTGTCTGCTCTGACAGAGATGCAATTGGTTCCAGGCGAAACTCTGATTTTCTTTGATGAGGTGCAAGAGTGTCCCGAGATTGTCACTTCAATCAAGTTCTTAGTCGATGAGGGGAGTTATCGCTATGTGATGAGCGGGTCGTTATTGGGCGTCGAGTTGAGCGACTTGCGGAGTGTCCCTGTCGGCTATTTGGCTGAAAAAGAACTGAATCCACTTGACTTTGAAGAGTTTTCGAGTGCTGTTGGCATGAGTGTTGAGGTCATGGCACATTTAAGTTCTTGCTATGCAAACCACAGGTCTGTCGATAGCGTCATCCATGAGAAAATGCTTGAACTTTTGCAACTTTACCTTGTGGTGGGTGGAATGCCCGCAGTTGTCGTCAAATATTTGGAAACCAACAATCTGCAAATTGTCAGGCAGGAGCAGGAAATCATTGTCAACCTTTACCGCAGGGACATTGCTAAATATGATCCTAACAACCGCCTTTATATCAAGGACATCTTCGACATGATTCTTTCTGAACTGAATGCGAAGAACAAGCGATTTATCTTGAAGTCGCTTCATGAAAAAGCAAAGTTCGAGCGTTACAAGAATAGTTTCCTTTGGCTTGCCGATGCTGGTGTCGCCTTGCCCACTTATAATGTCGAAGAGCCACGCCTACCTTTGAAACTCAACGAACAGCGCAACCTGTTCAAACTGTTTCTCAACGATGTCGGGCTTCTGGCATGTCTTTATTCTCGTCAATTCCAACTGAAAATCATCACGGGTGAAACCAATATCAACTTCGGAGCCATTTTTGAGAATTTTGCTGCACAAGAGTTTCATGCTCATGGGTATTCGCTTTATTATATCAACAGCAAAAAACAGGGAGAATTGGATTTTGTGGTTGAACACAACGGACAACTTCTGCCTATCGAAATCAAGTCGGGCAAAGACTACAAGCGACACAATGCATTGAGCAATGTGGTGGCGAACAAGGACTATGACATCCGTTCCGCCATAGTGTTTTCAAGCGGCAATTATGAACTACATGGGAATGTGGATTATTGGCCTGTTTACATGTTGATGTACCTTCAGCCGACGGAGTTTGACAACCCAGTGTATGTTTTCAAACCCATCTAAATCAAAAAAGAGTTCCAATTGGAACTCTTTTTTGATTTGAGCCACATGTCGGACTCGAACCAACGACCTACGCATTACGAATGCGTTGCTCTACCAACTGAGCTAAAGTGGCTTCTCTGATTTGAGACTGCAAAAATAGAAATAATTTTGCAAACCAAATGAAAAAACGCGAAAAAAAATATTTTCGAGAAAAACACAATAAAATAACTAATAAAATAGTTGTATATTCAAAAATTCTGTATGTTTGCAGCGTAAAAACCATTGGTCATTAGGAAGGAAATTCATCTTTTGATTTGTTTTACAGCGAGTTGCGTCATGTTTTCATGCATGACCCGACCGCTCGCCAAAACGCCGTTTTATGGTTATTTCAACGAAGATCAACTGAAAGGATGGGAAGAAAATCCACAAATCGTCACGCTCGACCGTTGCGAAATTCGCGAAATCGACTTCCCCGAAGACAACTGCATCGAGCGCCTGAACTTGACCAACGACCAACTCGACCGCATTCCGTCGAGCATCAAAAAGTGCAAACGTTTGAAGGCACTCAATTTGGAGGGCAACCGTATCCGCCACATCCCGAGATGGGTTATGCATCTGGATAGTTTGGAAGAAATCACATTGAATTTCAATCAGTTGAAACCCAATAGAGCCGACATACGGCATCTTTCCAAGGCGAAGCAAATCCTCATCGGTGGCAACGATATCAAGAAACTGCCCGACAACATAGGTCGGCTGCATTGCGAAAGCCTCAATTTGGCAAAAAACAAATTGCATTCGTTACCCAAATCTTTTGCCAACTTGAAACACATGAAAAGCCTGATTTTCTATGAAAACGAGTTTGAGGAAATCCCCGAAGTGCTGAAGGGTTTCAAGGAATTGAAGCACCTCGATTTCTACAAAAACCATCTCACAAAAATCCCTGATTTTGTAGGCAATATGGACGGTTTGCAGCAACTTTTCCTGTCGTTCAACCAAATCGAGGTGATTCCCGACACGTTGCGCAACCTGAAGCATCTGAAATATTTCTACATCCACCACAACGAACTGCATTTCCTGTCCGAGTGGATTATGGAAATGGATTCCATTGAACGCTTTGGAGTGGGTTTCAACCATCTCTTGGACCTGCCCGATTTGTCGAAGATGAAAGCACTCTACGAGTTCGATGCCGAACACAACCTGTTGGAACGCTTCCCTTGGGAACTTGCGGAAAAGCCAGAGATGGAAATCCTGATTTTACGTGACAATGATTTCGTCTTGTCGGACAAAGACAAAATGCGACTGATCCAAATCAGCAAAACAATAAACATAAACTATTGACAAACCATAAAAACATTGAAAATGAAAAAGTTAACCAAAGGAGAAGAACAAGTGATGCAAGTGCTTTGGACGATCGGTCAAGGCTTTGCCAACGAGATTATGGCGGCATTCCCCGAGCCCAAGCCAGCCTACAACACGGTGCTTACCGTCATCAAGATATTGGAAAACAAAGGCTTCGTGAAACACGAAACCTTCTGTCGCGCGCATCGCTACAGCCCAGCCGTCACCAAGGAGGAATACTCGCAACGCTTCCTCGGCAGCGTGGTGGAACGCTATTTCAACAATTCCTATCTCGACCTCGTGTCGGCCTTCGCCAAAAAGGAAAACTTCAGCCTCGAAGAACTCGAAGCCCTGAAGAAGGTCATCGACGAGGCCATCAACGATGAAGGGAAATAAACCATGAACGCGCAACAACTCATCATCGGTCATCTGCTCCCCATCACGGCGGGAATCGTTGTGCTTTGGTTGGTCTATCGACTCCTGTTCAGCAACGGCAACCGCCTGCAATTCAATCGGTTGTTCCTGTTGACGGCGATGCTGTTCTCATTGGCCCTGCCTTTCATCGGCTTACAGATGGGACAAAGTGCGCCGCAAATGGTTCACTTGAAGCAGAACCTGTTAGGTGGCACCCTTTTGGCCGAAATCACCGTCATGCCCGAAAGCGGAGCGGCCTTGCCCGAAACCGTTGCGATGAGCGAAACGGCATCGCGGCCGCACCTCAGCATTTGGAGCATCGTCGTCGGCATTTATTTAATAGGTGTTGGCGTGACGACGCTGCTATTGCTCTTCAAGTTGGGCAAAATCGTCGTACTCATCCTCCGTTCGCCCAAGGAGAAACGCGAAGGCTACACGGCCGTGTTTCTCTCGGTCACTAAGCCGACATATCAAGCCACCCACGGCGGCGTTTCGGCAGGCTCAACGACCGCTAAAGCTAAGGTCCCTGAGCCTGTCGAAGGGCCAACCCCACAAGGCTCGTTCTCCTTCCTGCGCTATGCCTTCTTTCCCGACGAAAGCGTGGCGCCCGACATCGTCCGCCACGAGCGAAGCCACATCGCCCACGGCCATTCCGCCGATATCCTCTTTGTGGAAACAATGAAAATCCTGCAATGGTTCAATCCGTTCATCTATCTGTACAAGAAGGAGTTGCAGAGCCTTCACGAATACCAAGCCGACCGCGACGTGGTGGCCACCAGCGTTGACAAACGAAACTATATGATGCTGATTTTGCAGCAGTGCACGGCCGCAGATTTCAGTGGAATTAGCAATAACTTCAGTTTAATCCTAACTAAAAAAAGGATCAAGATGATTACAAGAAATGAAAAGGCTAAGGGCCTCTGGTGGAGGCTCTTGGCCACATTGCCCGTGCTGGCAATGCTGCTGATCGTCAACACGAAAGTGTCGGCGCAAGAACAAAAGGTCGAGAAGAAACCCATCACAGTGGAAATGGGTCAGTTTGAAATCTACAACGATGACGGTGCGCCTATTCAATTGAAGGACACCGTGATTTATGGCGAAGACGGAAGTTATGTCAGGTTTGAGACTTCCGATGCCCTCGACCCAACGACGGGCGAGCCTTGCAAAAAGATTACCGTCACCTCTTTCGATGCAGATGGTTCACCAGCAAACAACTTCTACCTTACCGAAACAGAGAAAAGAGGCGATACGGCGACATACAAAATTGAGCCGTTCAGCATTTCCGGAAGTCTTTTCGAAACGCTGTTGGATGTAGCCACATCCAAAGAAGACACCGTTTATCAAATCGTTGATGAAATGCCGCGCTTTCCTGGCGGCGAAAAGGCACTGATGGAACATGTGGCCAAAAACGTGGTCTATCCAGAGGAAGCCAAAGAGAAGGAAATCCAGAGCCGCGTGTTTATCGGTTTCGTTATCGAGAAAGACGGTAGCGTTTCCAACGTAAAAGCGTTGCGTGGCATCGGTGGCGGCTGCGACGAAGAGGCTGTGCGCGTCATCAAGGCGTTGCCGAAATGGGCGCCTGGCAAAAAAGACGGGAAGCCTGTTCGGGTCAGTTATCAGATTCCCATCAATTTCAAGTTGAACAATGATGAGCCGGAGAGCCCAATTAAGAAATCGGAGATAAGCAAAGCTGACATGAAGCCCGACAAAAGCGGTGTCTATCAAATCGTTGAGGAAATGCCTCAATATCCAGGGGGAGAACAAGCTTTGATGGATTATGTGGCCAAGAATATAGTATATCCACAAGAGGCAAAAGACAAGGAAATTTCTGGTCGTGTGTTTGTCAGTTTCGTTGTCGAGAAAGACGGAAGCATCAATGAAGTCAAAGTTTTGAAAGGCATTGGTGGCGGTTGCGACGAGGAGGCTGTCCGCGTGGTGAAAGCCATGCCGAAATGGAAACCTGGAAAAATGAAGGGAGAACCGGTTCGGGTAAATTACCAATTACCCGTGTTCTTCAAATTGTAATAAACCATTAATAATTCAGCCCAAACGCCCAAATGGGAATCACATTGCCATGGCCGAATTCAATGTCATCTTTTACCACATAGCCTTCCGCAGCATCGGTGATTTGCCGTTTGCCCTTGTTTTTCCCACCCACTTCAAAGGTCTTGCCTTGAATCTCGAAATCGGAAATCGGGGATGATGTAACTTTATGATTGACGCGCATTTGGTTATAGAAAAAGGTCTCTCTTACCGTGCCAGCGTCTTCCTGCCCATCGCCTAAACTGTACATCAGGTTGGTATTGTCGAGATAGACTTTCTCCACTTTGTCGAGTTCGCCCAAACCACCCGTGCCATCGCGCAATTGTGCGAGAAGTCCCGCCTTTTCCATATAAGTCAGATAGTCTTCCACATTGTTGCGACTGGCCAGGATTTGACTCCCAAGGCTGGTCATATTGGGTTTGTAAGGCACCAGTTCAGCCAAAATGACCATCAGTTTCTTGAGTTTCTTGGCCGTTCCGATGTTCATGTTGGCAAATTGCGGGATGTCTATCTCGATGGTGCGCGTAATGACTTGGTTCAGCTCCGTATCAAAGTCGAAGTCCTGACCGAAAGGATAATAGCCGTCTTTCAGATACGCCTTGAAATACATCAACGGATGCTTCACATTCGGGATGCGGGCTTCGTGGTTCAGGATTTGCTCCAAACTGAAGATTGGACAATCGATTTGGTGGCGAATGGCCAAAAACTCCCTGAACGACAACCCTTGCATCAGGTATTTCGGGGCACGGCGGCTCAAGTCGGCTTCTCCCTTCTCGATGTCGAGAATGGAAGAACCCGTAAAATAGACATGAAGGTCGGGTAAGGAATCGTACATCAGTTTCAGTTCCTGCGACCAGTTGCTGTATTTGTGTACTTCGTCGATGAAGAAGAAACGGCCTCCTTGCTTATTGAAACTTTCGGCGGTCTCGTAAAGGCTATGCGTCGAGAAATACAGGTGGTCGGCGGTGACATACAGCGTGTCGCGCAGCGAATGGTTGTTCTTGATGTGCTGGAGAAAAAGCGTGGTTTTTCCCACGCCTCTCGGACCTACCAACCCCAACATGCGGTTTTCCCAATGAATCGAATCGTACTTGTAACGGATGAAACTACTTGTGGTTTCCTCAAGTTGTTTCTCCATGAATTCATACAGCTTTTCCATTGTTGCTTGGCATTTAACGCTGCAAAAATACAAAAAATGCACTATGCGAATGCGATTTTTTCAAAAAAATGCACTATATGAGTGCGATTTTTGCATCGCTTTGCGTCATTGCGAACGGAGAGCAACGGAGTGAAGCAATCCAGAACATAGATTCATTATCTGGATTGCTTCGTTCCTCGCAATGACGCGAAGCGTGAGAGAAATCATTCAATGATTAATTGTTCCCATCGAATTTTCGGCACAAACTGCACGCCGTCCGCATCGCGGTAATACGCCAATTTGTCGCCTGCATCCACAGGCTCCAACTTGATTCTCTCGTTCCCCTTGCCGATGGCTAGCATCAACAGCGGTTCGTAGGGCAAGGCGAAATGTTCAGTAATTTTTGCCTTGTTGAATGCGCCAATCATAATGCCGTTCAGCCCCATTTCGTTGGCTTTCAGCAACATGCTTTGTGCAGCAATGCCGAGGTCGATGTCCACAAATTTGCTTTCGGGCGCAGTGCTGCAAATGATGATGAAGGCCTCGGGTTCAGTGCCGGCGAAGGGCAGGTGCAACTCGGGTAGCAGTCCGCCGAGTTTCATGTTTTGCAGGACGAAGTCGGCGCCCGTCTCTTTCGTAACCAACTTGAAGCGAAGCACTTGCTGGTTCTTCGCCGAGGCGATTTTGGTGTTCACCGCTACGATGCGTTCCAGCATCTCACGCTTCACCACAAAGTCCTTCTGATAGCCGCGATAACTGCGGTTTTTCTCCATCAGCGTCTCGATGGAGGTATGTTTCACGACGGTCTTCTTGGCACCTGCGCCAAAGACCTCTTCGTAGCGTTTTTCAAGGTATCCGTCTGCCATAATTCCGTAATGATTGGATTTGTTTTCGATTTGTGATGGATTTGTTTCCCAAACCCGCTACAAAGATACAGATTTTCATTATTTTTGCGCCATGAAAAAACGATTTCTGCAAATTGGTTCGCTTCTGATGGCCCTTGTGGTGCTGTTCGTCTCGATAGGCTGGGACGTGCGATTCCATTATTGCAGGACGAGCCGTCAGCTCACGAGCAGTATCAGCTTGGCTTCTCCGATCCAGCCTCATTGCCTTGGCCAATGCGATGATGAAATGCATGAAAACCATACCGTTGCAGTACATTTCGAGTCGAAATGTTGCTGCGACGATTTCGGCAGCAAGATACAATTCACCGATAGTTTCACTTTTTCGTCCGAAAAACACCTTACGCTTCATTTCCAGCCCCTTGCCTTCCTTCATTTCGACGTTTTTGAATTGTCGCTGAAGGCAAAACAGGTGTCCGACTGGTTTGCGATGCAGAAAATCCCACTTTTGCCTGTCGGCAAATTGCGGCTGGTTTTCTTCTCGCAATTGAAGTTGAATCCTTTGGTTTTCTGATTTTTGTTCTGGCGGATTTGAAATCCGGCAAAACAAAAGGCTGCCTCGGTGTGACAGCCCTACAATCCTTAATTCTTTAATTTTAAATCTGAAATACAATGAAAACCAATAAATTATCCTTAATCACCTTTTTATTAATGGCCTTCTCAATGGGTGCTTTTGCCCAAAGTTTCATTGAAGGCACCGTCTACGAAGAAGCCGAAAACGGCGAACGCACACCGCTGCCTGGCGTCAACGTATATTGGAAAATCGTCAACCAAGGCGTGGTGACCGATGCCAACGGACGCTACAAAATCCCCGTCCACGGCGAAATCGGATGCCTCGTTTTCAGTTGCATCAGCTATGAAAACGACACGGTGCACCACATGTTCGAGCCCGTGCATTACGACCACGTTTTCCATTCGATACACATGCTCAACGAGGTGGAAATCGAGGCCCGACAAAAAGCCACTTTCATCTCGGCCCTCGAACCTATGGCCGTGCAAACCATCACCACGCAGAGCCTGCGTCGCGCCGCCTGCTGCAGCCTCGCCGAGAGCTTCGAGAACAATGCTTCGGTGGATGTCACCTACAGCGATGCCGTCACGGGAGCGAAGCAAATCGAGCTGTTGGGCTTGAGCGGGCTCTATACCCAGATGTTGGCCGAGAACATGCCCAATTTCCGTGGCGTGGCCTCGTCCTTTGGCCTCAACTACGTGCCTGGCAACTGGATGAAAGCCATCCAGGTATCGAAGGGAACTTCCTCTGTGAGAAACGGTTACGAGTCCATCAGCGGACAGATTAATGTGGATTACAAGAAACCCGAAGTGGGCGAGAGCGAGAAACTTTTCCTCAACCTCTTCGGCAACACGATGGGCATGGCCGAGTTCAACTTCAACACGCGCTGGAATGTCGGAAAACGCGGTAGCATGATGCTCTTGGGCCACGTCAACCACAATTTCATGACGATGGACTACAACGGCGACCATTTCGTGGACGACCCGCAGGTGACCCAATACAACGTTTTCGCCTGCTACAACTACGCCAACGAATGGTTTGAAGGCTTCTGGGGCGTGAAGGCCTTGAAGGAAGACCGCTATGGCGGACAAATCGGGTTCGTGCCGGGCGGACACCTGCATGAAGGCTCGGTTGCCGACAGTTTGGGCTTCGGCATCAACACGCAACGCTACGAGGCTTTTTCCAAGACAGGTTTCCTCTTCGATCGCGTGGAGACCAGCCTCGGCATCCAACAGCAGTTCACCTACCACAAGATGCATTCGGCCTATTTCAACACCAATCTCTATCACGCCGAGCAGTATTCCTACTATGCCAACGTGCTCTTTAACTCATACATTTCCAACACGATGCACAAATACTCCGTGGGTGCCAGCTATTCCTACGACAAATACAAGGAACACCTGCGCCGCACCGAACGTGGCCATTCCGACCAGATTCTGACCGACAGCCTCTATGGCCGCACCGAGCACGTGCCTGGCATCTTTGCCGAATACACCTACAACGACTACGACCATTGGAGCTTCATCGTCGGCATGAGGGGCGACTACAACACCTATTACCAAAAGCTGCTCTACACGCCGCGTGTGCACGTGCGCTACGAGCCTACCAAGACTTGGACTTTCCGTCTCTCGGCAGGCAAAGGCTACCGTTCGCCCAATGTGTTGGCCGAGAACTCGACGATGCTCGCCTCGGCGCGCGAAATCGTCTTTGTCGATACGCCAAAGATGGAAGAGGCTTGGAACACGGGCCTCAACCTGACCAAGACCTTCAACCTCGGCTGGCGCGAGTTGACCTTGCAGGCCGATTTCTACCGCACTGATTTCTTGAACCAAATCGTCCTCGACCGCGATGCCGATGCCCACGAGACGCGCATCTATAACCTCGATGGAAAGTCTTATTCCAACAGCGTCCAAATCG
This sequence comes from Bacteroidales bacterium, assembly GCA_017460915.1. Classification (GTDB taxonomy): domain Bacteria; phylum Bacteroidota; class Bacteroidia; order Bacteroidales; family F082; genus Limimorpha. Next base: position 5,650 of record JAFUAA010000014.1, on the reverse strand, counting down.
AGGCCAACTGCGAGATTTTCAAGGACTTCGACCTGACTTTGGCCTTCCGCTACAACGACGTGAAGATGACCATCAACGACACGCTTCGCGAGAAACCTTTCGTCAACCGCTACAAGAGTTTGGTGACAATGTCGTATGCGCCTGGAACGTGGCAGTTCGACTTCACGACGCAGTTCAATGGCGACAGCCGCGTGCCCAACTTGGCAGGTAACGCCACCGCTGTGGCCAACGGCCAGAACATCAAGCGCTCGCCGTTCTATGTGATTATGAATGCGCAGATTACGAAGAAGCTGGGCAAAAACTGGGAACTCTATGTGGGCGGCGAGAACCTGACCAACTACACCCAGGACTATCCTATCATCTCGGCCAACGACCCGACCAGCGAGGACTTCGATGCCTCGATGGTGTGGGGTCCGCTGAGCGGCATCAGGGGCTATTTGGGCGTAAGGTTTCAAATCAAGTAGTTTTTCCAAATAATTACAAAAGCACATTTATTTCGGAAAAAGCATTATCTTTGCCAGCGGTTAGTAAAAGCAAGAAGAAATGGAAACAATCACTTTGCAATACGATGCTACAAATCCGGCTTTGAAAGGTTTGATTGCCGCATTGTTGAAACTGGAGGGTGTCAACAAGCTTAAAACATCAAAGAGAAGCGGCCTCGATGAGGCCATTGATGACTTTAAACAAGGACGCACCACGAAATGCAACGATTTTGATGACTATTTGAAAAAAATAAACGAATAGGCTATGATGAGCATTGAATATTCCAGTAGGTATAAGAAATCATACAAACTGGCTAAAAAAAGAGGGCTTGACCTCACTCTGCTCAATACCATAGTGCGTCAATTAGCGGAAGGCATTCCACTTGACCCCAAGCACAAGGATCATCAACTTTCTGGTAATTATAAAGCTTACCGAGAATGCCATATTCAATTTGATTGGATTTTGGTCTATCGAATCATAAAAGGCCGTTGTGTGCTTTATTTGCTTGATACTGGAACCCACGAAGATGTGTTTTAAACACAACAATCTGCAAACGAGAAATGAAGAAATTACTAGTATTAACCTTTTTTGCTCTTGTGATGGTAGCCTGCGGGCAAAAAGACGATAAAAAGCAAGAACAACCCGAGCAAAAAGAGGTCTATGTGCCTCAGGGCGTGCCCGTGTCACCCATGCGGCAGATTCCTGTGCAGGAGAAGGGCACCGCTTTCGACAACGGCCTCTCGCAATCCACTGGCCCCGTGCTGAAGCTCGAAGAAGGCAAGCCGCTCGATTTCAGTCAACTGAATGGAAAAAGAAAGACTTTGGAAGAACAGGCCACGGAGCAAATCGACAGCATTCGCTACCATGCCGAGCAAGGCAGGGCCGACTACCAAAACATGTTTGGCGTTTGCTACGAAAACGGTTGGGGTGTCGACAAGGACGTGAACGAAGCCTACAAATGGTACATCAGGGCGGCCAACCAAGACAATCCCGCCGCCTGCAACTCGTTGGGCAACTTCTACCGTATGGGAACAGCCGTGAAAGCCGATCCCGCCAAGGCTTTTGAGTGGTACAAGAAAGGCGCGGCAGGCGGCGATGCCCAAGCCATGCTCAACCTCGGCAACTGCTATTTCTATGGAATGGGCATTGCGAAAGACGAAAAGACTGCCATCCGATGGTGGACCGATGCCGCCGATGCGGGCAATGCCTACGCCCTGTCGCAGATGGGCGACAGCTATTACTTCGGCATCGGGGTGACGAAAGACCTCAGAAAAGCCGTTGAATACTACCAACCCGCTGCCGACAAGAACATTTCGAGCGCGCAATACCGCCTTGGCCTGATGTACTACACAGGCGAAGGCGTGCAGCAAGACCCAACCTACGCCAAGCTGTTGATGACCAAAGCCCGCGATGGCGGTATGAAGGAAGCGCAGGATTTCCTGGATAGGAATTTCAAGTAGACAACACTTGAGTTTTCTGAAAAACCCCTATCTTTGCGCTGTATGAAAATACGGCATTGTTGTTGGGGCCGGCCTTGCCATCCGCCTGCACCTCCAATGTAGAGACGCGCCACGGCACGTCTCTACCGTTGGCTGACTCTGCATTGCAAGCCATCGACAGCCTGATGTGGCGGCAGCCCGACACGCGTTGCAATGCCTTTTGGCCTGTAGAGACGCAATGCTTGCGTCTCCCAACACCCCCCAAGGGCGATTCCCTGGAGACGCATGCAATGCGTCTCTACAATGAACATTATTACCAATTGTTGGCGGCGGAATTGCTGTACAAGAACGACTACGACCAGACCAACTGCACCGAATTGCAGCAGGCGGTGGGGTATTTCGATTCGTTAATGGCGTTGGCGGACACACGCGGTGTGTCCCTACGACCGAACCCGTGTAGGGACGCATCGCATGCGTCCGCCACCGATGCCGCCCCCAAAGCCATTGCCTTCTTGGAGACCCGCACCCATTATATTTATTGCCGACGAGAGCCGACATCTAAATACGGAATACCTGTCTTACTGTATAATTTGGGGATACAATATGACGTTGCCAACCAGAAAGACAGTGCAGCATTCTACTATGATGAAGCATTGGCGAACATGCCTGATTTTGACAATCTCCATTATAGAGACCTTATGACGAACAAAACCATATTTGCCTATTATAACACGCATTATGGTTCGGATTCAGTCATAAAGAGCTTAAAACACTTGGTTGCACTTTCGGCAGACGAGGAAGAAAAGACCACCAGATTATTGACTCTCGGCAATATATTGTTTGAAGACAAGCAGTATGATTCTTCGCGTGTGTATTTGGATTAATAAAACGTTAATCAAAAACCCTAACCAACATGTTTTTGCAGGGATTTTAGAGTCCCAATACTTTTGCATCGTGATTTTTAACCTAATACACGATGAAAACATTATCAAAATTAGTTCTGATGCTCTGCTTGATCCTTTCGGGAGCATTGCGCCACGCCCACGGTGTGGCCAGAACAGAAAATGGGAAAGGAGAAGGGACCATTCTATGGTGAGGAAAGAGACCTATCCAACGGGTTATTCGATTCGCAAAGAATACAATGGCCTCGGCTATCTTACGAAGATAAAAAGCGAGGCAGGCCTACCGATGTGGGAAACTTTGAGGTCGACGAGTTTGGGCAAATCAAGAGATACAAGCTCGGCGATGGCATCATAAATTCTCGGGAATTTGACGAGTCCCATAGGTTGAAAGCGACGATTTCTGGGCAAATGGAGAAATTATCCAAAGTTTTTCGTACGGTTACGATGATTTTAGTAGTTTAGCGGCACGAACGGAAGACAAATTCGCCATGCCGAACAGTGAGGCTTTCACATACGTCTATCTGAACCGCCTGACGACCGTCACCCTGAACGGAACGGTGAGCAGCGACATGGTCTATGACGCTTTCGGACGAATCCTATCAAAGGAGGCGGATGGGCATACGGTGTTCGGCAATGCGCAATACAATACCTACGACGACAACGGGGTGTTGAAGCCCCATGCCATAAGTGCGGTGACGATGGAGAACCCATTGGCGGAGCAGACCATCACCTATACGATGTTCGACAAGGTGAGTCATATAGCAGGTGATTTCATGACACCTACGATAGATTTCGACTATGGATTTGACCATCAGAGGACGAGAATGCGAGCGGAGACTTCGGACGGCGCTCATTATGAGAAAACATACATCGGCAACTGTGAATTCGTCGAACACAACGGGAACGTTGAAAAGTACACATTCATTAGTGGACCTTTGGGCGTGTTTGCCGTTGATATGTTTATGGCTCATGGCGGCCATTTTTTAAACAGCTTTTACTATATTTGCATGGACCACCTCGGTAGTTGGACGACGATTACCGACGCCGATGGGTATGTGTAGCGCGTGCAGAGCTTCGACGCTTGGGGCAACATGCGCGACCCCGACACATGGACGGGCACCGCGGCGCAACAGCCCATGTTCGATAGAGGCTTCACTGGCCACGAGCATCTCAACGCCTTCAACCTCATCAACATGAACGGCCGCGTGTACGACCGGTGATGAGCTCGTTCCTCTCCGTGGATAACTATGTGCAGGCATCCGATTTTTCGCAGAGCTTCAACAGGTATGCTTATTGCTTAAATAACCCGTTGAGGTATATGGACCCGGATGGAGAGTGGTTCCTGATAGGAGGAGTTGGATACGGAAAAAGGGAGGATGGAACATATGGCTTGACAAGCGTAAGCGCTGGTGTGAATTTTGGCTTTTGGGGGTGTTGGATTGAATCTTGGCTTTGACAACGACGGAATCAGTTCTGTTGGCGTTTATGGCGAATTAGGGCTACACATTGGTAGTGTTGGCGCAAATCTGACTTTGGGCGTCGGCTATGATTTCCGAAATAGTACGCTGACGGGATCACTTTCCGTAAATTATGGGATTTCAGCAGGTGGTGCATGCAATTTGGGTGTTGGAGTGACAGGACTTTGCGGTTATGGCTTGGCTACAGGCCAGTATTCTTATGGCTTTGGAGCGAATATTGGGGCCTCTGTTCATGGTGATATCTGGGGCATTGGCATAGGTGGTTCTTACTCCCGTTATAATGGACAAAATAGTTTTGGCTTTGGCTTTTCAGGGTATAGGGAGATGCCAAAGGACGTCTATGATTTTGGAGTGAAAGACAACCCTCAAAATAAGCCCTCGTATTGTGTGCCTGATACTCTTGAAGAAATTTGCAGAAGTCTTGGTTTTACTGGGACAATTGGTTCGGCAGAATGGTGGGCCTTTATTTCACTATTGTATCAACAACAGTCTTTGAAGTGTGTTAGATTGGTAAAAAATGAAGCCGGTTATTATCAATTTGTTTACCCAGACACCTACGAAGGAACCCCACAAATGATATTATCTGATGTGATAAATAGTTCTTATAAATTACGCCATGAGAAGTTAAAGGTCATTTTGTCTGATGATTTGTTTTCCGTTTCATCATCGCTTGAAATATCCGAAAGGCGAGGTTCGCTTTTTTCCTTTCAAATTAAACACGCTGATGGCTCGCCACTAGATGAAGGACTTGTTGTTATTGAAGGAGACAGTAAAAGGAAATGGATGGTAATGGAAACAGGTTGCGATGGCTATATCGACACACTGTTCCTGCGTTCGTTTCTCAATTCGGAAGTTCTTGTTGGGACGTATTTGAATGTCAACGAATCCGATATGAGGCAAAGAATTATTCTTAAACGAGGTTTCGATTATGAAATGATTTCGAACATTCCATCTTCCCTTATTTGTGGCATTTGTAAGAAAGAGAAAGTCAAATTTGATATGGCAGTGTTTGATGAAGATATTCTTGAATTTGTATTCGAATTCGGCGGCTTCTCTCGTGAATCATGTTGTTCGTCTAAACTAATCAGAATTTCCGGATGCCAAGATATGCCCGCTGATTACTGTAAAAAGCACATCGGTAATATCTTAGTCAGCCTGCTAGATTGCAAATCCGCTGAAATAGAAAATGACAACATTTCATCACACTAAATCATTAGTGTCCACTAAAAAATTGGACGGTTTTAATTTGAATGTTTAACTTAAAATAATAACAGTTCACTATTATCAATTTGTTCTTTGACATTGTTGAAGTTAGATAAGCCGAACAAGGTTTTCAGGACGGTAGTGT
>JAFUAA010000071.1 GCA_017460915.1 Bacteroidales bacterium | reverse complement strand
GGGCAGCGAGATTTGGAGCCGTGCGGCCACTTGCGGCGTAATCGGGATGTTCTCGTCCAGGTCCACCACCAGCACCTGCAGGCTGTAGCCATTCAGCGTTTCGCGCACATAAAAGCGGTAACGCTCGTTTTCAGGGTCAATGTATTTCTTCATGGTTCTCCTTATTATATAGTTTCTTGAACACACCCGCAGGCAATACCGTCAGCTTGCGAGGGATGACCTTGCCGTCCACCTCGTCGCTGTAAAGTGTCACCACCTCCTTGTCTATTTGGATCCAATGCATTGTCATTGTCTATTCTTTTTGATAAACAGAAGCGTTGTCGCAACGGTCGTCCCCGATTCCTTGAAGGCGCCGCCATCAACGTCTTCGGTTTCGGCCCCCACGTCACCCAACCATTTCCTGAACTCCTCGCATTTCCTTTCGGAGGCAAACTTCCAATGCTGCGAGACTATCACCGACATTTCGCCTCCGGCGTTGAGGTGGTCCCACATGCGATACACATGGTCGATGTCTTGGTTGTTGCTGAAGGGTGGGTTTGCAATGATGCGGTCATACGAGCGGACACACTCGGCAAAATCGCTTCCGACCACATTCGCCCCAGGTTCCTTCCTCAGGAACTCCACATTCTCCGGCATCAATTCAAAGCAGTCCACCACAGCCTTTGGACAGCGGCGGCGGATGGCACGCACCAAGGCTCCTCTGCCTGCGCTTGGCTCCAGCACACTCGTCACGACCGTCAAGCTGCTGAATTTCGCGACCGCAAGGTCAGCTACGGCATCAGGCGTGCCGAAATACTGGAACTCCTGTTTCAGGTTGCAACGCTTGCCTTGAAGCAGCATTCCGCACACTCGTTTGGCGTCGAAGTCGAACGTGAAGCCCTGTTGCTTGGTGCTCCACTGCCCTCCGGCTTCCTCGATCCAAGTCTTTACCGCCTGGTATGCCTTTTTGTTGAGTTGAATCTTGGGAAGGTAAAGCACGTTGTCCCTCAACTCGCATTTCTTGAGGATTTCCTCGACCGTCCATTTGGCTCCGGCATCCTCTTTTTTCTTGGATGGGGCGGCTTCGGAACCACCCAACATCCGTAGCAAGGCGTTGACGGCCGTCTCGGCAAAACTCATCGCCTCGTTAACCGATTTCAGGATGGACAGCGCAAAATCCGCATCGACAACGCCCTTCTCGTCAAAGATGTCCTCTTTGAGGATTTCCTCGACAGTCTCTTTCCATCCCGACAGGTTACCACGTAACCGCTCTGTTAAAGTCTCTCTTTTGTTCGTCATAGCTTTTTTGAAGGTATATTCTCGTCGTGTCCACGCTTCGATGTCCCAATATTTCGGCGAGCGCGACCAAGTCTTTTGTTTTTCGCAGATACATTTTGGCGAAGAAATGCCTGAAGGCGTGGGGGTGTATCTTGCTTTTGTCGATGCCTGCCATCACGCCGTACTCTTTCAATTGTGCGCTCAGTCCCCGGTCCGTTATCGGCCTGCCGTACCTGTTGATGCAAACCGGTCCCGTCTTGCCTTTCGCGGCACACTGCATCTCCTTCGTGAAGAAGAAACGGCGGTATTTGTTGCCCTTCCCTTTCAGTTCCACCGTGCCTGCAACAACGTCCTCGTATGTGAATTGGAGCAGTTCCGATATACGGCATCCAGTGGTGGCCATTAGCCTAACCATGAAAGCGTAGCGGGGATTGTTCTTGTCCAGCCATTCCAAAAGCCTTTGGTATTCTTCCTCCGTCGGGACGTTTTCCGTGTGAAGGGTCCTTGGTATCTTGACCCGTCTCAGCTTGATGGGCTTTTTCTGGAACTCGGCCAGTTTCATCAGCGCGGAGGTTCGCAACACAATGGTGGAGGGCTTCAGGCCGTCCTTTTCCAATTGGGCCAGGAAGCGGACGCAGTTGTCTTGGGTCAGTTCGTCGAAATAAGAGTAGTATTGCTTCACCGCATTGGCATAGGATGCCAAGGTGTGTTCCGAGAAGGCGTAGTTGTCCTGTAGCCATAGGATGAACTTGTTGACGGTCTCGTTTTGGCGTTTTTCGCGCTTTTCAAGGTTTTCCAAGGTCTTTTGCTTGGGTTTCTTCGCTTCCCTGAATCCCACTCCGCGCGAAGCAAGGAAATGGCACAAAGCCGGTTTTGTCCAAGGATATTGCACCATATAGTCCGGGTATTGCTTGCAAAACATCGCATATCCTCTTTTTCCTGGTTCACTCGCTTTGCTGAGGAAAAAACACACCACATCCACATACTTGCCTCTTGTGTCATATTTTAGTTCCGACGAACTAAGATAGGCGCAATACTCCATCAATATTTTCTCTTTTCCTTCAACCATTTCTTCACTTCTTCAGGAACTCCTTTAATAATAGATACACGATCAAGCCCACGGCAAAGACAATGGCCACGCCGATGACGGTGCCATTGTCCTGCCTGGCTTCCGAGGCTTTTTCTGTCTTTTGTGCCGACTCCGATTCGGTTTTGGAGACCGCCGTGCTGTCGGCTTGCGACAACGATTGTTCCGACTGTGTGCGCTCGGCTTCGATGTCGATGCTCTTCACCGCTCCCAAGCCGCCGATTCCTCCCCATATGGGGTCGAGACCGACGCCATCGGCGGGCTTGGTGGAACGTGGAGCGGCTACCGGCCAATTTGCCTTGACAAGCGATTGCAGGCTTTTCGTTGTGTCGGTTTCAGGTTGGCGAACCTCGTTGGGCGTATAGTATTCGATATGGACATGGTACCGCTCGACGAGGAGGCTCCAAAGGCTGTCGAGCCTGTGGGCCTCCACATCGATGTTGCTGGACTGGTGCCATTGCTGCGTGGTCTGCACCTCGCGCGAGGCACGGCATCCAACGACGGAAACCAGAAAAAGGGTAAATATGAAAAAGAAAGTCCTTCTCATTTGTCGTATTGCGTCAGGTTGTTGGCGGCGATGGTCGCCATAATCGATTGCACATAGTTGGTGGCCGTGCAATAGCCGGCAGCACGGATGGCTTCGGCTTGCGCCAGTGGCGTCGTGGCGGGTTCCACGGCCTTGTATCGCGGCATCCGAAGCAGGAGGTTGCGGTCGCGGATGCTGTCGGCCAGGCTGTCGTACACGCGGAAGTTGCTGCTGATGGTCACATTCTTGCCGTTGAAGACTTCGCCCGTCTTCATGTTGACGGTTTTACCCTTCCACGACTTTCCGGCCTTGATGCCGAAGAAGTTATTGTACTTGGCCGACAGACTGCTACGGCCCCAGTTGCTCTCGATGGCCGCCTGCGCAATCAGCACGGAAGGGAAGAAGCCGCCCATGTCGTCGATTTCGGCGATGGCGAAGAGCACACGGGCGATGAACGCCTTTTTCATGGCCTTGACCTGTGTCGCGTTCATGGTTCCCTCCTGTCAATTTCGCGGTTCGTGATGATGATGGTCACGCCCAGCACCAAGTCAATCAGCGCGGCCAAGCCGGTCACGATGAAGAAGGCCGTCAGGCACCACTGGTGTCCTTCGGCGAAGGCGCCCACCAGCAGCAGCTGGACGACTTTGATCAAAGCGAGGAAAAAGAATACTACTGTCATATATCTCGTTTTTTTGTGATTGTTGTCTTCAAGCCAGAGGCGGATTGTAAAAAATGTAGCGGGGGACGGATTCGAACCGCCGACCTCCGGGTTATGGGCCCAGCGAGCTGGCCGCTGCTCTACCCCGCAGTGTTGCCTATATGGGAACCGCACCCATGACCTCAACATTATGCACGTTGCGCTCTACTGTCTGAGCTAATAGGCAAACCTGTTGTGCGCTCCAAAGTATGCTTGCGCCTACATGATGCAATCCGTTACGACGAGGGCAACGGCGGCACCCACAAGCCTTGGAGAGTGTCTTTGCCGCCTGTTCCCTCCAACAACAACATGGATGGCCTTTGGCGGCTACTAACTCAAAATCTAAACATTATGAAACATCCTTTTCAAAGAACGGGTCTCTGCTATTCATGCTGCAAAGGTGGCAATTCCCGCTGACGATGGAGTGACAGTTTTTCGCGGTCGAAGCCACACACGGGACAGCGGTAATAATGCAACCGTGCATCGTATTCTTCGCCGCATACAGGGCAGGTCACATCAATGCAATGGTTGCTCATAGGTCGAAGTCTTTTCTTATTTTGAAACTCTTTTCCTCGTTGCCTTCCACGTTGACGATAGCATCTACCCTTGCAAAAACCTCAAATTTGTCGTCAATGCAGGTCTTCACCGACAATTCCATAATATCACAATTCCTATAACCGTTCTGGTCCATCGCCTTGAACGTCTCAGCAATCACTTTCTTGATATAAGTCCTTTTCATTAGTGCTTGTATTTGTTCAGTTGTTCCTCAATCTGTTTCGCATGTTCAATCTTGTGCTGCAAGGCGGCCAACACGTCATGCACGTTGGCTTTTTCGATGGCCTCGTTGTCCTGCGGGCGACCCTCATTGAGCATCAGCATGATGTTCCGCCGTGCCTCGATGGGCGATGAGGCGGTTTCGCTACCCGGTTCCGCCTTCTGGAACACGAGCGGATAACGCTGCTGAAGCCAATCCTTGAAGCAGTCGTACCAACGCAGCATCAGCACGAAGTCAGGGTCTTGCGGCTGAAGGTCGTCGTGCGGGTCGCCAAGGTATTTCATCGCACCCTTCAGCCGCTCGGTG
>JAFUAA010000013.1 GCA_017460915.1 Bacteroidales bacterium | reverse complement strand
TTGCAGGATAAGGCACTACCTTGCGAGGTTCAAGCGGAGAGGGCTTTGCTATTCGAAGTCCGAGAGCATGATTGTGAACTCCCTGAACCTGCTGTTCCTAAAACTCAACAACCAATTATCTATGGTAATTTAACAACACCAGTAAATGAAGTGGGTGGCTTAATCTTGTTGCCCGATGATTGGGATGCCAACACATACAGTTTGAATAATGCAAACTCCGATGCGGTCTCGGCATATTTCAACGACAACCCTATCACTGCCGCGCAATGGACAATTTTGGAAGATGCAGGTGCGGTGTTCTTGCCTGCTGCTGGTAGTCGCTCTGGAGTTTGGGTGGTACCCTTTGGTCCACTTAAAGGTAGCTGTGACTTCAGTTCGCCCAATTGTGGCTATTATTGGTCAGCCTCTTATGCAAACATGAACGATGCTCAGGGTGTGTTTTTCCTCGAAGGCGGCTTGCACAAACACAATTCACGAAGATTTATCTCAAATTGTGACCGCTTCTATGGTTTATCCGTCCGCCTCGTTCAAGATGCCAACTGACACCATTTAAGCTAAGTGCTTTTTGAGACCATATCATCAAACCATAATGCAAGCCTCTCGCCAAGGGAGGCTTTGCTTTTTATCGTTGTCAATGATAATTTTTTGAACGATTTTATCATTGTAAACGATAATTTTTTGCTAAATTTTATCATTAGTAATGATAATTTTCGTACTTTTACTGGCAAATCAACAACAATGGAAAAGGAAACCATCAGTACCATCATCCGCGATGGACAAGATTACATCCCTGAAATCAAGCTATTTAACCGTCCGATAGAATTTGAAAAGCGAGGAAACTACGTGTTCGTGGGGGTCAGGCAATGCGGCAAGTCGTATATGCTTTACCAACGCATCCAGCAACTACTGAAAGAAGGACACAACATCAGGGAGATTGTCTACATCAATTTCAACGATGAGCGATTGCGACAGATGAAGGCTGAGGAACTCGACCTGATTCTTCAAGCCTATGCCTCCTCCAACGAGGGCAAGCCTTTGCTTTTTTTCGATGAGATTCAAAACATCGAGGGTTGGGAGCATTTCGCCCGACGGTTGGCCAACCAAAAGTTTCAAGTGTTCATCACCGGAAGCAACGCCAAGATGCTAAGCCGCGACATTGCCACCACCTTGGGCGGAAGGTATTGGACGCGTAACGTCTATCCTTTTTCGTTTAAGGAGTTTATTGGGTTCCAAAACATTAAACTTGATGCAAATTGGCATGAAAGTCCGCGGTTGAGGGCTGCCGTAGAACGGGCTTTCAACGGCTACTTCCAATTCGGAGGCTTCCCAGAGGTGTTTGAGACCCATGCAAAACGAATCTGGCTCAACGAACTCTACAACAAAATCTTCTTCTCCGACCTTGTGGTCAGAAACAAGATCCGCAACGAAGCCGCACTGCGCATGACCGCCAAACGATTGGCCGAAAGCGTCAAACAGCCAACTGCCTACAATCGAATCAGCAATTTGGTCAAAAGCGCAGGCATCAATTGTCAGGCCAATACAGTGATGGAGTATGTTGGCTTTATGCGCGATGCTTGTCTCGTATTCTCACTCAACAATTACATATCGAAGTTTTCCGAGCGCGAAACCATCAAAAAGCACTACTTCATCGACAATGGACTTCTCAACATCTTCCTCAACGATGGCGAAGCCTCGCTATTGGAGAATCTGTGCGCCATCCATCTTCATAAGCAATTCGATGAAAATCAACTATTTTATTACAACAAAAACGTTGAAGTGGATTTTTACCTTCCTGAACAACGCACCGCAATTCAAGCATGTTACAGCATGAACGATTTGCAAACCGCAGAAAGGGAGATCAACGCTTTGGTCAAGTTTCACGCATTTGAGCCACTCAAGCGCGCCCTAATCATTACCCGCGACGAAGAATATTTCATCAAGAAAGAAAACGGGCTAATCATTGAGGTGAAACCAATATGGAAATGGTTATTGGAATAACAAATACTTACCCCATCAATAAAGTCATACGATGAAAACGACAAAACCGATTCGAAACGCTCTTATAGGCGCCTTGCTATTCACATCATCACTACTATCCGCCCAATCATTAACCTTCTCAGCCCCAGGCGGTTTCTACGAGCAATCCTTCCAGCTGACCTTGTCGTGCGAAAACCGCGATGCCACCATCCACTACACCACTAACGGCAACACCCCGACGGTAAACGATTACACTTATACTGGTTCTTTGCTTCTGAACAAGGAATTGCTTTCTCAATCAAACATATACACAATCGTAAATTGTCCTGAAACCGAATTCTTCCTCCCCGATTCCGTGCAAAAGTGCATCACCATCCGAGCGGCGGCTTTCAACAACACTGGACAACAAATCGGCGACATCGTTACCAACACCTATCTCATCAAATCGCTCGGTTGCGACACGCACGGCTTGCCCGTGGTCTCCGTTTGCGCCGATTCCTTGGATTTGTTTGATTACGAACGCGGCATCTTCGTGCCTGGCAAGCACTTCGTCAATTGGAATCCCGACTATTCGGGCAATTACTATCAAGACGGACGAGACTGGGAAAGGGAATGCAACCTTGAGTTTTACGAATGCAACAACAATGGAATCAACCAAAAGGCTGGCGTCAGGATACAGGGCAATGGCTCACGCCGCTTTTCACAAAAAGGCTTGAAGTTTTATGCAAGGCAAGAATATGGAAGCAAACGCTTTAAATACAAGTTCTTTGATGATTTGGAAACAGACAGCTTCAAACACCTCAAAATCAAGCCGTTCAGAAGCGGTTATGAGGAATTGGGCTGTCAAGACTACCTTTGCAGCCAGATTGCGCGGATGGTACAAGTAGAACACCTTGCCACGCGCCCCGTGATTCTTTTCCTGAACGGAGAATATTGGGGCATCTACTACTTGCAAGAAAAACCTGACGAACGGTATCTTGAAGACCATTTTTCGGTTGATCTAGGCCAAATCAATATCATTGGGAATTGGAATGGGCTATGCGAATACGGTTCAAACGAGAGTTTTTGGCCCTTTTCGACTGGATTGAAGACCACGACTTGTCCGATGAAGAAAACTACGCGCACGCAGCCAGTCAAATTGACATCCCTAATTTCATTGATTATCAAATCCTTGAATTATTCACTGCCAACACCGATTGGCCAGCAAACAATATGCGGTGTTGGCAGGAAAACGGTGGACCTTGGCGCTAGATTTATTATGATGGCGACGCTTGCCTTATCCAGCCCCAATTCAGCGTCATCGCCAACGCCACCTATGCCGAAGAAGACGATTACTATATGACCAATGCACTCTCCACCCTGTTTTTCAGGAAATTAATGGAAAACGAGACCTTCAAGACCCAATTCATTTCGCGATTTTACCAACTGCTGAATGGTGCATTCAAATACGAGAATCTCAAGCCGATATACGACAACGCAATATCCCAAATCGCTGAAGAGATACAAAGGCAAGCCTATCGTTTCGACAATCCGAAAATGGAAATGGATTGGATGGAATCCGTAAGCATCATCGACCGCTTTTTGGCACAGAGAAACTCCTATTTCGACAACATCCTTTTCAGTGATTTTGCCCAACCGAATCAAAGCCTGGAAATCACCAGCATTGCCCCCAATCCTGCAAAAGACCATCTCCACATCCATGTCGATGCCGACGAAATGGTGATTGCTGATATTCAGATTTTCAATATTTTAGGGCAAAAGCTCGTACAAACCAAAACAATCTTGGTGAAAGGTGGCAACGAAATCGATTTCCCTATCGACCTCAACGGAGGCTTCTTCATTCTCAGAATCGGAAACGCTTCGGGCAAATTCATTGTAATCAACTAATTGTCATTACTACACGCCATTCACTGCCAAAATTTCCGACCTTTGCAGCGGAACAATTCTTGATAAGCCCATCCGCATGGAAAACCAACAGGAAAAGCAGAAGTTTCTCGGAGCACTCATCATCCCGCTCCTCATCGTCACCTTGATGTGGGTGGTGAAAATCGCCGAGATGTCGTTAGGCGCCAACTGGGGCCGATGGGGCATGACACCACACACGGCGCAGGGGCTCATCGGCATCCTCACCTTTCCTTTCCTTCACGGCAACTGGGAACACCTGATGTCGAACAGCGTCCCTATCCTCGTGCTTGGCACAGCGTTGTATTATTGCTATCCTTCGCTCGCCAACCGCGTTCTCGTCATCACTTGGCTCGTCAGCGGGCTGCTCACTTGGTGCATCGGCACGCCCGACAATACACACATCGGGGCGAGTGCACTCGTCTACGGGCTCAACCTCTTCCTCATCGTGAGCGGCTTCATTCGCGGCAACCGACTACTGATTGTCATTTCGCTCATCATGGTGTTTCTCTATGGCAGCTTCATCTGGGGCATGATACCCTCCTTGGCCATTCCGCAAAACATCTCGTGGGAAGGTCATCTCAGCGGCGCCTTGATTGGCGTATTGTTGGCTTTCTTCCTGCGCAAGGAAGGGCCGCAAAAGGAAGTCTACCACTGGGAAGAAGAGGAAAAGGAAATCGGTGCTTCGACAAACTCAGCGACCGACACTTCAGGAACGGACGAAAGCCAAACCGGAGAAAAGCCCTATTGGGATGTGCCCACACCCTCAAATGACGAGCTGACGGTGCAATACCGCATCAGACATTAAAATCGACTTTCAGTGCCTCTAACACCTGACGGGCAATATCACTTTGACCTTGGACATCAGGGTGCCACCAATTCTTGTGTATCGTCAAATCGATGCACTCGACGTTATAATGGTTGGCGATGCGGTGCGTCGACTCGACAAGATTCAACCTCGTCTCCTCGGTTATGTCCCCTGGACAAGGATTCGTTTCAAGGAGAAAATAGAGTTTCGCATGAGGATGCAAGCTTTTCAGATGGGCAAACAGATAAGCCAAGGCGGGACGGTAGGCGCAAAGTTGCTCGTCGGTCCAATCGGCATACACGAAATCGCCAAAGGGAGCATCTTGCCACACGTCATTCGTGCCGCCTAAAATAAATATGACATCGGGATTACCGAGATGGTCCATACGATGGATAAAGGAATTTGGCGCATAAAAGTCACCTCCGTCGAAATCGCGATAATTGCATATCAAAGATCCTGAAAACGAGTTGTTTACATCCATAATCCAGCCCATTTCCACAGCCATCTGATGCCACCACATCTGCTCGGCGCTCGTCACACCGATGTTTTGGTAGTGCCAAACATCATTGGTCTCTGGATCGACATAGCCCTCAAAAGTGGAATAACTATCGCCCAAAATCGAGAAATGAACCTCATCGGCATCAATGGGATTTGTTGAGTTGTTAGGTTTTACACAAGCAGACATGAGCACTGCCATAGCTAATACAGGAATTAAGCGTTTCATTTTTCAATAGTTTATTTAATTATCATTTCTGTTCTGCGGTTCAAGGCACGATGTTCATCGCTGTCATTGGGCACCAAAGGCTTGGAGGTACCATAGCCTTTCGATTCCAAACGAGTGCCGTCTATTCCTTTGTCAACCAATGCTTTTCTAACCACTTCAGCACGATCGGACGAAAGTTTCAAATTATACGTTTCATTGCCCACATTGTCGGTGTGGCCTGCCAACTCCACCTTCAGTTCTGGATGACGTAGCAGGAAGTCGACAATCATCTGAAGACCAGTTTGCGAATCGGCTGTCAAAGCGGAACTGTTAAACTCAAACTGAATGTTTTGCAGCACGACAGCATCGCCAGGCATGAGTTCCACCACATCGACGGTCGAGAGGTAGTTGGCCGAATCGGAGCGGATTTCCTCGGGCAATTCGAAAGTGTAAATGTCGTAGCCACCGTTGCCGCCTTCGCGTTGGGAGGATAGGAAAGCCATCTTGCCATCCGCAGCCACGAAAAAGTTGATTTCGTCGCCTTGCGTATTAATTGGAAATCCCAGATTGACAGGCGTTTGCCATTGTCCGTCCTCTCCCCTACGGCTCATGAACAAATCGAAGCCGCCCATGCCGATGTGTTTGTCGGAAGAGAAATAGAGCGTGCGCCCGTCGGGATGCAGGAACGGCGCCATTTCCGTGCCTTTGGTGTTGATGGGCTCGCCCAAATTTTGGGGCTCACCCCAGGTGCCGTCAGCATTGCGCCGGCAACAATAGATGTCGGCATTGCCATTGCGTCGCGAAACGAAATACAACTCTGTGCCGTCGCCACTCACGCAGGGCTGCGATTCCCAACTCCGCGTATTGATGGCTTCCGACAATCTGAGAGGTCTACTCCATTGGTTTCCAGCCCATTCTGACACATAAAGATCGCAACTGCCATCGCGGCCCCAACTGCAGCCTGTCAAATAAAGCTTGCGTCCGTCGGCGGACATGAACGCGGCGCCAGGGTCGACATCATCGGGGAAAGCCTCAAACGAGAGTGTCTTAGGTTCAGAACATTGGTTCTCAAACCATTGCGAGACAAAAAGCCGCTCTTGCTGATAGCCGTTTTCGGAAGGCATCTTGCGTGTGAACAACAACTGCGAACCGTCAAAGGAAAGCATATTCACATATTCATCATTGCTCGAATTGATGTTTTTGCCCAGGTTTTCAGGCTCGAAAGTTACAGGATGGCTGATGGCTCGGTCGCGGAAAGTGGCCAAATCCAGCATCTCCGCCACGACGACTTCATTGGCTGTATTGCCTTTCACCGCGCTTCGATACCAATTCAACAAGAGAATTTCGCGTTTGTAAGAGCCTTGCTTGTCATACAACCGCGCCAAGGTGATAGCCGCTGGAGGGAACAACATCGAATCAGCGGCCAACGCCCTTTCATAGCCCAAAATCGCGAGGTCGTCATCATGGGTCTCCATCCCGATTTCGCCCTCAAGAAGCCAAGCCTCAGCATAATTCGGGTCAGCCACGACCGCCTTGACCGCTTGCTGGTAAGCCGCCGTATAATCCCGTTTCTGGAATGCAGCCTCCGCAGCCTCGTAAGCCTTCACCGCTTTTTTGGGACGCTGCGCAAAGCCCAAGCCCGAAAAACAGAAAACAAACAACCCTATGACCAACACCAGCTTCCTCATCTTTCCTTATGGCTTTGATACTCATGAATCCATTGCCGGAAATCCGCGACGAAGACTCGCGCCGACATGGTCGGGGAACTCTCGGCCGAGACAAAACACCGACCATCGTCGAAGAAACAGACGCCTTCGGTTTGAGCAGCCAGCAGTTGTGGCATCTCAAAACGATGGTTGGCGAGTGTCTTCCCCGCCTCGTCAAAATCGAAAATGAGGTACATAAAAGGCTTCCAAAGGGTTTGCACATAGCCCACCAAAACCAGCACACGATTCTCCCTGTCGTAGTCAGCGCCCGTGACCAAGCCTTGCGAATCAAAACCATTCATCACCTCAGCGATCTGGTTTCCAGGCGTTTTTGAAAGCCTATACAGGCGCGTCGTTCCCGTTTCCCAGCCTTTGCTGAAAAGATAGAGATAGTCCTCTGTAGCAAACATGGCCTCACAATCGAAGTCATGTATCTTTCGCTTCTTGAAATCAGTTTGGTCTCCAAAACGGAAGACTATGGTATCCACCTCCACTGTC
Organism: Bacteroidales bacterium; assembly: GCA_017460915.1. GTDB lineage: Bacteria > Bacteroidota > Bacteroidia > Bacteroidales > F082 > Limimorpha. The sequence continues at coordinate 17,792 of JAFUAA010000013.1, read as the reverse complement.
GCATCGCCTTCCTTTGGGATGACAGACAATGGGAAAGTATAGATTTTCAGTTTCTTACGTTTGCCATTGTTATTACCGAAATCGCCAACGAAGACCTTTTCGCCATCGGTGCATACATCTTCCCAATCCTTGTTTTTCGCATTGGCGAGCGTGATTTTCTGCACCACTTCAAAAGTCGCAGTGTCAAGGGCATAAAGCATAGGGTTGCCTCCACTGTCGTTGTGTGTCCACAAACGAGCATTGTGGAAAAACAGTCCCGATGTCTCGCGCAACACATGCGGCAACTCAGCCTTCGCTTCCAGATGGAACAAAGGCGAATGGCCACTGTTGTTTTCTTTCTGTGCCCACGACGACGAAGCGACAAAAAGAAACAGCACAAGCGAAAGAGGCAAGCGTTTCATCACTTCGGATACACCTCGCCTTTGGCGGCTTTCAATGTGTTTTGCAACAGCGAAACGATGGTCATGGGGCCAACGCCACCCGGCACAGGCGTGATTTTGGAGGCGACTTTATACACCTCGTCGTAATCCACGTCGCCCTTGATCTTGTAACCTTTCGGGCTTGTCGGATCCTCGATGCGGTGGATGCCCACATCGATGACCACGGCACCTGGCTTCACCATGTCGGCAGTCACGAAACCTTGCTTGCCGATGGCAGCCACGAGGATGTCGGCCTGACGGGTGATTTCGGGCAGATTCTTGGTTCGGCTGTGGCATAAAGTCACCGTGGAGTCGATGCCCTTGCGCGACATGAGGATGGCCATTGGCGTACCGACGATGTTGGAACGACCCAATACAACCACGTTTTTGCCCACCGTCTCAATGCCAGAGCGTTTGATGAGTTCCATGATGCCATTGGGCGTTGCGGGAACGAAGCAAGGGAGCCCCAACTGCATCCGGCCGGCATTGACGCTGGTGAAACCGTCGACGTCTTTTTCTGGCTTGATGGCGTTGATGACCCTGTTCTCATCAATATGTTTGGGCAGCGGAAGTTGGATGATGTAGCCGTCGATTTCGGGGTCGTTGTTGAGGAAATCCACCATGTCGAGCATTTCCTTTTCGGTGGTGCGCTCGGGCAGACGATAGACAGACGAGGTCATGCCCACCGAATGGCAGGCCTTCTCTTTCGAGGCCACATAGGTCTTGCTGGCGCCGTCTTCGCCCACGATGACGGCTGCCAGATGCGGCGCATCCTGTCCATGGTCAATCATGTTGGCCACCTCAGCGGCGATTTCTTTCTTTATTTGTTCGGAGATGGCTTTGCCATCGATAATCTTATTGTCCATAATTCTAATTTTATTGCGGACGCATGCGATGCGTCCCTACAGATTTAACGACGTTTCATATTACTGGCCATGCGCATCAGTTTCTTTCCACCGCCGGTGGTCATCATACGCATCATCTTGGAGGTTTCCTCGAACTGCTTCACAAGGCGGTTCACCTCAACGATGCTAGTGCCGCTACCATCGGCGATGCGCTTGCGGCGCGTGCCGTTGAGCAGCTTCGGGTTCTCGCGCTCGGCGGGCGTCATCGAATAGATGATGGCCTCGATGCTCTTGAAAGCGTCGTCGTCGATTTCCTCGCCCTTCAGCGCCTTGTCCATGCCGGGAATCATGCTGGCCAAGTCCTTCAGGTTGCCCATCTTCTTGATTTGCTGGATTTGCTTCAGGAAGTCGTTGTAGTTGAACTCGTTCTTGGCGAGTTTCTTCTGCAACTTCTTGGCTTCCTCTTCGTCGAACTGCTCTTGGGCGCGTTCCACGAGGCTGACGATGTCGCCCATGCCGAGGATACGGTCGGCCATACGCTTGGGGTGGAACACATCGAGGGCGTCCATCTTCTCGCCGATACCGACGAACTTGATGGGCTTCTCCACCACCGTGCGAATGGTGAGGGCTGCGCCGCCGCGGGTGTCGCCGTCAAGCTTGGTGAGTACCACGCCGTCGAAGTCGAGGCGGTCGTTGAAGGCCTTGGCCGTGTTGACGGCATCCTGACCCGTCATGGCATCCACCACAAACAAGGTCTCGTGCGGCTTCACCGTCTCCTTGATGTTGGCAATCTCGTTCATCATCTCCTCGTCGACAGCCAGACGACCAGCGGTATCGATGATGACCACGTTCTTGTTTTGCGCCTTGGCGTGATTGATGGCGTTTTGGGCAATCTGCACGGGATTCTTGTTGCCGTCTTCGCTATACACCTCAACCTCAACCTGTTGCCCCAGCACCTTCAACTGCTCGATGGCAGCGGGACGATACACGTCGCCAGCCACCAAAAGCACCTGCTTGCTGCGCTTGCGTTTCAGATAGGAGGCTAATTTGGCCGAGAAAGTGGTCTTACCCGAACCTTGCAGACCGGCAATCAGGATGATGCTCGGTTGGCCTTTCAGGTTGATGTCGACGGCCTCGCCGCCCATCAGGTCGGCCAGTTCGTCGTGCACAATCTTGACCATCATCTCGCCGGGTTTCACGGAGGTGAGAATCTCCTGCCCCAGCGCTTTTTCCTTGATATTATTCGTGACATCCTTGGCGATTTTGTAGCTGACGTCCGCGTCGAGCAAGGCGCGGCGGATTTCCTTCATCGTGTCGGCCACATTCACCTCGGTGATATAGGCTTGTCCCTTAAGGACTTTGAACGAGCGTTCAAGTTTTTCGCTTAATCCTTCAAACATAATCTCAAAAATTTGGGTGCAAAGATAGGAATTTATGTTGATTGTTGAGTTGTTTAATTGTTGAAATGATAATTCGACGTAGTCAATTGTGTGGATTGGACAAGAAAAAAGCCCCAACCCAGTGAGGATTGAGGCATTCCGTTTTAGAGCCCTTGTTTTTACTTACGATAACCACACTGGAGGAGCGCATTCTGGTAGTCTTGCTCGTCGATGGAATAAGTCGCAAAATGAGACCCTCGTTTTTCTTCGACAACCGTCCAACATTCTATTAAACGCATATTCTTTTCAAATACATCACCGATTTGATATGTAATATATACAGTGTCATTAAAGTAGATGGTGCCCCTAGTACAAGCATACAGCAAATTCGTTTCTCCATTATCGAAAGGCGAAATATGCCCAATTTCACCACCATATTCAAATTCCACGCTTTCATTAGGCTGCAAAAACAAATCTGATTCCGACTCGCCCGAAATCTTGATAGAATACGGCAATTTATTTTCCACTGTAAGGTAATCATAACCTGTTGTGTCACATGACTGCAAGCACAATACTAAAGCAATAAAAAAAATGGCTAAAAATCGACTTGAAACTTTCATCTTATTATGGTCTCTTATAATTTCTATTCCAATATGGTGCCATATGGTTATCTATCATTTGATTGGTCACACCTGATATTTTATGGGCTTTAAGTGAAGAACTCAAGCTAGAAAGTCCATATGCGTTTGACATAATGTTGTTTTGAATAAACCCAATAGTATATCCTGAAACAACGTCATTGGGATACAAACCGCTTCCCTCGAACTCATAGTCCAAAGTAAGAGAGCTTAGGGCTGGGCAAAAACCTCCATTACCTCCATTCCTTTGGTTAAAATCGTCTATTAAATCCCAAAAAATTGGTGTATAGCAACTGGTTTTCCCCTCACCAAGATTTTCTGGATACCATTTTTGGCTAGACAATGCATGATTAAACTTTTCACATCTTTCACCATAATCAGCGAGTTCAACATTATAGTGGTGATTTGTTAATGCACATTCCACTGCCCGAGCCCAGCTTTCATGGATTTCCTTTGCAATTTGAACATATGTTCCTTTTCCAACAAATAACAAATGAGATTGATGGGCTAATTCATGTATTGTAGTACTATATGTAAAGCTAGTATAAGCCTCATGAATACGTGCCACAACAATGTCAGGAATTACACCTAAAAGACTCCATGTTCCCCAACAACATCCACTTCCCCATGAGGGATTATTGTCATACACGGCAATCTTTGTTTTCCCATATGAAAGATTAGGGCGTCTTAAACCAAGCCGTTCCCCGTAATAAAACTTTTGTGCAGCTCTGTGAACCGTGGCATACAAGATGGATTTACCATTCTTCGCTATTTCCAAGTCCCATCCATATTTTTGAGTGGGGCCATTATAGTATGCTTGCCCGATAGCACCGCTACGAATATCCCAAAAACCGCTCTCCCAAACTATTCTGTAATGAACTTTATGTGTAAAGTTTTTGTCCACCTCACATTTTCCATTTGCCTTGGTAACACCTCTTCCAATTTTAGTCACATAATTCGCTACAACCTTCACCCCCTCCAATGGAATCTGGCAATCTGCAATATCATCCCATGCCTTAATATAAGCTGAAGGAATCCAACTTGCATTGTTCGCCTTCGCTCCACCATCTTCATCTTCATAACCAACCACACGATAGGCTTCTTCTTCCAACTTGTCATAGAAATCACCCTTTGATTCAGTAGGCGGAATGTAAACATAGTATATCAACTCCTCATTCGTGCCTACAGGAAATTGGTAATTCATGGGCACTACACCATAAAGCCATGTTAACGTGGAATCCGACACGGTTGGGTCGTGATAGTAGGTACCTTGCACCGCTATCTCATAATGCAAAGGATATTCAAATAGAAGCAAATTTGTGTCGGCTTCAATGGCGTTTAGCTCGTCTCTGTCGGCAGGCAAAACGCGAACATAACGATGGTTGGCCTTCACATCTGAAATTGGCGCATTGCCATCACTAATGTTTCTGTATGCTTTCTTCATGTTTTCCAAACGGTATGGGTCACTTATAGTGTCGCCCAACACAATAGCTCCGTCAGAAGTAACTGAAAAATCAGGACTACTTGAACGCATCATACCGTTTTGTAAGTTCGGGATTTCTTCCTCATTCCCGAAAAGATTTCCCGAACGAACTTCCTCCTTTTTGCATGCCGTAGAAAGCAATGCTAATGCCACAAAAAATACAAAAAACTTAAACCACTTGTTATACATAGAATTTTGATTTTTGACGGTGCAAAAGTACTACTATTTTTCGAATCAAAACCTAATGACATTTTTTTTATTTTTGCACCATGAAATAATTTGAACCATGATTAAGGAAAACCTCGAAAAAATCAGGGCGACGCTGCCCGAAACGGTGACCTTGGTGGCCGTCAGCAAAACCAAGCCCGTCAGCGACTTGCAGGAAGCCTACGATGCCAGCCAACGCGTTTTCGGCGAGAACCACGCCCTTGAGATGCGCGACAAGCACGAAGTGCTGCCTGCCGACATCCAATGGCACTTCATCGGCCACTTGCAGACCAACAAAATCAAATACATCACCCCCTTCGTCACGCTCATCCACAGCATCGACTCGGCCAACCTCTTGGAAGCCGTCAACAAGGAAGCCGCGAAGCACCATCGCGTGGTGGACTGCCTGCTGCAATTCCACATCGCGCAAGAGGAAACCAAATTCGGCCTCGACATGGACGAAGCCCGACAACTGCTGGATTCCGAGGCCTTCAAGGCGATGCAAAATGTCTGCATCTGCGGCGTGATGGGTATGGCCACCTTTACCGACGACGAGGCCGAAGTGCGCAAGGAATTCAAGCATTTGAAGGAGATTTTCGAAACCCTGAAAAAGGAGTATTTCGCCGACCAGCCGCAATTCAAGGAGATTTCGATGGGCATGTCGGAGGACTACCCTATTGCCATCGAGGAAGGCGCGACCTTGGTGCGCGTGGGAAGCAAGATTTTTGGGGCAAGAAATTATAATGTTTGAATAGACTATGGTCCATAGCTAATGGTCAATGGCTCGCTTCTGCAAGAGGCGCAGTCTTCGACACCTTGAGTGAAGCGAGCCATAGGCTATAGGCTATCAGCCATAGTCAAATGAACAACTAAATAACTGAACAACTGACAACTAATTAATGGAATCTTTAATACCTCTATTATTATTGGCCCTCGGTTTCGTCGCCCTCATTTTGGGCGCGAATTGGCTCGTCAACGGTGCCACCAGCGTGGGCATCCGCGCCAAGCTGTCGCCGCTCATCATCGGCCTGACCATAGTGGCTTTCGGCACTTCGTTGCCCGAACTGATTGTCAACATCTTTTCGTGCATCAAAGGCAGCCCAGGCTTGGCCATCGGCAACATCATCGGGAGCAACACGATGAACATCTTGCTCATCTTGGGGGTGAGTGCGCTCATCTGGCCCATCGACGTGAGCCGCATCAGCATCCGCCGCGACATCCCGGCGGGTTTCATCGCCACCCTCGCCATTACCTTGATGGCCAACTATTTATTCACGGGACAAGCGCGTACCGTCAACTGGATTGAAGGTATCGTACTATTGCTGATGGGCATCGCCTACCTCCTGTTTACCATGCTGAAAAACAATCCCGAGGAAGAAACCGAAGACGTTCAAGAAGCCATGCCGTGGGGTAAGACCATCCTTTCGTTGGTTTTCGGTATCATAGGGTTGTATTTGGGCGGTGAACTTGTTTCCAACAACGCCCAAATCCTCGCCCGCAACTGGGGCATGAGTGAAAGCACCATCGGCCTGACCGTGGTCGCCACGGCCACCTCCTTGCCCGAACTCATCACCAGCATCATGGCCGCCACCAAGAAGAACTCGGGCATTGCCATAGGCAATGTATTGGGTTCCAACATCTTGAACATCTTCATGGTTTTGGGCGTCAGTGCACTCATCACGCCTTTGCCTTTCGACCCGATGATGAACAAGCAACTGATGATCCTCTTTGCCGCCAACATCCTGATGCTTCTTTTCGTCTTCACGGGAAAAGGCCGAAAGATTTCGCGTTGGGAAGGTGCTCTGCTCACTTTGGGCTATGTGGGGTTCATGTGGTTCTCGCTGGCGATGCGGTAAAATTCTGAGTGTTTTATTGTTTGTATTTTCACAATTAAAACACTGAAATTCTTATATTTATATTTCAAATCTAAATTTTGAGTTTGGGCCAAAACTTCGAAAAAACTGAAGTTTTGGCCCAAACTATTTATGATTATCCCTCTACCGTATTGCGGCTGCCGCAATGCGACAGACAGCGGGAATGGTGAGCTGTAACCTGCATCTACCACCCCTAACGGGGTTCCAACGGCGCGCACAGTCCCGAAGGGACGACAGACAATAGGCAGGCGGTGGAGCACGTTGGGCATTCGGCAGCCGAATGGACAACACGCAGAACCCCTGCCGACAAACGAAACCAATTCCAATTTAGCCCCGAAGAGGCGAAAGAATAATCCAAAACGAATTCCCCTATTCCTCAACGGAAATCAAATTCTTTTTGTCGCGCCAATAATCCTTCATCGTGGAAATCTCGTTCGTTTCCACATCAAAAACACCCCTGCCGTCGCGGTCGTCGGTGCGGACATTGAACCGCATTGCATCCCCTAAATCTTGGACAAACAGGTTATTGGCATCCATCCTGAAAATGCGGCAGTTGAAGCGCGGACCGAAGCCGTTCTTCTCCAAATACAAGGTCAAATGGGTCTCTTCCGTGAATTTCTGCTTTGCCTTTTCTTCTTTCTTCGCCACCTTTTTCGTGTCTTCATTTACTACTATTTCTTCTTCTTTCTCATCTTTATTTTTCCTTTCCGTGCAAATCAGCATGTCGGAAACGGTGCAGACCGTGCTTCTTCTCGAATACTTCTTGTTGCAGACAAAATGCAAGTCAACCTTCCTCTCGCGGCAAAGCGTCGTCAAGGTGGGAAGGAACAGCGATTCGTTGCTGATCATCGGGAAACATTGCTCAACCGTCGCCAAGTCGATGAAGAAAATGTCAATGAACTTCTTTGGGCAAATATTCTTTTGCATCTGAATGTATTCCATGGCAAACGAAATCAGTTCCTCAGGCGAGATGCATCCCATACGCACTTCCCGTAAGTCGTCTTCGGCTGGGTTTCGCCCCAGACGAAGTAGTCGCCATAGCCTTCGAGCGTGGTGACACCCACGTTGCAGGTGACCCACAGCGTGCCGCTCGGCAAGCCAAGGTCAACATAGTCGTGGCCCTTGTGGGTTTGGGCGTTCATACATTCTGCGGCAAAAAGAACCGTCGTCGTTAGCATTAAGGCTGCTATGGCTTTCATGAATCTGTTCATTGTATTGAAATTTTAAGATGGTTAGTGTTTTCTATCGCACAACAAACGACAAAACCGTCCACAGGCAAACGCCCGTGGCACAGATATCCGAGAAAAGTGGTTTTGGAAAATAGCAAACAGAAAGAATCGAAGATCGAGGCGTAAATTCGGTTTAGCAAACCGTTTTTATCCCTCCCTGATTGTTAACTAAATTTATATCCAAATAACGTTTTGTCATTGCAAAATCCATCGTTTGTTTCGTTTCGCAAAAATAGGGAAAAAAATCCGCCAACAAAAAACTGTTTTTTTTTGTGCAAGGCACGAAAAATGCAATCAGCCATAGTCGGGCTTACACCACTTTCCATCCTTCAACCCGCCTAGTCTCGCTTGAGAAGTTCACGCCAATCTTATACAACTTGCGCGGGTCGTTGGCAAACGGGGCGGCGTATTGTTTCCTCTCAATCTGTTCCAAAGCCGCGTCAGCGGATTTGTCCTACTTGCACTCGAAGAGATAGATATAGTCGGCGGTTTGTACCACCATGTCCATGCGCCCGTCGGAGGTGTGGCGCTCGGTTTCGGTGTAGAAGCCCACCATCTTGAAAATGAGGCTCACCGCATTGTGGAAATACAGTTCGGCATCGCCCGCAAGCTGGTAATCTTGGCCAGCAAACAGTGTTTCTATACGCTTCATGAATTTTTCGGGCTGTCCTGCCTCTACCTCCAAGACAAAATCTTTCAAGAAGTTGTCCCTATTTGGACTAATTGGGGTGTAATATCTAAACAGGGAACGGGTGAATCCACGCTCCACCTCATCGTTGGGAAAGCCCAAGCGGTAAGTCATGAATCGCGGGTCATACGATTTGATGGTCAGGTAGCCACTTTGGTAAATCAGCGGAATCGGGTTGGTGTCGATGGAGTCGAGGCTGCCCAACAAATCGGCAGTCGCGTTTTCGCGGGTGAGTTGCTCCAAATCGTAGTTGTTTCGTTTCATGGTCTCCACGAGGAATGTCGGGGTGCCCGTCTCAAACCAATAGTCGCCGAAATCCTGGCTGTCAATCGCTCTCAACAAGCTGAAAGGATTGTAAATCCCGACTTCACTATTGCTGAAATGGTAACCATCATATTGCTTCTTCAGCCTCTCGTAGCACTCCTCCTTTGTTATGCCGAAGTACTCGGCCATTTCCCCAACGCCTTCGTCCATAGTGCCGTGGATTTCCTTCTCGGTGATGCCGCAAACTTCGTTGTATCGGTGATCCAATGAAATGTCTTTCAAGTTATTGAGGTCGCTGAAAACGCTAACCTTGGAGAATTCGGTCACGCCCGTGAAAAACGCGAAGCGGATATGGTCATCCATCGTTTTTGTGACACCATACATGGATTTCAGTATGCCTCGGTACTCGTTTTGCAATGCATCGTTGCCAATGGTTTGCAACAACGGCTTGTCATACTCATCAACCAATACCACGACTTTCTGTCCAGTTTGTTCGTATGCGCGACGAATCACGCCGACAAACCTGTCCGCAAGTGTTTGACCGGGTTCGCTTGCGCCGTATGTCTTCTCAAAATAGGACAAATGCCTCCTCCAGATGGAACGGAGGCTATCGGGGGTGTCATAAAGCTCGGCATTCAAATCAATATGCAACACGGGGCACACTATCCATTCTTTTTCCAACTTACTGATAGCCAAACCTTCAAAGAGTTCTTTCCTGCCTTGGAAATAGGCTTCCAAGGTGGTGATGAGCAGACTTTTGCCGAACCTGCGCGGACGGCTCAAAAAATAATATTTGCCCTCGTTGGCTAATTTGTACACCAATGCGGTCTTGTCCGCATAAACGTAGCCTTCCTTGATGATGTTGGAGAAGGTCTGTATTCCGATGGGATATTTAGGCATGGCTTTCTGATTTTATGGCGCAAATGTACGAAGTTTTTCTAATGCCGTAAAACAAAAAAAGACCCGTCTTTTAAACGAGTCTAATTGTTCCTCTCGGAAAATTTTCTTCCAAATCAATCAGCCAACTGGAAGGCGGTCTTCACAGCCTCGTAGTTGCTGTAATCGACATCGCTGCGGTCGCTGTAAACGGCTGCTTCGATAGCTACAATCTTGAAATCGTGGGTGGCTGGACGCATTCCATCGTAGAAGTCGCTCTCAGTCCAGAAGAGACGCACGCCACCGTCACTCAAGGTAGCCACTTCGATGGAAGCCGCGCAGTTGATAATGTCGTCATTTTCATCCTTATCCTGATAGTAATATGTGAGAGGCACTTGGCTCCATGCGCCATCCACATCCATATAGACGAGCACTGCCCCATAATTGAACACGTTGTTTGTGATGGCCGGATAATCAATTGTGACGCCCCAATTGCCATTGTAATCGTTCCACTGCCAATCGTTCGAACGAACTGTCACAGTGGATGATGAAACATTGGCATTTTGACCATCATGGCCTGCTGGGCCTTGCGGACCTTGCGGACCTTGCGGACCACGGCACGAAGCGAAGAAACCGATTGCCAGAATCGTCATGCAGATAACACTTAACTTTTTCATTTCGGTAGATTTTTAATTATTAGACTTTGATTTGATTTCCTATTTGCGCTGCAAAACTACAAAAATCTTGCCGAAATACTCCACTTCGAGAAAACAATCTCAAAAAACCGTAATTTTGCGCCATGAAAGGCAAAAACCACATTGTTCATCTTGCCGGCATCGTCGCCATGGTTTTCTGGGGCTTCTCGTTCGTTTGGTCGACGCAAGTCTACCAAAGCCTCAATCCGACTGCGACTATCTTTTTGCGCCTTGTGGTGGCTACGATTTTCTTCACGGCTATACTTTTTGTTTTCCGCCTGAACGAAAAAGTCAAAAGGGAGCACCTCGGACTTTTCGCTTTGGCGGCCATGTTCGAGCCTTTCCTTTACTTCATCTTCGAAGGCTACGGCCTGAAGAACACATCCCCTATCATCGGTTCGGCCATCGTGGCCTTGATTCCCTTGGTCACGCCCATTGCCGCAAGGATTTTTCTGAAAGAACGACTGACCGCGATGAACATCGTCGGCCTCATCGTGTCATTTATCGGTGTAATTGTCATGCTGTTGAACAAGAATCTGGAATTCACGGCCTCGCCCAAAGGCATCCTCTTCTTGAGCGGTTGCGTGTTGGTGGCCGTCGGCTATTCCATCGCCTTGATTCGGCTGACGAGACTCTACAAACCTATGACTATCACTTGGATGCAAAACATCATCGGGATGCTGTATTTCATTCCGATGGTCGTCATCATGGAGCATTTCGAGCCGTCGAACTTCGGCAACGTGAAGGATTACATCGTTCCGCTAGTCTGTCTCGGCGTGTTTTGCAGTGCAACAGCCTACGCCTTATGGGCCTTCGCCTACAGCAAACTCGGTGCCTCGAAAGCCAACGTCTACACCAACCTGATTCCTGTCTTCACGGCCATTTTCAGCTATTTCATCATCCATGAAAGCCTGACGGCGAGCAAGATCATCGGCATTGTGCTGGTGGTGTTAGGATTGGTGTTTTCGCAAATGAAAGGGAAAACGAAATGATCACCAGCAAAACCAACGAAAAGATAAAGAACCTCGTGCGGCTGCAGAAGGCCTCGGAACGCCGCGAGCAAAACCGCATCCTCATTGAGGGGCAGCGCGAAATCGAGCGCGCACAGAAATGTGGCTTTGAGATTGAGCAACTGTATGTATGCGAGGCTCTTCTGCGGGAGCCTGTCGGCATCAAGGCAAGCGTGACCGAGACCGTCAGCGAGGAGGTTTTCGAGAAAATCGCCTACCGCGAGGGCAGCGACGGGCTGTTGGCCGTGGCCGAGCCCAAATACAAGAGCCTCAGCGAGTTCAAGCCCAGGAAAGATGCTTTGATTATCGTATTGGAAACCATCGAGAAACCTGGCAACCTCGGCGCCGTGATGCGCACCGCCGACGCCGCCGGCGTAGACGCTGTCATCATCGCTGACCCCGCCACGGATATCTTCAACCCCAACGCCATACGAGCCAGCATCGGGTGTATTTTTAGTGTGCCCGTCTATACTTGCTCCACCGAGGAATGCATTACTTGGCTGAAACAGAATGGCATCACCATCTATTGCACCTACCTGAAGGCCTCCATCGACTACCTCGACGCCGACTTCCGCAAAGCCACGGCCCTCGTGATGGGCACCGAGGCTACGGGCATCTCGCAGGCTTGGGTCGAGGCCGCCGACCAGAACATCATCATCCCCATGAACGGCATCGCCGACTCGCTCAACGTGTCGGTGACCACCGCCATCGTCACCTTTGAGGCTGTCCGTCAACGCAGAACGAAATGAAAAAGGACTACTTTTTGCTGCATCTTTCCGTCTTCATCGCCGGATTCACAGGCGTGCTGGGGCGGTTGATTTCGCTGGATTCCGCCATTTTGGTATGGTGGCGGATGGCAGCAGCGGCGGTGATTATGTTTGTTTATTTGCGTTTTGTAGAGACGCGCCATGGCACGTCTCTACAGCGATACAAATTCAGGGACATCTTGCAGATGGGTGGCGTGGGTATGTTATTGTGCCTGCATTGGGTGTTTTTCTATGCCTCCATCAAGGCCAGCAATGTCAGCATTGGCGTGGTGTGTTTCTCGTTGGTCGGGTTTTTCACCGCCTTGTTCGAGCCTATCATCAACAGGCACCGTTTTTCGGGCCGCGAATTCCTGTTCAGCCTGCTCACCTTGCTGGGCATCTATTTGATTTTCCAATTCGACTCTCGTTACCGTTTAGGCATTGCCTTGGGTGTGGTTTCGTCGGCGCTATATGCCTTGTTCGCCATCGCAAATCAAAGGGTTGGCAAGCATTACGAAGCCAAGAACATGCTGCTTTGGGAGATGGTGGGCGGCCTTGTCGGGCTGACCTGCCTCATACCTTTATATAATAGCTTCATCCCCGTCGGACACATCTATCCCGTTGGGATGGATTATGCTTACCTAGCTTTTATGGTCGTGATTTGCACCATCGGGCTTTGTCTGCTGCAAATCATTGTCTTGCAGAAGATTCCAGCCTTCACCGTTAACCTGACCTATAACCTGGAACCCGTTTACAGCATCATCCTTTCGATGTTCATCTTCAACGAATACAAGGAGCTGAATTTCTCGTTTTGCATCGGCATTGCGCTGATTATTGTTTCGGTGGTGCTGCAGACCTTATTCGAAATCAGGAGAAGGAAAACACAAAATGCCAAAAACTAGTTTTGGGGCTCAAACTTTATCCTCACAAACACCGGATAATGGTCCGAAGGATTGCGGCGGATGTGGGTATCGAACAAGATTTCCTGCGGTGCGTCGGCTGACTTGAGGAGGTCGTCGGATTCGTCGGGTGTCCAATAGCTGTTGGTCAGCACGCCGTAGGCCTCCACATTCATGACGGGCGACACAAACACATGGTCGATGCGACTCGTGGTGAAGTAATTGGTTTTGAAGGCATTGAAAGTGCCATTCTCCGCAAAGCGAATCCTCGCGGCATCATAGGAATCCTTCAGTAGCCCCGATTCTGTGAAAATCGTATAGATTTCGTTGGTTTGGTCCACATTGAAATCGCCCGTGACGATGACGGGACAGTCTTTCGCTATCTCACGAATCTTCGCCACCACCAGTTTGGCCGCCTCGCGCCGCGCCACCACACCCACATGGTCCATGTGGAGGTTGAAGAAATAGAAGCCTTCGCGCTGCGGCTTCTTCCTGTTGAAAAGCCCATGACGCTGCGGCAACTGGTTTTTGTGACAGAACTTGCCCCAAGTGCAGATGCGGATGCAGGCCGCATCCCAGCCCAAGGCGGGACGGTCGGGCGTTTCGTTGAGCCAGAAATCACCATGGTCGAGCAGGGTCAGCCGGTCTTTCTTGTAGAAAATGGCTTCGTGCTCGCCGCCGTGCTTGCCGTCGTCGCGCCCGATGCCGATGTAGTCATAGCCATCGAGGGCTTTCAGCATATCGCCAAGCTGCTCATACAAAACCTCTTGCGCGCCGAAAATGTCGGGCGACATGAAGTTCACCTGGTCGCAAATCACTTGGCATCGCTTCTGCCAGATTTCGCCTTGGATGCTGTCGCCCGCGTTCTTGTAGCGGATGTTGTAGGAGCCGACGAGCATTTGCTGGGCATTCAGTTGGAAGGCCACGAAAAGGAGGAAGAAGGGGAATAGTTTTTTCATTTTAATGCCGATTGTTATCGCAAAAATAGGAAAAATATTATCTTTGCAACCGAAAACGCAATAAAAAAAGAGCTTGCAATGGAGCAAAACCATGACATTCGTTGGATCCAACGCTATGCGAATTTCCACAAGGCCTGCCAAAGGTTATTGGAAGTAACAGAAGGCGGATGCACAATCGACGACCTTTCGGAACTGGAGCAGGAAGGACTTGTCCAGCGCTTCGAATACACCTTTGAATTGGCTTGGAAAGTCCTACAGGACTTGCTGAATTACAAGGGTTATGAGTTCATGTCTGGCCCAAACGGGACATTGAAAATGGCCTTTGAAGACGGCTTGATCACCCAACATGAAGGTTGGAGCAGAATGACAAAATCGCGCAACACGCTATCGCACGTTTATGACGACGAAGAGGCTCGTGCCATCACATTGCTCATTTTCAACGAATACGCTCCTTTATTGAAAGACTTGGACGAAAAATTTGAGACATTATCTCACGACCCTCAATATCAACAAGAATGAAATACGGCCTTAACGACACGGTAATTGCGGAACTTCAAGCGGTGTTCGGTCATCATCCGAACATCAAGAAAGTGCTCATCTTTGGCTCACGTGCCAAAGGAAATTACCGCGACGGATCCGATATCGACCTTGCCGCCATTGGCAACAACTTGGATTACAACCAATTGCTGAATATTCTGGTTGAAATCGACGACCTTGGTCTTTTGTATCATGTAGATTTACTTGATTATCAAAAGCACGTCAACACGCCCATTGGGGAACACATTGACCGTGTCGGTCAGGTATTCTACCAATCGGCGTAGATTAGCGTTTTTCGAGTTTATCATACCAACTCCCAAACACAAACATCGCCTCCCTAAAGCCAAATCCAAGGCTTTCGTAGTATTTCCGCAGGCGCAGTTTGTCCTTATCGACGAGCAAGGTCACGGAAGCGAAGCCGTTGTTCCTTGCCCATTCCATGCGGTCGATCATCAGTTGTTTTCCGATTTCGCGGCCTCTGAATTCGGACAAGATGGCCATACTGTCGAGGTAGAATTCGCCCTCACCAGTCTCCATCGCGTTTTGGCGCAGGTTCAGGCCGGATTTTTTCTCCACAATGCCGAAAGTCTTCTCGCGCATCGTGGCATAACGACCGCCGTCATAGCCAATCAAAGCGCCAACGATTTGGCCACCCACCTCGGCAATGCGGGTGTTGCGGTAACTATATAAGGTGTCGGCCATGCGGCAGATGTCCACCAATTGGTTGAAAATGGGTTGCTGCTCTTCGGGCAGTTCCGCTTCAATATCCAGCATATCAGTGCCCGCCAGCACGACGCGGGCGATGAAGGGTGCCTCAAAGATTGTTGCGTTACGAATGATTGGCTTTGTTTCCATAATAAATGCGGACGCATTCGATGCGTCCCAACAAATTAGCGTAATTTATTTCGTTGATAATGAGGCGTCACCACAACCACAAAGAAGATGAGCGAAAGCAGCACCACCACATCGGCGACCAGATAGGCAGCCGAGAACGAAAAATGCTCCGAGAGCATGCCACCCGAGAAAATGCCGATGCCGAGACCCAAGTCCCAGGAAGTCAGATAGGTGGAAGTGGCCGTACCGCGTTGTGCGTTGGTGCCCAAATTGATGAACAAGGCATTGAAGGCAGGAAAAGCCGCTCCAAAGCCCAAACCGCAGGTCAAAGCAACGGCCAAAAAGGCAACTGCCGTCACTTCGGAGTCTATCTTGTTGAAATGATGGCACATACCCAAACCAAACATAGCCAACACCACGATTCCCAAACCCAAAGTGATGGTCTGCGTCACTTTGCCCCTATCGACCATCTTGCCCGCAAAAAGTCGCGAAGTGATGAGGCCGACGGCATAGACGGTGAAGAACAGTCCGCTGCTGATGCTCAGGTTCATCTCCTTGGCATAGAGGGCGATATAGTTGGAAATCTGTCCGTAGGCAAAAGCCAACAGCATAAACGACACGCCCGCCAGCAGCCCTTTGAGCAAGATGAAACGGTCCAGCGAAATCGGAGGACGCTTCACCGGCGGACGCACCCGATGCTTGATTTGGGAAGCAAACAGAACCGCCAAAAGACCGCAAGCCATACAACCCATGAAAATGGCATTGTAACTGAAATGCTCATAGACGAACAGCCCCGTCATCGGGCCGACCGCCATGGCGATGTTGTTGGCCACGCCGAAATAGCCGATGCCCTCTCCCCTATGCTCGGACGGCACCACATCGATGACCAGCGTATTGCCACCCACCGAAGTGAGCCCGAAAGCGAGGCCGTGCAAGACGCGAATCACGATGAGGAGGGTGATGGATGTGGCAAAGGGATAGCCGCAAAACACCGCAGTAAATATCGCCAACGCCAACACATACAAAGGTTTGCGCTTGAAGGTATCCATCATATAGCCCGAAAACGGTCGCACGACGAGCGTCGCCAAGGTGTAGCACGAAATCACCGTGCCGACGACAGCATTGCCCGACTGAAACTGCTCCTTGATGAAGAAGGGCAGTACGGGCAGCAACAGATAGAACGAAAAGAAAAACAAGAAGTTGGCCGCACAAAGGCAGAGGTAATTCTTGTTGAACAGTTTTTCTTCCATAATTATTCAGACTCGATTTGGACTGCAAAGGTACGGAATAATAACGCACAAGAAAACATTATAATTCGGAAATTTTGTCATTAAAACTAGTCCAATTTTGTCAAAATCGGAAATTTTGTCATTAAAAACATCGTTTTTAACCCGTTTTTGGCCTTGGCAAAGAATTTGACTAGGGAAGGTCGTCCGAGCGAAACGAGAGGGCGCTGGAAACCACAAATCTGGATTGCTTCGTTCCTCGCAATGACGCAAAGCGACGACAAGCAAAGCCCCGAAGGGGCGACAGCCAATAAGCAGGCGACGTAAGTCCCTGCGACGAACAATCAAACAAACAACTAAAAATAGGAGATCAAAACCATGTTAGTAACTAGAAGAAACCAAGACTTCATGCCGACGCTGTTCAACGAACTGATGAACTGGAACGACACGACTTACTCAACCCCTCGCATGAACATCATGGAGACGAAGGACAACTACAAACTCGAACTCTGCATCCCTGGCCTCACCAAGGAAGACGTGAAGCTGAGCATTGACGCCGAAGGAAACCTCGTCGTCGAGATGACCAAGGAAACCAAGCACGAGGAAAAGAACAACGATGTGCGCTACCTGCGCCATGAGTTCTCGGTGGAGCACTTCCGCCAGACGGTGATGCTGCCTGACGACATCCACAAGGACCAAATCAGCGCCAAGGTCGAAAACGGAATCCTCGACATCGTCATCCCGAAGGTGACCGTCGAAGAGAAAAAGCAAGCTGTGCAGACGATTGAAATCGGCTAAAGCTCACCAAAAACTTACTTATAAGCGGGACAGATATTGATGTGCCCCCCCAGAAGTTGGACGGTTAAACATTAATTATCATGGTAAAGAGTTCGGAATTGCACCGGACTCTTTCCTTTTAGTCTTAACTTGATTCTGTCGTTGTTATAGTAATGTATGTATGCCATAAGTGCATGTTTGAACTCA
>JAFUAA010000012.1 GCA_017460915.1 Bacteroidales bacterium | reverse complement strand
TCCTCTTGGTCAAACAATGTCGTGTTGCCTGTCGTCTTGTACTTTCTCATGACTGTCTCTTTTGTAGGTTTACTTAACAACGGCATTCTTTACACTTTATTGTTTGATACACAATATCTTATCTGTTTTTAGAAGTCCCCTATGATATTTTCAACTTGATTTTTACGCTTCAAAAATACAAAATTCTTCATAAAGTTCTTGCGTTATCAAAAAAATGCCTATTTTTGCACCGCAAGATTTGAAGCAATTCACAATAAGGATTATTCCGTTGTGAAAACATCCAAAACGGGGATTTCGTTCCTCGTTTTTCTTTTTGCTGGTTAATCTCAATCCGCATATAAAAAAGCCCCAGAGCATTCAGCTCCAGGGCTTTTCGAACATATTAAAGAAAGGTGTTGTTTATTCCTTCACGAACTTCAAGGTGCTCACTGATGTGGCCGACTTCACAGTGACGAAGTACATGCCCTCGCTCATGCTTTCGAGGCTGAGTGTGGTCAGGCCGTGGGCGGTGGTGTGGTGCACCGTTTGGCCGAGGCTGTTGACGACCACGATGTCGCAATCTTCCTCAGGCAGGCTGATGCTGAACTGGCCCTTGTTGGGGTTGGGGTAGATGTTCACGTTGCACATGGCGTTTTCGACAGTGGAGGTGGGATCCATGTTGATGGTTTGCGGCCAAGCGTCGCAGCCAGTCACGATAAGGTTCGTGCTGCTGGTCAGCTCAACAGGTTCGTCGAAAAGGAGGGTGGCATTGCCGTTCTCGTCGGTGTAGGCCACGCCAAGCATGTCGTCGCCATCGAAAAGGGCGCAGCGGAAGTTCTTCAGACCTTGGCCTTCGTCATTCGTCACGTTGATGTCAAGCGAAGGAATTTCCTTGGTGGGGTTGTTCACGAAATTCACATTGGGCGTGAAAGGCTCGTCGTGCCAAGCGCTGACGGCCACATCGCCCATCATGTTGAGGTCGTAGAAGTTCCAGCGCAGGGCGCCTTCTTCCCACTGGCCAGGGGCGTTCACCCAAGGCGCCGTGGCGATTTTAGCCTCTCTCAAGGCCATGCCGCCATAGGGGATGCGGTCGTTGAAGTAGGCATCCTCGGTTTCGCGGTGCAGGTGGATGGCAGGACCTTCTGTTTGGCCTTCGTTGAACCAGCCGTAACGCGAGTTGCCGAAGGTGGCCACGGCAAAGTTGGCAATCTTGGTCATACGTTCAAGGATGCAGTCGTCGCTGAAGTCACCGCAGATGCAGCCCGAGGTGTGGAAGAAAGTGTAATTGTGATCAACGCCGTTGACGCCGCTGAAGGCGTTGTCGGTGATGTTGCTGTTCACCCAGCCAGCCACATAGTTGGTGTTGGCGTGACCGTCGTGGTGCACATATTGCGAGCCTTGGTTGATGGCATTGCGCAGCAAGGTGCCGCTCCAGTTGCCTTCTTCTTCGTAGAGGCGCGTGAAGTCGTAATCCTCGGGAATGCCGATGGTGGTGTAGCCGTTGTCGTCGTGCGTGCCAATGAGCAGTTCGAGGTATTGGCTGCCGTTGCTCATCGGGTTGTCGTAGAGGTGTTCGCCGCCCATGATGACCTTGCGGAACTCGCCCAGGACGGGTTCGGCTTGGTAGCTGAAGGTCTTGTGCAGCATATTGTCGAGCTCGGTTTGGTTGCTGAAGCACATACGGCCGATACCCAATTCGGGTAACAGATCGTCTTCGCCAATCTCACCCCAACGATTGTTGTTGTTGTCATTCCACGTGCCGTCCAAGCAGGCGTAGTACATGTCGGCTGGAATGCCGTTGTCGGTCATGTGGTCGCCTTGCGAGAGCACGTCGCAGTAGAAGCCGCGATAGGGGATGCTGGGTACATCGCCGCCGAGGTTCACCATTTGGATGCCGTTTTCTTCGTATTCCTGGATAATGTAGTTGCGCAACCTTTCTGCGTTGTCGCTACCTTCCGCCGTGCTGATGATTGTCTCCAAATCAACCACACGGGTGCGAAGGCCACGGGCTTGGTAGAAGCTCACATATTCGTCGAACGAACTCACATATTGCTGTTTGGTGACCACAAGCAGGTCATAGCCACCCACAGAGCGACCTCTGGTGTTGTAGCTTTGTAGCATCTCGGGATTTTGCGCAAGGCGTTGGGCACGTTGGGCGTTGTCGCCGGTGAGCCAAAGTTTGCGGCTTTGGTCGGCCTTGGCGGCAGCGGTGGAGATGCGCACGGTGGCCTTGGTGGCATAGCGCACCTCACCCGTGCTTGGCACGTACTGCACAGGCGAAAAAGCCGAAAAAGCGAATCCCACGCCGTTGAGGTATTGTGTGCTGAGTTTGCCGTAGGCTTGGGCGGGATAAGCGCTCTTCGAGGCATAGAGGGTCTCGTCTTTCTCGAACTGCTTGCGCACGGGGTTGGAGTAGGTGAGGGCCGATTGGTAAGGATAGAGGCTGTAGCGGCCTTCCATCGTTTGGAAATCGGAGAGCTCCACTTCGATGGCGACGGCCTCGGTGCCTTGCGGCAGCATCAAGCTGACGCTTTGCCAAGGCAGTGAAGGCTGACCGGCCAAGGCACTCTGCATGCAGCCGGTGAACTGGATTTGGTCGTAGCCCTCAATGTGACTCACATTGGGCTGACAGAAATGGTAAGTCTTTTCGATGGTCTGAGCCGAAGCGAACATGCTGACCATCAGGAAGAAAAGAATAAGATTATACTTTTTCATATTGGTAAATGTTTGGTTTTATTCTATTAGGTGTAAAAATGTTTGGATTGATAACGCGATTTGAAAAAATTTGAAGGCAAAAGTACATATTTTCGGTGAACGAGTAGCTTTTTTGTCCTGTTTTTTCGTTTTTCTGAAAAAATGTCTAATTTTGCGAAAACAAATCTCAATTTCATGAAAAAGTATGTTAGCCTTTTATTGCTGGTCCCGATGCTTTCGTTCGCTCAGGACGTGGAAAAAGCATATAGGAGTAAAGAAAAAGAAGAATATCATAATGACTGGGTAAACAACTATAAGCCGTGGGAGCCCATGGACATTAATGAAATCCAGGCCTATAAGAATCCGTTTTTCGAAGTCAAGGAGATGAAGAAATATACACCATATAAAGGGTCGGAAGAACATCAAAAGTACTACCACAAGAGCTTGACATCGAAGTTTAAAGCTAGTCCTGAACTTGCCTCTAAAGTTGATAATAAGCAAATCGTTAAGTATGAGAAGAAAGGATTGATGGAAGCCATCGTGTATAAAAGATATGAGTATCCTTTTGCAAACGAAGCTTCTATTGATGTGGCTTATTCGAATAATGGCGGCGAGAGTTGGACTTTTTATTATACGGGTATAACGCATGGCCAGCCACTATGTCTCAAGTCACGATCCAAAACCCCTTTGTTCAACGAACAGGGTGACTTGCAGTTGGAGGCTTGTTTGCTTCGTCAGATTTCGCAACCAACGAGAGGATACCCACTTGATTATGAACTTGTAAAAGACGGCCTGCTGTTGACGATAGACTTGGAGTCTTTGCGTAAGGATTCCGACGGCGACGGCATGACGGATATTGTGGAGACTTGGTATATGACCGATTCTTATGATATCGATACTGATGGGGATGGGATAACAGAGGACTTGGACATGAATCCAAGGAGGTCGGGGCTTCGTTCTGATAAAACGGCTATTTTTGAGCATCTTATTAATTACGAATTCACAGATACCCTATTGACGATTGCACCAGATGTGTGTTATACATCCGAAACAACGAGAACTGTAATGATTGTCACGGATAACGCTGATATTTATGCTGTTCAGCCGAAAAGCAATCGGATTATTATGCTCTCGGCAGAGGAATATGAAAATATGAGGAAGTATTATCAACCTATGAGAAAAATGAATGTTTCTCCATTGTTCAAGGTTGATGAAGAGGAGGAAAGTTATCTTGTTAGCATAGCAGACGATTCTGGAATTTGGGAATTTGTAGTAAAAAAGATAGATGATGGATGGAAAATGGATGTGGTTGCAATTGGGATTTTCTAACCTCCTTCCCAATGACATGAACCAGCCCGCTTGAAGGATCTTCAGGCGGGCTGAATGGTTTTTGTGGGTTTTGCATATTCCACCATCAAGCTCTTGACACCAATGGTGTTATGCCTTGTCCATCAGTTGTAGCAGGTCGTCTTGGCTTGGCAAGGCATTGCGTAGTCGCTCAAGCATATCGGTTGCCGTCTTGAAAGTGGCAACGCCCATGGGCTTGTCGTAGTCTTGAATCATGTATTCCACATAGCTGCGGTCGGCACTTTTGCATAACACGATGCCGATGCTTGGATTTTCGTGAGGCTTGCGGACATAATCATCAAGCAACCGCAAGTAACCGTTCAGCTCTCCAAGATAGATGTTCTTGAATGATCCGGTTTTTAACTCAATGGCTACCAGACAATCCAATTCACGGTTAAAGAACAGCAAATCGACGCGGTGGTCGTGGCCACTTACGGTGATAGTGTATTGGTTGTCGACAAAAAGGAAGTCCTTCCCCATGCGGAGAATGAATTTCTTAATGTTGTCCACAATCTTTTGTTCTACAACGCTTTCGTTCACTTCCTCAATGTCGCGTGCACCCAACTCCTCCACATTGATGAAATCCAGCAAATATTGGTCTTTGAAAGCGAGGATGGCGCGTTTGGCAAGATTGCCGGTGGGCAATTTCTGCAAGAAATTGTTTGGTATTTGTCCTCGTTGCGAGTATAAGTCTTGCTTGATGCAATTCGTGATGCCGTCTGGAGAGAGATGCTCGCGGGCACAAAGGGAGATATAGAATAGGCGTTGCTCGCGTTGCTTACATTGCGAAAGAATGATGGAGTGATGGGTGAATCCTATGCTACGGAAATCATTGGCGGGGAAAGCGTCGATGCTTGGAAAATCAAAGGGAAGGATGCTTATCTCGTAGGGATTCATTCCATTCTTCATAAAAAATACGCATTCGTTTCAAACTTGACGCCGAATAGCCTCTCAATCCTGGCAAATCGGCCTTAAGCATCTTGCTGATGGTGGCAATCGCATTTGTGCCTCATTTCCCCTTTCTGGTGTTCATGGAAATGAACTTCCCAATGGCAAAATACAGCATCAATTGGATGTTGTTCACGCCACGGGCAGCCTCGTATTGGGCATGCAAAATGGCATCCTTTATTGCACTGACAGCATTTTGATAGTGCCGACTGCTTGAATTGTCTTCGCTTTTTCCCATTTGATTGCTTTTTTCTTTAAATAATAGTCCCAAATGCTTAGTCCACCACTACTTTCTTCACTTCAACGCCACTTTCGTTGCTGATGCGGACGAAATAAACGCCCGCTTCGTCCAGATGGAGGCGCTGCAGACCGTTGGCTTCGCTGAGATTGAGGAGGCGCTGTCCCGTCAGGGTGAAGACGCTGACTTGCGAGGTTTGGCTCAAAGCCAGGGTGAAGTCGCCACTGGTGGGATTGGGATAGAGTTCGGTTTCGTTGGCGGCGGTGTCTTCATTCACATCGAGCACGACCTCGGTGGGCGGCAACACGATGTAATCCACCCAGACGCAGTCTTGTCCGCCTGTGGCGCCACCGTCTTTCTCGTAGCTCCAGGTGAGGGTGTGGATGCCTTGCGGCAACATATAACTCACTTTGGTCCAGCCGGTTTCGCCTGACCAACGCCCCATCCGTTCGTCATCGACATAGAACACCAGAAAGTCGTAACCCGTCTCGGTGGAGGTCTTGAGCATGAAGCTGATTTCGTTGTCGGTGACAAACTCGTAGTCGAGGCTCATCACGGCCATGCAGCCGTGATCCATTGGGGTGGTGTGGGCGCAATAGGAGCCTTCGTAAACGCCGTTTGAGACGATTTCCCAGCTGCCTTCGCCGCTCATCTGCCAGTCGTATTTCGTGAAGTCGCCGGTCTCAAAGTCTTCCGCTTCGCTGTCGACATTGACGAAATAGGAATCCATGACGACATATTGGCCGGAATAGGTGGCCAAAATGAGCTCGTAGGCCGTCGCCGACCGCACGGGGTCAACGATGCTGAAGGTGAAATCGACATTGAAACTTTCCTCGGGGGACAAGTCACCGACGCTGAAGATGTTTTCATCAAAGACGATTTCGGGCGCGGAGCAAAATACGGCAAACTGGGTGTTGGGCGAGAGGCTGTGCCCCGTGTTCTTGCCCGCAAAGTGCAGTGTGAGGGTCTCACCATAGTTGGCGTGGCCGTTGCCGTCGCCTTCCACTTCCTCGAGTTCGGCAGCGATGGGGCCATAGTTGGGTGCATTCACCGTGATTTCGAACTGGCTTGTCCACGATTCGCAGCCACTGGAACAATCGAGTCCCATGGGAATCACGGTTTGGTCGGGCACGTTGTCGCTCAGTCTGATTTCAAAGGCGTTGTCGATGGTCACCGAGCCGTAAGCGTCGATGTGCTCTATCATGGTTTGGCTTTGCGTGACGCTAAGATATTCTGGCATAGAAGATTGCAAATAAGCTTCCACGTCATCGGTTTGCACGTTGCCCACGTTGCGGAACGTCACGTTGAGGCTCAGGCTTTTGCCGAAGTCCACCTGCCCGTCAGGGTCATTGATGGTGTAGCTGTCAATCAGCACGTGGGTACAATAAATGTCATCGAAACGGAGTTCAAGGTGTTGCGGCCAGCCGTTCATGCCCACGATGTAAAGGTCGAGCACATCCGTGTTGTTGACGGCTGCAAAACGCAGTTCCACCTCTCCGTTTTCGTCAGTCGAAGCGAGGGCAATCAGCTCGTCGCCTTTGAACAGACGGCACTCGAAGTTGTAAACGCCGTTGCCGTTTTCGTCTTTCACGGTGACGGGGATGCGGTTGGTGCCGACGGGTAGGGTAGTGGCGCAGTCGATTTCGGGCGTGAAAGGCTCGTCAAACCAGGAACTTAAGGCCACATCGCCCAGGGCGTTGAGGGCGTAGAAGGTCCAGCGCAGCACACCGATTTCGCCGTCCATGGTGATGAAAGGCGCGGTCTGTATCTTGCTCTCTTTCAGGGCATCGCCGAGTCTGGACATGCGTTCGTGGTTGTAGGCGTCAATCAGCTCGCGGTGGTAGTGATTGGAGGGGCCGTCGCCCGTCTGGCTGTACCAGCCATAGCGTGTGTTGCCGATGGCGGCCACGGCGCCCGTCGTGTTGACGACCATGCGTTCCAAGATGCAATCGTCGGCAAAGTCACCGCAGATGCAGCCTTGGCTCTTGAAAACGAAATAGTTATGGTCAACGCCATTGGCGCTAGCAAACAGGCTCGGTGTGATGTCCCAATTATACCATCCCGAAACATAGCTCGTGTTGGCATGGCCAAAATGATTTACGTACTGGCATCCGCTGTTGATGGCTTGTGCAAGTTCGGCAGCATCCCAGGCATGGGTGGGCGTTTCGTAAATGCGCACGAAATCGTAGTCTTCGGGATAGCCGTAGGTCGTGTAGCCGTTGAAGCTACATTCGCCCACGAGGCGTTCCAAATCGGTGCTGGCATACACGCCATCGCCGAGGTGCTCGCCCCCGAGGATGGGCTTGCGGAACTCGCCCAAAACGGGCGCAGTGGTGTAACTGAAAGTCTTGCTGAGAATGGTCTGCAGTTGGTTGGCGTTGTTGAACGGCAGGCGGGCAATGGACAATTCGGGCAGCAGGTCGTCCTCGCCGATTTCGCCCCATTTGTTGTCGCCGTCGTCGTTGAGGGTGCCGTCGAGGCAGGCGTAATAGGTGTCGGACGGCACTTGGTCCTCGTAGCCCGGTTGGGCGTTGCACCACAGGTTGCGGTGGGGCACCACATCCACATCGCCACCAATGAGTACCATCGAAATGCCATTGTTTTCGTACTCTTGGATGATGTAGTTGCGGATCTTCTCAGGGTTGTCGCGACCGTCCATCTGGCTGTAGATGTCTTGGGTCGTCGCCACGCGCACGCGCAGGCCTTGTCCGGCATACAGCGCGATGTAATCCTCAAAACTGTTGGCGTATTGTTCGGTCGTCACAATCAGGGTTTCGTAGGTCGGCAAGGCACCATCGCGGCGGGCGTAGGTGCTCAGCATCTCGGCGTTTTGCGTCAGGCGCGAGATGGATTTCTGCGTCTCGGGTCGCAGCCAAAGTTTCTTGCTGTTGTCGGCACGAGAGGCCTGATAATCAACGGTTACCGTTACGGTCTGGGCATAGCTGACCTTGCCCGAGGCGGGTTTGTACTTCACGGGTGTGAATCCGCCAAAAGCAAAGGATACGCCGTTGAGCAGCTGCGTGCTGACGCTGTTGAAGGCCTTGTTGGGATAGGCCTCATTCGAGCGGTAAAGCGCCTCGTTCTTCTCGAAGACGAAGGGGCTGTCGTCTGAGATGGGGCGCATCGCTTGGGCGGGCAAAAGCTGGTATTGCCCATCGAGTTCCACGAAGTCGCTCAAAGTCACGTGGATGGCGGTGGCTTCGGTGTTTTGTGGCAGCATCAGGCTGACGCTTTGCCAAGGCAACAGCGGCTCGCCCACGGTGCCGTTGGCGACGCTTCCCTCGAAGGAAAGGGTTTGGTATTCGCCCGTTTGCCGTATCGTGGGCTGACCAAAATGATAGACATGTTCGATGCTTTGCGCTGTGGCAAAAAGGCTTGCGGCGAGCAACAACAAGGTGAAACTGAGTTTTTTCATTGCGGAAACGAATTGTTAGGCCGCAAAGATACATTTTTTTTGCGGTTGTTTATGCACAATGGAAAAAACGTCGAAATCGAATGCACCAATTCTGGCTTGTAGGGACGCATTGAATGCGTCCGCTGGTTGCGTTTGCGGACACACGCGGTGTGTCCCTACAAGGTTAACGCACCACAAATTTCCGCGTTTTGCCTGCAAAGGTAATGAAATACATGCCTTCGGGCAAATTCGAGACGTCAATCCGTTGGGTTTCAGCCGTGATTTGGCCTGTTTTTAAGGTTTGGCCCATCGGGTTGGTGATGCGGAAGATGTTGTTATGTAGAGACGTTGCGCGCAACGTCTGTACAAACAGGACAGCATCGGTCGGATTAGGATAAACCGTAAAGGCCCCTGCGGTTCCTGAACCTGTCGAAGGGCTGTTTTCGTCCACGCCATGCAATTCGTCATGAATCGCATCGCAATCCTCGTCTCCATATTTGAAAACCAATTCATTCTCCACCCAATAGCAGCGCAGGCCTTCCACGCGGATGCCGTCGCCATTGTCCATCAGTCTTTCGGGGAAGAAAATGGTGAGGTGGCCGATGCCGCACACGATGTTGCCGCTGAAGAGGTCGTTGGCGTCGTTGACATGCAGCATCCGATAGGTTCGCCCTTCGTATTCGATGTCCTCCACAGCATCCACATGCATCACGAGGCTTTCCGTGCCCACCTTGATTTCCCAACTGTCGCCTTCTTGGGCACCAAAGTCGTACAGCACGGTGAATTCCTCCAAGGTCTTGTTCCACCAATACAGTTTGCCATCGCGCTCGTAGACATATTCGTGCGTCACTTCTTCGTGCACGCCCTTGTCGTAAAGCGTGTTGATTTTCACAAGGATGTGCGACGGCTCGTCGTTGACGATGGTGTCGCCCGCATGGTACATGTATTGGTAGGTGATGCTGCCGTTCTCGTTCTCGATTTCGTAGTACCATTCGGCGCCATTGAAAATAATGGTGTCGTTACTTTCGAAAAGCGGATTCTTGTATAGCCGTTTCTCGTCATGCCAAACCTCCACCAAACGGTATTCAGGCCCATTGTCAGGCTCCCACTGGATGGGAAACAATAGACTGCGCGTGCTTCCTATGCCTTCAATCCATTGTTCATAATGAATGAGCGTCTCCATGTTGCTCACCAACTCGTGGATGCGGTTTTGGTCGCGTTCCACCTGCCGATCGAAGCGTTCCATTTCCAACTTGTGGTCGCTGCTTTTCTTCCTCACAATCAGGAGGATGACAAGCAGGGCAATGACTGCCAAGGCGATAATGAGATAGAGTTTCAGGTCGTGGGTGCGGTGCAGACTCTCCAGTTCGCTTTGTTGGGTCTTCAGCTCGTATTCCGATTTGATGCGTTGCAAGGTCTCGTTGGCGTGTTCCGCATCGGCTTCCATCATACAGGAGGTGAATAATTTATGGTATTGTACGACTTGTTGGTAGTCTTTTTCGCTTTCGGCGATGGAGTAAAGCGTCTGATAAACCGACATTTTCAGTCCGGCGCGCTCGCTGCGGAGGGCTTGGTTCAGATGCGACTTGGCCTTTTCGTTCTCGCGCGTGTAATAATAAAGGATGCCCAAGGTCATGTGGGCGATGTCAGTGTCGTTGTCGTTGAGGCCGATTTCCATGGCTTGGTTGACGCTCTCGATGCTTTTGGCGAAGTTGCCCGTCTCCATATAGTAGTCGCGACCCATCTCCAAATAAAGGTCACCGAGCATGGTCTAGTCATTAATAAAGGTGGCGATGCGGAAAGCCGAGTCGTAGTATTGCTTGGCTTGGGTGTATTGCTCTTGTGCCCGCACGGCCCGACCGCTGTTGCGATAGGCATTCATCATGCCTATGGAATCAGCGGTTTGGCGGAAGCACTGCAATGCCAGCTGGTGTTGCTTGAAAGCATCGTCGAAAAGGCCGTGCTTGAGGTACATGGCGCCAAGGTTGTCGCAAAGTTGACCCTCCAGCTGGACTGTTTCCGTGGTCTTCTTGGAGCGTTGCACCAAGGCCAGCCCTTGCAGGAAACGCTCGGCGGCTTCTTCGGAGCGACGCTGCTCGCGCAGTAGCACACTTTATTTATATAGGGCTTGTGCCTGCTCCATGCGTTTCGTCGTGCTGTCGCAGGCCGCCAGCGCAAGGGCAACCGTCATCAGGATGAGTGTTTTCAGATTCGTATTCATTGCTCAATTTATTATTCGGGCTCTTCGGACGCTTTGCGTCATTGCGAGCGAAGCAATCCAGGGAAACGACAAGCTCCATGTCTGGATTGCTTCGTCGTTCCTCCTCGCAATGACGCGAAGCGCGTCACAAGTCCGACAATGCAAAAATAGGCAGAAAAAACGTTTGTCAAGAGGGAAACGGGGCACAACGGGGGCGTGTCCCTACTTTTTCGGAATATTCTTGTTGATTTTTGCTGAAAATCAGCAAACTAAATATCGTCTCCCAAAGGTCGTGTCCTTACTTTTTTTGGCAAAAAAGAACAGAAAAACCACCTGTTTTCAGGCGGTTTTTCCGTATGTGAGCCACAAAAATGTGGCAATTTTATTCGACAACGAGTTTCTTCGTCTCCATGGTGTTTCCGCTTTGGATCCTGACGAAATAAAGTCCCTTTGGTACATTGTCAAGGTGGACTTGTTGGATGCCCGAGACCTTGTCGAAGCTCATCACGTTTTGTCCCAACACGTTGAAAATGCCGATGTTGCTTTCTTCGGTCAGCTCAATGGTGAAGATGCCCGAAGTAGGGTTGGGATAGAGGATGTTTGTTTTCTTTTCGGTGGATTCCTCCACTTGGCTGATGACGCAGTTGCGCGGGAAGGTGATATCGTCAATCCAAGCGCAGTCTTCGCCATCCTGGCCTTGTCGGCTCTTGTCGTAGATCCAAATGAACTGATGGCTGCCGGCCTCTAATTCATAACTAGCGAATGTCCAATCGGTTTCGCCCGACCACCATCCCTTTCTTTGGTTGTCGATATAGAAGGCCAAATAGTCTCTCCTCAGCTCGGTGGAGGTCTTGAGCCAGAAGCTGATTTCGCCGTCGTTGAGGATGTCAGCGTAAACGACGAGGTGGCTCGATTCGTTGTCGTCGATGGCACCTGAGCGGGCGCAAAAACTTCCACTGTGGGCTTCGGCGTCTGTGATGAACCAAGGAGATTCGCCGCTGTGGAACCAATCGAGGAAGCTGAAATCACCGCTTTCGAAGGTCTCGGTGGCCACGCCTACGGTGAGGGGATAGTCCATTGTGGTGGCATAAGCCCCTGTGTGGAGGGTCAATTCAATGTGGAAGAAGGTCCCGCTCAGCAGGTCGGCGTCTGTGTTGAAGGCAAATTCAGCGGAGAAGCTTTCGTCAATCTCAATGTCGCCAATGGTTGAAGAGCTTTCCACAATCGAAAGATTGCTATTGTCGCAATGGACCGTCAGATAAGCGTTGGAGGCCAGGGCATGTCCGGCATTCTTTCCGTGGATTCGCAAGGTAAAAGGCTCACCCGGGTCGATGAAACCGTCGCCTTGGCTATCGTCCACCTCGATTTCAGCAAATTGAAGGTTGGGAGCCAAAGCGAGGAAGGATTTCTGCGTGGTGTGCGTAACGTCTCCTACATATGTGGTGAGGCCTAAGGTAAAGAGGGCTTGGTCAGGGATGTTGTTGGCTATATCAATCATGCCTAAATGATGGTCTTGCATGGTGCTATTAGGTGCAAATTCGTCGATGGTGAAGTTGCCACTGTAAACGTTGATGTATTCGCAGTCACAAGTCACTGTAGCATGGACATTGTAAGCTGTTGCGTTGCTTTTGTTGTAAAGGTTGCCGTCCATCCCAAGCCCCTGCGTACCACTCAAAGCTTCGCCTTCAAAGTTGATGATGTCGCCGTAAATGAATGGGTCGTTGCCATTGATTCCCGTCACGTCAAGGACTTGTGGCCAAGCACTTTGTCCCATGACGACAAGACGCAATGCTCCAACGGTCTGAAGCGGCTCAAAACTCAATTCTACATTGCCGTTTTCGTCGGTGACGCCAAACCCGAGCAATGTTTCGCCATCGAACAGGCTGACGCGGAAATTGTCCAACGGCGTGTCGAAACGGCTGACGTGCACGCTGGTAGAAGTCGTTCCCACCATCAAACCTTGTTCGTAGACCACATTCGGGGTGAAAGGCTCCTCAAACCAAGGACACAAAGCGGCATCGCCCAATACGTTGAGGCAGTAGAGGTTCCAACGCAGGTAGCCGTTTTCGGCCTCTTTCTCTTCGAAGGGGATGGTAACCCAAGGTGCCGTGGCAATTTTTGCCTCGCGCAAGGCCATGCCTACAGAGGCGATGTGGTCGTTGCAATAGGCATCTACAAATTCGCGGTGGATATGCGCCGCCATGCCGTCGCCCCACGGCACGTACCAGCCGTAGCGCGAGTTGCCCGTGGTGACCACAAAACCCGTGTTGACGGTAATCATCTTTTCAAGGATGCAGTTGGAAGGGAAGTTGCCGCAGATGCAGCCATGCGAGTGGAACAGCATGTAATTGTGGTTGATGCCGTCGTTTTGGGAAAAATAGTTGTCATTCACTGTCGTCAGGTCCCAGCCAGCCACCACTTCGGTGTTGGCGTGCCCTACGTGATGCACATATTGTCCGCCAGTGCCAATGACATTGCGGAAAGCGCTTCCGCTCCAGCTTTGGCTTGGTGTGGCGTAATAGCGTTTGAAACTATAATTCTCTGGGTATCCGTAGGTGGTGTAGTCAAAATCGTTGTTCTCGCCAATGAGGCGTTCCATGTCATCGCTGCCGTAGTAGCCGTCGCCCAAATGCTCGGCACCAAGGATGGGGGAGGAGAACTCACCCAAAACAGGGTTGAGAAGGTAGCTGAAGGTCTTGTGCATGATGGTCTCAAACTGCGCCTCGTTGTTGAACGGCAGACGCCCGATGCCCAGCTCGGGCAGCAGGTCGTCTTCGCCCACTTCGCCCCAGCGGTCGTCACCGTCGTCGTTCAAGGTGCCGTCGAGGCAGGCATAGTACATGTCGGAGGGCAGGTTGTCCTCATCGCCTTCTTGCGCGAAGCAATACAGGCTGCGATAAGGCACGATGCTGACATCGCCTCCAAGGCTAACCATCTGAATACCATTGTTTTCGTATTCTCGGATGATGTAGTTGCGGATTTGCTCTTGCTCGTCGCGACCGTCCATGGTGGCGTAAATCTCTTCGAGTGCGACGATGTGCGTGCGGATGCCTTTGTCGTTGTATAGATTAAGGTATTCGCCAAAGCGCGGAATCCATTCCTCAGCGGTGATGACCAGCATGTCGTAGCCGCCGATTTCGCGACCGCGTTTGTTGTAAGAGCCTAACAGACTTGGATTCTGCGCCAACCGTTGCACGGAAGCTGCGTTTTCGGGTGTGAGCCAAAGCTTGTGACTGTGGTCGTCGCGGCTGGCTTGCGTCTCGATGCTGACTTTCACGGTTTTGGCGTAGCTGACTTTTCCCGTGGCAGGCACATATTGCACTGGTGTGAACCCACTGAACGCAAAAGCAACGCCATTCAGATATTGTGTGCTCACTTGTCCGTAACTGCGTGTCGGATAGGCATTTTCGGAACGGTAGAGACTCTCGTTTTTGGCAAACGGAATCGCTCTTTCACTCGAAACTGGACGCGGCTGCTGCGCAGGATAGAGGTTGAAAGTGCCTTCAAGTTCCACGAAATCAGAAAATTCCACGCTGATGGCAACCGCCTCCTGACCTTGAGGCAAAATCAGGCTGACACTTTGCCAAGGCAAGGTGGGTTCGCCCACGGTTCCGTTGGGCAGACAGCCCTGAAAACCAATTTGTTGATAACCATCGCGCTCACTGACGACGGGCTGGATGAAATGGTAGGTTTGTTCGATGGTTTGGGCTTGGGCAATCCGTGCCGCAACCATCAAAATGAGGAAAAGACTCAGTTTTTTCATATTTGAGATTCAATTTGGACGCAAAAATAAAAAATTGAGGTCTTTATTTTCGTTTTTTTCTACTTTTGCGCTTTAAAATTTTGAAAAATGAAGAAAATCAGAGCCGCCGTAGTAGGTTACGGCAATGTGGGTCGCTTCGCGATAGAAGCCCTCGAAACCTCCCCCGATTTTGAAGTGGCAGGCGTCGTCCGCCGCAATGGAGCAGAAAACAAACCGATCGAACTGTCTCAATACGAGGTGGTTAAGGATATCAAGGAACTGAAAGACGTGGACGTGGCCATTCTGGCTTGCCCCACGCGCAGCTGCCCTGATTACGCCAAACAAATCCTGCCTTTGGGCATTAATACGGTGGATTCGTTCGACATCCACACGTCCATTCTCGATTATCGTCGCGAGCTGATGCCTTTTAATAAGGAAACGAACACGGTGAGTGTCATCGCCGCCGGTTGGGACCCAGGCTCGGACTCCATTGTCCGCACCTTGATGCAGAGCTTGGCACCTAAAGGCTTGTCTTACACTAATTTTGGCCCTGGTATGTCGATGGGCCACAGTGTCTGTGTGCGCTCCAAGAAAGGTGTGAAAAACGCCCTCTCGGTGACCATCCCGCTGGGCGAAGGCATCCATCGCCGAATGGTGTATGTGGAACTGGAAGACGGTGCCACCTTGGAACAAGTGACCGCCGACATCAAGGCCGACCCGTATTTCGCCAGCGACGAGACGCATGTGTTTGCCGTTGATAGCGTCGATGCCGTGCGCGACATGGGTCATGGTGTGAACCTTGTGCGCAAAGGCGTTTCGGGCAAGACAGTCAACCAACGCCTGGAGTTCAACATGAGCATCAACAACCCCGCGTTGACAGGTCAGGTGCTGGTGAACGTGGCCCGCGCCACGATGCGCCTGCAACCGGGGTGCTATACGCTGGTGGAGATTCCCGTCATCGACATGTTGCCTGGTGACCGCGAGGAATTAATCAAACACTTGGTATAAAACAAAACCATCAAATCGAACAAAACCTCTTGTTATGTTCGGGAAGCCTGCCAATTTGTTCCAGCGGATTTGCAATTCGCTGGAATCGAAAAGGGGATTTCAAATCCCCACTTCACAACGAGCGGATTACAAATCCGCCCGAACTTTCGCCTTTCTTTTATTGGCTTTGTTGTGTTCTTGTTCCCAAAAACAAGACCCAATTGAATCGTTGCTTTCGCAAATGACCATTGAAGAGAAATGCGGCCAGCTGTCCTGCCCAATAGGTTTCAATTTCTACGGCAAGGACAGCGATTCGCTTTGGCTCGCGGAGGATTTCATCGGCATGATGGACACGATGCCGCTCGGTTCGTGCTGGGCGGTGCTGCGTGCCGACCCGTGGTCGCGGAAAACCGTGGAAACGGGTCTGCATCCGCGCGAATCGGCACGGTTGCTGAATATGATGCAGCGCCATGCCGTTGAGAACACCCGTTTGGGCATTCCTCTGTTGTTCTGCGAGGAAACGCCGCACGGTCACATGGCCGTGGGCACGACGGTTTTCCCGACGGGCATCGGCCAAGCCTCCACTTGGGATTGGGAACTTTTGAGACAAATGGGCGAGGTGATGGGACGCGAGGTGCGCCTTCAAGGCGCGCAGGTCGGCTACGGTCCCGTCCTCGACATCGCCCGCGACCCGCGTTGGTCGCGTGTGGAGGAGACTTTGGGTGAGGATCCTTATCTTTCGGGCATTTTGGGTGAGCACATCGTGAAAGGAATGCAGGAAAACGTCTGTGCCACTTTGAAGCATCTCGCCGCCTATGGCATCCCGCAGGGCGGACACAATGCCGCCACGGCGGATGTCGGCCCCAACCGGCTGATGATGGATTATTTGCCCGCTTTTGAACGTGCCGTAAAATTTGGTTTAGCCAAGTCTGTGATGACTTCCTACAACACCATCGATGGCGTGCCTTGCTCGGCCAACAAATGGCTTTTACAAGGCGTTTTGCGTAATTCATGGAATTTCAAAGGCGTGGTCTTTTCGGATTTGAATGCC
Source organism: Bacteroidales bacterium (assembly GCA_017460915.1). Lineage (GTDB taxonomy): Bacteria > Bacteroidota > Bacteroidia > Bacteroidales > F082 > Limimorpha. The sequence continues at coordinate 47,224 of JAFUAA010000012.1, read as the reverse complement.
GTCAACGCGATTTATGCCACGCAACATGTGGCCACCGACCCCACCGAGGCCGCTGCATTGGCATTGAAAGCGGGTGTCGACATCGACTTGGGCGGATATAATTATGGTGCTTTCCTGAAAGAGGCTTTGCAATGCGGCCTTGTCACCGAAAAAGACATTGACCGCGCCGTGCGCCATGTGCTGCAACTGAAATTCAACCTTGGGCTTTTTGACAATCCCTACGTCGATGAGGCTTTGGCCGAGGCCGAAGTGGGCACCGAAGAAAACGCCCAATTGGCCAAACAAGTGGCGTTGGAATCGGCCGTCTTGCTGAAAAACGATGACGTTTTGCCCTTTGGCGAACAGATTAAAAAGGTGGCGGTCATCGGGCCGAATGCCGACAACATGTACAACCAACTCGGCGACTACACTGCGCCACAGGACCCCGACCGCATCGTGACCATGCTCGAAGGTATCCTCGAAAAGGGCAGGGCAGAGGTAACCTATGCCAAAGGGTGTGCCGTGCGCGACGAAAACGATGCCAACATTGACGAGGCAGTGAAAATCGCCAAAGCCGCCGATGTGGTGGTGATGGTGGTGGGAGGTTCTTCGGCTCGCGACTTCAAGACGAGTTATGAGGAAATGGGTGCAGCCATCGTCGACGAGCACCTTTCCGATATGGACTGTGGCGAGGGTTACGACCGCTCCACCTTGAAACTCTTGGGCAAGCAGGAGGAACTGATACAACGCATTTACGCTACGGGCAAGCCCGTCGTGACGGTTTACATCCAAGGGCGGCCTTTGGATATGAACCTTGCCGCCGTGCAATCCAACGCCTTGCTGACGTTGTGGTATCCCGGCATGGAAGGCGGTTCGGCCTTGGCCGACATCCTTTGGGGCGACTACAATCCCGCTGGCCGTCTGCCCATTTCCATTCCGCGTTCGGTGGGACAGATCCCAGTCTATTACTCCCAACCCGCCACGGGCGACTATGTGGAAGAATCCGCCAAGCCGCTTTATCCGTTTGGCTATGGCTTGAGCTATACCCAGTTCGAATACAGCGACTTACGTGTTGACGAGTTGACAGAAAGGCCAGGATGCTTTGAAGTCCTTTGCACCGTGAAGAACGTCGGTCCTTGTGACGGCGATGAGGTCGTCCAGCTATACGTTCGCGATGAAGTGGCCAGCATCGCCCCAGCCTCCAATCTGTTGAAAGGCTTCCAGCGCGTGCATATTAATAAAGGTGAATCCAAAACCGTCAATTTCACTGTCGTACCGAAGGTATATTCACAAGAAAAAGGCTGGCACTTTGAGCCTGGCGACTTCACCATTATGGTGGGTGGAAGTTCGGTCGAGCACATCAGCCAAACCTTGACGTTAAGATAGACTCTCAGAGAAAAATCTTCCAATTATTTGTTTTCTTTTACAAATTATTCCTATTCTGACGACCCGAATAATGGTGGAAATAACGGAGGCAATGAAAATGGCGGAAGCGGCGGTTCTGGTACCGAACTCCCAGCAGGCATGTATCTCGGCGTGATTGGTTTCAACTTACAATAGTGGAGCTGAGTATTTGAGAGCTATCACTCAAAGAATTCGTACTGAGAATGTTGGCGGACTTGAAATCAAGTCTCATACCATCGGCATTCAGGGTAATGATGTGTTCAGCTACAATATGAATGAGTTCTTGGATAACTTGAATGGCATTTCCAAATATCGATTTATTGCGTCTCAGAAAAACCAACGATAGAGGAAATCAACAAGGCGTTCTCCGAAATGACGGAATTGGAAAAGCCCAAAGGCGGAATCACGGGAAAAAGCAATCCGATGTTATACAGCAATCTAGGTGCGGTAATACGAGGCTTGAAGGCGCGTGTGACGCATTACGCCACAGGAAACAACATCGATTTTGCATGGCAATCCCGTTTTCACGACCGTATTATTAGAGACCAACGTGATATGATTGAGCCGGCCAAATACATTGAAAACAATGTGATTCGATGAGAAGAAGACGAGATGTATAGATGAATTTTGGCAAGAAATGCTGTGATTGTGTGCGGTGTGGATCCCATCCGAAAAATCATTCCACCGAGACAATCCCGTCCCTGTCGCAGCGCACCACCACGCGCTTGTATTCCGTCTTGCCTTCGAAGACGCATTGGATGACAAAGGTGAGGCGATAGATCTTTTTGCCCTCGACGGGTTGATAACCGGTGTCTTCCCATGTGCCTGAGAGAGGGAAACTCGGGTTGTCCATCTTGCGCGTGTATTCCGTGATGTTGTAGCGCATGATGTCGTTGATGCCCTTCATCGGAAAAGGGCTGGCCTTGGCCAGTTCGGCGGACCACAATTGCACTTTCTTGCGGAAAAGGATAACCTTCTCGTCGTTGCCGCTCACCTCGTCGAAGAGGGGCAACCTGTCGCGCAGTTGCATCACCTCGGGCAACACCTTGTCGCTATCGATAAAGTCGACGCTGTCCTTGCTCCAGCCGATGTGCATTCCCTTGACCCTGAAATCCGTACGCGTGTCGAACACCTTGTTGCTGACGCGCTTGGCGAAGATGAGTCGCAGCCAGTCTTTCAGTCGATCCTTGAACATATAACTGATTACCAGTGCGATAAGGAATGGAAGGGTGAAGTTGCCGTAGCGTTGTTGGAAGAAGAAGGACGAAAGAGTGGCCACCACCATGGCGGTTCCTGCCGCAAGGCTATAGAGAATCTGTTCGACGAGGAAGGTGTTCTTGCGTTTGTTGGAGCTGAGGTAGAGGTCGCTCTCAGCGAATTTTTTCAGTAGGCTGGCGCGAAAGACAAAGTCTTCGTTGCCGTTGGGGTCGTTGTGCTTCACGTTGAGGTAGCCCTGCTGCTCTTTGTAGGCGCGTTCACCAAGAAGCAACGCCCTGAAACGGTTTTCCATTTGGGTGTAGTCCTCGGGATAGGTGAGGCGTAAATAGTCACGGAGGTGATAAGTGTATACCGCCATGATGTTGCTGAGGAACTCATCGGCATAGGCGAAGTCTTGGATGATTTTTCCTTTTATGTCGCTGTTTTCCAATTTCTTGTAAAAATCTCTGTAGCGCCCAGTCACCTTGGTCACGTCATCCATGTAGGTTTGGCAAGCGAGACGGCATGACTGGGCATCAGGGCATTGCGTGGCTTCGCGATAGGCGTTGCGAAAGGCGCTTTTGGCAATGGCGGAATACATTTTGACGGCGTGTACGAGGTCGGTGGTGTCGTTTGGGGCGATGAAGAGGTCGGCAAACTCTTCGGTCAGGGTCTTGTTGGGCAGCAGCTCTTCATCGTTGGCAAGCGCGTGTAGCGGATAATCTGGCGTGATGAGTCGCACGTCCGACTTCAAGTCGCGGTAGAAATTCTCCTTGCTGTATTTGGAGGCGTTGATGTCGAGGCTGTTGGGAACAAAGATCCATGTATTCATCACGTAGTCGTTGGCTTTCATCGGCTTGATGGCTTCGTCGGTATTGAACCCCACCTTGAATTCCAAGGTGAACTTATCATGGATTTTCGTGCTTAGGTCTATCATGGTGCTGGGTTTCTGTATTGTTCGTCGAGGTTGAAGCCTTCGGGGTGCTTGGCTTTCACGTCTTTGTAATAGTCCCAGATTTCGGTCAAATCTTTTTCGTAATCACCTGTGGGATAGAAGATTCGCTCGATTCCGCAATATTTCTTCTTGTAGTCGATGAAACCGAGAATGATGGGCACGTTGGCACCTTGGGCGATGACGTAGAAGCCTTTTTTCCAGTGTTTTACGGCTTTTCGTGTGCCTTCTGGACAAATGATGAGATGAGTGTCTTGGTTTTGGCCGAACATATCAACCATCTGCTCCACAAGGTGGTTTTGGTGGCCGCGATTGACTGGGATGCCACCGAGTTTCTTCAGCAGCCAGCCGAGGCCAGGGTACTTGAAGAACTCGAGTTTGATCATCACCTTGAATTTCATGTCGTAGTACCAATAATAGCACAGCCCGACGAGGAAATCGGCTATGGCGGTGTGGGGTGCCACGAGGCAGACGGCATTGCCCAAACCTTCAGGCGTCTTGTTGACCGTGGTCCAACCGCCCAGTTTGAGGCCCAATTTGCCTATTGTTTTCTTGAATCCCATAATCGAAAAAATGTAGAGACGCAAAATTTTGCGTCTCTACAATGTTAAACAATTGATTACCAAATAGCAGCGCGTTCTTCAGGCGCAATGTACATCTTCGTTCCTTCCGGAATGTCGAAGGCTTCGTAGAAGTGCGGCATCGAGCCGAGGGTGCGGTTGACGCGGGCTTCGGCGGGCGAGTGCACGTCGGTGACGACTTGGCGCTCCAGGTACTTGTCGCGCGAGTTGTTGCGCCAGATGGTGCCGTAGCTGATGAAGAAGCGTTGGGCGGGCGTGAAGCCGTCGCGGCTTTGGTTGGCCTTGGCCTCGTCGGTCATCTGGTAGGCATCCCATGCCACATTGAGGCCACCGAGGTCGGCAATGTTCTCGCCAAGGGTCAGCTGTCCGTTGATTTGGTATCCTCTCACGTCAAATTCGCTGAAGAGCTTGGCGAGTTGGGCGGTACGCTCGTTGAACTTGGCGGCGTCTTCGTCGGTCCACCAGTTGTTGAGGTTGCCCACTTCGTCATATTTGCAGCCTTGGTCGTCGAAGCCGTGGGTCATCTCGTGGCCAATCACCACGCCGATGCCACCGTAGTTGACGGCGTCGTCAGCGTCCATGTTGAAGAACGGAGGCTGAAGGATGGCGGCAGGAAACACGATTTCGTTCATCTCGGGACTGTAGTAAGCGTTGACAGTTTGAGGGGTCATGAACCATTCTTCCTTGTCGATGGGCTTGCCGAGACGGTCCATGTCGATGGCGTTCTCGAAAGCGATATATTTGTGGAAATTCTGGAAGTAGGAATCGGGGGCGACTTCAAATTTGGTGTAGTCTTTCCACTTGTTGGGATAGCCAATCTTCACGTTGAAGCAGTCGAGCTTGTGGAGGGCTTTGGCTTTGGTCTCGTCGCTCATCCAATCCAGGTTCTTGATGCGCTCGCCCAAGGCCACGCGCAGGTTGCCAACGAGTTCGAGCATTCTTGCCTTGGCTTCGGCGGAAAAGTGCTTTTCGACATACAGCTGGCCGATGGCCTCGCCCAAGCAGTCGGAGGTGGCGTTCAGCACGCGACGCCAACGGGGCTGCTGCACTTCCAGGCCATAGAGGTATTTGCCATAGAAGTTGAAGTTTTCCGCAACGAGGTCGCTGCTCAGCATCGAGGCGCTGCCGTGGATGACTTTCCAACGCAGGTAGTCCTTGATGGTCTCCAAATCGGTGTTGAGGACGATGTTGTCCATGGCGGCGATGAAGTCGGGCATACCCACGTTGAGGTTCTCAATCGTCGGGGCTCCGGCGTTCCTGAAATAGGTGTTCCAGTCGAAGTTGGGCGTGGTTTTCTGCAACTCGACAAGCGTCCTCATGTTGTAGGTCTTGTCGGGGTCGCGGCGTTCCACACGGCTCATCGAGTTCTTGGCCAGCTGTGTCTCCAGGGCAAGGATGGCTTTGGCCTTGGCTTGGGCTGTTTCGGCATCGGTGCCGGTGAGTTCAAACATGTTTGCGACGTGTTCCACATACTTGTCGCGCATTTCCTGGGTCTCTTCCTTCAGGTAGTCGTCGCGGTCGGTGAGGCTCAAGCCACCTTGGTAGAGGTGCATGATGTACTGGCTGGCGTTTTTCGGGTCGAGGCTGGGACCGGCATAGAAGAACCCGCCGAAGCCGTTCTTGTGCATGTCGCCAAGAAGGGCGGCCAAAGCGGCCTTGTCGTTCAGGTTGTCGATTTGCTCGAAGTAGGGCATAAGCTCGGTGTAGCCACGTTCGTCGATGGCGACGGTGTCCATGCCGGCGTTGTAGAAGTCGCGGATTTTCTGCGACATGCTGCCTTGTTCGGCATGGGCATCCTGCGCGGCTTCGTTAATGATGTCCTGGATGAGGGTCTCGTTGTGCAGGTCGATTTCGGTGAAGGCTCCGTAGGTGGAGTATTCTTCCGGAATCGGGTTGTTGGTCAACCAGTTGTTGTTGCAATAGCGGAAGAAATCGTCTGCAGGGTTGACGTTGGTGTCCATGTTACTCAGCTCGATGGCTGGAGTAACTTCTTTCTTGGGTTGTTCGGTTGGCTGTTTCTCAGCGCAACCGGCTGCCATTGTGCATAAAATCGTCATGGCGATAAAGTTTCTTTTTTTCATTATATAGGTTATTTAAAGATTTAAGATTCAAAATTTAAGGGTTTACAATTCAAGCTTTATTTCTGGATTGCTCCGCTTTGCTCGCACATCAAAGATTCGACGCAGTCGATGGTACGAAGCGTGTCGTTAATGTTATTGCAAGGGAGGAACGACCGAAGTAATCTACAAATCGCCCTCCAGTTTCAATTCGGTCTGTAATGTCCGCAAATAGGGCCGTTCTTCGACCATTTTCTCGAACTTGTCCTTGTCGGTGTAGGCCTCGATCTCGGCGGGACGTTCCATCAGTTCGGGCTTCAGCTCGAATTGGTTGTTGTGAAGGGCGTTTTTCAAATGGTGCTTCAATGCGGTCACGCCTTCCGTGTCTTGTTCGAAAAGCAGGTTGTCCACACTGAAATGGATTTCGGATTTCGGACCCAGTTTCGGTGTGTATTTGCCAATAGCCGCAGCAAAACTGGGCGAGATGTTCTTGTATCGGTTGACGAAATCGGACCAGGTTTCCGTCAGTTGTTCTTGTGTGAAAGGCGTGTCCCAAGCCTCTTCCTTTTTCTCGGCCTTTTGCTCGGCTTGTTGCATGGCTTTGTTTACCGAGATGCTGCTGCTGGTGCCTCTTGGCCGGATGACGGGCTGAGGCTGAGGGACAGGGGACGGAGTGGCTGGTGCAGTTGCGCTTTGTGCAGGTTGCGGTTGGGCAGCGGGCTTGGGACTTTCCTGAACAACAGGAGTTTGCACAGGCTTTACGGGTTGCTGGACTGGAGTAGGTTGAAGTGCAGGCTGCTGCGCAGGCTTGTTTTGCGGCATCTGCACGGGCTGCGTTTGTGCCGCCGGCACTGCCAAAGCGGTGCTGCACAAGGCGCACATCTTCAATAAGGCAATCTCCAAAAGCAGCCGTTTGTTGTTCGCGCTGCGGTAGTCGATGTCGCATTGGTTGTTGATCTCCAGCGCTTTGACGAGGAAGGACAGGGGGCAGGTTTGCGATTGGGTCATATAGCGTTGCCTTAGTTGTTCGCTGACTTCCAGAAGTTGCAGTGTCACAGGATCTTTGCTCACCAAAAGGCTCCTCAAGTGGTTGCCCATTCCGCTGATGAAATGCTGTGGCTCAAATCCTTTGCTGATGATGTCGTTGAGCAGCAAGAGAATGTCGCTCGTGTTGCCTTGCAGGATGTGGTCGATGATTTGGAAATAATAATCGTAGTCTAGAACGTTCAGATTCTCAATGACATCCTTATAGGTGATGTTCTTGCCGCTGAAACTGACCATTTGGTCGAAGATGGAAAGCGCGTCGCGCAAGGCGCCATCAGCCTTTTGGGCGATGATGTTCAAGGCTTCGGGTTCGGCAGCAACGGCTTCGCTTGAGGCGACGTAGGCCAAATGCTTGGCAATGTCTTCAACCGTAATCCGCTTGAAGTCAAAGATTTGGCATCTCGAAAGGATGGTCGGGATGATCTTGTGTTTTTCCGTCGTCGCCAAGATGAACTTGGCATACGCAGGAGGCTCCTCCAACGTCTTCAGGAATGCATTGAAAGCCGCCGCCGAAAGCATGTGCACCTCGTCGATGATGTAGACTTTGTATTGCCCAATTTGCGGAGGGATCCTCACCTGGTCGACCAAGCTGCGGATGTCTTCCACCGAATTATTGGACGCAGCATCCAACTCATAGATGTTGAACGAGGCGTTGTTGTTGAAGGCACGACACGAATCGCACTCGTTGCAGGCCTCCATGGTTTCGGTGGGGTTGAGGCAGTTGATGGTCTTGGCCATGATGCGGGCGCAAGTGGTCTTGCCCACGCCTCGCGGACCGCAAAACAGGAAGGCCTGCGCCAAAGTGTTGTTGCGGATGGCGTTCTTCAAGGTGTTGGTGATGGAACCTTGGCCTACAACCGAGTCAAAGGTGATGGGCCTATATTTTCTTGCAGATACGACGAAATTTTCCATTTTTTTCGGGTTACTGTATTAAACCGACAAAAATACAACTTTTCAGCGTTGCTTCGGACAAGTTGCAACATTTTTTGCCGTTTTTGCCGTTGGCATTGAAAAACCCCCTATCTTTGCCCTATGAAAATGCTGATTCTTGTACCGAAAATCACGGGGCGCGTGATGTATGTCTTCCAACTGCTGTTCGGTCAGCAGCTAGGGCTTGATTACGACTTTACCACCGATGCCGCGCAATTTGAGGCTTACGATGGGCCGAAATTTCATTATGGAATGCAACGCGTTGGTAGTGAACCTTTTGTAAAGGCTGTTGACCTGCTTTTTGAGCGTCATATCCACGAACAGAGTTTCCGCACTGTCGGTTTTGAGGATACCGTGGCACCCTACGCGGTGTACGGCAACGGCCATTTCTTGCCTTTCGACGTGTTTGCCGCCTCGTTTTTCTTGGTGTCGCGTTATGAGGAATATCTCTCGCAGGTGCGCGACCACTATGGCCGTTTTTGCGCCGAATTTTCGTGGATGTTCGAAAATGGAATGCTGCAAAAACCGTTGGTAAACATTTGGGCTAAAGCTTTAGGTGAACGCTTGAAATCAATTTATCCTGAGATTGTTACTATCGAAAAAAGATTTACTTTTGTTCCCACCTACGACATTGATGCGGCCTGGGCTTTCAAGCACAAGGGAGTCTATCGTACGGTAGGGGGATTTTGTAAGGATTTGGCCGCTGGCGACCGCAATCGCATCCGCGAAAGGCATCAAGTGCTTCGCGGCAAACGCAAAGACCCTTTCGACTCGTTCGATTTTCAATTTGACTTGCAAAAAAGGTTTAAGTTAAAGCCCATATATTTCGTTCTTTGTGGCGATTACGACAACAACGACAAGAACATTTCCATTCGGAAAACAGCTTTTCAAAGCCTCATCAAGCATTTGGGCGACTATGCCGATGTGGGCATCCACCCTTCGTTCTCGTCTTACCTTGACATCCAGAAGCTCCACACCGAAATCGACAGGCTTTCGGAAGTGTTGCATCGTCCCATTACCAAGAGCCGCCAGCATTTTTTGCGAATGAACCTGCCGCGCAGTTACCAGAAACTCATCGAGTTGGACATCAGTGACGACTATACGATGGGCTTCGCCTCACAAGCAGGTTTTCGCGCAGGCATTGCCGACACGTTCCGCTTCTATGACCTTGAAAACGACATGGTTACCAATCTCAACGTGCATCCTTTCGCTCTCATGGACGGCACGATGCGCGATTATCTGAATCTCGACGCGGAGGCGTCTTTTGCCTTGGCCAAACACCTCGTCGATGAAGTGAAGGCTGTGAATGGCACGTTTATCTATCTCACTCATAATGAAACCCTTGGCGGTGAACAACGATGGGTCGGCTGGCCCGAGATGTATCGCCAATTGTTAGAATATGTTTATCAATAGTGTGAATCGCTTCGCTCGTAAGGACGCCTGAATCAGTTTAGTCGTCATTGTGAGGAAGAACGATGAAGCAATCCAGAAATACTCAAAATAATGATGCATTACTTCGAACATAAAGACATCGACAAAAAGAAATGGGATGCAACCATTGCCGAATGTGGCAACATCTATGCTTTTTCTTGGTATCTCGACATCGTCCACCCTGGATGGGAAGCTCTTGTCGAAGATGATTATCAGTCGGTTATGCCGCTGACAGGCGGAAAGAAGTTTGGTGTCAAATATCTGTTTCAGCCCTATTTCGTGCAGCAATTAGGCGTTTTTTCAAAGTCGCCGCTTTCTGACGAGAAAATCGGGGCTTTTCTGCAAACCATACCCCAAAAATACCGTTTTGCCGAAATCCGTTTGAATGAAAGCAATACTTTAGGTAACAATTTTCAAGGAATTGGATACCATTGTAATGTAATCCTTGATTTGAATCGAGATTACGATAAGATCAAGGCTAACTACCATACCAACACAAAGCGCAATTTGGCAAAGGCCGAAAACAGCAATTTGCAGATTGTCGACACGGTCATACCTTATCATGTGGTGGCCTTGTTCACCGACAACCGTGGCGCTTTGTTGGACAAATGGGGCGAGGCCGAATATGCCCGTTTGACCAAGTTGACCAAAATGGCAGTCAACCGCAACGCGGCGTTCATTTTAGGCGTAACGGAGAAAGGGGTGGGGCAGTTGCTTTGTGCCGCCATTTTTATGAAGGCCAACGGCCGTGTCACGTTCCTGTTTTCTGGTCTCACCGAAGAGGGCAAACGATGTCAGGCGATGACCTATCTCTTGGATCATGTCATACAAGAATATGCCAATCAGCCCGTCACCTTTGATTTTGAAGGCTCTGACGACGACAACCTGGCCCGTTTCTATCTTGGTTTTGGTGGACAAGAGGTGAAATACCCTTCCTTTGCTTTCAACAGGCTTTCACCAGTCGGAAAAGCCATGCTGAAGATTTGGAAAAAGAGAAAATAGCGGGACGCGCTGTGACTTTTGATAATATTTTTCGAAAATTGGTTTGCGACTTGTTTCTTTTTCCTATTTTTGTGCCAAATACTGACATTATGATAGAAATCCACAACTTAGGTGCCGCCGACAGCGTGTTCAACCAGTTCATGGCCGAGATGCGCGACGCCACCATCCAACAAGACCGCCTCCGTTTTCGCCGTAACCTTGAGCGCATTGGCGAAGTGATGGCCTACGAAATCAGCAAGACCCTCGAATACGAAGAAGAGGAGATTGCTACTCCTTTGGGTATCAAAGAGATGCGGACGATGAAGGAACAACCCCTCATTGCCACTATCCTTAGGGCGGGACTGCCATTCCATAACGGAATGCTCAATATGTTCGACCATGCCGACAGTGCCTTCATCGCTGCCTACCGCAAATACGACAAGAACGAGGACTTTGAGATTAAGGTGGAGTATTATTCCACGGCTGAACTCGACGGCAAGGTGCTCATCCTCTGCGACCCGATGCTGGCCACGGGCGAGAGCATCGTCAAGACCTTGCACGGCTTGCTCGACGACATGATGCCGAAGCATATTCACATCGCCGTGGCGGTGGCTAGTCAAGAGGGGCTGGATTATGTGCAGCGTACCTTGTCGCGCCAACCGGTCACCATTTGGGTGGGTAGCATCGATGAGGAACTGACCGCGAAAGCCTACATCGTCCCGGGACTGGGCGATGCGGGCGATTTGGCTTACGGAGAAAAACGCTAAGCCATGGAAGAAAAGAAAAAACGCGATGGCTTCGGCTCGAAGATCGGCATCATCGCTGTTGCTGCGGGTTCGGCCATCGGATTGGGCAATATCTACCGCTTCCCCTGCGAGTTGGGCAACAACGGCGGTGCGGCTTTCCTGTTGGTTTATCTTGCCGTCGTCATTTTCCTCGGCATCCCGGTGATGCTTTCGGAGCTGGTCATCGGGCGGCGCGGACAAAGCAACCCCGTTGGGGCGTTCAAGAAGCTCGCGCCCAAGACGGCTTGGCCCATCGTGGGTTACATGGGCGTTTTGTGCGGCTTCATCATCTTCGCGTTCTATACCACCATATCGGGTTGGACGCTCGAATACATCGTGAAGGCAGTGTCCAACTCGTTCCAAGGTAAGGACTTGGCCGCGATGGAGCAAGATTTTGCCAACTTCCATGACAAGGGCTGGCGCAACGTGATGTGGCAGGCCGTGTTCATTTTCCTGACGGGTTTCGTGGTCTTCAAAGGCGTACAGAACGGCATTGAGAGATACGCCAAAATCCTGATGCCGGTGTTGCTAATGATTTTGATTATCCTTGGCCTCCGTTCCGCCACTTTGCCTGGCGCCAAAGACGGCCTCACCTTCCTCTTCAAGCCTGATTTCTCGAAGATTACGGGGAAAGTGCTCATCAGCGCGCTGGGACAAGGGTTCTTCTCGTTGAGCCTCGGCATGGGTGCTTTGATAACTTACGGTTCTTATATCAAAAAGGACGACAACCTCACGTCCACCGCCTTTTCAGTGGTGCTTTCCGACACCTTGATAGCGTTGTTGGCAGGCATCGTCATCTTCCCGGCGGCCTTCTCGTTCGGCATCAATCCGCAAGCGGGTATGGGTTTGGTTTTCAATACGATACCCATGATTTTCAACCAGATGTTGGGCGGCTATTGGTTCTGCATCATTTTTTTTGTGTTGCTGGCCATCGCCGCGCTGACGTCCACCATTTCGTTGTTGGAGGTGGTCGTGGCTTATCTCTCCGAGGAATTGCATATCAAGCGGCAATGGGCCACTGTGTTGGCTTGTGTGGCCACCATGCTCATCGGCAGTTTCGCCTCGTTAAGCCTGATGAGCGACACGCCTTTCGTCATCGGTGGTAAGCCCGTCTTCGACTGGATGGACTTCGTTTCGTCCAATATCCTGCTGCCTTTGGGTGGCGTGCTCATTGTCCTGTTTGTGGGCTGGAAGCTGGGCAACTCGCACTTCTTCGATGAGGTGACCAACGGCGGCAAGCTGAAATCGCCTTTGAAAAAAATGATCTTGTTCATCATCAGATATTTGGCGCCTTTGGCCATTATTGTCATCTTCATTAGTGGATTGATCAAGTAACATTATGGAGCCGGTTCGCAAATGGTTTTCATTCAACAAAGGGGAGCGCGTCGCCATCATTACGATCATGGCCGCCATCGTCGTTTTGATTTTGGCCTGCCTGTTCCGACCTGCGCGGAAATCATTGAGCGAAAGCAGTTTGCACAATCTGGATTCGTTGTTGGCCCTTCGGCAACAAGCCCTTGAGACACAGCAGCAACAGCAGGCCGAAAAAGGCCAGGAAGTGGCCGAGTTGCATCCTTTTCCCTTCAATCCCAACACTTTGACCGAGGAGGAATGGCAGAAGATAGGCCTGACCGACCGTCAAATTCGCAACATCATGAATTATCAGGCGAAAGGCGGCAAGTTTTACTCGAAAAGCGACCTTGGCAAGTTGTACACCATCAGCGAGGAAGATTTCGCGCAATTGGAGCCTTTCATTGTGTTGCCCGAAGTGTCAAGAGGTAAAAACACCCATACGAAAGCCACGTCTCAAAGCGGCGTTTCGACAGGCTCAACGTCCGCACCTACTGAAAAGAAACCTATTCCCATCGTTGACCTCAACACAGTGGATTCCACGACTTTGGTGGAGTTGCTGCAAATTGGGGGCTATACGGCGGCACGCATCATCGCTTTCCGCGAAAAGTTGGGCGGCTTCATCGACAAGGAGCAGTTGCGCGATGTGAAAGGCATGGATGCCGAGCGTTTTGCCACCATTCAGCCTTATATTAATATAGGTGCGACCGAACTGCGCAAGATGGATGTCAACCGTGCCGACTTCAAGACTTTGGTGAATCATCCTTACCTCAACTACGAGCAGGTGAAGCGCATCGTCAACCAACGCGAGAAACGCGGCATGATCAAGGACTGGACACAGCTGCAAAGCTTGATTCAGGGTGATGGCGAGGTGAACCCGCTTTTGGAACATTATGTGAAGTTTTAGGTTTTGTCATGTGAGAAAGCTTTGTCCCATATTGTTTTTGGCTTTCGTTGCGTTGCTGTCGTGCGGGCGCAAGGAGGTTTCCGTGCCTTCGCCCGAAGAAGACATGCTTTATCGCGTGGAGTGTTTCCACCAAACTAAGCCTGACAGCGCCATTCAAATCCTTGACGCACTGAATGTCTCATTGCTTTTCCGAGAAAGAGCAGGCACATCATTCTTTGTTGCGGGCCTTGCTCATCAACAACCAAAAAAGGTATGATGCGGAACTTGATTCTTTGGTTCAAGTGGCTTGCAACCAAGTCATTGACGGCGATGACAAGTATTATGAGGCTTGGACCTATTGGCTTTTGTCCAACAAGTCGACCAACGAGGCCCGTGCTTCGTTGGGCGACGACTGCCAACCTGCTCGGAGTCTGTGGTTTGAGATGACCTCGAACAACAAAGTGAAACTGTTTTGGTGGGCACCACAAAACATCGATGAACTTTCGGGCTATTATGTCTATCGCACGAAAGAAAGTGAGATGAACTGGCAGAAAATCAAGACGGTAAGTGCCTCGGCGACCAGCGTTGCTGACAATTCCAACTTGCAGGACGAGACTACATATTTATATAAGGTGGTGGCCTATTACCAAACCACGGATTGCTGTGCGGCTCCGGCGCAGTCGCGCTACAACGAGTTCGAGTATTTCGTCAGGGTGCATTGGTCGGTGGACGGCCTGGCCGAAACGGGGGAGAAGGGCATCGAAATTTATCCTAATCCCGCCAACGACTTCATAAGAATCGATGGCATTGAACCCACCAAAGTGCAGGTCTACAACGCCCTTGGGCAAAAGATGAAAACCGTGCAAAATACCAATGAAATTAATGTCAGCGACTTGGCGGAAGGGATTTACCTGTTTCGGATTACCGATGCGGAGAGGAAACACTATTCGAACCGCGTAGCGGTGAGGAGATAGCCACCGTCAGGCCTTGGACACGCTTCGCGTCATTGCGAAGGAGGCACGACTGAAGCAATCCAGGGAAAAACTTACCACCTGGATTGATTCGTTCCTCGCAATGACGCGAAGCGACAGAAAAACCAGCTAAAGCTCCAGCCCCATCTCATTTGGCAACAAAGTTTGGGTCGGCACGGCTTTGGCTTTTTCGGGCAAAGAATTGAAGCCAGTTGAGCGGCAAAACGGAAAAATTGCTACTTTTGCCCCCGATAAAGAGGACAAAGTTCAAACAATGGACCGATGAAGACACCACCAGCAATGACAATCCATGACATTGGGATGTTGATTCGCAATGACGAGACGCGCACTTTGGAGCTGAAACAGAGCACAGGCGAGTTGAAGGATGGTATGCATTCGGCGTGTGCTTTCCTCAATACCGCCAGTGGCTGGTTGGTTTTTGGTATTGTCAGTATTGCCATATATGATGATAGAGTGGAAATCGAAAACTCGGGAGTGCTTCCTTCGGATGTCACTCTTGAGGAACTGGTCAATTCTCACACTTCATACGCACACAACCCGTTGATAGCCCAAGTGCTATATTTTGGAAAGTATATGGAAACTTGGGGCCGTGGCATCGAGTTGATGCAAGAACAATGTGATGAAGCAAGTGTGCCGTCTCCGCAGTTTATCGCGGAACGGAACTGTTTCCGTGTTACTTTTGTTAGAACCGACTTTGATGAAAAAGGGGGTACGAAAGGGGGTACGATTGGACTACAGCCTTTTGGCCTTTCTGATTTTGACCTCATGCTACTTGATATGATAGAAGGGAATCCTCAGATTTCCCTCTCTGAAATGTCAAAGAGAATAAGATTGACCCGAAACAATACATATAAGCATGTCAAAAAACTCCAAGCCAAAGGATATTTATTGCGAGAGGGGTCAGAAAGAGGTGGGGTTTGGATAGTGCTGAAAAAAGAATAGTTAGATGATTACAAAAATGAAAAAGTTACTTATTAAGTTGTTTATAATCATGTTGTTGTCCATCTTAGCTTTCCCTTTGAAAGCCGCCTACATCCTCATCCCGATGGACAACACCCAAACCAACCACCTGAAAGCCTATGGCGTGGCCTATTGGGTGCTGCAACGCGAGGTGGAAATCAGCTGGTTGCTCAACTATAGGGGAGGGAGCTACCTGATTCCCTATCACGACATGTTTGAGCGCGAATGCAAGATGCGTAACGTTTCCTACAACGTCATCGCCGATGCGCAAGCCGACGCCATCTTGGCCGAAATCGCCGACCCAGGCGTCAACATGGACGAGATGAAGCTCCAAAAAGTGCCGCGTGTGGCCGTGTATGCGCCCAAGAACAACCTGCCTTGGGACGATGCCGTCACCCTCGTGCTGACCTACGCCGGAATCCCTTACGATGTGGTTTACGATGATGAAGTTCTGCAAGGCGTGTTGCCCACCTACGACTGGTTGCACCTGCATCACGAGGATTTCACGGGGCAATACGGCAAGTTCTGGGCGCGCTACCGCAACTATCCTTGGTATCAGGAGGACGTGCGGGTGCAGGAGGCCACGGCGCAACGCTGGGGCTTCACCAAGGTTTCGCAACTGAAACTGGCCGTGGCCAAGAAAATCCGCGAGTTCGTGGCGGGCGGTGGCTATATGTTTGCCATGTGCTCCGCGCCCGACAGCTTCGATGTGGCCTTGTCCGCCGATGGCCTCGACATCTGCGATTACATGTTCGACGGTGACCCCATCCGCAGCGGCGACCCGCAACGCCTTGATTATGACCAATGTTTTGCATTCTCGGATTTTAAGGTCTCGACCAATCCGCAGGAATACGAAATCTCGAACATCGACGTCACGCAAGGGCGTATGCAAAAGGTGAGGGAGGAGAACGACTATTTCCTTTTGTTCGATTTCTCTGCCAAGTGGGACCCCGTCCCGACCATGCTCACGCAATGCCACGAAAGGCTTGTGAAGGGTTTTATGGGCCAGACTACAGCATTCAATAAGTCCGTGGTCAAGCCGTCGGTGGTGGTGTTGGGCGACAATGCGGCGCTCAATGAGGACCGTTACATCCACGGCAATTTTGGCAACGGCTTCTGGACCTTCCTCGGCGGCCACGACCCCGAGGACTACCAACATATCGTCGGCGACCCGCCCACCGAGTTGGACATGTATCCCAATTCACCAGGCTATCGGCTCATTTTGAACAATATCTTGTTCCCGGCAGCAAAGAAAAAAGAACAAAAAACCTGAAAAAATGTTGTTCGCATAGCCAAAAAAGTCGGTTTGAAGGAAAAAAGGCGAAAAATGTCTGGTGGTTTCGACAATATTCTTATTTTTGCACTCTAATACGAAAGATAACAATAACATAACTTTAAAACTATGAGAAAGTCTTTATTCATGATGACGGTTTTGGCTCTGTTTGTGGGTCAAGCTATCGCCTCGCCAGTGAGCGTGGAGCAAGCACGCCACCTTGGCATGAAGTACGTGCAGAGCCATTCTGCCCGACAAGTCGCCACTCTCGATTTGGCCTATACCCAACTGACGGAGAACGGCACCAACGCTGTTTATGTCTTCAACTTTGACAATGGTTATGTCATGGTTTCGGCTGACGACGTGGCCTATCCCATCCTTTCCTTCGGCGAAGGCGAGACCTTCGACATCAACAACATCCCTGACGGTTTGGCCTACTATCTGGGTTATTATGCCCGCCAAATCGACTATGCCGTGACCAATGGCTTCGTGCCTGAGGCCGATGTGGCCGCCCGATGGGAGCACGTGGTGAAAGACGGCTTCGAGAACGACAACCGTAGCACTCGTGGCGACGTCGCCCCGATTCTTACCACCACTTGGAATCAGGACAGCCCTTATAACTATTACTGCCCGACGGGGCAAGGCGGACCTGGCGGAAAAGCCTATGCAGGCTGCGTGGCCACGGCCATGTCGATGGTGATGAAACGTTGGAACTGGCCCGACCATGGTCAGGGCTCGCACAGCTACACGCCCAGCGGCTATCCCACCCAAAGCGTCGATTTCGAGTCGACCTATTACGATTGGGACAACATGCCGAATTCGTGCAACAACTCCAATTACCAGGCTGTTGCCACGTTGATGTACCACTGCGGTGTGGCTGTCGATATGCAATACAGTCCGTCAGGTTCGGGTGCCTACTCTTTCGATGTGCCTGGTGCCATCCGCGACTATTTCCGCTATACGAGCCACTGCGACCATCTGAGCCGCGACCAATACACCAAGGCCGAATGGGAGGAAAAGCTCATCCGTAATCTGGAATACGGCTTCCCACTGTATTATTCGGGCAGTGGCGATGGCGGCGGCCACGCTTTCGGCTGCGACGGCTATCGTGCGAGCGACAACAAGTTCCACTTCAACTGGGGCTGGAGCGGCTACATGAACAACTACTTCGCCGTCGATGCACTCAACTGCGGCTATAACGGATCTTTCAACGAGAACCAGTCGGCCATCTTTGATTTCATTCCCGATTATATCTATGACGGCTTGATTCCCTCCGTTACCAACATGACTGTGGTTTCCGAAAATGCCAATTCCAAGACAGGCATCATCACTTGGACCAACCCGACCACCAACATGGCTGGCGAAACCATCGAGAACATCGAACAAGTGGTGTTGATGCGCGACGACCAACAAATCTTCAGCCAAAACAATGTCGCGGCTGGCGAGACCATGTCGTTCACCGATAATGTCAACGATTTCGATTGCTATACCTATCGTTTGTACTATGTCACCAACGGCACCAAAGGTCGTTTCACGGATGTGAAATACCAATATGGCCCCACTTGCACTTGGAAATTGATTGGCCAGACGGCCAACTTCCAAGGCTGGAATGGCGGTAAGGTTCAGGTGCTCAACTCCTTCGGCTCGGTTGTCGAAGAAATCACCATGACCAACTCGACGCCCATCAGCCAACAAATCCGTATGCCTGAAGGCGACGTTTCGTTCCGCTGGGTGGCTCCTGCAACGGCTGTCAGCAACATGACCATCAGCATCAAGAATTCGGCCAATGCCACGGTCTACACCTTCACGGGCAGCTCAAGCCAACTGAACGGCGAGATTCACTCCGACAACAACGACTGCGGCGGCTGCGAGCCTCCTACCGCTTTGTCTGGCGAATACCAATGGACGGGCGAAGGCTTTGGCACCTTGCTGACCTGGAGCTATGAAAACGACCCGCAATCCTTCAAGGTGTATCGCAGCACCGATGGCATCACTTACGAGGAGGTGGCCACGGTTGACAAGACCTTGCGCGAGTATTTCGACATCGTCGAATCGGGCGATTACTATTATAAGGTGACCGCTTTCCGCAGCTATTGCGAATCCACGCCGGCTTGGGCAAATGACGGTGCCGACTACATTCACCTGACAGTGACCTCAGTCGACGAATGCCAGCAAAACATCAACCTCTATCCCAATCCTGCCAACACCTTCATGACGGTCGAGGCCGAAGGCCTGCAAGAGGTGACGGTGTACAACATGATGGGCCAAGTGGTGTATCAGCAAAGCTGCAATGGCGATGCCACTGTCGTCAACACTTCGAGCTTAGCATCGGGCATTTACACGATCGCCATCAAGGGCACGGCTGAGACCATGACCACAAGATTCACGGTCAGCCATTAAAAAAATGCGGCCCTGTTTCGGTAATTTGTGTATATTTGCCGCCTTAATCGAATTTGAAAAAGTAAAATAATCAACAAAAATCTACAACAATGAAGAAGTATTTCATGAGTTTACTCGCTTTGGCTCTCGGAATCGGTGTGGCACAAGCCAACCCAGTCAGCGTGAGCCAAGCCAAGTATGTCGGACAGCAATTTGTCCAAGCCAACTTCGAGCAGTCGCGCCAAAGTGACGACCTGACTTTGGTCTACACGGGTTCGTCCAACCGTGGCGAAGCCTGCTTCTATGTTTTCAACGTCGGTCACAATGGCTTCGTCATGGTCTCGGCTGACGACGTCTATCGTCCCATCGTCGGATATTCCGATGAAGGCAGCTTCGATGCGCAGAACATCAACCCTGAGTTGGCCTATATGCTTGACGAGTTGATTTCGGGCCGCATGGGCAAAAACCTCGGCCAAGCCGCTCCTCAAGTTGCCGCCGAATGGGAAATGGTGATGAGAAACGGCCAGCAGATGTCATTCAATGGCGGTCGTGGCGTTCCGTATCTTTGCCAGACCAAGTGGAACCAGGACTATCCTTACAACTACTATTGCCCTGTTGCCCAAGGTGGTCCTGGCGGTCACATGTATGCTGGCTGCGTGGCAACGGCAATGAGCCAAGTGATGAAGTACTGGAACCATCCGCTCAAAGGCCAAGGCAGCCATACCTACAATTATGGTGGCACTTGGAGCGCCAACTTTGGCGATACCGAGTATGATTGGGACAACATGCCTAACTCCATCAACTCCAGCTCGCCTCAAGTGCAGATTGACGCCGTTGCTACATTGATATACCATTGCGGTGTGTCGGTGAATATGATGTGGGCTATTGATGGTAGTGGCGCTTACTCTTTTGATGTGCCTGGTGCCATCTCGCAGTATTTCCTTTACACCAACCAAGCCCAGTACCAAAACAGGGATAATTTCAGTTACGACAACTGGGCCAACAAGTTGAAAGAATCTTTCGACATGGGCTGGCCGCTCTATTATAGTGGCCAAAGCCCAGACGGTGGCCACGCTTTCGTTTGCGATGGCTACACCGATGCCAACCTCTTCCACTACAACTGGGGCTGGAGCGGCAGCGGCGATGGCTGGTTCGACTTCGACAACATCGACTATAACTCCTCTGACGGTGCCATCTTCAACTTCGTTCCGACAGATGTCTACAACAACACTGCCCAGGCTCCGACCAACTTCTCGGTGACACCTGCCCCCAACAACGAATTGGCCGCCACGATGACGTGGATCAATCCTACCAAGACCTTGAACAACAACAACCTTACGACAATCGACCAAATCATTGTCACTCGTAACGGTCAAATCATCTATTCCGAGGACAACGTGACCCCTGGTGCAACAATGACCGTGACCGACAACAGCGTCCCGCGCTTCGATGCTTTCGACTATGTGGTTTATGCCGTCGTTGGTAATGCCCACGGCAAGGTGGCCAGAGTGAGTGCCGTTGCTTTCGGCCCCACCTGTGGATGGACGGTACAAATCACCCAAGCCGCCATGAACGGTTGGCGTGGAGGTATCATCCATATTTACAATGGTGCAGGTACCGAGTTCGCCCAAATCACAACCTCCAATTCGAGCGTCCAATCCATCCCGGTCGACATGCCCCTGGGTCATGTTTCCTTCGGCTGGTCGGCCCAAACCTACGGCGATGCTTTCAGTATGGGTTTCACCATCAAGGATTCACAAAATGCTACCGTTTATACCTATAGCGGCAGCTCGGCTGATCTGGAAGAAGGCATCTTCGCCGAAGCCAACAACAGCTGTGGCAATTCCATTGGCGATGGCGTTCCGTCAAATTTGATTGCCGCCACCGATGAAGACAACAACAACGACATACACGTTTCATGGGATCCCATTAGCGAGGATGGCTATGGCTATACGGTCTATCGCGACGGTTTGCTCTATCGCGTGATTCCTTCTGGCACGTCCTTCATTGACGAAAACACGCCTGTCGGTGGTCACTGCTACTATGTGGGTTACATGTATGACGGCGGAGAGAATGGCCAGTATTCCAACGAATCCTGCGCCACTTCGGGTGCTTGCTATCCTCCAACCAATATCGACTTCGAATACACTGGCAATAGCTACAAGATCAAACTGAAGTGGGATAGAGCTGAGGGTGAAGGCCTTTCGGGCTACTACCTGTTCAGAAAGTTCGGCGAAGACGGCGAATACACGAGAATCAAGCTGATTAGTGCTTCTGCCACCACTTACACCGACAATACCGCCAACCAAAACGGTGACTACTACTACAAGCTTTATGCCTACTATTCAGACTTGGACTGCATGTCGGCTCCTGCCTACTGGATCAACGACCACAACCAGTTCTATCTGCACGCTCCGTATTCGACCGATGGCATCAATGAAGTGGAAGAGAGTAGCGTTTCCGTGTTCCCGAACCCGACCAACAATCGCTTCACGGTGGAAGGCGCAGGCCTCAACCATGTGACGGTTTACAATGCCTTGGGCCAACGCGTCTACGACAAGCCTTGCTCTGGCGAGTCGGCCGACATCAACCTGGACGTCGAAGCCGGCATTTACATGGTGCGCGTCTTCACGGCCAATGGCGAAATCACCAAGCGCATTACCGTTATCAAGTAAGAATTTGTTTTCATATAATGGTTTTAAGTGAAATGGTTGCCTCTTCGAGGGGCAACCATTTTTTTCGTACTTTTGCGCCCCGATGAAACGCATTTGGATTATTGCTCTACTTAGCCTTATGATGGGGACGCTTTGGGCGCAAAGGTTTCGGCCTGGCGATGCAGTGCCAGAGCCTTATCTGAAGGTGTATGGTTATGAGTTTTTTTTCAGCGTTTCACCCATCTCAGACGATTTGCGGATTCGAATGGAGCAATGTTCCTACAAAAAACTGGGTGGAGTGATATGGGATGATTTGCGCTATTTGCAAGTCCTTCACCGAGACTTTGACGGCAATGCAATGGTAGGAGAATTGGTTTGCAACAAGTTAATAGCCAATGATTTGTTGGAAATCTTCAAGGCTTTGTATCAAGCAGCTTACCCCATAGAGAAAATGCGATTGATCGAACTTTATGACGGTGATGACGAGGCCTCAATGCGCGACAACAACACGTCTTGTTTCAACCAGAGATTCATTACGGCAGGAAGCGGGATTTCGAAGCATAGCTTTGGAGTGGCTATCGATATTAATCCGCGATACAATCCCTACTTAAAGATACGTGCTGCGGGGAAAACTGTCGTCAAGCCTGCGGGGAGCACGGATTATCTCCAACGCGATGCCCAATTCCCCTATAAGATTGCAAAAGGGGACTTGTGTTACCGATTGTTCCGCCAACATGGCTTCCGCTGGGGAGGCGATTGGATTAGCGGAAAGGATTATCAGCATTTTGAGAAGTAGTTGCCCGTTGTTGAATTGTTGCCTTGTTGAAATGTTGAATTGTTTGCCCCCAAACAACAATTAGACAATTCAACAAATAATCAGACATCCATCCGTTCCCACACCTCGAAACGATAGGAATAGTCCACCTGCGGGTCGTCGTCAATCACTTCAAGGTCAACCAAATCCCATTCGTTTAAGTTGACGAAGGGGAAATAGGTGTCGGCCTCAAAACTCTTTTCGATGCGAGTCAGGTAGAGCCTGTCGGCCAAGGGCAAGAATTGTTCGTAGACCATGCCGCCACCCATGATGAAGACTTCTTCCTCGTTTGCGACCATCGCCAAAGCCTTGTCGATGGAATCGACGATTTCGAAGCCTTCAGGAGCTTCGACTAATCGCGTTGAGAGAATGATGTTGCGGCGGTTGGGCAAGGCCTTGTGGTTGGGCAGCGAGAGGTAGGTCTTGTAGCCCATGATGACGGTGTGTCCCGTGGTGATTTTCTTGAATTGCTTCAAGTCGCGCGAGTTGTGCCAGATGAGGTCGCCGCCTCTGCCGATGGCGCGGTTTTCGGCCATGGCCACGATGATGGAAATCATAATTCTTCTCTTAATTCAACTGATAACTACAAACAGATAACTAAATTGAAACCTCTCCCTTAATCACTGGCCAAGGGTCGTAATTCTCCAAAGTGAAGTCCTCGTATTTGAAACCGAAGATGTCCTTCACTTCGGGGTTGAGGCGCATGGTAGGCAGTGGGCGAGGGGGGCGCTTGAGTTGTGTCTTCACCTGCTCGATGAGGTTGTTGTAGATGTGCACGTCGCCGAAGGTGTGGACGAAGTCGCCAGGCTGCAGGCCACACACTTGCGCCATCATCATCGTGAGGAGGGCGTAGGAGGCGATGTTGAACGGCACGCCGAGAAACACATCGGCACTGCGTTGGTATAGCTGGCACGACAGCTTGTCGTTGGCCACATAGAATTGAAAGAAAGCATGACAAGGTGGCAAAGCGGCCTTGCCAGCAGCCACATTAGCCGCAAAGTTCTTCTCGTGCTCATCGGGCATGACGCTGGGGTTCCAAGCCGTCACGATATGCCGGCGGCTGTTGGGATTCTCCTTGATGCTCTTCACCACTTGAACAATCTGGTCGATGCCTTCGTTGTTCCAATTACGCCACTGGGCACCGTAAACGGGGCCAAGGTCGCCGTTGGGGTCGGCCCATTCGTCCCAAATCGACACCTTGTGGTCGTGCAGGTATTGGATGTTGGTGTCGCCCTTCAGCAGCCAAAGCAGTTCGTAGATGATGCTTTTCAGGTGCACCTTCTTCGTCGTGACCAACGGAAAGCCTTCCGAGAGGTCGAAGCGCATCTGGTAGCCGAACACGCTGATGGTGCCTGTGCCCGTGCGGTCACCCTTCTGCACGCCGTGGTCAAGGATATGTTGGAGTAGGTCGAGGTATTGCTTCATTATGCGTTCAATATTTTTGCAAAGATAAACATTTTTGCTCATAGGTTTTTTGAGAAATGTTGTATTTTTGCGCTGAAATAATTTGCTACGATGGATTTTCCGCAACTGACATCGAACATTTTGGTTACCCATAATGCATTGCAGAACAATGCCATGAGAGCCATCAACCAAAACATCACTGCCCGCAATTGGTTGGTGGGGTATTGGATTGTGGAGTTTGAGCAAAATGGTGAGGACAGGGCGAAATATGGGGATAAGCTGATTGCTTCATTGTCAAAATCATTGAAAATTAAAGGCCTCGGAACGACGGTGTTGAATCAATGCAGAAAGTTTTACTTAGTTTATCCACAGTTAGAGATAGGAGTAGCTTCCTATTTGCAACACTCGTTTGACCTTCCAATTTTTCAGTCGTTGACTGAAAAATTACAATTGTCTGAGAACCATCAGTTTAATGTAAAAGAGAAGGATGTGAAAATATTTCAGTCGCCGACTGAAAAATTACTAGAGGTGGAACCAAATAGATTGTTCAACGCTATTTCTTTCACCCATTTTGCAGAATTGATATACATAGATGATCCTTTGAAGCGCGTGTTTTACGAAATTGAGACTATCAAGGGGTGCTGGAGTGTGAAAGAATTGCGCCGGCAAATCGATACGCTTTGTTATGAGCGGGCAGGGTTAAGCAAAAAACCCGAGAAGTTGCTGACTCTTGTTAATGAGAAAGCGGATGTGTTCTCACCGATAGCCATAGTCAAATCGCCATACGTCTTTGACTTCTTGGGATTGAAGAGTGCCGATGTGGTTGAAGAAAGCGACCTTGAAACCCTGTTGATTAGCCACATTCAAGAGTTTATCTTGGAATTGGGTGAGGGCTTTTGTTTTGAAGGTCGCCAAAAGCGAATCCTGATTGACGATGAGTATTTCTTCGTTGATTTGGTGTTTTATCATCGAATATTGAAATGCCATGTGTTGGTTGAACTGAAAACCAGGAAGTTCAACTATGCCGACATGGCGCAACTGAATATGTATGTGGCCTATTATCGCGAGAACATGATGGCTATGGGCGACAATGCCCCGATAGGCATTCTGTTGTGCACCGATGTCACAACCGAAATGGTGAAATATGCCACGGCAGGGATGGATGAGAACCTGTTTGTTTCCAAGTACTTGCTCCAACTGCCGCCCAAAGAGAAATTTGTTGAATTCTTAAATAACGAACTAAAGCAATTATAGAAAGAGTATTTAATTAACATATTATAAACCAAAGCATTAGCTATTATTCGCGTTCGAGAAAAAGCCTGAGAAACTGATTTCAAGAAAGTCGGAATAAAAGCGGTTCAAGGTGAGCCTTGGAACATATCTGCAATTCTCAATAATTGTGTTTGCACCTTTATAGGTGTGAACAAATTCTATGAGAATTGGCGGGTTTCATCTCAGGCTTCCCGTGAACGCGAATGGAAAAGTTCACACCTTTTCTGTTTCCTGATTTCGTGATTGATAGTGGATGCGTAAAACTATCAATCAGATGAACATTTCGTATTCTGTTGTAATCAGGACTCTTGGAAATTCAGGAGAAAAGTATTTGAGACTTCTACAATCTATTGCAAGGCAAACCGTGAAACCTGAAAGTATTATTGTTGCCATTCCTAATGGATATGACCTTGATTACCAATTAGGAAATGAAACAATAATCAGGTGCGAAAAAGGAATGGTGACACAACGAGCGGAAGGCATTAATGCGGCATCATCAGAATATATCCTTGTGGTTGACGATGACTTGGAGTTTGACTATGATATGGTAGAAAGACTCTATCGTTATCTAGTTGACAACGATCTTGATTGTTGCTTGCCAATGCAAGGTGAAAACGCCAAAGCTGAAGATAATACTATCAATCTTAAATATCCTTTGAGTGTACGGATTAGGAACGGATTTACTGGCCAGATGTTCACAAGTAGACGAAAATCCGCATATCTTGATGTTTTGACGGCAACGGCAGGACATAAGGTGTTTATCAATAGCAATAAACTTGATAATTGTTATTTTTGTACTACAGCTTGTTTCCAATGTTTTTTCATAAAAACCGAGGTCGCAAAATCGGCTCGTTTTGAAGAAGAAAAATGGCTTGAGCAAGGGCGGCTTACAAGTTACTCTGCTTTTGATGAACCTGTGTTTTTCAGTAAATTGAATAAAAAAGGTTTGAGAATGGCTTATGCTTTGCGTGTAAGATACAGGCATTTGAATGCCCAAGCTGGTCATATTGCTCGTACGAGACTTGAAGATAAGAGGATTAGGTATTATTCTATTGCTAGGAATAGGTCGGTCTATTGGTATAAGTTCATTTGGAAGTATAGTGATGGCTTTGCTGAAAAGTTAATGGCTTTGGTTGGTGGTATTTATGGATTCTTTAATTATACATTATTTACGGTTGCAATCAATTGCTATCCGAAATACTGGAAAGCGATTGGAGCCTTATTTTTGGGGTATAGAGATGCCTTGTGTTATATCCGAGGCCGCAATTAATAGCTTAATACACAAATCCAAACATCCAAATGGGGACAGAATTTCCGAAGGCGTACTCAATGTTGTCTTTCACCAAATAGGCTTCGTCAGCTTCTTTCACTTGCGTGCCTTTCTTGTTTTTGCCGCCCACCTCGAAGGTGATGCCGTCAATCTCGAAATCGGAGATTTTTGATGCTGTCACCTTGTGGGTTTCCTGCATCCAAGTGAGGAACATGGTCTCGCGTATTGTGCCTTCATCGGGCGGATTGTCGGAAATGGCATAGGCAATGTTGCTGTTGTTGAGGTAGAGTTTCTCCACTTTTTGCAAAATGGCATCGCTGGTGCCTTTTTCGCGCAAAGTGTTGAAAAGCTGCGAACTGACAAGATAATCGACATAATCTGGCAACTGGTTGCGACCAATCTCCAGCGCACTTGCCATTTTGGTGAGATTAGGCTTGAATGGGACGCTATTGGCCAGCACATACATTAGCTTCTTCAGCTTCACGGCCGAAGCTACTGGCATGTCTGCGTAGTTGGGAATGTCGTGCTCAACGGTCTCATTGACGGCCTGACGCAAGCGCACTAAAAAATCATCTTCTTTGAAATAGGGATAGAAGCCTTCTCTCAAGTATTTGGCATAGTACTTCAACGGGCGGTGCTCGCCGTATGGGAAGTCGATTCGTCCTTTGAGGATGTCGTCGAGCGAAGCAGGCTGCAGGTTCCATCCATTGGCAATGTTGAGGTATTCGCGAAACGACAGCCCTGACATGGTGTATTCAATCGAACGACGGCTGAGGTCAGCCGAACTGCCTTTGCGCAAGGCTAATAATGAACTGCCCGAATATACCACCGAAAGCAGCGGCAGCTGGTCGTAAATCATCTTGATCTCTGTCGACCACCTTTTGTATTTGTGAATCTCGTCGATGTAAAGCCGTTTGCCGCCACGCTTGAAGAAGTCATAGGCCATTTCATATAGTGTATGGCCCGCAAAATAGAGGTCATCTGCCTGCACATATAGCGTTTCCTCCAAATTGTCATACATCTTGATGTGCTGTAGCAAAAGCGTTGACTTGCCCACGCCTTTTTGGCCCATCAAGCCGATAAGACGGTTCTTCCAGTTGATCTTGTCGTGAAACGAACGGACATAATCCATCGGCGTGAGGTCGAGGTGGATATGAAATGAAGTGAATAGTGCTTCCATGGCGATTTTTTTGCAAAAATAGGAATAATTTTTTAAACCTCACTTCGTGAAGTGCAAAAATAATAAAAAGTTGCACTTCGAGAAGTGCAACTTTTCCATAGAACCTCACTTTGTGAAGTGCAATCGTGAGTTGGATTAGCTGTCTTTTATTGTTTCTCAGGCTCGTGCTTGTACTTGAACAAAATAGCGAAAAGCACACCAACGATTAAGGCAAACGCCGCAAACACATACCAAGCCGACGACCAGCCAGCCATCAGTTCGGCGAAGTTGGTCTTGCCGAGGGTGAAGTGGTTGACGACGGCTTGGGCGCAGAACGAACCCACCGTGGCGCCGAGGCCGTTGGTCATCATCATGAACACGCCCTGCGCGCTGCTGCGGATGCTTTCGTCGGTGTTTTGGTCAACGAAGAGCGAGCCGCTGATGTTGAAGAAGTCGAAAGCCACGCCATAGACAATCATTGAGAGGATGAACAGCACGAGGCCGAAGCCCGTGGGACTGCCCGCGCCGAGGAAGAAGAAACGCAAGGCCCAGGCCACAAAAGCGATAATCATCACCTTCTTGATGCCGAACTTCTTCAAGAAGAACGGAATCAGCAGGATGCACAGCGTTTCAGACACTTGTGAGATGGACGACAAAAACACGTTGTTCTTCACGGCAAAGGCGTTGGCATATTCCCGCGATTGCCCGAAAGCATCGAGGAAAGGCGTGGCGAAGCCGTTGGTCACCTGCAGGCACATACCCAGCAGGAACGAGAAGATGAAAAACACGCACATCTTCGAGTCCTTGAACAGCGAGAATGCCTGCAGACCGAAGGTGTCCACAAACGACTTGCTTTCCACGTTCCTATTGACGGGGCAATTGGGCAGCGTGAAAGCGTAAAAACCAAGGATGATACCCCAAGCAGCGGAGACGAATAGTTGCTCATAGCCGTTCTTAAAGCCCGTGAAGTTCACAATCCACATCGACAGGATGAAGCCGATGGTGCCGAACACGCGGATAGGAGGGAAGTCCTTCACCGTGTCGAGGCCAGCTTTGGTCAAGGCGTTGTAAGAGACGGAGTTACCCAACGCGATGGTCGGCATAAAGAAAGCCACGCTGAGAGCGTAGAACGGGAATAGTTGACCGAAACTGATGGCACTACCGTATTTGTAGCCCATGTAACCCGCCAAGGCCATGAAGATAGCGGCGAGGAAATGACAGATACCCAGCAGCTTTTGTGCGGGAATCCAGCGGTCAGCCACGATGCCCATCAAGGCGGGCATGAATAGGGAAACGATGCCTTGGATGGCGAAAAACTTTCCGATGTTGGCACCCATGCCGACGCGGCCCAGATAGATGCCCAACGAGCAAAGATAAGCTCCCCACACCGCGAAGATGAGGAAGTTCATCACGATTAAGCGTAGTTTGATTGCTTTCATGTGTGTTGATTTAAAAATTTGATATTCAAGTATTTAAGATGTATTTAACTACAGGTTGCACAGATTTTACCGCTTTGATTTCGAAAATTTCCGGGATGCAATCATCCTATCTTACAGATAGGTTGAGGCCAGAATGAATCTGTACAAATTGGTCGCTTGCGACTTCTAAACTTATTGTCGGATATCTGTTTCATCTGTAAAATCTGTAGTTAAAATGGCTCATTGTTTGCGTCCATTGATTTCATCCCGAATCTCCGCCGCCTTCGCATAGTCCTCGTCGTCGATGGCTTCCTGAAGCAATTCTTCCAACTCGTTGAGGTTCAAAATGCTCAAGTCGGTGCGACCTTGCACCTTATTAATATATTCTTCTTCGCCATCTTGGTCATCGGGTTGCGTCTCATCCATGTCGTCCATGATGATGCCCGCTTCTTCCATGACGCTTTCGTAGGCATAAATCGCGCAGCCTACACGCACGGCGATGGCGATGGCATCAGATGGACGCGCGTCAATCGTCACCAAGTCGGGACCTTGCTGACAAATGATCATGGCGTAATACACGCCGTCGCGAAAACGATTGATGACCACTTCCATAATCCTGACGTTGAAGTTGTTGGCGAAGTTCAAGAACAAATCGTGGGTGAGGGGACGGTTGCCTTTCGTGCCTTCGATGCCGATGGAGATGGACTCCGCCTCGGCACCGCCGATGACGATGGGCAAGCGCCGACGCGAATGCTTGTCGCCCAAAATGAGGACATATGCCCCCGTCGAGGATTCGCTGTACGTCAAGCCGATGATGTCCAAACTGACCTTATTCATTTCACATGGTTTTTAAGAAGGAACTGATGCCGTTTTGGCTAAAAAACTGATTATGAAGTCTCTATTTCAAGCCATCACCTTTTTCCTTCAATCGTCAAAAGTAGGGACTTTTTCGGAAATGAGCAAAAAAAGTTGCGTTGGATAAAAATTCCATGCAAAAAAATGTTGTTCCGATTGGATTTGTCCTTATTTTTGTCCCGTCAAAACCCGACTTTTTGAAGCATAATTAAGTCTAACTAAATAATAATCCTATGATTAACAGCATTCCTTACATTGTGTTAGTCGCCTCCATTCTGGCGCTGACATTCGCTTTCATTTTCTACAAGCAGATGATGAAAGAAGACGAAGGTACCGACCTGATGAAGAAAATCGCAGCACACGTCCGCAAGGGCGCCATGGCTTACCTGAAGCAGCAGTACAAGGTGGTGATCATTGTGTTCATCGTCTTGGCCATCCTTTTCTTCGTGATGAGCTTGTTCGACTTGCAGAACGGATGGGTTTGGTTCGCCTTCCTGACGGGCGGTTTCTTCTCGGGCTTGGCGGGCTTCTTCGGCATGAAGACGGCCACCTACGCCTCGGCGCGTACCGCCAATGCCGCCCGCAAGTCGTTGAACAGCGGCCTGAAAGTGGCTTTCCGCTCAGGAGCTGTGATGGGTCTCGTCGTGGTGGGCCTCGCCCTGCTTGACGTTTCTGTGTGGTTCCTCGTGCTCGACCATTTCATTGGGATTGAAGACCACTTGGTGGTCATCACAACGACCATGCTGACTTTCGGCATGGGAGCCTCCACGCAGGCTTTGTTTGCCCGTGTGGGTGGTGGTATCTACACCAAGGCCGCCGACGTCGGTGCCGACTTGGTGGGTAAGACCGAGTACAACATCCCTGAGGACGACCCGCGCAACCCCGCCACCATCGCCGACAACGTGGGTGACAACGTGGGCGATGTGGCTGGCATGGGTGCCGACCTTTATGAATCCTACGCCGGTTCTATCCTTGCCACTATGGCTTTGGGTGCTTCGGCCTTTGCCACTTCTGCCGTGGAAGGGATGCAATATCGCGCTGTGTTCGCCCCGATGCTGATTGCTGCCGTGGGCGTGTTGCTCTCCATCATCGGCATTTTCCTCGTCAAGACAAAGGAAGGCGCGGGCATGAAGCAACTGCTTGGCGCTCTGAGCCGTGGCACGAATACCGCCGCCGTTTTGATTGGCTTGGCCACGTTTGGCATCATGTATCTGATGTTTGGCAGCAATCCCACCAACCCGAACATGTGGTGGCAGATTTCACTCTCTGTGGTGGTTGGTCTGCTGGCTGGCGTGATTATCGGAAAATCAACAGAATACTACACTTCGCAAAGCTATAAACCTACGCAAAAGGTGGCCGAAAGCTCGAAGACGGGCCCTGCCACGGTGATCATCTCTGGTTTGGGATTGGGTATGCTCTCCACTGCTATTCCTGTGGTGACCGTGGGCGTCGCCATCGTTTTGGCTTACCTCTGCGCCAATGGTTTCCACATTGCTTTCACCCCTGAGAACCTTTCGTTGGGCCTTTACGGTATCGGTATAGCAGCCGTGGGTATGCTCTCCACTTTGGGCATCACCTTGGCCACCGACGCTTACGGCCCCATCGCCGACAATGCTGGTGGCAACGCCGAGATGAGCGGCCTCGACCCCGAAGTGCGCCAGCGCACCGATGCTTTGGATGCTCTCGGCAACACCACCGCTGCCACGGGTAAGGGTTTCGCCATCGGTTCCGCCGCTCTGACGGCTCTGGCTTTGCTGGCTTCGTATGTTGAGGAAATCAAGTTGGCCCTCATCCGTGTGGGTCAGGCCCTGCCGAACGGCGTCGAGGCGGCCAAGGCCACTTTGGTGGACTTCATGAACGCCTACAACGTCAACCTGATGAATCCTATCGTCCTCGTGGGCGTGTTCATCGGTGCCATGATGGCCTTCGTGTTCTGCGGCATGACGATGAATGCCGTGGGTCGCGCCGCGCAGAAGATGGTGGAGGAAGTCCGCCGTCAGTTCAGCACCATCAAAGGTATCCTGCAAGGTGAGGCAGAACCCGACTATGAGCGTTGCGTGGCCATCTCTACGAAGGGTGCCCAGCACGAAATGCTGGTGCCTTCCATTCTCGCCATCCTCGTCCCGATCCTGACGGGCGTCATCCTCGGCGTTCCTGGCGTGATGGGCTTGTTGATTGGCGGCTTGAGCACGGGCTTCGTCCTGGCTGTCTTCATGGCCAACTCGGGCGGTGCTTGGGACAACGCCAAGAAATACGTCGAGGAAGGTAACTTCGGCGGCAAAGGCTCTGAGAACCACAAGGCTACCGTCGTTGGCGACACCGTCGGCGACCCGTTCAAAGACACGTCAGGTCCTTCGCTGAATATCCTCATCAAGCTGATGAGCATGGTCAGCATCGTGATGGCCGGTTTGACGGTCACTTGCCATTTGCTCTAAAACGCAAAGTCCATTCGGCCCATCTCATTCCGATGGGAATCTATGGGTGGAAAGGGCTGTTAATTCCCAAGGCATCCCTCGAGAAGATTTCCGAGGGGTGTTTTTTTTGGTACGGTTTTTGAAAAGCAGAAAAAAGTTGGAAAAAAATGAATATTTGAACAACGAACAACAATAATTACTAATTTTGCGACAATTTTAAAACATTACAAAATGAAGAAAGTGATTTACATGCTTGGCCTCATGTTCCTCATGGTAGGCGTGGCCAAGGCTCAAGACGCTAAGGTTCAATTGGGACCTGAAATCGAGTTCGAGAAGGTGGTCCATGACTACGGTGATGTGCCCTACAACGGCAACGGAGAATGCGAGTTCCGCTTCACCAACACTGGTACCGAACCTCTGATTGTCCAGAAACCCAAATCAAGTTGTGGTTGCACGATTCCTTCATGGCCCAACGAACCCATCCTTCCTGGTGAGTCGGATGTCATCAAGGTGACTTATCGCACCAATCGTGCCGGCAACATCAACAAGACCGTGACCGTGACCTCGAACGCCACCAAGAATTCCACCGTGGTGTTGCGCATCAAGGGTCGCGTGCTCGACCAACCTACCGAGGCACTGCCCGAGAAGAAAAACGATTTCGGTAGCGGTTCACCCGTCAACAATCATTGATTATCAATCATTAAATCATCAATCATAAAAGCCGTCTAATGCATATGTTAGATGGCTTTTTATACAAAACAAACCCTATGCCACAAATTTCCAATAAAGGTATGGAATTGCCGCAGTCGGCAATCCGTAAACTTGTTCCGTTTGCCGACGCAGCCAAAGAACGCGGTGTTCATGTATACCACCTCAACATCGGCCAACCCGACATCGAAACCCCCAAGGGCGCCTTGAAGGCTTTGTCGGAGACGGCCCTTGAGCTTCCTGCAACTCATGGAGTGTTGGAATACAGCCATTCGGCAGGTATCCCGTCCTATCGTCGTGCGCTCTGTAACTACTATCACCGCCATGGCATCGATGTCACTCCTAACCAAGTGTTAGTCACCAACGGCGGCAGCGAAGCCCTTCAGATGGCCTTCACGGTCTGCTTGAATCCTGGCGACGAAATCATCATCCCGGAGCCCTATTACACCAACTACAACACCTTCGCCAAGCTGTGCGACGCCAAGATCGTCACCATCCCCAGCGACATCAAATCGGGCTTTGCCCTTCCGCCCATAGAGGACTTCGAGAAGGTTATCACGCCGCGCACCAAGGCCATTATGATCTGCAACCCCAACAACCCGACGGGTTATCTATACACCCATGAGGAAATGCTGAAAGTGGCTGGTCTGGTCAAGAAATACGACCTGTATCTCTTCGCCGATGAGGTGTATCGCGAGTTCTGCTACGACGGTCACAAGCATTTCAGTGTGATGCAGTTGGAAGGCATGGAACGCAACGTGATCCTGTTCGACTCGGTCTCGAAGCGCTACAGCGCGTGCGGTGCCCGTGTGGGTTGCATGGTGACGCGCAACAGTGAGGTTTATGCCATAGCCATGCGACTGGCTCAGGCCAGGTTGTCGCCTCCGAGCTTCGGCCAAATCTTTGCTGAGGCCGCCGTCAATACGCCTCAGGAATACTTTGATGCCGTGCAGAAGGAGTATGTGGCCCGCCGCAATGTCATCGTTGAGGGTGTCAACAAGATTCCAGGCTGCTTCTGCCCGATGCCCAAGGGCGCTTTCTACACGGTGATTGACCTGCCTGTTGACGACAGCGACAAGTTCTGCCAGTGGCTGCTCACCGACTTCAGCTACAATGGCGCCACGGTGATGTTGGCTCCGGCCACCGGATTCTATGCCGACCCCGAGAAGGGACGCCATCAGGCCCGCATCACCTACTGCATCTGCATCGACGACCTGAAGGCCGCCATGAAGTGCCTTGAGGAAGCATTGAGAGTGTATCCTGGAAGGATTAATAGATAACGGAACCAATCCATAAAAGGATGAGGAAACTGCCGCCGAGGGATTTCGACGGCAGTTTTTGTTTATGGGACTTTTTTAGTCAGCAAGCTCACAGAGGATTAGAAAATCTTTCCGCTCCACAACATCTTGAAAAAGTCTGTCACATAGAGAAGTTCTTTGTCCTCTGACTGTCTGGTAATAGGGTCAAGAGAGACCAAGATAAGTCGGGAATTAGGATGCTCTTCCTTGTCTTGCTCCAAAGAGGAACATGGCCTCGTCCAATTGATTCTCGATGTTGAATATTCTTTTGTACATATTTTGATGTAAAATCAGGATAGTGAAGTCGGATTTTCAATGAAAATCCGGAACAAAGGTAAGAATTTTTCTTTGATTGTTGTGGAAAATACCTAACTGCTCATGACTTTTGCCTATTTTTGCACTTGCTATTTGAACCTGCGGAATAATAAACACGTTGTTATGAAACAGAAAACTGTATAAACCTTACTTCTGGCGCTTTTTGCTTTTTCAGCCACAGCGCAGAAACTTCCTGATTGGATTACAGCCAAGCCGTCGCCCACCAATAACACTTATCTTTATGTGGTGGAATCGGCAACAGGACAAACCGAGCTGCAAGCCCGAAACAGAGCCATTGCCGAAGTATTCCGTTCTACGGCCATGCGTATCGGGCAGCCTTTTGATTCGGAGGAAATCAATCGCGCATTGCAAAGGGGAACAGAGTATTACGTGATTTCCTCGCAATACAACATTCCCATCAACAAGGTGTGCGAATACACCGATAATAAGGTGTCGCCTTGCCGCGTTTATGTGCTTTGCCAAGTGGCCAAGGCGGGAAACATCCGTGTGGAATTTGATGATTTTACATTGTGTTATGAAAATGCCAACACGTATGTTGCAGATGAGGCACTATATGCAGATGGATTCATTGTTTCAAAAAATGGCAAAAAGTTGAGTGATCATGAGATTAGGACATTGTTTGCAAATTCCAATTCGTATAGTTTGTATGATGAAGGGATGAGGATTGCAGGCATGACTTTTGATGCGTCATACACATTGGCAATGGTGTTTGGTATAATTTCGATAACTACAGGTGTCGCTTTTCAAGGTGTGTTCTGGCCATTATATGGTGTAAAAAACAATAGTGCTAAAGAAATGAAACATAAACTAGATGCGAACAGTTATAATCACTATACATATACATATGATGAGTATAAATACCTGTATGAGGAAGAATTATCAAAAGCTACTAAATATAAGAATATTGCTATTGATGGATTATGGTTGATAGGAGGAGGCATTGCTCTGATTGTTGCAGAAAACCTAATGGAAAAAGCAATAGTATCATCTGGTCATGCCAAAATCCGCAAAGCTGCTAATCTCTACAATAACGGCAGGATGTATTCGCAAGGCGATATTGAATTGGATTACGGCTTTACGGGAAATGGTGTTTTTCTAACATTGTCATTTTAGCCAACGGCTGCCATGCCATGACAGCCCTACATCGCTCGGGTGTAGGGCTGTCACATTGTGATTGCCGCAATGTTTCCATTATTTCCCCGTTCCCCAATCAATATCCCACAATATCCTGATACCAATAAAGCCTCATGAATTCGTATGCGCTGCCATTTCCGAATGGGAAGGAATTGCACCTGATGATTTCTGACATAAATACAGCGGAATTTGCCCTTGGCATCAAATGGCAAGTCCATGATTCCGTTGTTTTGCGGCGAAAAAATATCGTTTTCGCCGCAAATTTGCGGCGAAAATTGTATATTTGCACCGCAAAACTGTTTTGAAACATGGAAACCTACATTTGGCAACACCCTGAATGGCCGCATTTCATTTGGGACTCCGGGCAATTGGCAAAACCTTTGGCTGAAGTCAGGATGAGACAGGGCGTATTGATTGGCCGCATCACCACCCTGGGCTTTGATACCGAGTTAAATACCACTCTCGACGTGATGACCGAAGATTTGATGAACTCATCTAAAATCGAAGGCATAATGCTAGACGGGAAGTCGGTACGCTCGTCGGTGGCGCGACAACTAGGCTTGGAGCGCGAAGGACTTCCGCCTGCCGACCGCTATGTGGAAGGCATCGTGGACGTGATGGTGGACGCAGTGAAAAACTACAACAAGCCACTGACTGCAGAACGCCTGTTTGGATGGCATGCTGCATTATTCCCGAATGGCGCAAGGTTCAAGGTAGGCACTTGGCGCGAGAGCCAGAAGACGATGCAGGTAGTGTCGGGCGCCTTGGGGCGTGAAAAGGTGCATTTTGAGGCCCCACCATCACCGGAAGTGCCAAGGCTGATGGAAGAACTCATTCAATGGGCCAATAATGCCGAATCCATTGATCCCATTATCAAAGCCGCTATCGTTCCGCTTTGGTTTGTCACCATCCATCCTTTCACAGATGGCAATGGCCGCCTATCGCGTACTTTGACGGATATGTTCTTGACCCGCTCTGACGGCATGATACACCGTTTCTATAGCATGTCGGCCACGTTCAGTAACCACCGTTCGGAGTATTACGATATGCTGGAGAAAACGCAACATGGAGGCATGGACATCACCCCTTGGATTGCTTGGTTTTTGGCTTGCATGGAAGAAGCATTGCAGCAGACGGAACAGATCATTGCCAAGGTGATATCGAAGGGTGAGTATTGGGAATCCCACAAGGAGACGCCCATCAATGAGCGGCAACGGAAAGTCATCAACAGGCTGCTAGACGGCTTCGCGGGCAAACTGACCAGTTCAAAATGGGCAAAGCTTGTCAAATGCTCCTCCGACACGGCCTTGCGTGACATCGAAGACCTCTTGCAGAAAGGCATGCTTGTTAAGGAAGGCTCAGGCCGTGGCACTTATTATGAACTGAAGCAAATGGATTGATTTCCTCGTTTGGACAAATAAAAGCCAATCGAAAAAATAGGCTCAACTAGTACATCAAGTACTTCTCCCTAACGGCCTTGAACGCCTCAAGGTCGGTTTTCCACGAAGCGCGGATCTCGTCCGCGCTTTTTCCGTTTTCTATGTCGCGTTGGAGTTGTTTGTCGCCTGCAAGCAGACGGAAGTAATCTTTGAAGAAGCCTTTGTTTTTCAACTGCTGGTAGGCATCAATGATCCAATCTAATTGTAACTCGTTGGCGTTGTGAGCGTAATCGTGCGCGAATTCAACCAAATTTTCGCCTCGGCATCGCTGACCTTCCAGT
Organism: Bacteroidales bacterium; assembly: GCA_017460915.1. GTDB lineage: Bacteria > Bacteroidota > Bacteroidia > Bacteroidales > F082 > Limimorpha. Next base: position 9,587 of record JAFUAA010000012.1, on the reverse strand, counting down.
AGAGGCTTTGAGGCACCGCTTGTGCTTTGGGGCGTAAAGGTGTAGCTGCCTCTCATGCTGGGATGACCGTAGACTTGGAACGGCGTCTCCGTGCCACGTCCCATGCTGACGATGCTGCCTTCGAAGAAGCACAAGGTAGGGTAGAGGTAGACCGACTCCCAGTTGGGCAGGTTGGGCGAAGGGCGCACGGGCAACTCATAGATGGCGTTTCGGTTGTATTTGCGGATAGGGATCACGGTCAAGTCGCAGGTGAAGCCGCTTTTCAGCCAGCCTTCGCCGTTCACCATTTGGGCGTATTCGCCGATGGTCATGCCGTAGACGACCGGCACTTGGTGCATTCCGACAAAGGATTTGTTCTCTGTCTTCAACACGGGACCATCCACATAGAAACCGTTCGGATTGGGGCGGTCGAGGACGATGACGGGGATATGGTTTTCGGCGGCGGCTTCCATCACATAGCTCATCGTGGAGATATAGGTGTAGAACCGTACGCCAACATCTTGTAAATCAAATAGAATGACGTCGATGCCTTGCAGCATCTCAGGCGAGGGCTTCTTGGTCTTGCCATAGAGCGACACGATGGGAAGACCGGTTTTCTCGTCCTTGCCGCTTTTCACCTTGGCGCCGGCGTCGGCCGTACCGCGAAAACCGTGCTCGGGCGTGAAGATTTTCTTCACGTCGACACCCAGCGATAGCAGCGTGTCGACCAAATGCGTTTCACCAATGATGCTCGTTTGGTTGGCGACGATGCCAATGCGTTTGCCTTCCAGAAATGGCAGATAGTCATCGAGTTGCATGGCGGCAGAGATGTAGTGCTCCTTGTCGACGAACTGCAAGCGTGGTTCATCGTCCATCTTGAAGATTTGGGCGTTGGTTTGCGACAGGAAAGCGCAAAACAGCAAGGCGAAAGAAAAGATTTGTCGTTTCATTTGGGTTTTATTTTTACTTTTGCAAAATTATTGAAAATAGTACAAATGTCGGGCCCAAAATTCATAGCAGACCGAATTTTTTCTTATTTTTGCAGTCATTATTATACTCGTGAAATATGTATTATTATTGTAATATATTGATTATTAATGAGTTATTGGGGGGGGGCAAGGCGCCTTACTGATGCCCATCCTGTTGCCTTTCCGAGGAGTATAATATATTTTTCCCATTATTTACGGAATCTGTTTTCTAATATGTGGCAGCAACAAGGTGTTGCTTGCGGCATTTTTTTATGTCTTTTCAATGGAAATTGTTAACAGGTTAAATACTAATTAGTTATGCAAAGATTCACGAAGGCTTTAGCAGCCATAATGCTAACGGTGGCGGTGGTGTGTACCGCCTGCACGAAAGACCCCGAGAATGGGGGAGACAACAATGGAAACAATGGAGGAAATAACGGAGGCAATGGAAATGGTGGAAGCGGTGGTTCTGGCGTCGAACTTCCTGCAGGCATGTACCTTGGCGTTATTGGTTTCAACCAACAGCTATACACAAGGCCTATCACTAGACTTGACGCTAACACTATCCAAGAAACGAAACAGTTTATCGAAAACCTTTCGATGGGCGGAGCCACCTTGCTTTACCACTCGGTGAACACCTCCTTGGACATGCTGGAAGCGAATGGTATTCCAAAGGATTTGAAGCAAGTGGCTATCGTCAATTTCACTGATGGATTGGACGAAGGCTCTTATACTTTCTCCAATTACAACGGTGGGGCTGAGTATTTGAGAGCCATCACTCAAAGAATACGTACGGAAAAGGTTGGCGGACTGGAAATCAAGTCACACACCATCGGCATCCAGGGCACTGATGTGTTCAGCTACGATATGAACGAGTTTCTTGATAACTTGAATGGCATTTCCTCCCTTGCTGACGAGGAATGGCCTGCTGGCTATGTGCATCATGTCACCAGTTTCGATGAAGTTAGTGAAGCATTTGAGGCCATTGCAAGAAGCCTGCATCAAACTGTTGAAAACGCAAAAATGACGCTTAATCCGCCTGCACCCGAACCAAACACGAAGGTCCGCTTCACTTTTGATATTACGACTACGGATTATAACGGAGCAAATCAGTCACAGAAATATATTGAAGGAGTGTATGTTAACGGAAGTGATGGCATTGGCGTGCTGACCAACGTCCAATACAGAGGTGTGACTAGCACAAGCGGCAATACGGTAAAGGCGGTTAGGATGGAGCGTCCCTTCGCCATTTTTGAGTTCGAAGGCATGGCGAATACTGATGGAAGTGAGTTCAACAGCAATACTATTGCCCATCTTCAAGAATGGAAATACAACACTAACTCGAATGGATGGGTTCATAACACAGAGTTCACCAACTCCGGCAACACGGAAATCACCAACAACTATTATAGTGGCATGATTATGCTGAATCTCGACTGCTCGCAATCTCTTGGAAACGACCAATTCAGAAAGCTTCGCAATTATGCCAAGGAGTTTGTGGATGTGTTGAAAACCAATTAAATAAGACAAACTATGCTGAGGAATCGTAATAGATTTATGGTCATCGTAATGATGACTGTTTTGGTTTTGGGCCTAACCACATGCAAAAAGGAAACCATCGCCCCTCCAACAGTGAGGTTGTTTGGTGACGGACCAAGTAGTGTGAACATCACCACGGCTGGAGTTTCGGCAGAGGTGACCGACCAAGGTGGCGCAGAAGTGAAATCGCGAGGCTTTGCCTACGGTGTTTCTGGTGGAGCATTGGATACCATTTATTGCGGAAGTGGCATTGGCGCTTTTTCCGCAGAATTTGTCGGACTGCAAGCCAACACCGTGTATGTCTACGAAGCCTTTGCCCGCAACGCAGGAGGCTTCGGCACAAGTGGTAAAGTGACTTTTTCCACTCGCGACCACGACATGGCTACAGTAAAGACCGGCGAAGTGGAAAGCATAGGCACGACTACGGCATCGTGCGTTGGCAACAACGTGACTAACGACGGAGGCGCTGAAGTGACTGAACGCGGCGTGTGCTGGGACACGAACCATAACCCCGTGGTTTCGGGAAGCCATGCATCGGCAGGCAGTGGCATGGGTGAATATGCCTGCAATTTGAATAACTTGTCGGCCAACACGGTCTATTATGTGCGTGCTTACGCCAAGAATATCAAAGGGGTTGCATACGGTGAAGAGAAAAGCTTCACGACAGAAGACTACAACCTACCCGAGGTGACTACGGCAAACGTGACCGACATCACCCAAACCTCAGCCAAGGGCGGTGGCAACGTGACTGATGACGGTGGCACCACCGTTACGGAACGCGGCATCTGCTGGGACACAAACCACAACCCAACGATACGTGACCAAGTGGCCACAAGCGGCACAGGGACTGGCAGCTTTAACTGTGATATGCCAGGCTTGAATGCCCACACGACCTACTATGTGCGTGCCTACGCCACCAACAGCCGAGGCACTGCCTACGGCGAGGAAGTGAGCTTCAACACCTCGGCCAACCCGCCCACGGTTTCGACGGGCAATGTGACCAACATCACCACTTCCACGGCTAACGGCAGTGGCAACGTGAGTGACGACGGCGGTAGTGCAGTGACAGAACGCGGCCTTTGCTTTAGCACCAACCACAACCCGTCCATAGCAGGCACTCACGTGGTGGCCGATGAAGGGACTGGTGAGTTCACTGCATTGATGACCCAACTGAATACGAATACGACCTATTATGTGAGAGCCTACGCCACCAATGGCGCGGGAACAAGCTATGGCGAGGAGGTGGAGTTCACCACGCTTTCCATCTCCGTGCCTGGCGTGACCACGGCATCGGTAACGAATATCGGGCAGACCACGGCCACAGGTGGCGGCAACGTCATCTCAACAGGTGGTGCAACGGTAACCGAACGCGGCATTTGTTGGGGCACCAGCCATAACCCGACCATCAGCGGCAGCCATGCCAACAGCGGCACGGGAACGGGAGAGTTCTCGGTAAACATGACGGGACTGTCTCTCAGCACCACCTATTATGTGCGCGCCTACGCCATCAACAGCCAAGGCACGGCCTACGGCGAAGAGGTTAACTTCACCACCAATGCCGTCGGGATGCCCACGGTGACGACGGCAAATGTGACCAACATTGCCATGAACACGGCCACTTGTGGCGGCAAAGTGACCGCCGATGGCGGTGCGACGGTGACAGCGCGTGGCGTATGCTGGAGCACTAGTCCCAACCCGACCACGAACAACCAATGTACAAATGATGGTACTGGTACGGGCAGCTTCACGAGTAGCATCACAGGCTTGTCGATGAGCACTACGTATTACGTGCGTGCCTACGCCACCAACAGCGCAGGAACAAGTTATGGGGAGCAAAAGACCTTCACAACCAATGGCGCCGGCATGCCGACGGTGACGACAAACAACATGTCTAACATCACGCAAACCTCTGCAACCAGTGGGGGCAACGTGACGAGCGATGGCGGAGCAATGGTGACGCGACGCGGCGTATGCTGGAGTACGAGCCAAAACCCGACCACGAACAACCAATGTACAAATGATGGCACAGGAACTGGGAGTTTCACCAGCAGCATTACAGGGCTTTCGGCAAATACGGTCTATTACGTTCGCGCCTATGCCATCAACAGCCATGGCACGGCCTACGGAGACCAGAAACAATTCAAGACCAGCCCTGCCGTTCCCACGGTAACCACTTCGCAAGTGTCGAATATCACGCAAAATTCAGCTGTTTGTGGTGGTAATGTTACCGACCATGGTGGCTCGTCGGTGACGCGGCGTGGCGTTTGCTGGAGCACGAGTCCCAACCCAACCATCAACAATTACAATACCAATAACGGAACGGGAACGGGCAGTTTCACGAGCAACCTTACCAATCTGAGCCCAGGAACGACCTACTATGTGCGTGCCTACGCCACCAATAGTGTGGGTACGGGGTATGGCGAGTCGCGTACGTTTACGACAACAGCAACAAAATACGCATACGCCTCACAGTATGCTTATTCGACAAGTGGTTATTTGAAATATCCCATTAGCAACCATAGCAGTATTACAACCATAAATGCTGATTTGAATTTGCTTGGTGGCGATTACTATAATGGCTATTTGTATGCCTATGGTTTTACAGATTCGGAGGATTTGTATTATTTTTACAAGATAAATGCTACGACGGGCACAATTGTCTCCAGCCATTATGTCGGTCCAGATGTGTATTGTTCCGATTGTGCTTATGATTATACGACGGGCCGACTCTATGGAAGCAAAGGAAATGATTTGTACATCATTAATATGAGTACAGGAGCGCAAACGTATGTGGGGTCATTTGGAATAGAGGGAAATATGTTGGCTCTCTTTTGTAGCAGCTCGGGACAGCTTTATGGCGTGCAAGGGACTGCTAGTGATTATGGTAATTTCTACCGTATCAACAAATCCACGGGTTCGGCAACATGGGTTTCTGCTTTAAACTATTTCATTAATTATGCACAAAGCGGAGGCTTTGATAGAGACACGGGAACGCTGTATTGGGCTGGATATGTTTCCGACACTAGGTCTTCTGCCGTTGAACCTTCATGTGGACTTGCAGATGGTAAGTATAGAGCAGAATGGTATGGTATTATTGCCACAATCAATCCCAATAACGGATCTGTTACAATTCTCCAAACCAATACGGGTGAACAATGTGCATGGTCAATACGATGATTGCAATCCCGCTTTTCCGCCTTTGCAATGCGGAAGAATTGAGAATATAGTCAACCAGTTTGTTAATCGAGCTACAGTAAAGCCAATCAATAATGAATAACTTGCAAATATTCAGAATATTATTCCTTTTTGGAGGGCTAATGTTCTTTGTTTCTTCCTGTAAAAAGGAAACTGTGGCACCGCCCACGGTGAAGGCCTTTGATGGTGCCATTACGGTTTACTATACTTCTGCTGACGTTTCGGCAGAGGTGACCGACCAAGGCGGTGCGGAAGTTAAGTCGCGCGGCTTCGTCTATGGCCTCTCAGGTGGTAGCCTCGACACCATCTATTGCGGCGATGGTATCGGCGTGTTTTCTGCCACGCTAAACAATCTTCAGCCTAACTCAAACTATGTCTACGAAGCTTTCGCACGCAATGCGGGCGGCATAGGTTCCAGCGGCAAGGTAACCTTCACCACGCGCGACTATATGCTGCCGTCAGTGGAGACCTACGAGGTGACCGACATCACCACTAACTCGGCCATTTGCGGCGGCAAGGTGACTAACGATGGCGGCGGCAGCGTCAGCGAACGCGGCATCTGCTGGGGCACGAGCCATAACCCGACCATCAGCGGAAGCCATGCCAACAGCGGCACGGGAACGGGAGAGTTCACGGTAAACATGACAGGGCTGTCTCTCAGCACCACCTATTATGTGCGCGCCTACGCCATCAACAGCCAAGGCACGGCCTACGGCGAAGAGGTGAACTTCACCACTAATGCCGTCGGGATGCCCACGGTGACGACGGCAAATGTGACCAACATTGCCATGAACACGGCCACTTGTGGCGGCAACGTGACCAATGCCGGTGGCGGTACGGTGACGGCGCGCGGCGTGTGCTGGAGCACAAGTTCTAACCCGACCATCAGCAATAGCCATACGACGAATGGCACAGGCACGGGTAGCTTTACCAGCAGCATCACTGGGCTGTCGCCCAACACGACCTATTATGTGCGCGCCTACGCCACCAACAGCGCTGGAACGGCTTACGGCAACCAAAGGACGTTCACAACAAGTGCACAAGTCTACTTACCCACAGTGACCACCAACAGCGTGACCAACATCACCCAGAACTCCGCCACTTGCGGCGGCAACGTGGTGAATGCAGGCAACGGCACGGTGACAGCGCGCGGCGTTTGCTGGAGCACCAGCTCCAACCCGACGATTAACAGCAATCATACGACGAATGGCACAGGCACGGGCAGCTTCACCAGCGGCATCACCAATCTTAGCTCGGGCACGACTTATTACGTGCGCGCCTACGCCACCAACAGCGCTGGTACAGGATACGGCGAGACGAGGACGTTTACGACCGCCTCGGTTCCTTCGGTCCCCACAGGTGCAATCAATGGTCGTTTCTCGGTGAGCGCAAGCCAGCGTGTGTATTTCTCACAAGGCAACCTGCAATACAAGGCCTCGACCGCCCAATGGCGTTTCGCCACGAACCAATACGATTACATAGGTGATGCCAACAGCAACATCTCTCAAAGCTACAGCGGATGGATAGACCTCTTTGGTTGGGGCACGAGCGGCTGGAACTGTGGCAACACCTACTATCGCCCTTGGGATTCCAACAACAGCAATGGCAGCTTGTATGGCCCTCCCGGAAACTATAACTTGACGGGCAACTATGCGAACTCGGACTGGGGCTATTACAACGCGATAAGCAACGGTGGCAATGCGTCGCACCAGTGGCGCACGCTGACGCAAGGCGAATGGGACTATGTCTTCAACATTCGCAACACGAGCAGTGGCATTCGTTATGCCAAGGCCCAGGTGGCGGGCGTGAATGGTGTGATACTGTTGCCGGATGACTGGAGTACGAGTTACTACAACCTGTATAGCACCAACAGCGGTGGTGCCAGCTTCAGCAGCAACGTGATTAGCTCTTCCACATGGGAGAACAGCTTGCAGTCGCACGGCGCAGTCTTCCTGCCTGCCGCTGGCTACCGCTACGGGTCTTCGGTCTACGATGTGGGCGGCTACGGCTACTACTGGTCGGCTTCGTACTACGGTAGCTACTACGCGTGGGGCGTGAACTTCGACGATGGCTACCTCTACGCTGACGGCGCCGACGGCCGTTACCTCGGTCGATCCGTCCGCCTCGTTTGCCCTGCCGAGTAATTATCCCTTGGCACGGGCAAGGCGTTTGGCGGCAGTGGGGCTGGGGCGCCCCCGCAGGGCGCTCACAGCCAGCCCCACTGCCGCCAAACGAGGCGAAAAGGCTTCGCCCCGAGGGGTGAGACTATAGTAACCGTAGGTTGAGGTCTACGGCGGTAGCCCAGCAGGCCGCCAGCCCCGTAGGGGCGACAGGATACTAAGCAGGCGGTGAAGCGCAGCGCAACCCCTGCCAAACAGATAAGCAATACAAAAACAAAGCCCCATAGGGGCGAAAGGAATATGGCACAACTGAAAGAAATACTGGAAATCGAAAGGAAACGGATGGAAGAGGGACCTTGGGGTACCATCCAACTATTCCCAGAAGGCACATTCTATCGCGCTTACGAATGGAGCGCGTGGCTGTGTTGCCGATTCATCAACCAGTTCAAACCCACAAGGCGGGAAGTGAAAGGAGAAATGGGCGAGACGGTGGTGTTTATCGGCTTTCCCGTCACTAGTCTCGGCAAGTTTCTGCCCGAGGATGCGCAAATGGTGGCCAACGACGACAAGAGCGTCACAATCACTTTGCTCATGAGCGTTGCCCAGGAACAAGATTTGCCTAAGCAAGGTTTCGAGGAGTGGAAAACATCGGTGCCTTTGGTCGCACCGCGCAGAGGCTCTGTCAAAGAGGAACTGAAAAACATGCGCGACGACCAACCCCATCGCATGTCGGAAGTGATGCTGCGCATCCTCGCCTTCCCTGTCGAGCAGAAAACACCCATGGAGTGCATGGCTTTCGTCGCCGAGCTCAAGCAAGACCTGGCCAAGCTCCTGTAGACAAAAGCCCTGAAGGGGCGACCATAATTCATCGGGCGATTTCAATCCCCGAAATTCAGACGGCAGCCCAATACCCAAACAACTGCCAACTTCAAACTGACAACTACCAACTTCAAACTGACAACTGAAAAATAAAGGGATAATTCATAGGTGGTTGCGCCCGATGCAAAGGGAAAGAAAAAAGCGTGCCAATGGCTCGGAAACCGTTCTATTTTTACGGATATCAAGGTAGTAGGGAATGATGAGGTTATTACGGGCGATATAGTGTAAAGCGTTGATATTGCATTAGTTTGTGGTCATTTACACTTTTGAAATTCTTTCGGATTGGAAAGAATGTTGAGCCTGTTCCGTTACCTAAGTGTTACCTCGGTTACTACGTTTGGTAACTGGTAACAGTTGGTGAAAATGTGGAAGTCTGTACGAGATTCCCATAGACCCGGAAAAACATACATATTCTGGCATATTTTGCACGGCAGGGGACGCTCTGAGATAGTTTAATTTTGCACCCAGAAACTCAGAAGCGTATGAAAATCACCCTCAACAATTCAATGGTGCAGGGCAGCGTCAACGGACAGGTAACGCTCCTACAAGTTGGTACAGATAATGACCAAAGTGGTGGAGTTAATAGACGAATATCAGAAAAAGTTGTCGGAATAATGGGGAAAATGATATTAAAATGTGATTATTTGCTAAATATCTTAGCTTATTGTGCTCTGTTTGGACAAAAATGAGTAACTTTGTAGCATTAACAAAAGAAATCCATTATGGACAAGGACATCAATCGCATCAAGGCAGTGCTTGCAGAAAAAGGAGGTGCCGCGAGACTATTGAGTGTCTCGTGGAGGGATACCAGAGAGTCAATAAGTGGCTGGCAGAGCAATTGGGTTGTGCCCCTACCACGGTATCAAAGTGGTGTACCAATGATTGCCAGCCTACAATGGAGACATAT
>JAFUAA010000011.1 GCA_017460915.1 Bacteroidales bacterium | reverse complement strand
GCAAAAGTAGGGCTTTTCCGTGAATTGAGGGAAATATGTGTCAAAAAGTCAGAACTTTCATGCAACAATTTGGGCTTTTCCCACGAATTGGTAGAAAAAAGCGAGACGGCATTTTGCTATCTCGCTTTTCAAGACATGGTTTTGGGAATAATCGCATCAAATGGCGTCGATGAATTTCACGACGGCGGCGCGGTCTTCTTTGCTCAGTTCTCGGAACTTCTCCACCGAGCGTCGGGCGTCGCTTTGGGCATTGCCGTGCCACATGATGGCTTCGATGACGGTTTGGGCGCGGCAGTCATGCAGGCGCTCGCTGGCACCGGTGCAGATGGCGCTCAGGCCACGGCCCCAAAGCGGAGTGGTGCGGCACCAGCCTGTGCGGATGTCGTTCTCCATGTGGAGCTTGTGCTGGATGTAGTCGCTGTAAGGCCAAATCTTCTGGTTGGGATAGCGCGGCAGGCGCGGGTCGCCGTCGGAGAAGAAACCTGCTGGGTCGGTGAACATGTCGTCACCCGTTTGCCACGACGGACGGTGGCAGTAGGCGCAGCCCAAGTCGCTGAAAAGTTGCTTGCCGCGTTGCACCTCAGGGTTGTCCAAGTTGCGGGCGGCAGGGACGGCCAAGCCACGATGCCACACCATGAAGTTGACATAGTCTTCGTCCGACATTTCGGGCACTTTCAGCTCGTTGGGAATCTGGTCGTTCATCATCAGGTAGTTGTAGATGTCGGTCTCCACATTGCCCGTCAGGTTGAATTGCGGAAAGTAGTTGTAGAACTCAGCTTGCACGTCGGGGTCTTGCGAAGCCTTGGTGGCGTAGGCGGCGGTCATGTAGTGACTGGTCTTGGTGCGGTGCGTCACGTTGGTGATGTTCCAGATGGCGTTGGCACCAGGAGCATCTTGCAAAGGACCACGAGTGAGGGCGTAGGTGTACTTCTTGGGGTGATTGGTGTTGCCGTAATAACCCGTCGGGGCGAAGTCGGAACCAGCCCACATAGCAGGGTTGAGACCGTTTTGCATGTAGCCGTCGTTGTATTCCTTTTGGTATTGGGCTCTCAGCGAGTCGTCGGGGATGGCGTCAATCAAGCCAGTGCCATAGATACCGATGGTCGATTCCAGACGACACACGAAGTCACTGTAAGGAATGGGTTGATTGTTCACCTCGAGCGGCACATAGAAAGCCTCCTCGGGGATGTAGACCTCGGGATAGGTGAGGTTGTAGCGTTCGCCGTCAGGGAATTGGTTGCCCCATTCATCGGTGTAGCTCAGCCAGTTGATTTGGATTTGCGTCTCGTCCAAAGGTGCCTTGAAAGGTGCGACGGCCTTGGTTTGCGGCATGCCTGTGTAGCTGCTCAAGTAGGTGTCGTTCTTGTCGGTGAAGACGAGCAGGTAACCATTGCCCCAGTCATCGGCGCGGTAGCGGTTCATGCGCATGCCGTGGCCATAACCAGGATGGCAGGCGATGCAGCTGCTGCGGATGTAGAGCGGCCCTAAACCATTGAAGGGCGGGTTGTTCTGCGTGTAGGTGCGCTCAAAGAAGTACTCGCCATACTTGAAGGCGGTGCCCAGTCCAGCCTGCTCGGTGGCAGGGGTGGGGTCTTCGTAGGCTGACTGCGATCGGTTGAAAGTGGTACCCAATTCGCCGCCGGCATAGGTGTCTTCGCTGACTTCGGTTGGGATGGGCTCGTTGGGGTGACAAGCCACCATGGCTGAGGCCAAGACCACACCGATGAGCGACATTCTGAAAGGCTTGTGTTTGTTCATTATTTGATGGATTTGAGTTAGTTGTCTGATTTGTTATTGACAAGCAACCTTGCCGTGTATGTCATGCCGAGCCATTAGGCTCGGCTTGGCTATACACGGCAAGTCTGTCATTTAAAGGTTATTGTTCGTTCAAAGCGTCCTTGGCCTCATCCAAGATATTGGAGAGTTGTTGACAAGCTTCCATGGCCTCACCGGCGCTGGCATCCATGTAGAAGAGCACGAAGGGAGCCTTCATGTTTTGGATTTTCTCGATGGCATTGTTGATGGCGTTCACGACTTTGGTATCCAACTCAGCGTTAATGTCTTTGACGAAGTTGTGGACGGAAAGGTCTCCGTCGCGTTGGCCTTCGATGCCGCCCATGTAGGCGTTCTGGATGCTGGTGATGTTGTCGGTGAAGTCCTTGATGGATTTCTGGCTGTAGGGCGATTCGACATAGGTCACGTCTTCGCCAGTATGGCATTTGCCGATTTTCGAGGTGCCCACCTCGTCGGAGATGTCGATGCAGCCGTCAAGGATGGCTTGCAGGGCTTGGGTGCGGGTGGCATAGGTGCTGCCGGCCTCGCCAGCGAGGGTCATGTTCTCGCCGTAGGTGTTGCCGTTGGCAAGGCTGGTGTTGAACTCAAGTTCTTCCATCAGGTCCTTGTGGGCTTGAGGGGCATTGGCGTTCCAGCTCACTTCAAGTTGGAAGCAACTGTTGCGCAAGTCGCCGGCCACAGCCACGGCATATATCATCATGTCGTTGTTGATTTCGCTGACGGGACGGGCTTGGCCTTCGCGGAAGAGCACGTACTCCAATCCGTGGAAGCCGAGCAAGGCGTTGCCGAGGCGTTCGCGGGCGACGACGGCACCGTCTTCGCCCTCAAGGTCTTCCAACATTTCGGGATTGTTCATCAGGCGGTTGAACTCGGTCTCGTCAAGCGGCCACGAGTCGATGTGCGGGTCGATGCCGAAGTCGGATGCGGCGCCAAAAAGGAAGGCTTCGCTCATCTCCCACCAGTGGCGGGCGTCGAGGAACGAGGCGCAGGTCTTGTCGAGGTTGTCTTGGGTCATGTTGGCTTTCAGGCTTTCCAAATCGTCTACGAGGTTGTCGGTCTTGGCGGCCAAGTTGGTGTAGGTCGGATAAAGGGTGTGGTCAAGGTACTGCTTGATGATGGCGTCCTTGGTTTCCTTTTTGGCTTCTTCGCCCCCGTTCTGAGGGTTCTTGTTGCAGGCGCTGAAGCTTACGGTGAACAGCGTCGTTGCAGCGATTAGGGCTGCGCTTTTCATTAATTTCTTCATTTTTCAGATTTTTTATTGGTTGATTGTTTGAATTATTTCGTAAAGAATCCGGCATACGCCACGCCCAACGAAAACATCGGCTCGTCGTTGTATTGTTCCTTCAGGAATCGCTTTGCGTATTCCGCCTTGATGACCACTTGTTTGATGGGATAGTAGTTCACGCCGAGGGTCATGATGTGGCGCTCGGTCCACTCGTAGAGCGAGATGGCACTTTCGTAGGGGATGTAGCTGTCGTAGTAGTCGTAACGGCCAAAGAGGTAGAGCTTTTGGTCGCCCGTGTTTCTCATCGTATGCATGATGTCGTAGGCAATCTCACCGCCGTAGGCGATGGCAGCCTCTCCGACGAGCGAGCGCGGATAGGGCGAGAAACTCTGGTGGTTCTGGTTCTTGTTGTAGGCCGAGATGGTAGCCGCTTCGCCGAGGAAGCCATAGTCGAAGTTGCCGCGCACTACCAGGCCATGACCTCTGTAGTCGAACTCCGCTGTGCCGATGGTCACGGTACCTTTCACGTCCTTGTATTTGTCGGATTCATTGGTGACGATGTCATTATTAAAGGTGTTGCCGATGTAGCCGCTCACGCCGATGTGCACGTTTTTGATGGAGTAGTTGTCGATGCGGACGACACCCGCCAAACGGTTGGCCACGCGGAACTCATAGCCCGAGGCCGAGCCGTTTTTCACCCAGTTGGCATTGTTGAACATGTTGGAGTTCAAGGCGGGAATCACCATGGCCTCGTAGCGCCAGTCGCCGAGGCGTCCCCACAGGCTGATGCCTGTCTCGTGCCATGTGCATGGCATGATGTTGAACTCGCCTTCAGGTCGGTAGCAAGTGAAAAAACGATTGGGTTCGTGGGCGAAGTTGGTCTGACCGACGGGCACGATGATGTGGCCCATGCGGATGTTGAAGCCTTTGCCGAACGACTTCTGGATCCAGAATTGTTCCAAGGCGACTTCGCCGCCGCGCTCGATTTCGTGTTCGAATTCGCCGGTTTCCTCTGCTTCCACCTCAACGGCCACTTCGTTGCCGCCGTGCTCAAACTCGATTTCGCTGCCCATCGTCCAGCCTTTGCCGAAGTCGTAGCCCAAGTTGATGACCACGTGGGGCAAATCCACGCGGCCGTGGCCTTTGGCGTCTTTGTATCGGTCGGCATGGGAATAGCGGAACATGTTGTCGCTGTAGAAATTGCGCGTGTAGACGGCCTCGCCATAGCCGCCCACGGTGAGGCGCGACAGCGAGAAAAGCTTCGTCGAATCTGCGTTGTTGTTCTGCGCATGCAACGGCATGGCACTCAAAGCCAAGCCCAAAACGGCGAATTTTGCTATCGTTTTCAGTTTCATAATGAATGCTGTTTATTAAAAATAATCTTATTCAAAATCGACTGCAAAAATCGGATTTTTGCCTCTGAGTCCAAATCCCCATAAATGGCTATTTTTGGAAAGGAGTTTCGTTACAAATGAGGATATAAAAAACACCATGCGAGGCGAACTTATTCGCCTCGCACGACAAAACTAACTCAAAAATTCATTCAGAAAAACACTTTTCATCAAATCGCTTCGATGAATTTCACGATGGCGTCGCGCTCGCTCTTGTCGAGGTTGCGGAACTTTTCAATGGTCCAGCGGGCATCGCTTTGGGCGTTGCCGTGCCACATGATGGCTTCCATCACGTTGCGGGCGCGGCAGTCGTGCAGGCGGTCGCTATGACCGGCGCAGGTGCGCATCAGGCCCTTGCCCCAAAGCGGCGTGGTGCGGCACCAGCCCGTGCGGATGTCATTTTGCATGAAAAGGCGGTGTTGCACCATGTCAGAGTAAGGCCAAATCTTCTGGTAAGGATAATGGGGGAACTCTCGTCCGGCGAAGACGTTGTATGGGTCTTGGATTTCGCGGTCGTCGCCCGTCGTCCATGAAGGACGGTGACAGGCCGTGCACCCGATTTCGCGGAACAGTTTGCGACCCAGTTGCACTTCCTCATCCTCAAGGTTGCGGGCGGCAGGCACGGCCAAACCACGAATCCAGAGGTTGAGCAGGTAATGGTCGTTGCTGCTCATTTCCAAGTCGATGTTCTTGTTGGCGAGGTAGTTGTATATGTCGGTAGCCACATCACCCGTGATGTTTTGTTCGGGATAGAGTCCATAGAAGGTGGCTTGCACGTCGGGGTCGGCGGCAGCGGTGCGGAAGTAGGCTTCGGGAATGTAGTTCTCCGTGTAGGGGTCGGTGACCACATTGGTCACTTCCCAAAGGCTGACGTTGCCTTGCGTTGAGGAGGCGTCGAGGGCGTAATCGAGGCGGAAAGGATGCCCGTCGGTATTGAGGCCTGTCGGAGCCCAGTCGCCGCCAGCCCAAATGGCGGGGTTGAGGGTTACGCCATGGCTTTCTTGTTTCAAGTATTCGGCTTTCAGCGAGTCGTCGGGAATGGCGTCGAGCAGGCCTGTTCCATAGATGCCGATGGTGGCTTCGAGGGTCATGTCGATGTCGCTGTAGGCCACGGGCCGACCTCCGATTTCGAGCGGCACATAGAAAGCGTCCTCAGGAATGTTCAACTCGGGATAGATGAGGCTGTAGGTCTCCCCGTCGGGGAAGCGGTTGCCCCATTCGTCGGTGTAGTTGAGCCAGTTGATGCTGACTTTCGATTCGTCAATCATCGGTTTGAAGCCAGCCACGGCTTTCGTCATCGGGACAAGCCCGAGCGATTCGACGATGGTGCCTTGCTTGTCGGTGACGATGAGCAGGTAGCTGTTGCCCCATTCGTTGGTGTCGTATTTCGTCACGCGCTTGCCGCGCCCGTAGCCAGGATGGCAAGCGATGCAGGAAGAACGCAGATAAAGCGGCCCCAGACCTTTGAACGGCTCGTTATTAATAGTAAAGGAACGCTCGAAAAAGTATTCCCCATACTTGAATTGCGTCCCCAATCCAGCTTCTTCGATGGCGGGCGTGGGGTCTTCGTAGGCCGAATGCGAACTGTTGAACGTGGTGCCAAGTTCGCCGCCAGCGTAAGTCTCTTCAGCGATTTGTGGATCAAGGGAGAGTTGGGGTTCGGTGGGCTTGCACGCGGCCATCGTTGCGAACAAGGCACAACCCATAACGGATAATGCAATTCTATGTTTTCTCATGAGTGGGAAGGATTTGGTTAATAATCGGTTTTCGGCGTTGGTGTGGTCTTGCCTCACTGTCGTGATATTGGGAGCGGAGCTTCGTCCGCTCCCGTTATACACATTGAAACTAACTCAAAATTCATTCTCTAACAGTATGACAAAAATCTGGATGCAAAATAACAGCCTTTTCCCAACCTGTGGAATCCCAACATTTTGGGATTTTCGGCCTTTTTCAATCATTAATTGTTGGGGATGGGTGAAAAAAACAAGGTTTTCGTCTTGCATCTCAGAAAAAAACACTAATTTTGAACCGTTTTTTGAAAGCACCTTATTATTAATATGCAAGCCTTCTTTGGTAATATGGTTTACTTGAACGTCAAGGAACGTGACCGTTTCTGACTCCCCCTTTGAAAGAGGGGTGGGGGGCAACGCCCCTTCCTTCTCCCACACTTATGTCAAAAAACAACAATCAAATCATTATAATACATATTAAAAAACCTCACAATTATGGAATTACCATTTGCAGAAGCGTGGAAAATCAAGATGGTTGAACCCATTAAGAAATCCACCCGCGAACAACGCGAAAAGTGGCTCAACGAAGCCCACCAGAACGTCTTTATGCTGAAGAGCGACTATGTCTACATCGACTTGCTGACCGACAGCGGCACCGGTGCCCAGAGCGACCGTCAATGGGCCGCCATGATGATGGGCGACGAGAGCTACGGCGGCGCCCGCTCGTTCTATCACATGAAGGACACCATCACCGAACTCACTGGTTTTGAATACGTCATTCCCACCCACCAAGGCCGCGCAGCCGAGAATGTGCTGTTCAGCTACCTGGTGAAGCCGGGCAATGTCATCCCGGGCAATGCCCACTTCGACACCACCAAGGGCCACATCGAGAGCCGCAAGGCCTTCGCCATCGACGTCACCGTGCCCGAGGCCTACGACACCCAACTCGAAGTGCCTTTCAAAGGCAACGTCAGCCTCGAGAAGCTCGAAAAGGTGCTGCAAGAGAACAAGGGTAATGTGCCTTTCTTCGTCCTTACCGTCACCAACAACACCGTCGGCGGTCAGCCCGTGAGCATGAAGAACATCCGCGAGACCTGTGAGCTGTGCCACAAGTACGGCGTGCCCGTCAACATCGACAGCGCCCGTTTCATCGAGAACGCCTACTTCATCAAGACGCGCGAGGAAGGCTATGCCGACAAGACCCTGAAGGAAATCGCCCTTGAGATGTTCAGCTATGCTGACTCGATGACGATGTCGGCCAAGAAGGACGGTCTCGTCAACATGGGCGGCTTCATCGCCACTAACAAGGAAGACTGGTACGAAGGTGCCAAGCTGTTTTGCATCCCCTTCGAGGGCTTCCTCACCTACGGCGGTATGAACGGTCGCGACATGGATGCCTTGGCCGTCGGTCTGAAGGAAAACATGGAGTTCGATATGGTTGAGACCCGCATCAAGCAAGTCCACTACCTCGCCGCCAAACTCGACGAGTACGGCATTCCTTACCAGCGTCCTGCCGGTGGCCACGCCATCTTCATCGATGCCGACAAGGTGCTGACCCAAATCCCGAAGGAAGAGTTCCCCGCCCAGACGCTGACCTGCGAGCTGTATCTGGAAGCCGGCATCCGCGCCTGCGAGATCGGTTACGTCCTCGCCGACCGCGACCCGGTCACGCGCCAGAACCGCTTCGGCGGCAACGACTTCGTGCGCCTCTGCATCCCGCGCCGTGTGTACACCAACAACCACATGGACGTGATCGCCGCTGCCCTGAAGAATGTGTACGACCGTCGCGACAGCATCAAGCGTGGTCTCGAAATCACTTGGGAAGCCGAGCTGATGCGTCACTTCACTTGCCAGTTCAAGAGACTGGGATAAAACGATTTTCCCACGATTTAGGGGATGTAATTAGGCGGAAACCGCATGGTTTCCGTTTTTTTATGTTTAAATATTAAAAATAAGGATAAAATTATGCGATATAAGAATAAAATGTGTATTTTTGCAGAAAATTAAAGTTTGAAATGGAACGATAAAAAACAGTAAAGTTATGAAAAAGCTCTTTTTTTATTCTAATCGCTATGTCATTGTTTGTGTCGGGCTTTTCTCAACAATTGGGCGAGGTGAGATTCGCATATGATGCCAATGGCAACAGAATCACGCGCTCTTTGGAGTTCAAGAAGGTATGGGAGGAAGATCGAAATGTGGAGCGCGAAAGCCTTCCGCATGGCAGGGTTTCCGATTCCATAGGTTTGACGGAGGTGAGTGTTTACCCCAATCCAACTTTCGATAAGGTATTTGTTAGGATTGAGAACGGCGCCAAGGGGGCATCGTATAGGGTGTCGTTGACAAACATATCGGGGGCGAAGCTCTCTGAGCGCAACATGTCAGGCGGAATTGAAACGTTGGATTTGTCGGGACAGGCAGCGGGTGTGTATTTCCTTGAACTGACAACTGCCGATGAACGACATGTATGGAAGGTGATTAAGAAATAACTCCCCAAAACAAGAATGTTATGAAACGACAGTTTTTCACCTCGTTATTACTGACATGTTTTTTCTTGTCGGCAATTGCTCAAGAGAAATTGGATTTCATTGAGGATGCTCAAATACAGCTACAGCCCCCAACGGTTGGCGTAATTGGGGGACCAGCAGGCAAAGGAGATGGCGTAGTAGGAGCGATTGGTGGTGTGGTGGACGTGGGCGGATTGGGCGCAGCGACCTATTCCCTACCCTTGGAACTGCCCGAAGGGATTAAAGGGGTCCGGCCCAACCTATCGATAACCTACAACAGTCAGAGCGGCAATGGACTGTTGGGTTGGGGCTGGACGTTGGGCGGCCTGTCGGCCATCTCGCGCGTCACTGAAAACTTGTTTTTTGACGGCAGGATGAAGGGGGTCAACTTCGTCAAGGATCGTTTCGCATTGGATGGCCAGCGGTTGATAGCGAATGACGGCTCTTATGGAAACAACCTTGCCGAATACCGAACCGAGGTGGACGGCATGAGCAAAATCGTGTCCTATACGGAAGACACGATTGTGAACGGCCCAGCCAAGTTCAAGGTTTGGACTTCAGACGGACTTGTCATGGAATATGGCTTCACCCCCAATTCAAGGATTGCATACAAGAACGAGGACGATACCACGAAATACGAGGTTGCGCTATGGCTGCTCAACAAGGTTCAGGACAGGGAAGGCAATTACATGACGTTTGAATACGACAAAGGCGGCGCGCATTATTGCGTGAAAACAATCAAGTATACGGGAAACGCCAGCGCGAACGTCTATCCACGTTACGTGCTGAAATTCGGATACGAATCGGACTACAGGCGCGACCAGGAAATCGCCTTCATAGGAAACCACACGCTTCACCAAAGCAAAACCCTCAAGTCGGTTTCCATCAACTGGCAAGTCTATAATCCTTGGGAACTTGAGGAAACAGCCCGCTACGACTTTGGCTACTATGCGGAGAACGCGCAAGACGGCTTCCATTACCATAGGCTTCAAGACATCACATATACAAGGGGTGGCACTTCGTACAACAAGACGGTTGTGAAATGGGGAAGTAACGACTACTCCACGAATCCATCCAATCTTGTTGTTCCGGTATCGGTTGGAGGCGGAAACGCGTTCCAAAACAAGGTGAAGTATTCCGGCGACTTCAATGGAGACGGGTTCAAGGACATCATAGCCGTTTATGAGAAAAACAACAAGAAGTACGCATCGGTGTATCTCAACGACGGCTTGTCAAACGGTACAAGCTCGTTCCATTTTCTCCAAGAAATAGAACTTGACATTCACACGGAGTCGCTTCAAGTTGCCGACCTTAATGGCGACGGGCGGGACGACATGGTAACTGTTTCGCGATGGCCTTATGGTTTGACGATGAAAAAGGTCAAGATATTCCCATTTTTGACCAAATGGACCGGTTCGGGAGAATGGAAGCTGGACTATGCAGAGAAAACATGGGATGAGGACGATTTGTATATTGGCAGAGGATTTGCGGCCAACCTGATGATAGGCGACTTCTTGGGCAATGGCAAGACGGACATGGTGATGCAAATCCCGGACGGCTATACCACGATTCCCAAGTTGCTGTATATCACCCATGAGGACGGAAACAGATTCGCCATGGTGCGCACCAACACTTTGGTGCTGCCTGGCAGGGTGTTTGTGGCTGCCGATTTCAATGGGGATGGTATCACCGAGATTTGGTGCGACGGGAACGCGAAAGAATACAACGAAATGGGCGAACACGATCCTGAAACCCGTTCCAATGCCGTGCTATACAAGATGACATCAAAAACCACCGCAACGCAGTTCAGCACTAGCTACATGCTGTCCAACCGGCACCATATCTTGTTGGGCGACTTCAACGGGGATGGGAAATGCGACATGCTCAGCTATGTGGAAGAATCGAAAAGCGAAGGTTCGGATAGGAAATCCTATCGATGGGAAATCAATTATTTCAAGGAAACAGAACTATACTGGCCCATCTTCGACATCACCGACGATTTGCCCGACATCGATCCCGAAAAACGTGCCTTCGAGATGTTCGATTCCCCTTCGGACCATAGCGACTACCAACATTTCGAGGTGACAGACATGGACGGCGATGGCAAGTCGGACTTCGTGGTAGCCAAGGGCAACAAATTGTATGTGTTTTACGGCCCTTTGATCAGGCTAGAAAACGAGAACGAAAAGGCAAGGTTCTCCCATAAACAAACATTCGACCTAAGCAACATCGGGTTGGGCAACATGGTGTCGAAAATGACTTTGTGCAGCGGCAACTTTTTAGGTAGGGAGAATGTCGGCATCATTGGAAACCAAAGCATCTTCATCCTTCCGACGATGACCAACCGCTATTCGGTGGAAGTCATCACTGACGGCATGGGCAACAAGACCGAGTTCGAATACGACTACCTGACCACTTTCGGAACTGAAATATATCAATGGTCGAAATACTGGGACGACCCAGAGCACGACATCTTCTCCATGCCCTTCTCGATGAAAGCCTTGAAGCAAGTGTCGAGTTCTAATCCCATAGCGGGAACGCCCGTGCTCAGCACAATGTACGGCTACAAAGACGCATACGTCCACCGTAAGGGCAAAGGCGTGCTCGGGTTCAGGAGCATGGTTTCAAAGTCGTACATCAACGGACAGAGACTCGACAGCGTGGTTTCCAATTATTCGACAATACCTTTGATGGCACACCGCGCGCTGGCACTGACCGACCGATGCGTATACAATGCATTGGACAGACGCGTGGCGAAAGACCAATATGAAAACGGCTTCATGGAGAATTACTTCACCCCAAAGTCCTATGTTCCCATTTTGACGAAAAAATGGAGCATAGCCTACAATCCCGACAATGGCAACGAAGAAACCCTATCGGTCGCCCTCACGGAGAACCATTACCAAATCGACGTGCCTTCGACTGGCAACGGAAGTGTGGGACAATATTATATCGCTGTCAAGTTGACAGACGCCTATGAGAGCCTTTCGCCATATTGGATTTCCCAAGCCACAGACGGCCAGCACATCACCCACACACAAACGTTCTACCAACCAGACTTGTACATTGCCGACTGGATCATCAACCGTCCCGACTCAACAATAGTGACGGCAAGGAAGAATGGCGACGGACGCGTTTCTAAGACGTTGATTGCCTACCACTACATGAGCAATACGTCCTACCTCGTGGAGAGCATCGCGTCTTATCCAGGCGGCAACCATAACAACGCCAACGGACTGGCCACTTCAATATCATACAAGTACGACAACGTGGGCAACGTGACCAGCGAAACGCTCGCCGCGTTGGATGGTTTGCTAGCACCGCGAACCACATCCTACACCTACCAAAGTTTCTTGTTCCTGCACTCCGAGACCAACGCAAAGGGCTATGTTTCGCAAACCGATTTCAATGCGAGGTATGGAGAACCGCAAAGCAGTACGGACTGCAACGGCCAAGTCACCTACTACAATCGTTCCGACCATCTTGGATCGACCGAGTGGGTGCAATATCCCGACCTCACTTTCGGATGCTCCGCGAAGCGTTGGGCAAGATACAGAACGACATTCTACGATCCGGATTCGCCCCCAATGGCGGCTTATTACACATGGAAGCGCATCTCGGGCGAGACACCGGTGAAGGTGTTTTTCGACACCGCCGGACGCGAGCTGCGCACCGTCACCTACGGGCTGCACGGCGAAGCCATTTACCAAGACACGGAATACAACGGCATGGGACTCGTGAAACGGAAGAGCCTGCCATATTTCCCCAACGAAACCCAGCAATGGACCTCGTATTACTATGACGGCCTGCTCCGCCTCATAGACACCTATTACCCCGATGGCACCCATTCAAGCGTAAGCTATGACGGCCACACGACAACATGCACCTTCCACACCCTC
Source organism: Bacteroidales bacterium (assembly GCA_017460915.1). Taxonomy (GTDB): domain Bacteria; phylum Bacteroidota; class Bacteroidia; order Bacteroidales; family F082; genus Limimorpha. The sequence continues at coordinate 1,026 of JAFUAA010000011.1, read as the reverse complement.
GACGACGAAACGCGGACAAGCAGCGAGACCACCAACTACCTCGGGCAGAAAACCAAGTCGGTCGATGCGCTCGGGACGGAAGTCAAATACGTTTATTACCCCAACGGCAAACTTGAATACACGCAGTTGGGAGACGATACCAACACTCGTATCGGGCTTGAGTATGACGACGCAGGCAACCGCACCAAGATCCACGACCCCAACTATGGTGTCGTCAAGGAAACCTACGATGCTTTTGGACAACTGCGCACCTCGCTGTCGCCAAAGCATGACGTGACACGTTACGAGTATGATGTTATTGGCAGGTGTGTTAACCGTGCTGAGATTGATGAAAATCACCAAACTACGATAGAGACAGCATGGACCTATTTGGAAACCACCGGGCAAAAAGGCTTGCTGAGGCAGATTACTTATGGCGACAATCAAACCATTACCTATAACTATGACGTCGCCCACCTTAATCGCCTTGCCTCAAAAACCGAAAAGCTATTCGGCACCGACTACAATACATCCTACACCTACGATGATGCCTTGGGCTTTCCGCTTCGCGTTCAATCCGTCACCTATCCCACTGGTTATGAGACCCACAACGTGTTTGATGCCATCTCAGGTCAACTCTACAAGATAGAGGACGCACAAGGCGATGCCCTTTGGGAAACGATCGAAAAGAACGCCGTGGGGCAAGTCACGCGCTTTGCAACGGGCAACGGAGTGCAGTCAAGACGCGACCATAACCCTGCCACAGGCCGCCTGCAAGGCATATATTCATGGAAAAACGCTACTATTTTGCAGAATTTGGGCTACAGTTGGGATGATTTTGGTAATTTAGCGGCGCGAAACGACAAGATGAGAGGATTGCGAGAGACATTCGGATACGACGAACTCGACCGTCTCGACAGCATTTGGCTGAACGGGGCGCATACGGGTGTGATGGCCTACGATGCTTTCGGTCGCATGACCACGAAGCGCACCGACGGGCAGGCGGTGTTCGCCTCGGCGCAGCATGACTATGTAGGCCCCGACGGG
>JAFUAA010000070.1 GCA_017460915.1 Bacteroidales bacterium | reverse complement strand
GGTGGTCCAATAGAAGCGGAACAAGTTGCTGCCGCTATGAGCATAAGAAGAATAGCCTGAGGAAACACCTGTGCTGTTATGACAATTGCTCATCGTCCAATCACCAATACCGTTTTCGAAGTCTTCGGTGAGGATGACGTCACGATTGCGGTTGCCGCCCTTGAAGATGATGTTGGCGCGGTTGGTGTTCGAACGGCTGAGAGAATAACTCCCGTTCATCATGTCGTAGGCGGTGCCGTCCGTGTAATTGTAACCCATGGCGTAGAAACCTGGATTATGGGTCTGCCAGTTCACCCTGCCTTGGTATTGGCCGTTGTTTCTCTGGCAGACGATCAGGATATTGCTTACGCCGTCCCAAGCGAAACGGCCTTCGTTGAACACGAACTCGTTCCAGCCTACTTCGGGAGCAGGAAGGTTGTCGCCCGTATAGACAAGGGTCATATTGCTGGTGATATGCGACATGGTGGGGATTTCAGTTTCGCTCACATTGGCCATCCAGATGCTGATGCCGTTCTGCTCTTGCGTACAGGTAGTGCTGCTGACATACCAACTCAGACTCGTCATTGGGGCGGTAGTCACGCCAGCTTCGGCAAGTTCGCTGGCGAGGAAAAGGTTCTCGCCGATGCTATACCTGAAGAACACATGGAACGGGAAGTAGGAGGAGACCGTCGTGCTGTTTTCGTCGCCAATCATGGCTTCGAAAGAGGCGCCGCCGCCTAAGCCAGGGCCCGTGTAATAGTTGGTGGCCATGGGGCCGCCCTCGCCATAGAAGTCCTCGGTGTAGAGGGCCACCTTGCCGTTCTCGCCTTGACTGACGTAGGCGTTAAGCATTTGGTCTTGTTCGAAGGTGAGTTTGTAGACGCCGTCCACGCCTTCCGGAATCTCGGGGAAAGGAAGGGTGTAGTCGTCGTGCAAGGTCGTGGGTGTAATGTCGGCCGGAACGCCAACATAGCTGAAGCCTGGAGTGATGGTGCCGAGGTCATAGGCCACCTCGACGACATCGGGGCATTCCGGGCTGTAGAGTTCAACCGTGACGGGCCAGATGTGGGCTGCGCGGTTGCCTTCGGTGATGGCCACAAACTGGCGCTCAATGACACCGGCCTGTGTGCCGTTGCACGCCATGGTCAACCCGATGTCTTGGCCAGGACTGACTTGGAAAGGCAGCTCCTCGCCTTCGACGCTGAACATGCCATCGCTGGGCGTGAAGTCCAGAACGGTCACAGTGTAGTTGGGACCGTTGCTGTACATTGTAAACTGGAAAGGCTCCATCCACGCACCGACAGGGCGGACACCGAGGTTCAGTTCGTCAATGATTTCTTCTTCACCGGCCATGAACCTCACGTGCAGTTGGTCTTCGACGCCAGCACCAGGAGTGATGTCGATTTGAACGTTGCTACGATAGGTGTAGCGAACCTTGCCGCCCGTGTACGAACTGAGGTTGTACGGATCAGGGCAGGTGCCGTCGCTGTAGTAGCGCAAGGCCATGTTGGCCGAGCCGGGCGACGTGGTTTGGCGCCAGTTGTAAGCCGTTCCCGGGTAGCCCGAAATGCCGTCGAAGAAAGCGACGAGCAGGTTGCTCGTGCCGTCATACCGGAACGGTGTGTCGAGGGTGAACGTGTACCAACCAGCGGCAGTAGGCGCAATGGCGCCACTCCACACGATGTCGCTCAAAGCGAGCGGCTCGCAGTCGGTGGTCGACGTGAACTCCGAACGAGATACATTCTTCATGTACATCGTCACGTTGTTACACGTGTAGGACGTGCCGTAGTTGTAGTAGAAACTGATGGCATTGATTGTGCCGGCAGTTCCCACTTCCGAAGCAAGATAAATCTGCTCCGTACATGAGTAGTTAAAGTAATTGTCGATGGGGAAATAGTACGTTGTACCAGTTCCTTCGCCAATCGTAACTACATCTGCCTTTGCCACGCCGATGAAGGCGAGCAAAAGCGTCATCATTAAAGAAAACATTTTCTTTTTCATAATGAATACGATTTAGTTAATAATTAAGTGAATTGATCATTTTATACCATGTTTTGACAAACCAAACCCAAACTACTTTTTCACGAAACACAACGACACACTTTTTTGGGGCATCTATCGTCCTATCTTATCATTTCCTATATCATCTCAAACCAGTTTAATCAAGCATTACAATATGCAAAAATAGACATTATTTTTAAATATCAAGTCATTTTTTTTATTTTTTACTCATTTTACGGTTTGTTTACAAAAAATAAAGTCCCGTATTATCCAAAATACAGATAGTGAAAAAGACGCAACAACCCTAATTAAGGGTATGCTCACTTGACAAGAAAACGGCAGGCATTAATTGAAATCACAACTCGACCCGATGCAAGCCCACATCGTAAGGCTGGTTGATGGCATCGATAATCTTCCTGTAATCGCGTTCGGAAGCCACAAAGTCGAGACGGTTGGTGTCGAGGATGAGGATACGCATGTTGCTTTGCTGCTGCCGCAAGAAGGAAAGATAACCTTGTTGGATGTTCTCCAGATAAGCATCGCTGATCTCCTGCTCGTAACTGCGTCCACGTTTATGGATGTTACGCTGCAGGCGGTCGACGTCGGAATAGAGATAAACCAGCAGTTCGGGCTTGGGCATGTCGGAGAAGATGATATTGAAAAACCGCGAAAACAGCTGGTATTCGTCTTCCTGCAAATTGTTGTGCGAGAAAATCAGCGACTTGGCTACATAATAGTCCGAGATGATGAAATCATGGAACAGGTCCAAGGCGCCCAGTTTGTCCTTCAATTGCTGGTAGCGCAAGGCGAGAAAAGTCATCTCAACCTGGAACGAATACTTGTCGGGTTCCTTGTAGAACTTGGGCAAAAACGGGTTCTTGTCGGCCTCAAACTCTTCCAAAACGAGTTTCCCGTTGAAATCGTTGGCGATGCGAGAGGCCAAAGTGGTCTTGCCTGCTCCGAGCGTCCCTTCTATGGCGATGTAGTTGTAATTCATTTTCCTACGTTAGTTTCTGCAATCTTTCGAACGACGGAGTCGTCATGGCAACGCTGCAAAAGCTCAGCTTGTGTCCTTTGCAAGACGGGATGCACCAACTCGGGAGCCACGTCGCACATCGGCACCAAGGCAAAACGGCGCAGGTGCAAACGCGGATGCGGCACCGTCAGCGCCTCGGCCTGGATGATACGATCGTCATAATACAAGATGTCCAGATCCGCCGTCCGTGAGGAGTAGCCTTGCACCTCAGGATGGCGCACACGCCCCAACTCCCGCTCGATGGCAAGCAACTCGTGCAACAAGGCTTCAGGTGCCAGGTCGGTTTCCAACACGATGACCCTATTCAGGAACCATTCTTCGGCTTCGAAGCCCCAAGGCTCCGAAGCATAGGCGGCAGAAAGGCCGACGATTCGGCCACACCTATTATTAATTAATAGGCAAGCTTGCATGAAAATCCGGTCCTTCTCGCCCAAATTCGATCCAAAAAGCACATAACAGGTTGCCATCTCGCAGATTTTCGGCAAAAGTAAGGTTTTTTTTCTTACTTTTGCGGGCTGAACACTGAACAAAATGTCATAACATCATGAAATTCTACAAAATTGTACTTGCCGCTTTCATCGGCACCTTGATTGCCTTGGTAATCAATTTCTTCATCAAGGTTGGCGTGGTCTCCTCCATGATTTCCAGCCTCTCGAAAAACGAAGCAGAGACTTCTGCCACCGTGAAACCCAACTCGGTGCTTTACATGAAACTCAACTACGCGATTGCCGACCGCACGACTGACAATCCTTTTAGCGGCCTCGATTTCCAATCCATGGAATCGAAAGACATGACGGGTATGAACGACATCCTGCGCAACATCGAGCAGGCCAAGACCGACCCGAACATCAAGGGCATCTACATGGACCTGAGCAGCATACCCACCTCGACAGCCACGTTGCAGGAGATTCGCAACAAACTCATCAAGTTCAAGGAGTCGGGCAAGTTCATCGTCACCTACAGCGAGACGTATTCGCAAAGCGCCTATTACATGGCCTCCGTCGCCGACAAGATTTTCCTCAATCCCGAAGGCGCCCTCGACCTGCACGGCATGGCGTCGCAAGTGATGTTCTACAAGCACCTGCTCGACAAGCTCGACATCGAGATGCAGATTGTGCGCGGCCCCAACAACCGCTTCAAGAGCGCCGTCGAGCCTTATTTCCTCGACAAGATGAGCGAAGCCAACCGCGAGCAGATGGACAAGCTGCTGGGCTCCGTTTGGGGACAAATCCTCACGGGCATCAGCCAAAGCCGCAACATCAGCGTGGAACAGCTCAACCAAATCGCCGACAACCTGGAGACCATCTTCAACGCCGACAAAGCCTTGGAATATGGCCTGGTTGACAACTTGTACTACAAAGACCAAGTGCTCGATGAACTGAAAGGCCTGACGGGCAGCAACAAAAACATCAACGCCATCGGCAACGCCAAGTACGCCAAGTCATACAAAGACAAGAACATGAGCAAGAACGAAGTGGCCGTCATCTATGCTTCGGGACAAATCTTCGACGGCAAGGGCGACGAAACAGCCAACATCTATTCCGACAACCTCAGCAAGACCATCCGCAAGGCCCGCGAGGACGAGAACGTGAAGGCCATCGTGCTGCGCGTCAACTCGCCCGGTGGCAGCGCCGTGGCTTCGGCCATCATCGGGCGCGAACTCGACCTGACCAAGGAAGTGAAGCCCGTCATCGTCTCGATGGGCAACTATGCCGCTTCGGGCGGTTACTGGATTTCGGCTAAGGGCGACTACATCTTTGCCGACCCCACCACCCTCACCGGCTCCATCGGCGTGTTCGGTACCTTCCCAAATGCAAAAGGGTTCCTGAACGACAAGATCGGCCTTACCTTCGACGTAGCCAAAACCAACGAGAACGCTGACTTCGGGAGCATCACACAGCCGCTCACCGAGTTCCAATACGCCAAACTGCAAGAGAACGTGGTGAAGACCTACGACCAGTTCACGAAGCGTGTGGCCGAAGGTCGTGGCCTGCGCCAAACCTATGTCGACAGCATTGGCCAAGGCCGCGTGTGGTCGGGTGCCGATGCCATCGGTTTGGGTCTCGTCGACCAACTCGGCGACATGGAAGACGCCATCGCCTATGCCGCCGCAAAAGCCAACCTCGGCAGCGACTACAAGGTGACGGAAATGCCTAAGAAAAAAGACTTCATGTCGCGTTTGATGGAATCGATAAGCAGTTCCAATGCCGACAAACTCGATGCCGCCATGAGAATGAAACTCGGTGCCTACTACGACTACCTGCAAGGCATAGAGAACCTGCAAAAGAACACGGGAATCCAAGCGCGAATGCCGTTTGACATGATAATCGAATAATCGACAGAGTATTAATTGACCATTAAAAATGCGGAGCGACATGATGTCGTTCCGCTTTTTTATTGGGGTTTCTGTGGTTCATAACTTTGTGAACTAACGATAAATCGCATTCAATTCCGCATTGGTGAAAGCCTTGAAACGGTTTTTCCAGTATTCCGACTTCTCGTGGTCGAACTGCTGGCGGTTGATTTCCGACTCCTTTCTGGCATGGTGCAGGATGGTGTTGTTGCCGTCGCCCATGTGCTCGACCCAATCGATGTCCATGCGAACCAGCGCCCAGCGGTTGCCGACACGATCCGCTTTCAGCCCAGCCCTAATGTAAATATTGGCCTCCTCCACCGACGCGATGGCGTTGATGATTTCGTCGGGCCAGTGGGTAAGTTGTTTGATGTCCATTATTAAGTATATTCGGGTATGATTCGGGTATGTGTAGAATGTTCCTTTCACTTCACCACCTGCCTCCACTCCGTCCAGAAGAGCACACGCTTGCCGCATTTCGGGCAGCGGACGGTGGCAAACGGCAAAGGCTGCGGCGGCGGACACGGGTCCACCATCGTGCCGGGCGGCAGGAAGTGCAGGGTTACTTCGGCTTGGCAGCGGGGGCAGGGTTTGGTGATTAAGGAATTCTTCGTATCAGTGCACTTTCTTTCCATTTAATTGCTATTGTTACACACAAATAACCCATAATTTTGATTTACGACCTCCTCTTTCTCCAATGGTTTGGTATAATTAGCCCCCTCCCATACTAATTTATAAATCTTTAGTTGCGTATAATATCGAACAAAAAAAGATAAAACAAACAATACAACAAAGAAAATCCCAATTTTACAATTCGTAACTATTTCAAGAAAATCCCAGTCCGCATTACTAAATGCGCCAATACCTAATGCGAGTAACAACCAAGAAACATTACGAGCAAACGCGACCTGTGTTTCCAGAATACTAATATTCTTATAACAAGGTTTATCCATTATATAATAATAAGCGGAATAATACTCCTTTTTGATTTCTTTCAATTCGGTTTGTTCATTGCTCATTTTTTTCAAAGCTTTGTCATAATTCTTGACAAAAACAGTCCCAAAAAAGAAAGACATTGATAGTTTACGTTTCTCAATTATTGTCCCTAAACATTCTAAAAATCTATGATAAAACAAACCCAACAATATATGAAAAGACAGTTACAAGAACCCAGTACTCTTCTATACAACTCCATGGTATCAACATAATAAAGATGATGAATCCTGTCACCATCATCGTCAGAAAATCGTAAAGAGATATTTTTTCAGAGATATTCATAGCGGCAACTATTACTCTTATATCACATTGTTAATAACTTCCCTAATCACTTCTACTCCATCAACTTTAGTAACAACCTCGATTGAATAAGGTCTCTTTGAATCACCCTCATACAATAATTTCCGTTGTGACGTAACATTCTTCCCCCCTTTCAATGCTTTTTCCTCTATTTTCTCAAGTTTTCTCCATGCTCCAGTTCTATTAAGTTCTTTAGCCATAGGAACTTGGTTTATTAATTCATTAGGTCCTCCAGAAACATTGGAAAACAAATGCCCTGCATCATCAAGTCCACGTCTTCCTCCAAGTTTGTCTATTACAAGGTTTTGGACATCTGAATTACGCTGCGTGTTTCTTTGTATTGTCTTAAACGCTTTGGTTCTATCAGCAGAGGCTTCAACCACCCTGCCCAATTTATCAGTTTTAAATACATAACTTCCATCAAGCATGTATGTTTTATTAGGCATTAGATGATTAAGAAATTCATTAACTGGGCCTGCATTCTTCAAACTTCCAGCTTTAGCAGTAATAATATTCTTATTGATTTTAATCATCGAAGTTGGAAATTCCTTAGAAACCAATTCCATGCCTTCTTTAGTTGATTTAACAGTTATACCATCTGCGAATTCCTTGCTAACGTATGCAATCATATGATCATAAATGTCCTTCAACGCTTTATCACTTTGAGCAAGTTCTTTTAATGTCTTTTCGATAACATCTTCACCACCTTCTTCAACAATTTCTTTTACACCTGTTTTAGCAGCCTTTTCTCCAGCTTCTTCACTACCCTCTTTTATTATTTTCCTTGCTCCTTGTTTTGCTGTTTTTTCGGCCATTTCCTCAGAGCCTTCTTTTGCGGCTTTTTTTGCAACTTGTTTGGCTGTTTTCTCAACTACCGCTTCGGTTCCTTCTGAAACAATCTTCGATGCAATTCTTTTACAGGAAAAGAAGCTTAAACATAGCAGAATAACTGATAATACGACAAACTTTTTCATAATAATCCAAGCATTTGTTCAATTATGTATTGTGTATCCAAATATGCCAAAACCCAAACCTTTTATCTACTCTTGTCTTAAATTCACTTTCCAGATACTCATTGATATCTGATGAAAGCATCTCAACAAACTCCTGTTCAGACTCTGCCATTTCGATTTCTTCATCCATTTGATTACCTTCTTGACCGTCTTCCTCTCCCTTGCCAAACCATTGCTTAGCTGTTCTTCTAACTTGCTCGAAGGTAGTAACAGATATTTCTTTCTCATTTCGACCATCTTTCCATTTCCCTTCCAGACATTTTCCATTTTCATACAGTTTCCCCTTCCCATGATATAAACCGTTTTTCCAACCTCCCTCACACCAAATGACACCACTTTCCCTATAAGATGTGCCTTCCCCATCATACTTCCCATGCTTCCATTCTCCTTCATAGACTAAATTACCACTCCTGTACTCTTTCCCATCGCCTGACCTCTCTCCATTTTTGAAAGACCCTTCGTAAACCAATTTAGAATCTTCATATTCTTTTCCCAGCCCATTCTTCACTCCTTTTCTCCACCATCCAGAATAAATCATATCTCCATCTTGATATAATTCGCCGCCTCCATCAAACAATCCTTTTTTTATAGAACCACTATATACAAGAACTGCCTGCCCTTTTTTATCAACCCCATAAATTTTCGTTGTACCCTTATCCAACTTTCCTTTTTTAAAAGAACCGATGATAATCTCATCATCTTTCAATAATACACCAAAACCGTTAGGCTCATTGTTTTTATTTGTTTCACCTAAAAATTTTCCATCCCTAATAGGTAGATATGGCCACTGGGTATTTGCGCCAAAATATGTTTCCATTTTTTTCTTCTCAATCTCGGCCCCCTTTTTATCATAAACTACCATAGTACCCTTCCCGTGCACCAAATCGCCGAAACACTGTCCCTGCCATGAATACTGATAACCTGATTGGGTTTTGTCATAATAATAATGACCTTCCAAGGTTTGTTGCCATTTAGGTTTGTTACAACCCATAAAAGCGACTAAAACAGTCATCAACAATACAGTTTTTACATCAACTAATCTCATTTCACTAACACTTTTATTCCGCCTACTCTCCAAGTTTTTCGGCTTCCCCTATCACTCTTGCGAACACACATAAAGAAGCGTAGCCCGACTTTTATATTCCGCAAGAAAGGCTCTGGTAAACCGTATAGAAGAATCAATAAGAGCAGTCCACGCCCTGATAGGGCGGAACGCTTGAACGATTGCTCCTCTATTGTTGAAATTTACCAGATTTCTTCTTGTCAGAGCAAAACGTCTTTCAACGTTCTCAATGTCTGCCGCCAAAGCGACGCCGCAAAATATACAAATTTTTCATCGTCGCAACGCTTGCCGACATTTTTTTCGGTGGACTGCTTTCTTCGGTTTCAACTCATCACCATCAATGATTAGCTAATTAATCAGCTTCCAAATAACTCTGGCTACTAATGCACCATAACAAAGGATTTGTGATATGAAGCCTAACACTTTTACAAATGTTATCTTAGTTTTGTTCGCCATAGACAAAAAGATTACATCATAACATCGACCTAGAGACAACCAGGCCAACTATGCCAACCAATGAAAGCAATATGGTGATAAGCGTGTCCGCCGTCTTCCATTTGTTCGGATTGGTCCCTTCTCCTTTTTCCAAAAGGGACACAAGCAACAAGATAGGGCCAAATAAAGGAATAAGACATAAAAGAATCCTCCAACCTCGCTCACCAACATCATGCAGGCGTCTTACCATTATCCCAACACTAAACAATAGCAACGACAACACAACAACAGCCAAAACTACTACCGCAGCCACTGTCACTATGCTTTCACGCAAGAAGAGTAAAATCAGAAGATTTTCCATTAATGCAAATCTAATCAACTCTGTGAACAAGTAATTGACCCAATAGGTTTTCCTATCCACCGAGCCTTTAAAGTCGAAGAAGTGATGCGCAATTTGATCCCAAAAGCATTGCTTGAACAACGAGCCTTGCAAGGCGTTGTCATGTCCAACAGGCGTTTCCACCTTCGGCTGTTCGACGGTGATTTCCGTTGGGCAACTTGCGCTCGCCGAGACATTCTCAGTTTCCACCTTCGATTGTTCAAAGGTGATTTGGTTTTCGCTCACTTGAGCCTGGTTTTCTTCAGAGCCCTCACTAACAAAATCAGGCAGCCATTCCCTGCAATAGCGGCACTTTTGGGCCTCCGCCATGATTGTTTCACCGCAATACGGGCATTTCTTTGTTTCGTTCATGATATAGAAAGTGTTCGATTGTTGTTTCCTCCATTACCAATCCCAAGAATCAATTTCCTGACCCAACTCCACCATTTCCTTTGCCAGCGACAGCATGTCGTACTCATCATCGCCGTAAACACTCTTGTAGTACTTACGCGCCGCTTGTGGACTTTTCATGGTCTCGTCAAACACGGCAACGAACTTGTAGCGCAACAAATCAGCATGACACGCAAAGACCTCACCGAGGCTTACATGATCTTGGGCGGCATCCCTTATTACTGGAGCCTCCTGCGGCGCAACGAAAGCCTGGCCAAAAACATCGACCGACTGTTTTTCTCCGACAACAGCCGTCTCGGCGATGAGTTTGAAGCGCTCTATGCTTCGTTGTTCAAGAGACCCGCCTCTTATATTAATATCGTCACCGCTTTGGCAACAAAAAAAGCAGGCATGACACGGAAGGAACTCCTTGAAAGCACTGGACTCGACGACAATTCCGTCTTTGTCCACGCCTTGAAGGAACTGGAACAATGCAACTTCATCCGCAAATACCAAATCATCGGCAAAAAGCAACGCGACGCCATCTATCAGCTGATGGATAACTTCACGCTGTTTTATTTCCGCTATTTGTCAAACAACACAGCAGGCGACAATCATTTCTGGACCAACAACCTGCCAACACAACTCCATGCCACATGGGCAGGGTTGGCCTTTGAACGCGTATGCTTGTGGCATTTACCACAAATCAAAAATGCATTGGGCATCGCGGGAGTAATCAGCAGTGCCCAATCATGGCACACCGAAGCCACCGACGAACACGATGGCGCACAAATCGACCTACTCATCGACCGCAACGACGGCGTCATCAACCTTTGCGAGATGAAGTTTTCAGACGATGTTTATTCGATTGACAACGAAGAAGATAGCAAACTAAGAAGACGCAAAAGCGTCTTCAAGCAAGTCACCCAAACCCGCAAGGCCATTCATACCACGATGATTACCACATACGGTGTGGCGCACAATGCCTATTGGAACAACATCCAATCAGAAGTAGATTTGAAGGATTTGTTCAAAGAATAGCGATAACATGCTGTTAAGTTCCGAAAAAATCGAGTTAGCAGCATGTTATCGAATTTTTTTTGCAGATAACTTGCTGTTAAGTGGCAAAAAATTGGACTTAGCAGCAGATAATCAATTATCATACTCCGCCATCACCTCTTCGCGCTCCATCTGCTTCTCTCCCCAATCGTCCATCAATCTTTGGAGTTCCTCTTTCTTTTGGCCGTAGGCCCAATACCAATCGTTATCAATATTAATGTCAGGATGTTGGTCAGGATGGGCCATGATGGCGTCTTGCTCAGCCAGCTCGGCTTCGAGTTTGCCGATGGCTTCCTCCAAACGTTGGATTTCCTTGTCCACCTTGCGCAGTTTGGCATCGATCTGCTTCTTGCGCTCGTAGTTGAGCTTGTTCTGTGAAACAGGCTCGGCGACGACTCTCTGAGGCTGTCGCTTCGCCGCAATTTCCAGTTCCTTCAAATGGTTGAGGTTTTTCTGCTCTAGGAAGTCGTAAATGTCGCCAATGTATTCCTTGATGTTCGGCTTGCGGAATTCGTAGACCTTGTTGGTCAGGCCTTGCAGGAAATCGCGGTCGTGGGAGACAATAATCAGTGTGCCGTCATATTGGATTAGTGCATTTTTTAGGATGTCCTTGGAGAGCATGTCGAGGTGGTTGGTGGGCTCGTCGAGGACCAACAGGTTGGTCGGGAAAAGCAACATCTTGGCCAGTGAAAGTCGGGCCTTCTCGCCGCCCGAGAGCACCTTCACCTTCTTGTCGATGTCGTCGCCACGAAACAGGAACGCGCCCAACAAAGCCTTCACCTTCAGGCGCATGTCGCCCACGGCCACGTCGTCCAAGGTCTCGAAGACCGTCTTGTTCATGTCGAGCATGTCCTGCTGGTTTTGGGCGTAATATCCAATTTTGACTTCATGGCCGAGTTTCACCTCGCCCTCGTGGTCGAGCACGCCGCAGATGATCTTCGACAGTGTGGACTTGCCTTCGCCATTGCGTCCCACAAAGGCAATCTTCTCCCCTCTGGGAATCAACAGGTTGACATCTTTCAGAATGGCTTTGTCGCCGTAGGCTTTACCCACATGGTTGAGTTCAATCGTCACCTTGCCACTGTGCGGCGCAGGCGGAAACTTGAAGTGGATGGCCGTGCTGTCGATGTCGTCGACCACGATTTCATCCATCTTCTCCAGCAGCTTCACGCGGCTCTGCACCTGCTTGGCCTTGGTGGCCTTGTAGCGGAACCGCTCGATGAACGCCTCGATGTTCTTGATTTCGCGCTGCTGGTTCTCGTAGGCCGAGCGTTGCATGTCGACCCGCTCCTCGCGCAGGCTGACGTAATCGGAATAGGGCACCTTGTAGTCATAAATCTTGCCGTTCGAGATTTCCACCGTGCGGATGGTGATGTTGTCGAGGAAAGCACGGTCGTGGCTCACCATCAGGATGGCGCCGTAATAGGCCTTCAGAAAGCCTTCGAGCCACTGGATGGACTCGATGTCGAGGTGGTTGGTGGGCTCGTCGAGAAGTAACAAGTTCGGTTTCTTCAAAAGGATTTTGGCCAGTTCCACGCGCATCTGCCAGCCGTTGCTGAACTCGTGCATCGGGCGCAGCATGTCCTCGTGGCCAAAGCCCAAGCCCACCAGAATCTTCTCCGCCTCGCCTTCGATGGAGTTGCCGCCGAGCAAGGCCAAACGGTCGTTCAAGTTGTTCAGCTTGACAATAAGTTTCTCATATTGTGCGCTTTCGTAATCGGTGCGCTCGGCCAGTTCCTGTTGCAGTCTTTCGGCGTCATATTCCAGCTGATGGTATTCATCGAAGGCCGAAAGGGCTTCGTCAAGCACCGTTTTGGTGCTGTTCACGTTCTTTTCCTGAGGCAGATAGCCGATGGTAACACCCTGAGGGATAATGACATCGCCTTTCGAAGGCTGCTCCAAGCCGCAAATCACTTTGAGCAAGGTGGTCTTGCCTGCGCCGTTTTTGCCCACTAAGCCGATGCGGTCTTTCTCGCGAATCAAGAATGAAATGTCGGTGAAAAGGTCTTCACCCGTGAAGTGCATACTCAGGTTCTGGATGGAAATCATGGCTTGCCGTTTTTAACTCCGTTGAAATCTTTGATTCGACAACGTCAATCTTACGATTTGGGTTGCAAAGATACGGAATTTGCGGTAATTTCCTCAATGCGAAACCACAAAACGTTTCACGACCACTCCGTTTTGCGTCGCTACTCGAAACCCCCGTTCCAGCGGATTTGCGATCCGCTGGTGCCGAGTCTGGGGATTTGCAATCCCCTTTGTTTGCTGTGGCTTTCATGGCGTTAAACGCTTGTTTGAGTGACAAAGGTATACATATTATTTTGAAATCGCAACTGAACGGCTTTTTTTGTGCCTGTAGGGCTGTCACACCGTGGCGGCTGCCGTGGTACGGCAGCCCTACAACGGCTGGTTTCGCATTGCAAATGCTGATGCTCATGGCTTCCGAATTGCAAATTCGGGAGAACGGGTATTCCTAACTTCAATTATTGTTTACTTTTACCAAGGTTGCTCCAAATAATTCCACCTTCCGATGAAAAACAAACGAGGTGG
>JAFUAA010000001.1 GCA_017460915.1 Bacteroidales bacterium | reverse complement strand
ATCTGCCAACAACTTTTCCGCCTCGGCCTGCCTCTGTCTCAGTTCCTCTTCATGCTGTTTGTCCTTTTCTTCCAACTCTTTTCTTGCTTCTGCCTCTTTTGTTTCCATCTCCTGTCGGTGATGTTTTTCTTTATCTGCCAAGGTCTTTTTCACTTCCGCTTGTTGTCCCTTCAGCTGCTTCTTGTTTCTTTGTATCAACACACAGATAACAACCAACACTACTACAACAGCGATAGGTACAATGATGTTCCGAACTTTCGTCACGGCTTTTTGTCGTTCTATTTCAGCCAGTTTTTCTTGCTCTCGGATCATATATGTCTTATACATGTCTTCAAGCCTTGAAACCAATGCTTTGTTCTCTCCAACCAATTTCTTACGGCTTGTCATATAATGAACAAGGGAGTCTGATAGTTCCTTGTCACCTAGCTTATCATAAACAATGTATAAATAATTTGATGCCTGATCCTGCAATCCAACCTCACGATTCTCAAACACGGGTTCCAAATAATACAATGCAGAGTCATAATTACCTTCAGAAAAATAAATGCCGCCAATGGTCAAATAACGATGTAATCGTTCATTTTCATTATCAGCATGTAAAAGGACACGTCTTATTCTATCCAATGAAACTTCCGCCGAAACCCCTGTTTTATAGTCAAAAAGAGCCTTACTTGCAACAATATCCCTATAGACCATATTGTCAGTTACCGTCATGTTCTCTAATGCCTCGCTGAAATAGGATTGTGCTATTTCTTCCTCATTCTTCTTGTCATATTGTATGCCTATTCGGTATAGAATGTTGGAAACGCCAATGGGCGAGGTGGGTTCTATTTTACAATAGACAAGTGCGTTCTCATAGCAAGTGATGGCGGATTCCATCATAAACTGTTCCGAAAACAAATCACCAAGCCGGTTGTAGGTATAGGCCAAGAATCGCGCCTTATGCCCTACCAGTTCCATCTCCTCAAAGTATTCCTCCATCGTTTCCAAGGCTTTCAGGTACTCCGCGCAAGCCCCCACTACGCTGTCGCGCTCGTAATAGCCTACGCCATTGATGTAGTGGGCGCGGGCATTCAAGAAAACGAGGTTGTCGTTTCGGTTGGGAGCTGTGTTTTTTAATCCCCCCGACCCCCTTTGCAAAGGGGGAGCCTGCCGCACGAGGCTGTCGAAATAGGCTACCGCCTGCAACAATTCAGTGCGATTGCTCTGCCCCCAATCGTTCTTATACAGCAATTCGGAAATCAACAGCTCGCAATAGTGCCCATTAAACTCATCGAGGTCTTTCGCCTCTGGGCTAACCACAAACTCCTGCAGCATCGCAAAAGCACTGTCAGGCTGCCGCCACATCAGCGAGTCAATCCCAGCCAATGCCGCATGAGCACCACTCCCCTGCCCTTCCATTTGTCGTGCATTATGTCTTCCACAATAGGGGAAAAACAACAGCACCAACAATATTCCTATGACATTCAAGTACTTATTCATTATTTATCCGTATGAAAAAAAAGCAAAAATACATCAATAATTTCGTAAACCAAATATACTCATCTACTTACTCCTTGATGATTTCATTGTCGTCCAATGCCTCACCATCATATTTCACCTCGGCGCCTTGGTTGTAGGTCACAGTGAAATACAATTCGCCCGTATCCAGATATTTTTTCCAGTCGCCGTGCTTCACGCCTGCGGCATAGCTTTGTATCTCGCGCAACTTGCCGTTTTCATAATAATAGAAATGCTCGCCGTCGGGATAGCCTGCATTAAACTTGCCTCGGAAAGCCATCTTGTCGTTGTCGTAATACGACACCCACTCGCCCACTTGCTTGTCGTTGCGGTACTCGCCCTCGGTGCGCATGTCGCCGATCTGCTCGGTCCATTTGCCGTTTTTCATGCCATCGAAATAGGTGCCCGAAACCATCAAGTTGCCTTTGGCATCGTATTCCTTGTAGAGACCATTGTGCTGACCTTTATAGAACTGTTCCTCAATCTGTTTCTGTCCGTTTTCGTGGTACCAAACCCAAACGCCGTCGGGGTCGCCTTCCTTGTAGGAGCCCACTTCCTGCACCTTGCCGTTTTGGTAATAGAACTTCCATTCGCCCGAGCGTAGCCCATCGATGAACAAACCTTCGGCGCGCAAGGTGCTGTCGGGATAAAACTCCTTGTAGTCGCCCCGACGCTTGCCATCCGTGCCAACAATACCTTGTCCCACCAAGGCGCCTTTCTTGTAGGTTTGTGAATTAATGACGTTGCCGTCCTCGTCAAACTCGCGCCACACGCCTTCGCGCTTGCCGTCGCGGAACGAGGCTTCACGCTTCACCTTGCCGTTGGGATAATACTCGCGTTGCATCACGAGCGGTTTCTGGTCGCTGGTCAGCACTTGCTCCACATCATTCACGAACTTGGAGATTTTCTTCAAGTTGCCTTTCTCGTCGTATTCCTTGTAGAAGCCGTTGCGGAGGCCGTGTTTATAGTAGCACTCGGTGTGCAGGCTCCAGTCATCGAAAAAGGTTTTCCAATAGCCGTGCTTCTTGCCTTCTCGGTCATAGCGATTCAAGGCCTCGCGGGTCATCACGAAGCCTTTGCGATAGGTTATGATTTCCTTCAAGGTGCCCAAAGTGTCGAACACAGGCGAAATACCTTCCTCGAAGCCGTTGACGAAGTTCATCGTCTGCAAAACGTGGCCTTTGCGGTCGCGGCGCTGACCTTCACCTTGCTTCACATCGTTGACGAAAGGCTCCATCAGCACCTCGGTTTCACTATAAGTGAAACGCGGTCCGTTCTTCAAATCCTTGCGATAATTAATCACCAGACTGGTGTCGCCGCTTTCCTTGAAGAACACCCATGTGCTGTCCAAGAGTAAATCCGAGCGCTTGCCAATCGACTTCAGCTGGCCGCTCTCATAATAGGTCTTCCACAGTCCGTCGGGCTTGCCGTCGCGCAACGTGCCTTCGCTCGCAATTTGCCCATTTGGATAGGTATATTGCTGATATTCAGTCTGCGATAAGAGTTGCAATGGCATCAACATACCCACCAAAAGGCTCAATATGACTTTAGTTTTCCTGTTCATCTTCGTTCGAAATTCGGGTCAAAATTAGGCATTTTGGATGGATTAATCACACCCGCGTTTCGTTTTGCCGAAAAAATCCACCAGAGTTTTCAACAACCCAAGTATCAATATTTCATTTTTATTTTTTTAAGGTTTTAAATTTATAAAGATTGATATGGATGTTGATAAGGCTGTGAATTGGTTGAAAACTTTTCAATAAAATTCTTGCATTAATGGTTTCCGATTTAAGGTACGCCACTCGTAAATCATTAATGGACTATTTTTCAGCTGGATTTTATGTTTTTCTTTTATTCGGTGAAAAACGATTCAATGGATAAAATGAGGTTCGTTTTTTTCAAATTCTGTTCATTATGCCGTGTTTTTCGGGTTGAAAATGGTTGGTTCAACAAGCCTTAATTTTTATGCACCTCAATCAAAAAGTTATCAACAAAAAAACTGTTGATAACTTCTTAATAAATTGGTTATCAGTTTATTGTTGCAAAAATGTTGATATTTTTGCAATGGGTAAGTGTTTCAGAAATAGTGTGATATGTCCATCTCGAACAATGAAAATGCGTAATTTTGCGACATTAATTATCAACAGCGAAAAAATGGAGCACATCATACCCATAGCAAGCGACCACGGCGGCTTCGAAATGAAGCAGTTTTTGGTTGGAAAATTGGAAGCAGCCGGCTACACGGTCGAAGATTACGGCACCCACAGCCCTGAGAGCGTCGACTATCCCGACATGATACATCCTTTGGCCACGGCCATCGAGAAGGGTGAGTATCCGCTGGGCATCATCCTTTGTGGGAGCGGCAATGGCGCCCAGATGACGGCCAACCATCACCACAATGTGCGCGCGGCCTTGTGCTGGAATGTGGAATTGGCCCAACTGGCCCGCCAACACAATGATGCCAATATTTTGGCTTTGCCGGGTCGTTTCATCCCCAACGAGTTGGCTTGGGAAATGGTGCAGGCTTTTCTCAATACCGACTTTGAAGGTGGCCGTCACGAGAGGAGAATCGCGAAAATTGAACCTATCGAAACCGAGCAATGAACGATCCGAAGACGACATTCAATGAAGGCTGCCAAAAGGCTTTCGATGAGGAACATTGGCAGAAAATCAACTACAGCACAGGCTGTTACGAACAGAGTTTTGCGAAGGGCAAGGTGAACTACCGCAACCTTGACCTCGAAAAGCAGCGTGCCTACACGTTGCGCAACAAGTCATTGCTGAATTTGGAGAAGCTTTTGGTCGACTTTGAGACGCATTTCACCGAAAACGGAGGCAAAGTGCTTTGGGCACGCAATGCCGACGATGCCCTGACAATGATTTTCGACCTCATATGCAAGGAAAAGGCCAATGCCATCACACGTTCCAATTCGATGGTGCTCGACGAGATTGAACTCAACGGTTTTCTGGAACGCAAGAGTGTGCGTGTGGTGGAAACCCAAATTGCCCGTTTCGTGTTGCATCAGGACAAGCAGAAACCGTATCATCCGCTTTCGCCGTCCGTTCATCTCTCAAAGGAGGAAAACAACGCCATTCTGACCCAGGCTTTTAAGTTGAAGCCCGACAGTTCGGAGAGGCAAATGGTTAATTTTGTGCGTCACGAAGTGGCCATCGAAGCGAAAGATGTGCCGATTTGCATTACAGGAGCCAATTTCCTGCTTTCTGACACGGGTGGAGTGGTGCTCACAGAAAACGAAGGCAACATCCTGAAATCCACCTCAATGGCTCGAATCCACATCGTGGTGGCAGGTATCGCCAAGGTGATTCCCAATATCGACGACTTGAGCGTCTTGCTGCCGTTGATTTCGCTTCATGCCACAGGACAGAGCATGGCGGCCTGCAACACGATTACGTATGGTTCTGCGTGGCAGTCGAACGGTCCCGAGCAGATGTATGTCATCCTTTTGGACAACAACCGCTCCGAACTGCTTTCGCACGAGAAACAGCGCAAGGTAATGTCATGCATCCATTGTGGTGCATGTGTGAGTGTTTGCCCAGTTTTCAAAAACATCGGTGGCTACGCTTATGGCACCAAGCACATCGGCCCCATGGGCACAGTGATGACCCCGTTGATGCAAGGCTTGCAGGACTACGGATATCTCAATTCGGCTTGCTCGCTGTGCGGCAGATGTGTCGAGGTTTGTCCCGTGAAGATTCCGTTGGACGACCTCATCATCGAAAACCGACATCTTGCCATGGAAGAAAAGGCTGACAACCAGAGAATGAGTGCTTTGTTGCGGACTTTGATTTGGTATTGCAAGTCGCGGAAGAAGATGGACAGTCCCTTGTTTTTCAAGAAATTGCAGATGAAACGTTTTACGGCTTTCTTCGGTTCCGACCGACAAGTCTTGCCCGAATTGGCCAGCAAGTCGTTCAGCCAGCAGTGGCGCGAACGGAATCTGTAATTTCTTTAGATTTATAATACTCATTTACCAAGCTTCTGTAACCCAACGATTTCAGTTGGTTGTAATCCACTTTGTAGTTGGACTTGCCGTGTTTTCCCGTGCTCAAAAACCGGATGTTCTGTTGCAGGTAGTGGTCGATTTCTTTCAGGCCTTCGGTTTGGTTGATGAGCGGGAAAAACCATCGCGACCAGGTGAGTGTTTCGGGGTCGTCATTCTCGAAGAACTTGCGATTGAAAACATTAATGAGGGCTTTCATGGCTTTTTCGGCCTCGATGTGGTTCCTGTTTTTCCAGCGCAGCAAAGCCTTGGCCGCCCGCTTGATTTTGCCTTTCATTTTCTGTTTTGTCGCTTCCGAAATATCGATGTCGTGACCATGACATTTGAAACCCAAAAACTCGAAAGGTTCGTCAGGCGAATAGATTTTTTCCTTGTCGGGATTGACTTCCAGCTGGTATTTTTCAAGAAATCGTAGCAAAGTGGCTTTGTGTTGCTGAAGAGTCTCAAAATCAGTGGCAAAGAGGATGATATCGTCGGAATAGCGGGCGTAAATGACGTTGTTTTCGTCAAAGTAATGGTCAACTTCGTTCAGGTAGACATCGGCGAGGAAAGGCGCTGTGGGCGTGCCGGCCATCACGCCGTGTTGTTCTTCTGCCACCTCTTTATTTTTATTAATGCATACCTTGGGATTCGTCAACATGGCTTCGAAAAAGCAGAAAAGCGATGGGTCGTCAGCCAATGTTTCTTTCAGCAGAGGCAGCAGGATAGGGATGGAAATCGAGTTGAAATAGTCGTGGATGTCGAGTTTGTAGGCCCACATCCGTTGGCTTCTAATGGCTTTATTGATGGCGATAATGGCATCGTGGGCTTTCTTGCCACGGCGGAACGCATAGCAATTGGGCGAAAAGTGGCTGTCGTATTTGTACAATAGGAAAGCGATGAGTTTGAGCATCAGCATCTCGTCGGGCTCGAAGCTGTAGACCACCCGTTTCTTTCCCGTTCCCATCTTGTTGATGGTCTTTTTCTTGGGTATGCCGAGGTTTTCGCCTTGTGCGATTCGGGTGGCCAAAGGGAGATAGCGTTCTTGCTCCACATAGGTGTCGGCTTCATCGAATTCGTGCCAGTCGAAGCGGCCTTTGAGGAGACGATAGGCCAAAAAATCCTCCCAAGCCTCTTGTTGGGCTAAAAGGGAAATAATTGAATTGCGAGACGGTCCTTCGACAAGTTCAGGGACCTTTTGCCCCGTGTCCCTAAGTCCCGTGTCTCGTGTCAAAAACATACTGCTTGGAGGTGAAATAAGTGAAAAAAAGAAAAAGGGGAAGGATTTTGAATCAGCAAAATTGCTGATCACGAGAGGGTACCTTGTCAGGTTGCCTGTAAACCTTCGTTTCACGACAAGGCTGCCTCCTTCGGCAGGCGCGGCTGTGCCGCATCCCCTTTTTCTGTCTTTATTGGTTCAAGAACTTGCGGATACGTCCGATGACGTAGTCGCGTTCGTTGGGCATCTGCGTGTAGAAGTTGATGTAAGGGATGCCCATTTTCTTAGCGTACATGCGCGCAATCAGGTACTTCACGTTGCTGTCGTGGCTGTGGCCCTTGCCCAGCATCACCACGCCTTTGATGCTACCCATCTGTTCGAGCACGAAGGTGTAGGGTTGTCCCCATTCGGCTTTGTAGGATTGGCGTGGGCGTGTGGTGTAGAGTTGGAATTCGTCGTTGGCGAAGCCAGCCACATCGGTCACGGCCACGTGCTGCCTGACGACGTATTGCGGGAATTCCGTTGCCAGAATCTCACTGAAGTAAGACTCCCATTCGGCTGGTGTCTTTTTCCGTTCGGGTTCTAGTGTGGGGTTGCTGTATGAGGTGTTTTGTCGCGGTTGCGAGGTGGTTGTGGTTGGTTTGGCCGTGGTTTCAATATTGTCTTTGACGGCTTTCACCACTTTTGAGAAGAGTTTTCCGAAGTCCATTGTCTTAATTTTTTAAATTCGAGGCAAAGATATACATATTATTTTGAAATTGCAACGGAACGGCTTTTTTTTCTCATTGCGAAGGCTGATGCTCGCGGTTTCCTGAGCCCCGACAAAGCCTTGGTTTTGGGGGGGGGTATCGGGGAAAAACCCGCCTGCTTTTAAGGAAAAGCTTATCGTGCTTTTCAAAAAAGTTCTCCGTGCTCTGAAAGAAAGCACGGAGAACTTTCGGGTGCCCACTTCAGGAGAGGCCGGTTTTAGTTTCCCGAACTATTCCTTCACCACCTTGTCCGAGAACACCTTCCCGTCCTCCAGCGCGACGCGCATCGTGTAGGTGCCCGTTGGCAGCTGGCTCATGTCTATGCTTTCCAAGCCCGTGTGTTGTGTGCGCACCAGACGGCCTTGCAGGTCGTAGAGCTCGATGTGCCTGGGCTGCACGTCGGGCGAGTACTGCAGGTGGAGCTGGTCGTGGGCGGGGTTGGGATAGATTACACAGACGCTTTCTCTTTCAGCAACGCCTGTTCCCGAGAAATGGGCTACAAGTCTGGTGTCTTGCTCGAGGATAAAGCTGTAGGGATTCTCGGACGAGACCTGCTCACCTTCTGCCTCCCAATACAGGAACGCGCAGCCTTCGCTAGGAATAGCTACCGCTTCAACTGACATATCCTCGCATGTGGCCTCTTTCGAAACCCAAGCCTCACCTATGGCTTCGTCCTCCGAACTGACTGAAAAAGAATAGGGGTTGGCTTCTTGGATATTGCTGAAGTCGCTCCAGCCCTCGGCATTTTGGTAGGCTTCCAACGTGCCGCAGGGGACGACGATGGAGATGTCTTCCGAAAGGTGCCACAACCCTCTACGATCCAATTCTGGCGGAACAGTAGCCCTAAGCGTTAAGCTGTCTATATTGGTGTCCTCAAAGGCACGCTCGGGAATGTATTGTATCGATTCCCCCAAAACAAATTGGGTGATACTTGTACAGGATGAGAAGGCATACATAGGCAACTCTGCCACTTTATCAGGAATGACTATTCTTCCAGACAAACTATAGCAATGAGAAAAGGCTGACATGCCAACAACTTCTAATGACTCTGGCAGGATAATATTCGTAAGACTGCTGCAGTACCCAAAAGCGTTTAGGTCTATCCTTCGTAATCCATCGGGAAAATTGATTGACTTTAGGTTATGGCAGAGTGAAAAAGCGCCTCGTTCGATTTCAACCATGCTTTCAGGTAGAACGACGCTTTCTATTCCAGTGCAGTTTGTGAATGTAGACGCCCCTGTTGAAGACCATCCTTCAGGAAGGCGGATTTCGGTAAGACTTGTGCAACTTTCAAACAATTGGTCTCCCATCTGGAATGGGGCATCGGGGAAAATCACGTTCTCGATCCCAAAACAACAAGAAAAGGCAGTGTTTCCAATTTCGTCTACTGATTCGGGAATGGCTAGAACCCCAGTAAAGCCGCTACAGCCACTGAAAGCACTTTCACCAATGTATTTGATAGAGTCTGGCAGTTCAAGCTCTCCAATTAAATTATAACACCCGCTGAAACATCCTCCACCTTGCGCATCCCCGATAATCTCCAAAGAATTGGATAGAACCAATCGGCCATCAAACCCAGTGCAGTTCTCAAAGGCTCCATGAACGGTGTTGTCTGGAGAGGTGTCGATGTTTATTCTTTTGACAGAGTTAGGAATGATTAAATTGCCAGAAAAGCCTTTACAGTTATAAAAGGCACTAGCCATAATTTCCCTAACTGTGTTGGATATTACAAGGTTACCTGAAAGGAGTTCACAGCCATTAAAAGCATTCCTTCCGATGACAGTCACAGCATAGACAACACCTCCGTGTTCCACTGTTTCCGGTATGACAAGTTGCCCCTGTGCCATAGTACCGTCAATGTGACCGTAAACGCGTACTTCTGGCGGGTCGGTGCTGATGATGGAATAGAGCAGGCTCCCAGATTGGAAGTCATAGGCCAAGGCTCGAAGAGCGAAACTGGCCAAAAGGACTAATAAAACTTGTTTCTTCATAGTTGTATAGGTTTGTTTGTGTGATGTGGCAAAGATAGCAATTATTTATTTCACAATGACCAACTTACCCGTTTGCGCGTGCTGCCCGCAGAACACGGTATAGGTATAAACTCCATCTGGCAAATCACGCAGGTCAAGCACTTTCTGTGACTCTTTGCCTTGAAGATGGTATGTGGCTACGGTCACGCCATGCATGTTGACTATTCGCATCTGAGTTTCGGTCGCACCAACAGGTAGCGTGTAGTCAACAGCGACCCATGTGCTTGCCGGATTGGGCGACACATCGACCGTAAAGCCCATGGCTTTGCCCAAATCTTCATTTGAAAAAGAGGTGCCCAAATAATCCAAGCCTTTTGTTGGATAATTTAAATCCAAGCTGTTTGGACAGTCATCGTAACGGTATCCGTAGGCTCCCATCATGATGGCTTTTGCCATGGCCTGAGGTGTGTCCGTTCCATGATCCGCAATGTATTCCACGGTCGCACGTTCGGTGCTGTCGAGTTGCATGGTGTTCCGTTGGTCTGAAGTCAATTGTGCATATAACTGAATTAAAGCCATGTAGTCATCGTGTTCTGCAAGATCGTCGCTGGTCAAGCCATACAATGTGGGTAACATGTTGGCCAGTGCCATGGCTTCGGTGTAGTTTCCATCCTCCAAATAGAGGCTGATGATTTCACGGTCCGATTCCAGGTCGTTCATGTTTCCATACCACCCAATCAACGCCTCTTTGTCGATAATGGTGTCATTGAGGATACTGCGAATCATATCACCCGCCGCCAATCGGTACTTTTGGCTGTAGGTTGCAAGCTGTGATTCCATTGCTGTTCTAGCGGTAACGCCATTAGCCATCTGGCGTAGCAAGTCAATCATATAGCCTGGCAAGGGGCTGTCCATGGTTTGCAGATAACTGATCAACGAATCGCTCTTCAGCTCATCTGGGTTGGAGGCGAGAATCTCGAAAAGGACAGATTGGGGAAACACTTCATTCTTGTCGGCAACCATTGTCAGCACCTCTTTGGTGAGATACGGAGAATGACCGAGCAATTGAGCGCGCAACGACCACATGTCGGAGGGTGTTGCCGTTTGGATGTCGGATATCTCACCCTGGGTGTCACCTCCGTTGATCATACCGTCATAAACAGCCTTGACAGCGTTATAAGCGGAGAATGCTTCATAATAGTCCGATTCGCACCGCATTTTCTGAACATCCGAGAGTACCGGGGTCAAAGTGTCGTTGTAACTTATTCCGCTATAGGAATAATGCGAAGGGCAATCGATGGTGTCTACAGCCGGTTCCAATGTCGTCCCGTGACGATATGTCGGCATTCCCCCTGATTGGTTGGGCGCGTAATAATAGTTGATGCCATAGTTGCCGAGGTTAATGAATTGGAAATAGGTTTGGCTGAAGGTGTTGTTGGCCGGCATATTCTCCGAACCTTGGTTGGTCTGAATGCCTAACTTGTAGTAGCTATCATGACCCTGTACATAAAAGTCGCACATGTTACCCATGTTCTCATTGCAGCGGTATTCCAGTCCAAGGATGTTGGCTTTGGCGTCAGTGGAATTCCTTGGCATCATCCAAGTGTTGTTTCTTCCTTTGGACAGGTTCGCACAATACAATCCTTTGAATACATTTTTGTATATCTGGTTCTGCGATTTTGAGTTCTTGATGACAATCCCATAGCTTTCATTTGGATGTGGCATGACGATGCCGAACGTGTCTTGCTCTATGGTGAAAATGGGCGTTTGCTCTGCAAAGATGCCCACTGCGCATTGGGTGCTGTCCTGGCCGATGCTGAACGTGGAATTCAAGATGAGAGGAGTGCCAGACTTTACCGCGAACACGCCAAAACTGTTGTTGGTGAAATCGGTGTTTTGGACCGATACAGAACGAACGCCTACAGAACCGTCATTCACCGACACGACGGCTTTGTAGAAACCGTCGAAAGTGGAGTTGTCAAAATGTTGGCATGGATACACATGGTTACCGGAAGTACATAGACCGCCCAGCTTGAAACCTGCGTCCCAAGCATGTAGACCCATGGGCCAAGATGAGGAATGTGCATTGTCGTTGTATTTAAAACCACAACCATAAAAACCCACACCGCGCACCCTGAACAGATTGGCATGCATCTCAAACAGGTCCGGGCCGATATATTTTTCGTCAATGGAGAACTCGCAGTTCTTGAAATACGAAACGTTATCCTTGACCACCACAGTGCCTGGTTGGTGGGGATGCTCATATTGGTTCTCATAGGGATGGAAGCTTACGGATGTGGTATTGTTGTCAAAGCGGGCATCTGCGGCCTTTATGATGCCTCCTGTTGATTTCTCGTCTTCAGGGTTCCACACGTCAATGCCGATGACTGCATTCCGTATTGCCGCTCCCTTCCTCATCTCCAGAATGCCTTGCCAATACCATCCGTTCTCTTTAAGTTGGTGCTTGTCGCTGTTGCCCCATACTTGGACGCCTTTCCACATGGGGCTATGTTCCTCGGGCAGATTGGTGAGTGTGGCACCGTCTAATACCAGTTTACCGGATGGTTTGACATATATCCTTACGTCTTTGGGCGACTGCACCTCATCCCACATGGTGAGTTGAGCATCAGGACTTACCCAAATGTCACCACACAAACGGTAAGGTTGCACAGCCGAACCCGAATTGGCAATGCCGTCTATTTGGCCTTCATAGCCAACCAAAGTCGCGGCTTCCTTAGTAAATGTACTTTCGTATCGCTGCTGAGGGTATTCTGGTTCGTACCCCATCTCAAACTGATGTCCTGTTGTATCGTTATGATTTGGATAATAATAACCTTGATGCGTCCATGAGTCCAGATTGTTTGCGAACTCAAACAATTCGTTAAATGAAAGAATTCCGTCACCATCAGCGTCGGGGTCAACATCATAATCCTCATGAGATGGGGCGTTTTGATATTGTCCAAAATAATCGCCCCAATTCATAAGGCCACTGCCAATAATTCGGTTATTTGGTGTCCATGGTCCCTTATCAATTACCTCCATATCGTAATGAAATTTTATCTTGTAATAAGGATAATATCCTAAAGCTGCCGAAATCCAATAATAAGTGAATTCGTTAGCCAAGGGATCGCTAATTGGGTTTGGTGATTCTAGGTATACTCCATAGTTTTCTGCTCGAGATACTCCTTCCGAACTAGATGCAGACTGCCCAATACGATTTTTACAAAGACAATTTGGATTGGTTATATCTTGTAGAAACTTTTCAATGAAACCTTCTGAATTGCAGTTTTGCATTACAAGTGTCATTTGAGAGCATTTAATACCTTGTAACCAATCGACAAAATCATAGTCATAGACTTTTTGTGTGTCACCAACATCTTGTTTAACTAGGAAATAACATCCGTATTGATCTATGCCACCATGACCAGTGATATAGATAAATAGTTGATCTTCTTCGGTCAGAGGACGTAACCCTTCAAACATATAATGCTGTAAGCATTCTTCGTCACCAGAAAAACATTTGAAAACATTATGAATATTATCAATGGTATGGCGTGTGTATTCATCATTTGACCAATTAAAAAAATCACCAATTCTGTCGGGATCTGTTTCATTTAATGCTGAACTTGGATAACTAAATTCAGGGATAAACCTCTTTCTAATGAGCTCGGGTGCTGTTACAATAATGCGACGATCTTCGAATCCGTTCCACACATCTCCTTCTTGCGCTTCTTGATAACCATAAACGTCGGCAAGAACTGTGTAAACGCTTGATAAATCAAACCAGAACCTCCTTTCAGAACCATTGGTACAAATTAGAACGGCCCATTTATGGCTTGTGTCTGAAGATTTGCAGCTTCTCACAAAAGTGGTATCAGTAGTGGCAATATGTGTAGGATTAGGAATATAATGAGGGTGAAGAGACAATCCAAATAGATTGTTAGTTGAAGGTGGCATATTTGCTGAAACCGTCACATAATCTAGGGATGAATCAACAAAACAGTATTTGCAAGCATGTGACCAATTGGCAAGGGGATGAATATCTATAAAATATCCATAACAATTGGTATAAGGTACTTGTACAACGGAACCGTCAGACAAAATAATGGTGTCTTCAGAAGTCAACAATTCAGGAAAGACAAAAATATCAGCATGACCTACTAAATCAGCTGCTACATGATTGACGATCAAAGAATCGGCATTCGTCCGCCATGACTGTGAGCGCACAGATACTGATAGGAGAAGGCCAAAGAAGAAGATAAATACAATTCTTTTCATATTCATTTGTTTCAATTTAAAAGTTAGTTACCGTAAATTCTCCATAATACTCATCACCATCGGAGAGTGTAAAGGTGACAATGTAATCCCCTGCATTGGGGATGTAGACCTGCAAACCATTCGGTGTAAGTACCGAAAGATGTTCTCGTCTTTCAAACACTGCTGTCCAACCATTTCGCCTTGTCGGTCGATGCGAACCAGCCAGGGCGTGCTATTGTTCACGGTTCACGGTGATGTCGGAACAAGAAAAAAGGCCTTCGTTGAGAGGCGGGTCCACTTGTCCGAAAACCAGGAAGCCGTCGTCGGTGGGGGCGATGCTTGCCGCCCAGTCCGAGCTTTCCACATTGCCGTAGCACTGCTGCCAGTCGATGCGGACTTGCGACATGGCGATCATGGGAAAGAGCAAGGCTGCTACGGCCAAGGCCATGCCTTTCGTGAATCTTGAAGAATAGATGTCTTTTTCATTTTTCTTTGGATTTTTAAGGGTTAGAGATGCTGTTTTTCATGTCGTCTTTGCGGTGCAAGACAATTCTGCACTGCAAAGATAGTGATTATTTTACAATTACCAGTTTGCCGCTTAGCAAATATTTTTTTTGTTGTTTTATTCATGGTTTTTGCGTTTGAATCGAATTAGTTTTTGTTGAAATCCCCGTCGGCGTAGCCGTTGGTGCTGCTGAGTTCCACGGTGTAGGTTCCAGTGGTGGCAAAAGTAATGGGAATGATGACCACCTGCTGCACCGAGGTGTTCACCACGGTGCTGTAGATCAAAAGGCCGGCCTCGTTGTAGATGTTGATGCTTACATTGCCTAAGTCTTGGTTGAAACCGATGTAGATGGAGTTTTCGTTTGCACCGGCTACTACGGCGTTGGGACTGGCATTGTACATCAAATCGCCCAACAAGAAGGTTTTGTCAAAGCCCTGGGGCGGATCAGCTATCTCGCTATTAAATATATAGGTGCAGATAGGTGGTTTACTGCTTGTGCTTCCCATGTGAACATGCCTAATGCGCAAAAGCCAATAAAGAGCATTACTTTTTTGTTCATCGTTTTTGTGTTTTAGTTTGACAATTATTGATGGTTTTCGGTGTTCAGGCTCAGTCCCAGTATCTTGGCCATTTCCGTGTTGGAAAGGTCGGTGAACGAAAGCAAGCACAATCTGGCCTCAGTCTTGGTGAGATCCGGATGATTCTCTGCAATGAAGGCGTACAGGTTAGGGTAAACGGTTTCGATAGTGGATTGGGCCGCGTCAAAAAGGTTGTCTTTGCCGTTCATCACTTGCCACACCAAGTCCCCCCATTCGTT